>CANCDR010000004.1 GCA_947374865.1 Oxalobacteraceae bacterium
ATAATGTGGCTCATGCGCTGGCTGCCACTAAGTCTGCTCGGCCGTCTTGGCGAAGGCATTGGCGGGCTTCTGTTCATCGTCATGCGCACGCGGCGCCATATAACGCTGACCAATTTACGTCTGTGTTTGCCGGCCTTATCCGAGACTGAGCGCCATGTGCTCGCGCACGCGCATTTTGCTGCGTATGCTCGTAGCGTGCTCGAACGCGGCATCTTATGGTGGGGCTCCGAGGCGCGTTTGCGACGTCTGATCCAGATTGATCCGGGCATGCCACTGGCGGACATTGCTGCCGGACCGGTTATTTTATTATGTCCGCATTTTGTCAGCCTGGATGTCGCCGGCGTCGCCGTCATGCTGGAATCTTCCCTGTGCTCGATTTATACACGGCAGAAAAATGCGACCTTTGATAGCGCACTTCGACGCGGTCGCTCACGCTTTCGGCCAGTGCAAATCGTGCCGCGCGCCGATGGCATCAAGCCCATTTTGCGCGCCATGCGGACAGGCCTGCCTTTCTTTATGCTGCCGGATATGGATTTTGGCCCCAAGGAATCGGCCTTCGTGCCCTTTTTTGGTATCGACGCCGCCACACTGACAGCACCAGGGAGGATTGCCGCTGCTGCAGGCGCAAAAATCATTCCGGTCGTAGCGACCACCCTACCCAACTATCAGGGGTGGAAGGTCGCCTTCTATCCTGCATGGGAAAACACGCCAGGGGATGATCTGATCGCCGCCGCGCGCACCATGAATGCCTTCATTGAACAGCGCGTACTGGAAACGCCCGCCGAATATTTCTGGACCCATAAACGCTTTAAAACGCGCCCCCCCGGTGAAGCCAATGTTTATGATTGAGCTGTAATAATTAAGCTGTAATGATTAAGCTTTAATGCTTGCGCCGTAATGCCTGGCTTGTAGCGCACAATTTCATAATCGCAACACTCCCTTTACAAGCTTCGCACGTTTGCCGAATTTGCTTGTTTCCCCAGACATTTTTATTGAGCCAATCCGGTTGATTGATTCACTATTATTTTGCGGGAAGCAAATCTATGACGATGCGATGTTTTCGCTTCCCCTCTTCTGTATCGCCGACGCCCACCATGCATCGGATAACGATAAAAACGGTAAAGGGAAACTTATGTATAACGCACAAAATAAAGAAAGTATTGATGAGGAACACGGGTGGATTGAAAATAGTCTGCTTTTATTGTCGCCCCAATATCTCAGTACCGGCACCACGCAGTCTGCCACGATCGGCTTGGAACAAGCCAGTCCGCCACCAACGTATTTAACCGAACCCGGCTATTTGCTGTGGGACTATGGTTTCTCGATCAACTGGCATTATCAGGGCCCACCTTTGACGCTGGTGGGCGGATTTGACGCCGAGGCCTTGAGTGCCTGGATTGCGCAGCTCACCATGACGCCGTAGGTCGATTTGATGAATGCGATTGCCTGATGCCAGGCGGTGCAGGCGGAGCCAGTACGTAAAATGCGCTCTGTGCAATCGGCATGACAGACGTATTCTCTGATATAAAAAAAGGCGGACCGAAGTCCGCCTTTTTTTTCGTACACGAAAACGATTAGAACTTTAACGAAGCGCCAACTGAGAAATAACGGCCAACCGCATCGTATGTTTGCGGGAAGGTGTTACCACTATTGGTACCTGTCGTGCCGATCGTGCCGCCAACAAACGGTGGCTTCTTGTCAAACAAGTTTGTCACGCTCAGGTTCACGCGAATCATCTTGCTGACATTCCATACACCACCCAGATCGACGTAGCTGTATGCATCAATCTTTGTATAGGCTGGGAAGAAACCGGTCGCCAGTGGCTCGATAGTGACATCGCTCATATAACGCCAGTTATACGAGAAAGAGAAGTCATTAAAATTCCAGGCAGTACGCTGATTAAACTTACGCTTGAAGTTAGGTGCACCGCAAGCAATGCTGTAGAAGCCCAGGCAATCACGATTGATCGACGCTGGTGTCGCCTGGAAGGTATATGACTGCACTTGGTTGGCACCGAAGCTCAGATTCAAGGTACCCCATTTGGCATCCATGCCCAGATCTTTCATCGCTGCCTGGTAGGCCACGTTCAGATCAAAGCCACTCGTGGCTTGTTTGCCCTGATTCGACAAAGGCGTCAACACACCCGGCGCATCCACACCATTGAAAGTACCAGTGATCGGGCTACGCTGAACTTGTGCACAGGCTGCGTTCAGAGTCAGACCCGAATTACGCGTTGGATTGTAGCAGTCGTCCAGAATATCGGTCGTGCTTGGGCTGGATACGGCTTTGTCGATCGCGATCTTGTAGTAATCGAGCGAAATCGCCAGCTTTGGCACAGGCTCCCACACAAATCCAATAGTCTTGGTTTTGGCTTCTTCTGGTCCCAGGTTTGGATTGCCACCAGACTGGTTATTGATCTGACCTGCAGACGGCGAAGACAAACTACCAATCGCATTGGCAGGGACACCAGTCAGACGGCACAGGTTCGACAACGTACCAGGCGTATTTGCTTGCGCCTGATTCACCAGTGCCAATTGGCAAGGATCAGTAGACAGATTCGACAGGCCAGATACCAATGGTGCGTAGAGCTCATTGATGTTCGGTGCACGGGTCGCTTTTTGTGCCATAGCACGGAAACGAATCGTCTTGACCGGCTCCCACTCACCACCGTACTTATAGCTGCTGTACTTATTGGTCGATTGGGTCGCAAACTCAGTTTGACGATAGCCCAGCTCAACATTGACAGATTTAGCGAATGGCAAATCCTTGATCAGCGGAATCGATGACTCAACAAACATTTCGCTCATTGTGAAGGTACCGGAACGGTCAGGCAGAGGTGCGCCAGCGCCGAGAACTTCGCCCTGGATTTGCGCTGCTGCATCTGAACGATTGGCGGCCGTCATCTTACGTTTCTCAGCACCAAACGCCATATTGATTGGCGCTTTTGCCAACGGGCTGACAATTTGTTTGCCCAGGTCGCCCGAAGCGGAAGCCGACATGACATTTTGTTCCACAGCCTGCATCAAGATCGCGCTGAGGTTAACAAAGTTGATCATAGCTGGCGTGATCGAACCTGCTGCGCCAAAAATATTCAGTGGAACGCAACCATTGGCAGGATTGACACAAGCCGTCGTGCTGACCGCATTGAGTGCCTGGCCCAGCTTGGAGAAGGATCCCCAGTTACGACGGATTTGCGTTTGATCTGCGTTACCGCGAGACCAATACGCATCGTAGGTCCAGTCATACGGCAGATCGCCCTTTAAACCCAAGGTCGTTTGCAAGGTCTTGTTATCAAAGTCATTGAAACGCGGACCCATTTCCACAAAGCGACGACCAATTGTCATTGGCACTAAAGTCGTGTTGCCGACCACGCAATTGGCTGCCACGATCCCTTGACGGGCGCAGATTTGCTGGCGAGCTGCCTCAGGCAGGAAAGGATTGCCGATTGGGACGTTATAGACGTTCAGGAATGAACCCGACTCTGCCAAGGTACTGGAGACTTTGCTACCGGTACTAAACAATTCAGCGTAGGCTTCAAAATTACTATTGATCTTAAAGTTAGCCAGCGATGTCGCCTGCGTCCGATCCAGACCTGTTACGTAGTAGTTCACTGGATTAAAGTTAAACGAATCAGCCGCAGTGTAAGGCGTGAGTGCACCTGTAGTCGGATTGATGACCCAGTTACCTGCCAGGGCAGTCGTGCCAGTCTTACCTTGCGATACGCTAATACGGGCTGGTACCGTGGTGCCGGAACCTTCAAACGCACCCGTCACAGAACTGGTAGAAATTTTGCCGTAATCGCGCGAAATTTGTTGCAAAGGATCAGCGTGTGTTTTACCAAGGCTTAACACCACATTACCGCGACCGTCAGCGAAGCTGCCACCCATGGTGACATCGGTACGATTACGTTTAGCATCCTGCTGTCCGGAAGTGCCGAAGGAGCTCGACACGTCGAAACCTTCAAACTTCTTTTTCAGATTAAAGTTGACCACACCCGATACCGCATCCGCGCCATACACAGCAGAAGCGCCACCAGTCACCAGATCAACGCGATCAAGTAAGGCGATAGGAATCGAATTGGTATCGACAGATCCGCTCAGGTTAAAAGGCACCATACGGCGACCATTGACCAGCACCAAGGTGCGGTTGGAACCCAGGCCACGCAGGTCAATCGTTGCACCACCACCGGTACCGTTATTGGTGGCTGGACCAATCGCTGGTACTGCGGCAGGCAAGTTCTTGAAGAATTCTTCGACAGCAATTGGCTGTGCTGATTTGATTTCTTCTACGCCGATGGATGAAATCGGGCTATTCGATATCGTTCCAGGCGCTTTGATACGCGTACCTGTCACTTCCACGACATCCGTCTTTTCCTGCGCGAAGACTGGGGACGCGAACATACCCATTCCTAGCAGGAGGCCGCCTGAGAAAATGACTCTCATGGACTGGCTCAGTGCTTTTTGTTTTAACATTATTGTGAAGCTCCCATTGATTTATGCATGTAGACAATCTTCCCCAACAGATTTAATTCAGGCATGACCGACACAGTTTCTATGACAGAAAGCTGGATATCATGACTATTTACTGTTAGTTGTTACAACTTTAACCTCCGCGTTACCGTGGGTCAATTTACTACTTGCCTTTATGCAAATTAAGGGCTGAATTAATGTTTCAATGTGGAAATTAAACAACGCGACGAAGCCAGCAAAACACCCGCTTAAAACAGCCGTTATCAGACAAAATGCAAGATAATCACGGCTATGAAACTCACTTTCACCAAAATGCACGGCGCCGGCAATGACTTTGTTGTCATTGACGCGATTCACCAGCAGGTCGACTTGAGCCCGGCGCAATGGGCGCACATCGCCGACCGGCGATTTGGCGTGGGTGCCGATCAGATTCTGGTGGTGGAGAACGCCACCACGCCGGGCGTCGATTTTCGCTACCGGATTTACAACGCTGATGGGGGTGAGGTAGAACAATGCGGTAACGGCGCGCGCGCTTTCGTGCAGTTCGTGATCGAAAAAGGCTTAACCAACAAGCGCACCGTTCGGGTGGAAACCATGAGCGGCATCATCGAACTGTCCATGCTCGACGATGGCAGAATCACCGTCAACATGGGTGCCCCGCGGCTGGTGCCAGAACTATTGCCGTTCGAAACCACCGGTCTTTCGCCGGTCGATTTTTTATGGCCGCTGGAAGTGAATGGCAAGACGCTACAGGTGGCATTGGTTTCTATGGGTAACCCGCATGCGGTACAGATTGTTGCGGATGTCGATCAGGCACCGCTGACCACCGACGGCCCGGTCATCGAATCCCATCCGCGCTTTCCCAAGCGGGTCAATGCCGGCTTCATGCAAGTGCTTTCACGTCAACACATACGGCTGCGCGTGTATGAGCGTGGCGCTGGCGAAACGCTGGCCTGTGGCACCGGCGCATGCGCTGCGGTGGTGGCTGGGATTCAGTGCGGCCTGCTGGATTCGCCTGTGCGGGTCGATATGCGCGGGGGTGAGCTGACAATCGCTTGGGCGGGCAGCACGTCACCCGTCATGCTGAGCGGACCAGCAGTGACGGTGTTTGAGGGTGAAATAACGCTCTAGCGCAATGCTAAGTGATTTTGTGTGTGTGTGTTTTCTGCAGCTGGGCGCGTAAGCGGTAGGCGCGCTGCCGGTAGCTGCCTTCCAGATTGGCCAATTCCATTTCCGGCATGTTAAATACACGCTGACATTGTTCCAGCGCCTGTCTCTGGGCGTCGGTTTCGATCAGCACCAATCGCCGTGGTACGCGTGGTCTCTGGGCGCGGATATCAATGCACAAACAATGGCTGCGATTAGCTTTAACAGGATCGATCATTAAGGCCTCGGCCATCGACAGACCAAAGGCCTGAGCGAGCGCAAGCCGGGCCGCCATAAAGGGACATGCGAGTGCTGTCTGGCAGATCGACGGCTGGTTTCGCTGCAGTTGCAACTTCAGCTGCGTTCGCAAATTGGCTGGTAACCAGTCGGCCGTGCTTTGTTGGCAGCGCATTTCATTCAGCAAGGTTTGTGCGGCGGCGTGTCCCTGATAAGCGGCTTTTAACAGCCATTGACTGGCTTCAACATCGGCGTCAGTGCATGTGCTTCGCTGGCGCCACTTCAGCAGACCTATTTCATACTGCGCCTGCGCATGTCCGGCATGTGCTGCACGCTGCAGACAGTGCTGCGCCGCATTCGCGTCGCGCAAGGAACAGGCGCGCTTACGATACAGACACGACAGAATAAACCAGGCACCGGCGTGGGCTTGCTGTGCTGCCCGTGTGAGCCAATAAATCGCCTTTTTATACTGCGCCAAGCCGCGCGAATGGGCGCATCGTGCGCCATTTTCATCGAGCCGTGCCAGCCACAGCCCCAAATAAAACTGCGCCGTCTGATCGTTTTCTTGTGCGGCGATTTTGAGCATCTTCAGACCCTCGGCGCAATCTCTTTCCTGATCCAGAAGATACCCGGCGCAACGCGATAACACTACGCGTTCCTCGGCACTGCAACGTTGGCCAGCTGATCTGCGCGCGTCGTAGCGTGCAACACATGCCCGCGCATCAGGCAAGGCCCAGAAAATAAATTCTTCGCCGTCCTCTTCCGCCCAGGCATGTTCACGCAAGGCGCGACGGGCATCGGCGATGCCGCCATGGGCAGCGCGCTGCATCCAGTACATCACGGTATTATTTTCCAGCGCAGATGGATCGTCTTTGTCACCGAGCCGTTGCGCCAGATACCATTGCGCCTCGGCGATGCCCGCCTGCGCGGCGTTCGTCAAGGCGATCAGAGCCTTATGTTGCAAGTCGTGTCCAACAGAATTTTCTGATGCGCCAAAAACGAGCTGAGCGAACACCAGACCGGCTTGCGCGACACCGGAATCGTAGGCCCGTTCATACCACTGCGCCAAAGATTCCGCCGGCGCTAAGGCGCGGGCAACATCAAACGGTACATGACGACCGATCAATAGCCAGGCGTCAGGCTCTTGCTGACTGGCGGCGCGATCCAACCAATACAGGGCACTTGCGGGATTACGCGGCAAGCCCTGTTCGCCGAATAAATAACGCCGGCCCAGAGTCAGCTGCGCCGGCGCATGACCAGCACGTGCGGAACGCAGAATCGTTAAAGCAGTACGTGTTGCCAAGAAGCGATCTCCAATCAGCATGTGAAGCGTAACCTTAATACGGCAAATAGCGCCTGGAGAAAGGGGGGCGCAAGAAGCCTGTTTCAGTCGTCAGACTGACCGAGAATACCGGTTAAGTTTCTGCGTAATCGCAAGTGTCGGCAAAGCGATATCAATTTGTGGATGACGTCTAGAAATCCTGTAATTCAAATGCGACACCTTGGTCGAATTTATCTGCTTTCGAACGACGTACAAGCCTTCTGACGACCAGCTTTCCTTCGCCTCTGGCGACAACATCTAGGCTTCGATCATCCGTCTACTTCGGATTTCGCCGTCATTTTGTTAAAGGAAAACGCAATGAAGAAATCGTTACTTGTTTTAGCAACGTTGGGCAGTCTGGCTGGGGGCGCGTCGGCGCAATCGGCGATCACGATTTACGGCATTTTGGATGCCGGTCTGGTGAGCGAACGGGGCAACGCTGCCGGCACGGTCACCAAGCTCACCAGCGGTGTGCAATCGGGCACCCGACTGGGTTTTCGCGGCACAGAAGATTTGGGGGGCGGCAATAGCGCCCGCTTCACGCTCGAAAGCGGCTTTGGGATGGATAACGGCTTCAGCAATCAAGATAGCCGGCTATTTGGACGCCAGGCCTGGGTCGGTGTGGGTGGTAACTGGGGTGCGGTTGCGCTGGGACGCCAATATTCGCCACATTACTTAGCCTTGATGGAAAACGATCCGTTCAAGGTTGGTCTGGCAGGTAACGCACAAAATCTGATCTACTCTCCAACCCGCATCGATAACGCGCTCACCTACAAAAGCCCACAGTGGAGCGGCGCTACCGCCGAACTGATTTACGGACTGGGTGAAGTGACCGGTAATCCGAGTGGTGGTAAGCAGTTCGGTGGTTCGGTGGGGTATAACAATGGGCCGCTCAACGTCAAGCTGGGCTACCACTCTGCTAATGACCCGACAGGCAACGACAGTGACAAAGACACCCTGTTGATCGGCACTTGGAACTTTGGACCCGTGACGGCTAACCTCGGCATGACGCAACGCAAGGGCTTACTGTCACTGGATGAACGGGACTATCTGATTGGCTTTTTAGCACCCTTCGGGCCGAGCACCATCATCGGCTCTTATATTCGTAAAGACGACCGTACTGCTATCAACCGGGACGCCCGGCAGTGGGCACTGGGTTATACCTATAACCTCAGTGAACGCACGAATCTTTATACGTCCTACGGCCGGATTACCAATAATAATGGCGCTAGCTATACCGTCGGCAGTGCCATTGAAAAAGGTAGCGGCGATCAGGCATTTAATATCGGTATCCGACATAAATTTTAAGACATCCTTCGGCACGTAATGTCGTCGGCTTTTTTTGGGCACCTGCGGGTGCCCTTTTTATTGCGCCTGTGGGTGTGTACAATCGGGGACAAATTAAATGCCTCCTCTCAAACTTACCCTGTGCCCCCACCATGAACGCTGAACTCGACTCTGCCGCTGTTGCCCAATACCTGCTCGACCATGCTGGATTTTTTGAACAGAACGCCGAACTTCTGGCCAGCATCCGCCTGACCAGCCCGGTGATCGGCAAGGCTATTTCGCTGCAGGAGCGGCAAATGGAAATTTTGCGCGAGAAAAACAAGACCCTGGAATTGCACATGGCAAACCTGATCCGTCTTGGCCAGGACAACGACCGCATCACCGAGCGCATGCAGGAATGGAGTCGCACCCTGCTCATGACACGCAATGCCGTCGATTTGCCCAACGCGCTGGTAGGGGGCTTGCAAAAGATCTTTTCCCTGCCGAACGTGACGATGCGACTCTGGGGTGTGGCTGAAGCTTTGGCCGATTCTCCCTTCGCTCAGCCAGTTTCAGACGATGCGCGCCTGTTCGCTAGTGGACTGGCGAATCCGTTTTGCGGTCCCAACAACGACTTCGAAGCGGCTGGCTGGCTGGATAATCAGGCGCAGACAAAGTCGCTGGCCATGCTGGCCCTGCGTCACCCCGAGAGCAAGGTCGTGTTTGGTCTGCTGATCATGGGCTCCGAAGACGTCGAACGCTTCGGTGCCGACATGGCGACCGACTTCCTGGCCAATATCGGCGAGACCGCCAGTGCCGCACTGGCCAGTCTGTTAGCTGACTAATGTTGTTCGCCCAGGCTTGTCCACCATGAGCGCCGAACATAATCGTGCGCATCTGGATGGCTACCTCGACTATCTGAAATTCCAGCGCCGTCTGGCCGAACTGAGCGTGGCCAGTTACGGGCGCGATCTGGTCGAACTGCAGCAGTTTTGTGCCGCCTTGCCTGTGCCCGCTGCCCTGCCTTCGGTGACCCTGGTGCAGATCCGCCAGTTCACCATCGCGCTCCATTCGCGCGGACTCAATCCACGCTCGATTGCCCGCAAGCTCTCTGCTTGGCGCGGATTTTTTTCCTGGCTCGCCCAGCAGCTGCCGATGGCGCAAAATCCGGTCGATGGCGTTAAGCCGCCCAAGCGTAAGCAAGCCCTGCCTAAGGCGCTGTCGGCCGACGATGCCGTGCAACTGGTGTCGGTGGGGATGGATCCCGCGCAATCCACGCACAGCTGTAATCAGGCGATGTTCGAGCTGCTGTATTCAAGCGGACTACGGGTGTCAGAATTAACCAGCCTGGATGTGCGGCATGTGCAAGAAACTGGCCACACCTCGGCGGGCTGGATCGATTTTGATGACCATACCGTCAAAGTCACTGGTAAAGGCAGCAAGGTGCGTTCGGTACCGGTCGGACAGCCGGCCCTGACAGCGATTTTATCCTGGCTGACCTTGCGTGGCAGTCTGGTCAAAAACGATCCGCATGCGCTGTTTCTGTCGGAGCGCGGAACCCGTATCTCTGCGCGGGTATTGCAGCTGCGCCTGAAAGCGCATGCACAAAAGATCGGCATTCCTTCAGACGTGCATCCGCATGTGTTACGGCATTCGTTTGCCTCACATGTATTGCAATCCTCCGGTGATCTGCGCGCAGTCCAGGAAATGCTCGGCCATGCCGCCATTACCTCGACCCAGGTCTACACGGCGCTCGACTTTATGCATCTGGCCAAGGTGTATGACGCGGCCCATCCGCGGGCCAAAAAACGCAACGAATAGCGCGTCGAATAGCGCGCCCATTCCTGCAGGCTGCGGGCCTTGCAATTTCGTCCCGGGCGCCGCATAGTGTGGCACTCTTTTTTAAAGCGACGACACGATGGCCCTGATCCCCACCACCATACTCACCGGCTTTCTTGGTGCCGGCAAAACGACACTGCTCAAGCACATTTTGCAGGCAGCCCACGGGCACAAGATTGCCGTGATCGAAAACGAGTTTGGCGAAGAAAATATCGACAATGCCATTCTTCTGCACGACAGTAATGAGCAAATCATCGAAATGAATAATGGCTGCATCTGCTGTACCGTGCGCGGCGACTTGATCACGGCGCTGTGTTCGCTGGCGCAAAAGCGCAACGCCGGCGAACTCGATTTTGACCGCGTCGTCATCGAGACAACCGGTCTGGCCAATCCGGGGCCGGTGGCGCAGACCTTTTTTGTCGACGAAGAAGTCGGCACCCATTATCTGCTGGACGCCATCATCACGGTGGTCGATGCCCGGCATGCCATGGATCAGCTCGACAGGCACGAGGAGGCACAACGTCAGGTGGGCTTCGCCGATAAGATCCTGCTGTCAAAGACCGACCTGGTCACGCCAGCCGAGATCGAGGTACTCAAGACGCGTCTGGCCAGAATGAACCCGCGTGCGCCGATCAGCCTGCTGGCCTTTGGTCAGGCAGCGCTGGACGAAGTGCTTGATCTGCGCGGCTTTAACTTGCACGAAAAACTCGAACTCGATGCAGATTTTTTGCATACCGAGGAACAAGAGCACGCCCACGTGCATGACGAACATTGCGCCCATGACCACCACCATGCCCACCATACCGATGGCATCGCCGCCTTTGTTTTTCGCAGCGAGCGGGCCTTTGACAGCGCCCGCCTGGACTACTTTCTGGCCAGCCTGGTCAATGTCTATGGCCCGCGCATGCTGCGCTACAAAGGCGTGCTGTGGATGGACGGCGGCGAGCGACGGGTGGTCTTTCAGGGCGTTCACCAGATTATGGGCAGTGATGTTGGCAGCCAATGGGCACCCGGCGAGCAGCGCAGTAACAAGATGGTTTTTATCGGTCTAAATCTGCCAAAAGATGTATTTCTTACAGGTTTAGAGCAATGTTTGGTGTAGACTATCTGGGTTTTGAGGTGGGGGCAGAGCGTGCTTTGGCATTTGCGTCCACAAGGATTTCAAAAGTCTATTCCAGAAAATGAAAATCCATTGTCGCTATGCGCATCAACAAGGCGTATAGCGCCGTAGTGGATAAAATCCACAAACCCAAAGTTTCGAAAGTGAACCACGTGGCTACCAAAACACCTAAATCAAGTACTGCCGCCAAAGCGACCGCTGGCGCCCTCCTGACCGAAGAACAATTACTCAAAATGGGCGAGAAGGAGTACATGAACGCGGCCCAGCTGGCGTTTTTTAAGAATCGCCTGCAGCAGCTCGAAAAAGACTTGGTACGCAATGCCGGCGAAACCACCGAGCATTTGCGGGAAACCGTTCTGGTGCCCGATCCCGCCGATCGCGCCACCATCGAAGAAGAGCATGCGCTGGAATTACGTACCCGCGATCGCGAGCGCAAGCTGCTCAAGAAAGTGCAGCAATCCATCCAGTCCATTGACGCGGGTGATTATGGCTGGTGCGAAGAAACGGGTGAGGCGATCGGCGTTCCCCGTCTGCTGGCCCGACCCACTGCGACCCTCTCACTGGAAGCGCAGCAACGGCGCGAGCTCAAACAAAAGTTGTATGGTGACTGATTCGCCGGACTGCTAAAACAAAAAGCGCACGACTTCAAGGTCGCGCGCTTTTTTTTCGACTAATAGCTATTAACATTCGGCTGGAATGCTTGACTAAATTCCTGCCTGAAATCCTGCCTAAATTCCTAGCTGAGTGATTGCCTGGATTCGTTGCCGACCTGTCGTCTTGATTATCGTCTGGATTGCTGCACGAGTTGTTGCTTATATAGTGAATCTTTAGATGAATCGGCGTAAATCACCGTGAATCAGCGTGTATTGTGACGCGATTTTTTCTTGCGGCGACGTCTACCCGCTAAAATTAATCACCGCCTTGCAAACATAGTAAAACTGACACTTCTGGATACCCGTGGGACTCTTTTCATTATTTGGCAATCGCGACAATAAAGGCACACCAGACGTGCTGTCGCGCGAGCAGTCGAAAAATCTTCCGGCAGCACCAGCGCAGGAGCATGCCTCCCCGGCACGGACAACACACACAAGCCAACAACACAGCGTCGACAACAGCAAGACAGCGGCATTATCCGACGCCACCAAGAGACCTGCCCTCCCCTCTGTGATTGACAGGGACGACACAACACTGATCATCGGCCCTTCTGGCAGTCTCGCCGCGCCCATTGAAGCCACCCCCACCATTGATGAAGCCGCACTCATGTATTCCCTTGGCCGTCAGAGCGTAGCCGAAGAACTTTTGCAGAGCCTCATCCGACAAAACTCCCACAGCGATGTGACGCATCAGGCCTGGGCCATGCTATTTGATCTCTATGAAGTATTAAATAGACGCGATTTATTTGACCGCCTGTCCATCGCCTATGCCCGCCATTTTGAAGCCTCGCCGCCAGGTTGGCATGAGATGGACACCAAGACGGGCACCAAACCTGGCACCGAGCCGCGCGGACAGAACACCGAAACCGCCCTGCGCTTTCCGCCCCAAATTGACGCAAACGCCAAACGGCTTTTCGACAGTGCGACAGCTTACCCAGCACAGATTGTCGTCGTCAGACTCGACTTCACCAGCGTCCTGACGATCGATCCTGCCGGCGCAGGCATCGTACTGGAATTATTGCGGCATCTGCAAAAGTCGAGCAAAAACATCCTGCTGATCGCCGCCAATTCCCTCATCAAAGTGCTGCAAACACTGACCCTCCCTGGGCGCCGAGAAAGCGGCAGTGATCCCTGGCTGCTACTCATGGAAGTCTACCGCCTCATGGATCAGGAAAGCGCCTTTGAGGAATGCAGCATGGACTATTGCGTTACCTTTGAAGTCTCACCACCGGCGTTTGTTAAGCCGCTATTGCGTTCGCCTGCACTGACACAGAAGATCTTAGCAAGCCAGCCTGACGCTTTTCTGCTGCCCGCAGTCATGCACGAACTCAGCCCTGCGCAGCTGCAGGCGATTCATGCCTATGCAGCGTCACATGATCCAGCGCGTTTTGATTGCAGTGCACTTACGCGGGTTGACTTTAATGCAGCCGGACTACTGATGAATCCGCTGCAGGAACTCGCCAAACGCGGCAAGGTGATCGAATTTATCCATCTCAATCATTTGGTGTTGGCGCTGTTTAAAATCATTCTCCAGCCAGGCTTGATTGCGCTGCATGTGCGGCGCTAAACTTCGGCTTGGAAATTACTCCTTATCCTGCACGACTGTTTTTTCTGGTGCGCTAGCAGCGGTCGATGCTGTCGCACGTTTTGCATGCAGCGCCGCTTGTCTAGCCTCGCCGCCTTTACGGCCAATGGCGGCCATATGGGCCCGATTTTCACTCACGGCCTCACCGCCTTTTCGTCCAGCAGCGCGCGCTTCTTCACGATTAAATTCATGGGCGGTGCCCTTCTCATGTGCAGCACGCCCGCCGGCACTGGCAATGCTTTTTTGCCGTGACTCGTCCATCGCAGCAAAACCACGCCGTGCAGGTATCTTTTTATCCTCCGCGTTGGTGCTTTTCTGCTCAGTAGTGACGGCATGGGGGGATCCATGTGCATGCACTGCGTCGTTTGGTTTATCTTGCGTCATTCCGTGTGTCCTTTTCCGTGACGGCAACATCCGCCACCAAGGCGCCCATGCAATGCGACGCTTGATGGTGCTCACAGAATCAGACCAAGTCAGGTGAAAATAATTTCTTGGCTATCGGGAAAATTTTGAGAATAAGGCGCTGTTGCTTGCGATGGCGCAAATGTGTGGAGAACGTATGGCTATTATTTTGCGTGGGTAAAAAAATATCTGTCACCCTGTTTAACGAGAAAGATCTGTCCCGTCTTATACAAATACTCAAAACTGAACCTAAAACCGTCTAAAGTGATTAATTGTCTCTGAGCGGGCTCTGGGAACAATAAACTGTATAAAGATTCTATATATCTAGGCGTATTCCAGAGAAACTCTATCCCACAATCACCCGGCGGAAATAAGTGTTCATAGACTATTTCAGCTCTGCGGTGGCATTCGATCGCTGCAGTTAATTCCGGATCGGGTTGCCTATCACTTCGAAAATCGAGTCCTTGATCTAGTCCACCGAACAATCGCGAAAAGGGGGGATGTGAAAAGGGGGGAAATACTAGATCAAAACGCGTCAAGCCTCGTTCGTGCATCTCCTTTCTTCCATTACGACCAAAAAGGAATAGATGAGATCCGACAATAGGCTGTCCAGTAGATGATGTTGAAAAGGCTATTGGATGTAAGCGTTGGCCTGGAACGCCAGAATAAATTTCATACCTGTCGCTACGCGCGAAAGGTGTGTAGGACGTGATGGGTGAGGTCGAAAATGAAGATGAAGATGAAGATGAAGATGAAGATGAAGGCAATGACGATGACGACAAAGACGACGACATTGTCAGCCCGGCCATAATGCCTTGTCCCAAACTCACTGGCGCCATAGAACTCTGTGACTGGGATGAACTTACTGCAGCGCTTGACATCATGACTGGCGCAGGTAAAGTCGGCTCGCCACTTAAACTAAGCAATAATTGTGCGTCTGGTTGAAGACTGGCCTCACTTTCGTCACTGATCTTTTGCTTTTTCTTGCGTGGTGTCGAGGATGGCATCGGAAATGGCGAGGCCGATGGCATTATTGTTGACAGCGCTACATCGATCGTCCTCTCTTCCAAAGGCAGCTCACTTAAGCTTGACTGGAAGTGTCGCGGCTGTGCCGTGACGGGAGCATGAGACTGACATACTACCGACAAGATGCCGAACGCAGTAGCTGCCATGGCGGGGGAAGTGGGGTTCATCGAACAACCTCGACGCATCGTAAAATGTTTTTACATGGTAGAGGATGGCTTATCAAATGCCCAATAAATTCTGCTGTTTGCTTTGCCTATGCGACACCCGTCAAAAAGGCTTGCTCCCCATTACCCACCATGCATTTAATTCGGTGCATTCGCCGGCGTAGGCGGGACAGGCGGCGCGACCGGGGCGGGCTGTATGCCGGGATTATTTTGATTTGGCATGACTTGCGGTAATCCAGTCGGTGGCATGCCTGGATTGATACCGACGGGCGGTGTGCCGGCACTGGATACTGGCTTGACGCTCTCCGGCAATTCGAGTCGCTTGGTCAGGCCGCCTTCACTGAGCACAATATAATTTGCGCGCACTTCCTTGACGAGCACGCCGGGCTGCAATTCCTGACCCACGATCCACGACTGCGCAGGCTTGCCATCGACCGCAATGATGGCAGCGCTATCGATGGGATTACTCGCCATGACCACGCCCTTGAGCTGATAATTACTGACCAGCGCGACATTGGCGGCACGCCCGCCAAACAAGCTGGCGGCGGCATCTAAGCCAGCGGCGGCACGCGCCGTTTGTGCGACATCCGCGACAGCCCGTGGCTGCGGCTTAAAGGTCTGCAGCCCCCAGTAAGTGAGCGACATACACAGCAAAATAAAACTGAGAAATAAGACGCCCTGCGCTAGTCGGGGGGATTCTTTCATGGCCGTTTTTCCTATCGAACCAGCTGATTGATTTCAATGATCGGCATGAGCACCGCCAGCACGATCAACAGTACCACCACACCCATGGCCAAGATCAGTGCCGGCTCAAGCAGTCCGGCAATGGTCAGCGCGCGACGTTCAAGATCCTGCTCCTGCGCATTGGCGGCACGCTCGAGCATGGCCGGTAATTCACCAGTGACTTCACCGGCACGGATCATGTGGATCAGCATGGGCGGAAAATGCTGATGCGCAGAGAGCGCACGTGCCAGACCAACCCCTTCGCGCACTTTATTGGTGGCTTCATCGACCTGCGCCCGCATAGCCACATTGCCCAAGGTATCGCGGCTGGTTTGCAGAGCGCGCAGGATCGGCACGCCCGAGCCGATCGTAATGGCCAGTGTACTGGCAAAGCGAGCGGTATTGAGGCTGCGCTCAAAACGGCCGATCAGCGGCGCGCTTAATAACCATTGATGGAAACGGTATTGGATGGCGGGATTTTTTAAGGCCCGCCGCCAGGCAAAGGCCGCCGCCGCGATAACGATGGCGACCAGCCAGCCGTAGCTACGGACAAAATCGGAAATCGCCAACATCATGACCGTTAAGAGCGGCAGCTTCTGTTTGGTGTTGGCAAACACCGAGACAATTTGCGGCACGACATAGGTCAGCAAAAAAATGACAATCGCGAAGGCCACGACCGTCACGATGGCCGGGTAGGTAAACGCCAGCTGCACTTTTTGTACCAGCGCATTGCGACGTTCAATGTAATCTGCCAGCCGCGACAAGACCCGGGCGAGCTGACCGATCTGTTCACCTGAAGCGACCAATGCGCGATAAATATCGGCGAAATCGCGCGGATGATGCGACAGCGCGTCCGACAAAGATGCGCCGCCCATAACTTCCGAACGGATGGAGGCAATCAGGTCGCGCACATACGCGCGTTCGGCCTGTTCGAGCAAGGCAGAAAATGCCTGTTCCAGCGGCAGGCTGGCTTCCAGCAGACTGGCCATCTGGCGCGTAAAGAGGGCTAATTCGACGGTCGATAATTTGTCACCAAAGCGCGCACGTTTGAGCTTGCCGGTTTCATCCACCTGCGCCGTAATGGCGTCCACACTGATCGGCACCAAACCCTGCGCGCGCAGGTCGGCCCGCGCAGCGCGGGCGCTGTCGGCATTCACGACCCCGGTGGTCGTGGCGCCGAGCGCATCGGCTGCGTCATAACGAAAGGCGGGCATGGCTTACTCTTTCGCCACGCGCAGCAATTCGGCCTGCGTCGTGGTGCCATCGGCCAGCCAGCGTTGACCATCTTCACGCATGGTCAGCATGCCATCGGCCTGCGCTGCGCTGCGAATATCTGCTTCGGATGCCTGCTGATGAATCTGCGCCCGAATCGCATCCGTGGTCAGCAATAATTCATAGATGCCGACCCGTCCCTGGTAACCGGTATGACCGCAATGTTCGCAGCCGACCGCCTGCCAGACACCCTGCTCCTGCGACTTACAATGGCCGCAGAGTTTGCGCACCAGACGCTGCGCCACCACACCGAGCAGCGAGGACGATAAGAGAAAGGGTTCGATACCCATGTCGAGCAAACGCGTGACGGCCGCGGCGGCATCGTTGGTATGCAGGGTCGCCAAGACAAGGTGACCGGTCAGCGAAGCCTGGACGGCGATCTGCGCCGTTTCCAGATCGCGGATCTCGCCGATCATGATGATGTCCGGATCTTGCCGCAGAATCGCGCGCAAGGCTTTAGCAAAGCTCATGTCGATACGCGCGTTGACCTGCGTCTGGCCGACACCGGCCAGTTCGTATTCGATCGGATCTTCGACCGTCAAAATATTAGTCGTACTGGCATTCAGACGCGAAAGCGCAGCATACAGCGTGGTGGTTTTGCCTGAACCGGTCGGACCAGTCACCAGCACGATGCCATGCGGCTGGGCGATGAGTTGATCGAACTGCGGCAGCACTTCCTCGCTCATACCCAACGAGCGCAGATCGAGACGACCGGCTTCCTTGTCGAGCAGACGTAGCACGGCGCGCTCACCGTGACCGGTCGGCAGGGTCGACACACGCACGTCGACCGGCTTACCGCCCACGCGCAAAGTAATCCGGCCATCTTGCGGCAAACGCTTTTCGGCGATGTCGAGCTGCGCCATGATCTTGATGCGCGAGATCAGTGAGGCATGGATGGCTTTCTTGGGCCGCACCACGTCGCGCAGTCGGCCATCGATACGAAAGCGCACCACCGAAATTTGTTCGAAGGGTTCGATATGAATATCCGAGGCTTCTTCGCGTAATGCCTGCGTGAGCAGTGCATTGATCATGCGGATCACTGGCGCATCATCGGCTGATTCGAGCAAATCTTCGATGGCGGGCATGTCTTGCATCAGACGCGCCAGATCGAGATCGGATTCCACATCGTCGATCACTTGCTGGGCATCGCCGCCGCCACCGGCATAGGCTTCGGCAATCGCCGCATCGAGCTCGTCGCGCGGCAGCGATTTGATTTTGACGCGGCCGAAACGGCGGCTGACTTCCGCCACCGCTGTCGGCACGGTCGCGTCCGAGACCCAGACCTCGACTGCCGCAGCGCCCGCTTCAGCGGGCTCAACACGGTGCGCCAGTAGCGCAAAATCGCGCGCATAGGCATAGGGAAGAAGATGGGTTTGACTCATGGGGCGGCTTTGGGTGTTTCGGTCTTGGGCGTTTCAGTCTTCGGTACTTCGGTCGCTGGCGCTGGCCGACGTTCAACCAGCATGCCACCGACCGGCTGACCATTTTGTAATGGCGGCAGAGTGGGTGCAGATACACTAGGCAGCAGCGGACTTGCATTAGGCTGACTGGTCTCGCCAGCGCGCCGCATGTAATCGTAACGATCGTTGACCAGGTTGGTACTCTGTTCACTATTACGGATCACGATTGGCCGCAGAAATACCATCAGATTGGTTTTGCTGCGTTTGCGGGTCGAATATTTGAACAGATTACCGATCAGGGGAATATCGCCCAGACCCGGAATTTTTTCTGCGCCGTCACTCACGGAATCTTCGATCAGCCCGCCGAGCACGATAATCTGTCCATCGTCGACCAGTACATTGGTTTCGATGGAGCGTTTCTTGGTGATGATGCCGGCCGCGTTGGTGGCGCTGTCGATGGAGGAATTTTCCTGATAAATCGCCATCTTGACGGTACCGCCTTCGGATACCTGCGGACGCACGCGCAGCGAGAGGCCAATATCTTTGCGCTCGATCGTCTGGAACGGATTGATGCCGGCCGCGCCGCCTGACGCAGCGGTCGTGAACTGACCGGTAATAAACGGCACGTTCTGGCCGACGATGATGCGCGCTTCTTCGTTATCGAGCGTGATCAGGTTTGGCACCGACAAAATATTAGCATTGCCGCCGGATTCGAGCACATGCGCTAATGCACCCAGACCGAGTTGTCCGCCGATCTGTCGAAACAGACCCAAGGTAAATCCATTGGAAGGCGGCGCCAGCGCTGTGCTGCCAGAGAGCTTGGCCGCTGTCTGCGTAATCAGATTATTACCTCCAGTGGAAAAACCCGTCGCGCCTGCAAGACGGTAGTTTGAGTTGCCGTCACCGGTGACACCCAGCCACTGAACACCCAGTTCGGCGGTGCGATCGGCCGTGACTTCGACGATCAGCGATTCGACATACACCTGCGCGCGGCGGGCATCAAGCTGATCGATCACGGCGCGTAAATTGCGGTACTGGGTTTCGCTGGCGGTAATGATGAGGGTATTGGTCGCGGCATCGGCCTGGATATACCCCGCTGCGCCGCCGGAAGGGAGACTGGCAGGCTGCGAGCCCGACAAAGGCGCCGGACTGGCACTACCTCCCGGCATACTCATCGACTGTGGCGTGGACGGGTTCTGCATGCCCGGCGTGCTGCTACCGGAATCGGTTGACACCACCGCGCGCAGTGTCTGCGCCAGTTTAACGGCGTCGGCATTACGCAGATAGACCACGTGCACATTGCCCGGCTGCGCAGTCGGTTGATCGAGTTTGCCGATCAGCGACTTAGCCAGATTGGCCCGCGCTGCCGATGGCGCGCGAATGATGAGCGAATTGGTGCGCACATCCGCCAACAGCGATACACGTCCGGCGTCGGTATTGACGACCCCGGTGGCCGGCTCCATCAGACGATTGACCATCACCGCCAGATCACTGGCGATGGCGTATTTAATGGGTACGATATCGAGGTCGCCGGTGGCCGGTGCATCCAGCGCGGCGATGATTTTTTCCATCCGCTGCAGATTGTCGGCATAGTCGGTAATGATGAGCGAGTTATTACCGGGATTAGCGGTAATGGTGTTATTGGGCGAAATCAGCGGCCGCAATACCGCCACTAAATTACCGGAGGATTCGTAATTCAGGCGAAAGATACGCGTGGCGACCTGATCGCCGCGCAGCTCGCCGACTTGAATTGGTCCGGCTTGTAATTTTGCATCCGGCTCGGGGACGACCTTGGTATAGCCATCGACTGTGACGACCGCATAGCCTTGCAGACGCAGTGCCGAGGTCAGCAGATTAAAGGCCTGGGTCTTGCTGACCGATTTTTCGGATACCAGACTGATCGTACCTTTGACGCGCGGATCAATGATGAAGGTGCGGCCAACATAATGCCCCACTGCCTTGATCACCGATTCAATATCGGCGCCAACAAAATTGAGCGTTGCCTGACCGGCTGCCGGCTCTTGCGCCAACAGTGGCAGCGGACTGAGCGCGATGCTGGCCGAGAGCAGGACAACACCGCCCCAACGACGCACATGGGTCAGGGAAGAAAAGTGATTTGCTGGTCGATTATTTTTCATTTGAACTCTAGCGCAATGATGTTCCTGTTACCTTCGGTACGGCGTTGTCCCAGCAAATTGAGTAAATTTGCCAGCCGTTCTTCTTGTCCTGCCTGACTTTCAGCCTGACCGGCAAACTGCAGCCGGCCATTTTGCAGCGCGCCACTGCCCGACAGCAGCAGCGGACCTTTCACGGTCTTTAATTCTACCTGCGCCTGCTGACCGCGCCAGTCGAGCGTCAAGTCATACGACCCGAGGGGCTTGACGGCCGACAGACGCGACGCCATCTCGCGCATTTCCAGCGTCATGCTCCCCAGTAGCACGATGGCGTTGCCCTGTCGCGCTACCTGCAGCGTATTCCAGCGCAGCCGCATCTGGCCCGAGGGCGCAATGGTGTTGAGCGGCGCGCCCAGTCCGGCCAGCCGTTCGGCAGGCAATGCGAGCGCTGCCGCAGACACCTGCCACTGATCCCAGCTACCGCTGATCTGCACTGGCTGGCTGAGCGTTGCCGGGTTTTCTACCAACAGATCAAGCTGACCGATCAGCAGCGCCGGCGACAGCCGCCAGGCAAAACGACCCGGCACGAGCGGCGTGACCGGATCTTTCCCGCCGGCCGCACCACCGACAAAGGCCGAACCATTCCATAAGCTGCCCTGCGCGTCGCCCAGCGTGAGCCGGCCACCCGTTTGTCGCTCAAGCAGCAGCCCCATCCACGATGCCGGACAAAATGCGCCCACCGTCAGGATGATACTGAGTACGCCCGCCACCAGCCATCCAAGACTGCGCCGCATTAAGCCGTAACCTTTGGCGCGCTCACTGTGCTGCCTCGCCTTGCAGACGTAAACTGAGGGTGGCATTCACCATGTCGGGCGTGTCGAGCGCATCGATGCGGGCTTCTTCCACTACCAGATGGGCGCTACGCTGTAATTCATCTTGCAAATTAAGGAGCGCGGCAAACGACACCTTGTTCAAACCGATCTTGAGCTGATCGCCGCTGAGCACCACATTATCGGCCTTCAGATCGTGCCGTAAAAGTACGGCATTAATATTTTCACGGGTCAGTGACAAGGCCGGATTCTGCGCCTTGCCCAGCTGCGTAACCTGTGCTGACAGTCCCTGTAATTGGGCCGCTTGCAGACGCAATACCGGCAGTGTGCGATTGAGCTGAGTGCGCGCATTGAGCGCCGGATTAAAGAACAATAAATAGACCAACAGCAGCAGAAAAAATACGCCCCCCAGACGCAGGATCTGCCGTTCGCGCGGCGTGCGCTGTTGCCAGAAGGTGTTCAGACTGGTGTGCAAACTGGCACGCAGCTGAGCGAATTTAGCAGGCATAGCAGGCATCATTTGGCGCTCCGAATCTGCCAGGTATTATTGGCCGCTGGCGTGAACGTGAGCGCATAGTCGGCCAAGGCAGAACGCAGCGCTTCGCGCGGCAAGATGGCGCCCTGTTTGAGGCGTAAGAACAGACTGCGGTCATGGTAGTCGACGCCGGCAATGACAGCCGATGCTGTTTGACCGCCACCGGCGAGCGTCCAGGCAGCAGAAAAATTCGCGCACAGGATGGCGAAATCATCAGCTGCCGGCTGCCCTGCACTGCGCTGGGCAGCGGCCATATGCTGCTGCATCTGCGCTAAGGGATCGACGATCACGTTTTCACGTGGGAAGCTGGCTTTGTAAGTCTGTAGCATCTGACTACGCAGGCTGCTCGCTTCGCTTTGCAGACGCCACCAGTCTGCATTGAGGCCCAGAATATTCACCAGCAAACCCAGCGCGAGCAGGATCAGCGGCCAGCGCCAAGGTTTCCAGTCGAATCCGGGCGTGCCGGCACCATCCAGACTACTGAGCAGATTAAGCGGCTCAGCGCGCGCGCCCGTGATCCAGCGTGACCAGTGATCGGCTGCGACTGTGATGCGAAGGTCCAGTGCCAGCTCCTTGGCTGCGGCCTGATACGTCGCCAGATCGGCGGACGGCACAGTCAAATACAGTGGCTGGGTTGGCGTGATCGCCGCCAACGTTTGCAGCACGGTCTGTTCGCTCGTTTGGGCCGGCTCGCTTTGCAGAAAAAGACCAATACCGGATTGCGCACCGAGGCGCAAGGACAGATCGATGCCGTTAGCCGATGGATAACAGGCCGCCGCCAGCGCACCCGGTGCGAGCGGCAAACAGAGCTGAGCAGCCAAAGCGACCAGATGCCGCGCACCGTAGGCAAAAATTGTCTGGGCGATCATTTCCAGCCAGTCGCGTGCAATCACGGCGACCATGCGCTGACCGTCGAGCGTGGCACCGGGAATAAACACCAGTTCGCCCGGCTCCGACATGAGCTGGTCTTCCAGCAGATTGGGTAAGGCTGCGCGCAGACGTGCCGCTGACAGAGGGGGAATTTTGGCCTGCAATAAGCTCACGTCGCACGCTGAAAGAATCAGCACCACCTGCGCCGCGCCGGCGATCGCATCGGCGAGCTGGGCCAGCGGTGCATGGCCTTCGCGCATGAGCGTATCGCCCTGGGTCTGGGCATAAGCGCAGCGCAGGCTGGCCCAGCCTGCGGCAGAGTCGTTAGTGCTCTCGGCAGCCGAGCGTGAAGGAAGGCGGATGTAGAGGGTACTCAAATTATGTCGATTCCCGTTTCTGTCTGCATGCAAGCATCGGCTCGCGCGGATTCAATTTTCATGTGTCCAGAGCACCATGGCGCCGGTGCCGCTGCGTTCAACGAGTGATTGTACTTGTAATGCTGCCCGCCCCATGCGAACGTCGCCATTCACCAGAAAAAAATTGCTGTTCACCGTCAGGTCGCTGCCCTGCACGCCCTGCAGCTGGGTCGGAAAGCGATGCTGCAAGTCGCCTACACTCAGAAAAAATGCCTGTTTGCGCGCCGCCACGGCGGCCATCGCATCCGCCAGTGACAAAGCCGCTACTTTTGCGGCCAGCACCTCGGCGGAGGCCGTGTTGATATTGAGGGGCGTGGCGCGCGGCAGCACGATCACGAATTCCCGCAGCTGGACCAGCATGGCCGGGGTCAGGCCCGGCACGGCCAGCAGATCCTCGACCCTGGTCAAACCCATCATGCGCACGCCGCTGTCGGGAGAAGGTGACTCGACCGGCCGTCTTTGCGCCTGCGCCTGCAGCATCGCACTGGCAGTGGCTAATTGCGGATCCAGATTGAGCAAACTCAACAGCTTGGCAAACGCCGCCACTTCGCGCGGATTGATGATGCCATTGGCGCACAGGTTGGTCAAATTCAGCAGGGATTGCGCATCGACGATATGGCCCTGCAATGCCGCCTCACTGGCCTCGGTATCGGTGCGGCCGTTTTCGACAAATTCGTCGAGCTTGGTTTTTTGTAGCGGTGTCGCCCATGCTGCACCGAGCTGGGTTTGCGGCGAATCGATGGCATCGCGCCGCAAAATCAGGCGCGCCCAGTCCAGCGCGCCGCGCAGAATCCATTCCTTTTGCGACTGCAAACGCTGATTTTCGATGGCCCGTACTTGCACCTGCTGCTGCCAGAACAGACTGGCGACGATGGTGATGGCGAGCGTGGTCAGCAGCAGCGCGGTGATGACGGCGACACCGTGCTGATGGCGGTGAAAATGCAGGGGAAAATGCGCGCGCTGTTTCATACCGGCCCGAGCAGCAAAACTTTGGTCAGAAAGCGCTCGCTGCCGCGCAGCTGCAAAGCGACTTCCAGGCCCTTGACCGTGACTGGCGCGCCGCCTTGCAACATGCCCGACGCCTCGCCCGGCGCCGTGCCGATCCAGTTAGCCGCGCCGACGAGCCAAATACGCAGACGCATGCTGGCCACCTCGGACTGCAGCGCTACGGCTTGTTCCTGCAGCCCCTCCTGGGCAAATTTATTCCAGTAGGCGTCGAGGGCGACCAGGTCGCGCGTGACCGGTGAGGCGATGCGTTGTAATACGCCGTCACGAATCTGATAAGCGATGACCTGAATCTGGCTGGGCTGATTTTCCAGCGTCACGGTGCGCACCAATAACAGCCGTTCACCGATGGCCAGGATCGGCGTATGACCGCCAATATTGGCGCTCGTGGCGATGTGTGCGCAGTCACTCTGCATTTGTGAAAACGCCAGCTGCAGTCCACGGCTTTGTTCGAGGTCGCGATTAAGACTTACGCGTGCGCGAACAATGCTGTCAAGGCCGCGCCAGCCGAGCACCGCGACGACCGCCATGATGGTGATCGCCACCAGCAGTTCGACTAAAGTAAAGCCGGCCCGGCCAGCGGGTTTTGTGTAAAGCCGCGGCGCGCTCATCGGGACACCAATTGATTGATTTTCAAGATCCGGCGATCCGGATGTTCGCCATCAAAGACGCTCACTTCGACGCGGCGAAAATACGGGTTCGGGGTCGACAGTACTTCTTCCTGACAGTTCAGATTCAGCTCGCCCTGCGGACAGGGAAAGGAACGCAGTCCCAGTTCAGGCCAGGTGGCGGCCAGACGGATGAGCGAGAGCCGATTTTCGGCCGACCAGGTGGCCATCATCGAGGCCCGCAGGCCATTACTGTTTTGCGTGAGGCTACCGACCGCGCGCAGACTCGCGCCGAGCGCCGTGCCAACGATGACCAGGGCGACCAATACTTCCAGCAAGGTGAAGCCTTGCGCACGGCTTGGCACCCTTGGGGTCGTTATGCGGCGCATTGGTGATCAGCTGTTTTCATTGAGTCTGTTTAATCCACGACATAATGACCAATCCCATCAGCGCGAATCGTGATCGCCGCCTCACCATACGTCAGGGTCAGTGCAAAAGGTTTATCGACTGCCTCACGCCCGAGTACCAGACGTAAAGGATCATTATTGCCCTCCTGCGCCGGTTCGATCCGCAAACCAATCGGCGCGCGTTTGAATGCGCGTTCGCGCAGCATGTCGTCGCCCTGCAGCGCTACCCAGCTGGCATCCTGCCGTACGAGGAAGCGATAGCGTTCGCGATCGGCTTCAAATGCCAGTGGCGTATTGCGCAGGATCGCTTCATCGCGGGCAATTTGCAATAGTAGCGCGATGCGTTGCGCTTCCTCTTGCAAGATCCGCCCCTCGCTGGGCAAGCCATTCAAGGACACCATGCCGAGCAAGACCCCGGCGATGACCATCACGATCAGCAATTCGAGCAGGGTAAAACCCCGCGCCGCACGCGACGAATATGGTGGCGATTTTATAAATCCCACGAGCCGATATCAGCATCATTGCCGGCGCCGCCTGCCTGACCGTCGGCGCCAAAGGATAAAAGATCGATCTCGCCTTTGATCCCTGGCGACAGGTACTGATAGGGATTACCCCATGGGTCCTTGGGGAGTTTGTCGATGTAACCGCCCTCTTTCCAACCATTGACTGGCGGGCCTTCGACGGGCTTGCTGATGAGTGCCTGCAAGCCTTGCTGGGTGGTCGGGTAGCGCTGATTATCGAGCTTATACAGCTTGAGCGCCTGCACCAGGGTGGCAATGTCCTGCCGGGCTGCGGCGATGCGGGCGTCGTCGGTGCGACCCATCAGTTTGGGCACTACCAGGGCGGCCAGAATACCCATGATGACGACCACCACCATGATTTCAATCAGCGTAAAGCCGCGCTGGTAAAGCGTGCGTGAAGTCGTGCGAGAATTTTTTAACATGAGAGACCGTCGTGATTCATCAAAAGTACATGGAACTGGCAGTATAAGCCGAAGTCAGGCGCGAATAGATGACCGGACAAAGACAGGGAGGATTGTATTAGACCGGCACAAGGATAAAAAGTGCCGCAGCAGTGCGCCAGCATGGGCTAAGAATCGTCCGCTTCGCTACGCGGATCCCGCGCTAACAGGCGCGTGACCATGGCGCGCGGCGCGTCGCCATCGAACAGGACGCCGGCCACTGCCGCGCTAATGGGCATATCGACCTGCAGGTCGGCCGCCAGGGCGCGCACGGCTTGGGCGCAGCGCACGCCTTCTGCCACATGGCCCAGCTGCGCAACGATATGTTCGAGGGATTGCCCCTGCGCCAAGCCCAGGCCCACACGCCGATTGCGCGATAGTTCGCCAGTACAGGTGAGCAGCAGGTCGCCCAGGCCGGTGAGGCCGGTAAAAGTTTCGGGATGGGCGCCCAGTGCAAGGCCAAGGCGGGTGATCTCTGTCAAACCACGCGTGATGAGCGCGGCCCGCGCATTCATGCCCAGGTCGAGGCCATCGATGATGCCGGTCGCAATGGCGAGAATGTTTTTCACCGCACCACCAACTTCCACGCCGATCAGATCCTCGCTCGAATACACTCTTAGTGTCGGGCTATGCAGCGCGGCGACGGCTCGTTCGCGCAGTGCCGCCGCGGTCGAGGCAATGGTCAGGGCACACGGCAGTCCGCGCGCGACTTCCTGGGCAAACGAAGGGCCGGATAAAGCGCCGATAGGCAGATGACTTCCCAGTTCCTCGACCACGATCTGATGCGGCAGGCGGCGCGTCTGCTCTTCAAAGCCCTTGCATAGCCAAACCAGATTGGGCATTGCATGGGCGCGCAAACTGTTTGCCAGTGGACGTAGTCCCGCCACCGAAGTCGCGCAAATCAGCAGGCCGTCTGCGCCGACATGGGCAATCGCAGCCGACAGATCGGCTTGCAAAAGCAGCTCTGCAGGCAGCGTAATGCCGGGCAAGGCACGGCTGTTTTCGCGCTGGGCTGCCATGGCTTGCATAGCGGCAGCATTGCGCCCCCACAGCATGACCGGCTGACGGCGGGCCAAAGAAATAGCCAGCGCGGTGCCCCAGGCGCCTGCACCGAGAATGGTAATGGGAATACTTGAATGAGGTGGTCTATGTGGCATGTGGGGCATGTTGTGGCAGACCGGTCAGGCGCGCAGGCACTATCGCCGGCGCACCTGGTATGGCGGCTTAAAGATTAGTGCGTCGTACCATCAACGGCAGGTGCGGCTGTCTCGGCAGCGGCTTTTTGCTCGGCGATGACTTGCAGACGCTGCTGATAAAACGCCTCGAAATTGATTTCTGCCAGGTGAACCGGCGGAAAACCGGCACGGGTAATGGTGTCGGCAATATTGGCCCGCAGGTAAGGGTAAATAATGTTCGGACAGCCGATTCCCAGCAATGGGTCGAGTTGTTCGGCAGGGATATTGCGTACTTCAAAAATACCGCCCTGCTTACCTTCGACCAGAAAGGCGACCTTGTCTTTGCACTTGGCGGTCACGGTGACGGCGACCGTCGCTTCGTAAATGCCTTCCGTGAGGAGCGCTGCGCCCACGTCGACAGAAACTTCAATCGTTGGCGACTCCTGCTCGAGGAAAATGGCCGGCGAGTTAGGCTGTTCGAGAGACAAATCTTTGAGGTAGATACGTTGAATCTGGAACACGGGTTGGAGAGTTTCGTCAGCCATGAAGCACTTTCGTAAAATTGTTAGAAAATTAAAATGTCGGCCCTGCATACTTCCCGGCCGGCGGTCAATTCATCGCAACAGTTGACCTAAACCAGATCTGTCGAACGAACTTGGGAAAACGGATTCTAAACGTCTATGCGCCATTTAGCAAAGCATCGAGCTTGCCACCGCGCTCCAGAGCGTTTAAATCATCGAATCCACCGACATGCATCGCGCCGATATAAATCTGCGGCACGGTACGCCGTCCGGTGCGTTCCATCATGATGGCGCGCTGTGCCGGATCGAGGTCGATACGGATTTTTTCGATTTCCTCGACGCCTTTCGCCTTCAGCAGCCGCTCGGCCATGGTGCAATATGGGCAAACGCCTGTGCTGTACATCGTAATGTGAGCAGTCATGGAGCGCCTTTTATTTAACGACCGGCAGGCCCTGGGCCTGCCAGGCTACCAGACCACCGTCGAGACTGAACACTTCGGCAAAGCCGGCTTTTTTCAATTGCGCCGTGGCGCTGGCCGAACGCACACCCGTCTGACAGACCGCAATCACGGTCTTGGCTTTGAATTTATCCAGTTCGCCGATCCGCCCGCCGAGCGCTTTCATCGGTATATTGCGTGATTCAGGAAGGTGGCCCTGGGCGAACTCATCGGCCTCGCGCACATCCAGCAAACACACATTGCCTTGATTAATACGCTGGGTGGCTTGTAAAAGTGATACCTTTTGGCCGCGCCGTTGAATGCTTGGAAGGATCAGCATCCCGCCTGAAAGTAGTGCCAGGCCGATCAGCCAAATGTTGTCAATGAAGAATTTCACAAGTTTCCCATGGTTTTTACGAATGCACGCATTATAAAATAGAAGCCAGGATTTACCCCAACAGCCGATTAAACTTACACACTACGCTCTTAAACTAAACTTTCAACCATCACTTCAACGAAGCGACTTATTATGTATAAAATTGTATTGATGCGTCATGGCGAATCCAGCTGGAACCTGGAAAATCGCTTTACCGGCTGGACCGATGTCGACCTCACCGAAAAAGGCATCGCCGAAGCGCGCCAGGCCGGCCTCCTCTTGCAGGAAGCTGGTTTCAGCTTCGACCTGGCCTATACTTCCGTTCTCAAACGCGCCATTCGTACTCTTTGGGGCACGCTCGATGCGATGGATTTGATGTGGCTGCCAGTGATCAACGACTGGCGTCTCAACGAGCGCCATTATGGCGCACTGCAAGGACTTAACAAGGCTGAAACCGCCGCCCAATATGGCGATGCCCAGGTCATGACCTGGCGCCGCAGCTATGACACGCCCCCCGATGCCCTGCCCGCCGGCGATGCGCGCGATGCCTACAGCGATGCGCGTTATGGCGGACTTTCGCGCGACGAGGTGCCCCTCACTGAATGCCTCAAAGACACCGTGGCGCGCGTCATGCCGGCCTGGGATGAATCGATTGCCCCGGCCATTCGTGCCGGTAAGCGGATTTTGATTTCTGCGCACGGCAATAGTTTGCGCGCACTGATCAAGTCGCTCGATGGCATTTCCGATGCTGACATCGTCGGCGTCAATATTCCGAATGGCCAGCCGCTGGTGTATGAACTGGATGCAAATCTCAAGCCGATCAAAAGTTATTATCTGGGCGACGCCAAAGCCATCGAGGCTGCTCTGCATGCCGTGGCCAATCAGGGTAAGGCGAAGTAAGCATTTTGCCTAACTCACGCCTGAAGTCCTGCATGCTGCCGCTGACTCTGTTGATGGCGCTCGTGTTGTCGTCGTTGTCGTCGTCCCCGGTGCACGCGGCCAAGGTCACGGAACGCAGTAAGCAAAAGCTGGCCGCCGAAGCCGCGCGTAGCGCTGCCCAGGAAAAGTTGCAGAGCTTGCGACGTGATATTGGACGCACCGAAACGGCCAGAAGCCATGCGGCCGATGCGTTGGCGACATCCGAAGCAGCCATCTCGAGCGCCAATCGCACACTACGCGAACTGGCGCTTGAGCAGTCTGGCACCGAAGCCCGACTGCAGGCTTTAGCCAGCCAGCAGCAGCAATTGCGTACTACGATCGAACTGCAGCAAACGCGGCTAGCCAACATGCTGCGCGAGCAGCAGTCAAACGGTGATGAAGATCGGCTTAAATTAATTTTGTCGGGCGATAATCCGAGCCGGATTTATCGCGATTTGCAATTGCTGGCCTACGTCTCGCAGGCCCAGGCCAGACTGATCGACGAACTGCGCGCCAATCTGCAGTCGGTGCAGGAAAACCAGGCCGAGACGCAAAGCGCCAAGGACGATCTGGATGAAATCGTCGGCGAAGCGCGCGAGCAAAAAATAGTACTGGAACGCGAAAAGGGCCGGCACGCCAAATTACTCAGCCAACTTTCCGGCAAACTCACCAGCCAGCGCAAGGAAGTCGGCAACATCGAGCGTGACGAACAGCGGCTGGCCCGCCTGGTCGACGATCTGTCCAAGCTGATCGAAGAACAGCAAAAAGCCGAGCAAGCCGAACGCGCGCGACAGAAAAAACTGGCCGAAGAACGACTGCAAAAGGAACAGGCGTTACAAGCCGAGCGCAGCAAGAGCAAAATAGATAAGCGTGCGCCAGAGCCGGGGCAAGCCAAGGCCAAACCTGCGCCAGCCGCTGGCAGCGCGCCACTGACGCCACTGACCAACGAGCTGAGTCCGGAAGACGGCCCCGCAGATGGCGCCTTCGCCGCCCTGCGCGGCAAACTGCGCTTGCCAGTCAAGGGCACGGTGAGCGATCGCTTTGGTAGCAAGCGTAGTGATGGCCCGGCCTGGAAAGGCGTCTTCATTCGCGTCGCGGAAGGGACTGAAATCAAGGCCGTCGCCAAGGGCAAGGTGGTGTTTGCTGACTGGCTGCGCGGTTTCGGCAATCTGCTGATTCTCGATCATGGCAATCAGTACATCACCATTTATGGCAATAATCAGGCGGTGCTCAAACATGTGGGCGATGTCGTCAAGGCAGGTGATGCGATTGCTTCTGCTGGCATCAGCGGCGGCAATGAACAATCCGGTCTATACTTTGAAATGCGGCATCAGGGCCGTGCATTTGATCCCCTTGAATGGGTAACGCTTAAGTAATTTTCAGGTGACTATGTCTAGCAAACTCAAGAATTTCGGCCTCATCAGCCTTGGCATGTTTGCCGGTATCGCAGCGTCCTTACAATTTGACGCACTGGCGCAAAAACGCGGCGATTTGTCCCTGCCTGTTGAGGAACTGCGACAATTAGCGGATGTGTTTGGTCTGATTAAATCGGATTATGTCGAAAGCATCGAAGACAAAAAACTGCTCACCGAAGCGATCACCGGCATGGTGGCCTCACTCGATCCGCACTCAGCCTATCTGGACAAAAAATCCTTTGCTGAGCTGCGCGAAGGCACCGAAGGAAAATTCGTCGGCCTGGGTATTGAGGTGGGCCTCGAAGATGGCTATGTCAAGATCATCTCGCCGATCGAAGATTCACCTGCCTACAAGGCAGGCCTGAAGGCCGGTGACCTCATTACGCGCCTGGATAAAACGCCGATCAAGGGCCTCTCGCTCGACGAAGCTGTCAAAAAAATGCGCGGTGAGCCAAATACCAAAATTGATCTCACTATCTTGCGCAAGGAAGAAGACAAGCCGCTCAACTTCACCATCGTGCGGCAGGAAATTCGCGTGCAAAGCGTCAAAGGCAAGGTCATCGAGCCCGGCTATGCGTGGCTGCGGATTGCCCAGTTCCAGGAGCCGACCGTCGATGACATGGTCAAAAAAATCGCCCAGATTTATGCTCAGGAACCCAAGCTCAAAGGCTTGGTGCTCGATCTGCGTAATGATCCGGGCGGCTTACTGCCGGGAGCGATCGGTGTGTCTGCCGCCTTTTTACCAAAGGATGCGGTGATCGTCTCTACCAACGGCCAGCTGGCCGATTCCAGGGCCACCTTTTATGCCCGCCGCGAGTTTTACAGCGAGCGTCGCAGCGGTCCGGATCCTTTAGCCAAATTGCCTGAAGCGTTAAAAAATGTACCGATGGTGGTGCTGGTCAATATCGGTTCTGCATCGGCCTCGGAAATCGTCGCCGGCGCGCTGCAGGATTACAAACGCGCCACGATCATGGGCTCGCAAACCTTCGGCAAGGGTTCCGTGCAAACCATTCGACAGCTGTCTGCCGATACCGCCATCAAACTCACGACTGCGCGCTACTACACGCCTAACGGTCGCTCAATTCAGGCCAAGGGCATCGTACCGGATGTACTGGTCGACGAATACGCAGATGGCAATGGCTTGAATGGTTTACGACTGCGCGAAGCGGATTTGCAAAAACATCTGCGTAACGATAAAGACAAAGAAGACGTGAGCGCGACCAAGACTGAATTACTGGAAGAAGAACAGCGACTGATCGCCGCCGAACGCAAACGGAAACCGCAGGAATTGGGGACCAAGGATGATTTTCAGCTGACCCAGGCGCTGAATTTTTTAAAGGGCGCACCGGTGCAAGTTGCCAAGCTCAAGGAAGATAAAAAGGCCGACGCTGAAAGCCCCGTCAGCGGCAAGGACAAACAATAAATAGCGCTCGGATGTTGATCGGTCAATCGGTGTACCAAGCAAGCCGCTGTTGCATGCATCGCGCTGTTTTGCGCCCATCGATCCGACATGCCGTGGAAGAGGTTTGAATGAACGATCAGCAGCTTTTACGCTATTCGCGCCACATCCTGCTCGACGATATCGGTATCGAAGGGCAGCAGAAAATCCTCGCTGCCCACGTCCTGCTGATCGGCGCTGGCGGACTGGGCTCACCAGCAGCTTTTTATCTTGCCTCCGCTGGTGTCGGCACGCTCACCTTGATCGATCACGATACGGTGGAGCTGACCAATTTGCAGCGGCAGATTTTACATACCACCGAACGCATCGGCCAAGCCAAGGCACTCTCGGCGCAAAAAAGCTTAGCGCAAATTAATCCCGATATCCGCATCGTGCCGCTGGTTGAACGCGCCGATGCTGCACGGCTGGATGCGCTGGTGCAGCAGGCCGATGTGGTACTCGATTGCAGCGATAACTTCGCTACCCGGCATGCGGTGAATCAGGCCTGCGTGCGACATGCGGTGCCACTGGTGTCGGGCGCAGCCTTACAGTTTGATGGTCAGATCAGCGTGTTTGATACGCGCACCGCAGAGTCGCCCTGCTACGCCTGTTTGTTTCCGCCTGAGCAGGATCTCGAAGAAACCCACTGCGCGACCATGGGTGTCTTTTCGCCACTAGTGGGAATCATCGGCAGTATGCAGGCGGCCGAGGCGCTCAAGCTGATCATGGGGGTCGGCACCTCGCTAGCGGGACGGCTGCAAATGCTGGATGGGCGCAGTATGGAATGGTCGAGCATTAAGGTGAAACAGAATCCTGCCTGCGCGGTGTGTCATCCGCCGTCGATCTAAACAAAGACGTTTTCCGTTTACGCGTATTATCGAACCATATTATTGACCCGCCATTGAATCAGGGAGTTTGACCCATGCTGCATTTCGCCCGTCGTACATTGCCGGTACTTTTTACGCTCATCGTCATCAGCCTGCTGCCGGGTACAGCGTTGAGCCAGCCACTACCCAAGGGCGTAACGAAGATCACTGCCGTCGAAGGCATCACCGAATACCGTCTGGACAATGGCCTCAAAGTCTTGCTGTTCGCGGATGCCTCCAAGCCGACCATCACCGTCAACATGACTTACCTGGTCGGCTCACGACATGAAAATTACGGCGAGACCGGCATGGCCCATCTACTTGAACACCTGCTCTTTAAGGGCACGCCCAGCATCCCTAAAATCGATGAAGAATTCAACCGCCGCGGCATGCGCATGAACGGCACGACCAGCTTTGACCGGACCAATTATTACGAGCAGTTTCAGGCCAGCGAAGATAATTTGCGCTGGGCGATTGGCATGGAAGCCGATCGGATGGTGAACTCGAATATCGCCAAAAAAGATCTCGACTCGGAAATGACGGTGGTGCGCAACGAGATGGAAAATGGTGAAAATTCACCTGGCTCGGTGCTCTTTAACCGCATGCAAAGCGTGGCCTTCGACTGGCACAATTATGCCCACTCACCGATCGGTAACCGCAGTGATGTGGAAAACGTCAGGATAGAAAATCTGCAGGCTTTTTATCGTCGCTACTACCAGCCCGATAACGCCGTGCTGCTCATTGCCGGTAAGTTTGATAATGCCAAAACGCTTCAATGGATTGCCACCGCCTTCAAGAGCGTGCGCAAGCCGAGCCGGACATTACCCGCCTTCTGGACCGTCGAACCGACCCAGGATGGCGAGCGCAGCTTCGTCGTGCGGCGCAAAGGCGATGTGCAGTTCATCGCTCTCGGCTACAAAATTCCGGCATCCCTGCATCCGGATAGCGATGCGATCGAATTCGCCAGTGAAATTTTAGGCGATACACCCAATGGCCGGCTGCATAAGCAATTGGTGCAAACAGGCTTGGCGACGCAGGTATTTGCTTTTGGACGGAATGGCTTTAGCCCCGGCCTGCAATTAGTCGGCGCGGTCGTCAAACTCGGCGAGCCGCTCGAGCCGGTGCGCGATGCGCTGATCGCAGCGACCGAATCGTTTGCCAAAACTCCGCCCACCAAAGAAGAACTTGAGCGCGTCAAACGCAGTTTTTCAAATCAGTTCGAAAAAAGTTTGAATGACCACGAAAGTGTTGGCCTGGCCTTATCGGAATACATCGCCCTGGGTGACTGGCGTTTATTTTTTCAGAGCCGTGACAGCGTCGACATGATGAGCACTGAGCGGGTAGTGCAGGCCGCATCCGCCTACTTCCGACGTGATAACCGGGTCGCCGGCAGCTTTATTCCGGAAGACCAGCCACAACGCGCCAGCATCCCGACGGCACCGACCGCCGCCACCGTACTCAAGGACTTCCAAGCCAAAACGCGGACGGATGTGGCGGAAGTATTTGATCCCTCACCGGCCAATATTGACGCCCGAACCCTGCGCAGCAAAATTGGCGGCCTCGATGTTGCCCTGCTGGCGAAGAAAAATCGCGGCGAAACGGTATCGGTCGCGATGAATCTGCGCTGGGGGAATGAGCAAGCCCTGTTTGGCAAACGTGCGGTGGCCCGACTGACGGCCGGCATGCTCATGCGCGGCAATCAAAAATACACCCGTGAAGAACTGGCCGATGCGTTCGACCGCTTGAAAATGAGCGGCAGCGTCTATCAATTTGACACCACCAAAGCCAATCTGGCCCAGGCGATACAGCTTGCTGCGCAGGTGATGCAGCAGCCGAATTTTCCACCGGCGGCATTTCAGGAACTGGTCAAAGAAACTCTGGTCAGTATTGAATCAACACGCAGTGATCCCGCAGCACTGGCCGGACAGGCACTCGCGCAGCACTTTGACCGCTACCCCAAGGGCGACTGGCGGGCGGCCGAAACGATCGATGAAACGATCGCCCATATCAAGGCTGTTACGCTCGACGATGTGAAAGCGTTCCATAAAAATTTCTATGGTGCGTCCAGGGGCGAGCTGTCCGTTATTGGCGACTTTGATCCGGTCGAAACAAATAAGGTGATCAAGGCCGCGTTTGGCGATTGGTCCAGCGCCCTGCCCTACCAGCGTCTGAGCGAGCGCTTCGTCGAGGTTGAACCGATCAGAAAAGAAATCAATACACCCGACAAGGAAAATGGCTCTTATCTAGCCGCCATGAATTTGCCGCTGCGGGATGATGATCCTGATTACCCCGCTTTAATGATCGCCAATTATTTATTTGGTGGTGGCGCCGGGCTGAACTCCCGTCTCATGGAACGGGTGCGGCAGAAAGATGGCCTCTCCTATGGCATTCGTTCCAACTTGCAGGCCAGCGCGATCGACCGCTCCGGCAGCTTTAGCATCAGCGCCATCGCTGCGCCGCAAAACCTGGCCAAAGTCGTCGCCGCCGTCAAGGAAGAAATCGATAAGGTCCGTCAGGAAGGTTTCACCGCCCAGGAAGTCGCGCGTGCCAAATCGGGCTATAGCCAACAGCGGGTCCAGGCGCGTTCACAGGACCCTGCCCTGGCATCGGCCTGGAATTCTTCCTTATATCTGGAGCGCACATTCGCCTGGAGTAAGGCACGTGATGAGCAGGTCGCCGCGCTCACTGTCGAGCAGGTCAATGCAGCATTTCGCAAGGCGATTGACCCGGCCAAGCTGACCGTGATCACCGCCGGCGACGCGGTAAAAGCCAAGGCGGCGCAAAAGTAAATCCGGGATTTCGTTTTAAGGGGGCTTTTTTTGACGCAGCTGGGTTGGTCGCGCAATGTTCATGAACATACCTTGGTCCTGGCCCTGACCTTGCTGCTGCACGGCTTTTTATTCCTCACGCTAGCGCAAAATAAACCGGGAAGGGACCATGTGAATCCACCGCACCTGTTGCGCATGGCCTTGTTTCCCCTCATGAGTGCTCCACTCTCCGTTTCGCCTGGCCGGTCGACGGCGCCTGCAAGCCCCAGGTCAAGCGCTATACCTAGCAGGCTATCCGCCGCGGCACTGTCTGACGAAGCGCAAACGATGACAGCCGATTCTGTACCATCGGCATTACCCGTCATTGACCTGGAGGCCGCGCGAAAAATGGCCCTCAGCTTCGATCACCAGCGCGTCCGTTCGCCCATCGAACGCATACAGGAAGAATATCCCCTCACGCGCGCATCACAGCAGCTCGGGAACGCAATCAAAGGCGCCACCAGAAAAGACTGTCTGAAAGATTACGCCGGCGCCGGACTGCTGGCGCCGATTTTTTTGATGGCCGATATGGTGGCCAACAAGACCTGCAAAATGTAATACTTTTATCAATTTTTGTTGGAGATGAGGCCTGTTCGTCGCCCGTTAAAGTGACTAATTATTAATAAAAAATGCTTTTTGATTCGAGGTATAAAATTTTCATTATAAATTTTATAAGTGCTAGACTCTGCAACACATTTCAATTGCAGATACTTCTCCCTTAAGGCATTCGAACAATATGTTCTTTAATAATCTGACGATCGGTAAAAAGCTGGGTTTGAGTTTTACCCTGATTATTCTTTTTCTGATGGCCCTGGCAACGCTGAGCTATACCCGGGTACGCTATTTGGCCGAGAACATTGATCTGGCTAATGCCGACCGCTATCCTAAAACCGTGTTAGCGCACACGGTCAAAGACGAGCTCAATGAAACAGCGCGCTACATGCGCAATACCCTGCTCATGACCGATGCCGAACAGATTAAAAAAGAATTGATCAACATTGATGATTCGACCACCACCATCACTGCCGCGCTCAATAAGCTGGATCAGAGCATCAAATCTGCAAGAGGACGTGCCGACCTGCAGGCGGTGACCGAAGCACGGGCCCAGTTTGTTCCGCTGCGTGACAAATTTATGCAGATGATCAAGGAGGGCAAATCAGCTGAGGCCCGATCTTTGTTATTGACGGACGTAAGGCCGGTTCAGCTGAATTACATGAAGACGCTCGATACTCTCATCGAGACCCAAGGTAAGTTAATGGAAGACACGAGTGAAGAATCCGAAGCCGTCGCACGACAAACACAATGGCTGATCATGCTGCTCGCCGCGATGGCGATCGTGATGAGTGGACTCATCGCCAGGGTGGTCACAAAGCGTATCGTCGATCCACTGGAACACGCTGTCAAAATTGCCCGTCGTGTTGCCGATGGCGACCTGACCAGTCACATAGAAGTAGTATCGAGCGATGAAACCGGCAAACTCATGCTGGCATTACGTGATATGAATGAAAGCCTGAATAAAATTGTGAATCAGGTGCGCACTGGTACACAAAGTATTTCATCTGCCTCCGGACAAATCGCCAGTGGCAATATGGATCTGTCCTCGCGCACAGAACAGCAGGCCAGTTCCCTCGAACAAACAGCCGCCTCAATGGAACAACTCGCATCGACTGTCCGACAAAATGCTGAGAATGCTTCGCAGGCCAATGAGCTGGCTAGAAGCTCCTCTGAAATCGCTGTCCAGGGCGGCGATGTGGTAAGCCATGTCGTCGACACCATGGACCAGATCAATACCTCGGCGCGCAAAATTGTTGACATCATCAGCGTCATCGATGGGATCGCCTTCCAGACAAATATCCTGGCGCTGAATGCGGCGGTTGAAGCTGCCCGGGCGGGCGAACAAGGACGCGGCTTTGCGGTCGTTGCATCGGAAGTGCGTAATCTGGCCCAGCGCAGCGCTGCGGCTGCCAAAGAAATCAAACAGTTAATCGACCACTCGGTCGAAACCACCGAGGCCGGAACCGCGCAAGTTGCCCATGCCGGAAAAACCATGAGCGACGTCGTCACGAGCGTCAAGCGCGTGAGCGACATCATCGGCGAGATCGCGGCTGCCAGCCGCGAGCAGAGCAGCGGCATTGAACAAATCAACGAAGCCGTCACGCAGATGGATGAAGTCACCCAGCAAAATGCCGCCTTGGTCGAAGAAGCCGCTGCCGCTGCGCGTCAGCTGCAAGACGAGGCTAATGCGCTGGTGGATATGGTCAGTATTTTCAAAACCATCGGTGGCGATGTGCCTTTGGCACGCCGGACACCACGCAGTCCCTCTGCCATGGCAGCGCCATTGGCGCGGCTCAAATCAGCGCCTGTCAGTAAGTCAGTCATCGCGAAAGCCGACACCAAGACTCCGGCGCTGAGCCAAGCCAGCAGCTCGGATTGGGAAGCGTTTTAAACGCGTATCAAACGCATTGAGGAATACCGACTAACGCGCCCTGTTATCCCGATTAATCCGGGATCAGCGGCGCGTTTTTCTTATTGAAGATCGACTTGTCCTGACCAATGTTTTCGCGCGCGCCACAGCAGCGCGGGAACGTAATGAAGAGCGCTATCAGAAAAACTATCTAAAAGATTATGCCAGCGTCCATTTTTATGATGGCCGATTGGGCGACCGACGAAGCCTGCAAAATGTAATTAATTTATCAATTTTTCTTTGAGCTGTGGCGTAATCACCGCCATAAAAAGTGACTTCGAGTTTTTTAATATGACTTCTTGGTTTTCGATATAAAATTTTTTCATTGGGATTTTTATCAATGATAGACTCTGAAAATATTTGGATTCCAGACATTTTTACCCTTAAGGCATTTGACCATCATGTTCTTCAATAATCTGACGATCGGCAAGAAATTAGGTTTCAGCTTTACGCTGATTATTCTATTTTTGATGGCCCTGGCAACGCTGAGTTATACCCGCGTCCACTTTTTGGCCCAGAACATTGATCTGGCTAATGCCGACCGCTATCCCAAAACCGTATTAGCGCATACCGTCAAAGATGAACTCAATGAAACCGCCCGGCACATGCGCAATATTCTGCTCATGACCGACGCCGAGCAGATTAAAGAAGAAATGCTCAGCATTGAACATTCGACCAGCAAAATAACTGCCGCACTCGACAAGCTCGAGCAGACCATTAAATCGGCCAAAGGTCGTGCCGACCTGCATGCTGTGACTGAAGCCCGCGCCAAGTTCACTCCGCTGCGTGACAAAGTTGTTCAGATGATCAAGGATGGTAAAGCCACTGAAGCCCGACCTGTGTTGTTGGTTGACTTAAGGCCGGCTCAGCTGAATTATCTTAAGGCGCTCGATACGCTCATCGAGACCCAAAGTAAGCTAATGGAAGCCACGAGCGATGAGTCTGAAACCGTCGCCCAGCAAACCAAATGGCTGATCATGCTGCTCGCCGTGATGGCGACCGTGATCAGCGCGCTCATCGCCACGGTCGTGACGAAGCGTATCGTCGGACCACTCGAACACGCCGTCAAAATTGCCCGTCGCGTTGCCGATGGCGACCTGACCAGCCAGGTGGATATTGTATCGACCGATGAAACCGGCAAGCTCATGCTGGCATTGCGCGACATGAATGACAGCCTGAATAAAATTGTGAATCAGGTGCGCAGCGGTACGCAAAGTATTTCGTCTGCCTCCGGACAAATCGCCAGCGGCAATATGGATCTGTCATCGCGTACGGAACATCAGGCCAGCTCGCTGGAGGAAACAGCCGCCTCGATGGAACAACTCGCATCGACTGTCCGACAAAATGCCGACAATGCTTCGCAGGCAAATCAGCTGGCAAGAAGCTCTTCTGAAATCGCCATTCAGGGTGGTGAGGTAGTGGGCCATGTCGTCGATACGATGGACCAAATCAATACCTCAGCGCGCAAGATCGTTGACATCATCAGCGTCATCGATGGGATTGCCTTCCAAACGAATATCCTAGCCCTGAACGCGGCAGTCGAAGCTGCCCGGGCGGGTGAACAAGGACGCGGCTTTGCGGTCGTCGCATCGGAAGTACGTAATCTGGCCCAGCGCAGTGCCGCTGCCGCTAAAGAAATCAAACAGTTAATCGACCACTCGGTAGAAACCACCGAGGCCGGAACCGCCCAGGTTGCCCGCGCCGGAAAAACCATGAGCGATGTCGTCAATAGCGTCAAGCGCGTCAGCGATATCATCGGCGAAATCGCTGCTGCCAGCCGCGAGCAAAGCAGTGGCATTGAACAGGTCAATGAGGCCGTCACCCAGATGGACGAAGTGACCCAACAAAATGCCGCCTTGGTAGAAGAGGCTGCTGCCGCCGCACGCCAGCTGCAAGACGAGGCCAATGCGCTGGCGGATGTGGTCAGTGTCTTCAGAACCATGGGTGGCGATGTCCCTGTGGCGCGTCAGACCCCGCGCATACCATCTCTCGCGACAGCCCCATTGGTGAGGATCAAAACAGCGGCTATCAGCAAGCCAGCGGTGGCGAAAGCCGTCACCAAGACTCCCGCGCTAAGTCAGGCCAGCAGCTCGGATTGGGAAGAGTTTTAAACTACAGACTGTCTTAGCGCAAAAGAGCGCATAGAGGTATGCTGGCCAACGCGCCCTGTTATCCTGTTTAATCTGGGATCAGCGGCGCGTTTTTCCTGTTGAAGATCACAGCGTCCTTACAATTCTTTACGCGCGCCTCACGGTCTAGCAAACTAGCTGCCCTATAGTGGAATCATGGTCTTGTGATTATTTCATCAACATCTTCCAAAGGAAACACCATGAACCGCTTCAACAAATCCCTCCTGATGGCGCTCATCGCTGGCGCATCATTGATTAGCGTGGCCCACGCTGAAGATCCAATGCATGGACCTGGTCCAGATGGATACGGCAGAGATGGTCGTCATCCGCGCATGCACGGCCCAATGGATCCGGCACGTGCCGAAAAACAGCTTGAGCGCATGATCGATCACCGCGTACCTGATGCAACAGCAGAACAAAAAACGCGTCTGCTCGCCATCGCCAAGTCGGCCATGGCAGATATGAAACCGCTGCGCGAACAAATGCGCGCCGCTCGCGCTGATAGTAAAAAGCTGCTGACCCAGCCGACCATTGACCGGGCCGCCATTGAAGCCGCACGCGTCAAGCAGATGGCCTTGCACGACGCTTGTTCAAAGCGCATGAGCAAAGCCTGGGCCGATGCCGCTGAAGTACTGACGCCAGCACAACGCGCCAAAGTCGCCGAACGCATGGGCAAGCGTGGTGAACACATGAGAATGCACGGCCCACGATAATGCGATTCGTATGACGCAACATCTGCTCATGATAGAAGACGACCATCGGCTTGGCGCCATGGTCGTTTCTTATCTTGGACAAAACGGCTACACCGTCACGCTAACGGAAAACGCGCAAGCGGGGCTGACGCAATTGCAGTCTGCTGTCATTGAACCTCCCTATGCCTTAATTTTGCTCGATGTAATGCTGCCCGATATCGACGGGCTGGAAGTCTGCCGGCAGATCAGGCATCTGCCTGGTCCGCTCAGCGCCATCCCGATCGTTATGCTCACCGCCAAGGGCGATCCGATGGACCGGGTCGTGGGCCTTGAACTAGGCGCGGATGATTACGTTGCCAAACCTTTTGAACCGCGTGAATTACTGGCCCGGATTCGCGCTGTCTTGCGCCGCCAACATGGCGGTGTCGGCACAGCGAGCACAAGAATTCAACGCTTCGGCCGGCTTGAAATTGATCTGGATGCGCGCGCAGTGCGCATTGATGGCCATGAACGGCTGGTGACGGGTTATCAGTTCGATCTGCTGGTCGTGTTGGCCGAACGTGCCGGCCGGGTACTCTCGCGCGAACAAATCATGGATGCTGTCAAAGGCGAACCGCTGGAAGCCTTCGACCGCTCGATCGACGTGCACATTGGCCGTCTGCGTGCAGTGCTGGAAGACGATCCCAAACAGCCGCGTCGCATCATCACCGTTCGTGGCTCGGGCTACGTCTTCGCCAAGGCACAGGATGTCTAAATTCGTCCTCTTTAGCTGGTCACAGCATTTGTATTTACGCATTTATGCCGCTGTCTTGATCAGCCTGGCGACGGTCATCCTTTTGTTTTTTTCCCTGCTCAATTTTTATCCCGAATTCGGACAGCAGCAAACCCAACAGTCACAAAATTTTGATGGCTTGCTCGACTTCGCTTCTGAGATGTTGCCGCCCATTTCGGCGACGGCAGAAACCCAGCAAGCCGCCATGAACCACCGTCGTTTGCGACGCTATCGCGGCGTTGCGCTCTATTCGTCCAAAGGGGAAAAAATTGCGGCGATCGGCGCTCCGCTGCCGGCGCCTGATTTGACCCAATCTGCAAACGGCTGGCTCGGAGGTCGTCCACCGGTCATGGCCATCCAACTTGCGGATGGCCGCTGGTTACTCGGCGAACGACATATGCCGGGCAATCGTCCGCCGCGCATGAACATGCAACTCTGGCTTGCGCTGCTGGTAATTGGTCTAGGTGTGGGTGCGTATCCGGTCGTGCGACGTATTACGCGGCGTCTGGAACGTCTGCAAAGCAGCGTCGAGGCGCTCGGCGATGGTCAACTTTCTACGCGCGTGGCGATCGAAGGTGAAGACGAAGTCGCGCGTCTGGCGGCCAGTTTTAATCGCTCTGCCAGCAGGATCGAGGCGTTGATGACGGCGCAAAAAAATCTACTCGCGAATGCCTCGCATGAACTGCGTTCACCGCTTGCGCGCATCCGCATGGCGGTGGAATTGATGGAGTCGGCGCCCTCACCGGCAATGCGGCTTGAACTGGTGCGTAATATTGCCGAGCTTGACCAGTTAGTCGATGAAATTCTGCTCGCCAGCCGGCTCGACGGTAGCGGCCCCGCAATGGTACTGACCGAACAGGTCGGCTTGACTGCGCTGCTGGCAGAAGAATGCGCACGCGTGGATGCCGAGCTGGATGCGCCGGATCTGCAGATTACGGGCGATGCTCGCCTGCTGCGCCGGATGCTGCGCAATTTGCTCGAAAATGCCCAGCGCTACGGTGAAGGTTCGCCGATCACGGTGCGCTTATCACAGAACACAGAATGGCTGCTCATCGATGTCTGCGATGCAGGGCGCGGCGTGCCTGAAGTGGAGCGGGAAAAAATCTTCAATCCGTTTTATCGTCTACCGGGCGCCCGCGAACGTGATGGTGGCGTGGGCCTTGGACTGAGCCTGGTGCGGCAAATCGCGCGCGCGCATCATGGTGAAGTCATTTGCCTGTCACGGGCAGAAAAGGGCAGCTGCTTTCGCGTGAGCTTGCCCAAGTCAGCACTCCTGTAGTAACGACGACGCGCCGTCGTCGCTAGCTGCCGTCATTATCAAATCGCTCACACCAGAAAACCGAACCCCGACGGGGGCGTTTTCCCCATTTCATTTGCAGGCTTTCTTGCGTACATTAGGAAAAATAATTTTTCTTATAATATTCAGGAGACCTCAACAATGCCTCATTCTTTGCGCTGCCCATCCAAATCCAAACTCGCTATATTCATTACTCTGATCTGCACCGGCATGACTGTCAATGCCACAGAAACTGCCGTTGGTGGCGGAACACTGACAGTCAAGGGCGGCGTCTATGCCGGCACCATCGTTCGCACGGCTGATCGCGATCCGGAACTGATTCCAGCGGCGAATGCCAGCTTGATCAGCACCACAGGTACCGGCGTTGGCGGCAAAAATCAGGATGACGGTAATCTTAACTTTGCTCGCGGTGATACGGTCTCGACAGCGCTCAATGGCCGGCTTGAACTGCAATACGCGAACGGTAATTTCGGCATCACCAGCAGCCTCAAGGCCTGGAGTGATCTGTCCTTAAAGAGCAGCGACCGGCCTTGGGGCAATATCCCAAACGGCTATGCTGCCAATACGCCCCTGAGCGATGCCGGCTTTGAGCGACGGGCAAAATTTACCGGTACTGCAGTCGACCTGTTTTACCTCTCATGGAAACAAGCGATGGGAACTTCCCAGCTCGATGCCAAGCTCGGACTGCAAAATATCGACTGGGGTAATCGCTTTACATTTGCTGGTGGCTTATCGGATTTGAATCCGCGTGACTTGCCTGGATCGCGTCGCACCGGCGCATCAGCTGACGATGGTCGGCTGCCGGTTTCTGCAGCCTCTGTCTTACTCAAGCTCTCGCCCGAAACAACGCTGGACGGTTTTGTCCAAACCGGCTTCAGTAATACTGTCTTGCCAGGCTGCGGTACATTTTATTCGGGAACCGACTTCGTCGCGCCGGGCTGTGACAAGGCGATGCTCGGTGCAGCATCTGATCGCGCCACTTTGGCCAGTGGCACGCTGGTGAAACGCGGGCCTGATGTCACGCCATCCGGCAGCGGCCAGTATGGCCTGGGGATTCGTCAATTACTGCCGGCGCTCGGAAGCGAGCTCGGCGTGTATGTCGCCAATTACGCTTCACGCACGCCCTACCTGAGTGGCACCAAATCACAGCGTACGGGTGCACCATTCGTGCCGGCCGATCCTGGTGGATTGAACCCAACGTATTTTGTTGAATATCCAGACAATATTCATCTGCTCGCAGTGACGCTGGAAAAGAAACTCGATGCCGGTATTATTCTGGCTGAGCTGAGCTATCGTCCGAATCAGCCTTATCTTTATAACGCGCTGGATCTACTCAACGCCGTCGCGACCCTGGCCGGCCCGACACCCTTGCGCGCGATCGTGAATGCCGCGCCAGCCGGCGGTATATTGCATGGCTTCGAACGCTACAAGGCACTGCAAATGAATCTCGGCGTTACGCATGGCTTGCCACCCTTTTTAGGCGCCAGCTCGGCTGTGGTGAGTGGCGAACTAGTCTATAAATCTGCGTCTGATTTACCCAGTAATCTGGTGGCGCGCTTCCGTCGTTCTGACGTCTACGGCCAGGCACCCGTGGCTGGCGCAGCCTGCCCTGCAACGTCCAGCGCCAAGACCTGTTCACTGGATGGCTACGTCTCTCAAAATGCCTTCGCTTATCGGCTGCGCCTTGGCATGCGCTATGTCGGCATCATGAACAATGTCGACTTTATTCCTTCTCTGTCCTATGGCCAGGACGTACGTGGCTGGTCGGAAGATCAGACGATCTCGCAGGGTCGTCGTACAGCCTCTCTTTCTTTGAAAGCAGAAATCAATAAGACGACCCTGGTAGAACTCGTCTGGCAGCCAACTTCGGGCGGCGACTATAACAATCTGAATGATCGCAGCACCCTTGGTGCGAGTATCGGCTACCGTTTCTAGGTCGTCACAGAAAACCATCCACGATGAATGCCATTTTTTACGTACTGCCGTTTTTTCTCCTGCTGATCCTGATCGAGCTGTCCGCAGCGCGCTGGATGGGGAAAAAAACTTATCGCTTGCACGACGCGATCACCAGCATGAATATCGGCTCCTTGAGCGAAATCGTGCGCACCCTGGCCAGATTGATTTCAATCGGGATTTATGCGGTCGTCGTCGAGCATGTCGGCGCCTTTACGTTTGATGTGAAGAGTCCACTGGTATGGATTCTGGCGTTCTTTATGTATGACTTTTTTTACTACTGGGCGCATCGCACTGGGCACGAAGTTAACTTGATTTGGGGCGCCCACGCTGTTCACCATAACAGTGAAGATTTTAATCTGGCGACTGCCTTACGTCAGTCATCGACGAACCAGATTTTTTACTGGCTGTTCTATCTGCCCCTGGCACTGCTGGGCATCCCAGTCATGGTGTTTGGTATTACGGTCTTAATCAGTCTGGTTTATCAGTTCTGGGTGCATACCCGACTGGTGCCAAAATTAGGCTGGTTTGACCGCTACTTTTCCTCCCCATCGAATCACCGTGTCCATCATGGAAAAAACGACTACTGCATCGACCGTAACTACGGCGCGACCCTGATTATCTGGGATCGGATGTTTGGCACCTATGCTGAAGAACGCGATGATGAACCGGTTATTTATGGCACCATCACGCCGCTTGAAAGCTGGAATCCGCTGTGGGCCAATCTCAATATTTACGCTGAGCTGGGAAAAAATTTGCGTCAAACCAGCGGCTGGAAAAATAAACTCATGCTGATCTTTGGTCCGCCTGGCTGGACGCCTGAAGGCATGCTGCCGCACGGCCCTATCAACAGCGTGCAGTTTGAAACGCCGGCACCGAAATGGCAACGCGTCTACGGGCTGGCCGGCTATGCTGGCGTCACCATGCTGACGATCGGCTGGGCTAGCGCATTTCAGAAACTGACTCTGCCGATGGCAGTGATGTATGGCTTACTGCCGCTGCTCTCAGCAGTCAGTCTGGGGCGTCTGTTTGCTGGTCAGCGCCTTGCCTTGCCGATTGAAATACTGCGTGTGCTGATTCTGTGTGGTGCGCTGACTTCGGGGATTTGGTTCACTACGGTGACACCGGCTTTTCAGCTGCTTGGTGCGGCGGGTGGCATCGTCAGTCTGCTTTTATTGGCTATGACGCGCTTGGAACACAATGTTTCCGAGCCGGGCGCAAGCTTGGTGACACCGCCATGAACTGGTTAGCCATATTTGATGGGCTGCTGGCGTTGGTGGCACTACAGATTGCTTATCAAGCCAGGAACCTGGCTTCGTTGCGGCTAGGCTGTTCGCTTATTGGTGCTGCCGCTGTGCTGGGGGCGCTCAAGTTCTCTGGTCTTTTGCCTTTGCCTGGTCTGCATCAATCGCTATCGATGCTGGGCGCCGGTGTCGGCATTCCGCTGCTGGCGGTGACGGTAATTTGGCCGCAGGGCTTGATCACGACGCAACGCCGTTTTAGCTGGATCTTTGGTGTCATCCTGGCGGTCGTGTGTGTTCTGCTGGCGATCATTGCAGGACTTAAAATCGTGCCCTCTCTCCTGGCCTTGGCAGGCGTCATCGCCATGCTGGGGGTTGGTTTTGTGCGCCGGCAGTGGTTGGTCGTTGGCGCTAGCATGTGCATGTTGGTAGCGCAGCTCTTATTTGTCACCAAGTTCAGTGTGGGGCAATTTCAGCCGGGGGATTTTTTGCATGTCGGGATTGCTGCGGGGCTTTTGCTGTTATCGCGCTGGGCGCTGAATGACCGGCGATATTTTGCGACTGCTGGAATTGGCGCTTGATCGTACTTGGACAGCACATTGCTTAGCTGATTGATCGGCCTACGCCGACCTGGCCAATCACACAAAATGTCTGACCCGGAATGCGGTCGATACGCAATGTGCCGCCGATGGCTGCCATTCGTTCACGCATATTGCGCAGTCCGTGACCGCTAACGTCGTTCTGTTCTGTGTGCGTCTGATCGCCGTCATTGGCAATACAAAAACTGAGTTGATCCCCCTCGCGCGTCAAGCTCAGCGTTGCCGTTGATCCTGCAGGAGCGTGTTTCGCCGCATTCTGCAAGGCCTCCAAACAGCAAAAATAAATCGCCGCCGTAACGCCGGCATCGCACTGCCCCACATCATCGAGTGCAACACGCGTAGGAATGGCGGCACAGCTGGCCGCTTCCGACAAAGCCACGACCAGACCGCGCTCAACCAGCAAGGGTGGCGCCATGCCGTGGGAAAAAGCGCGCAATTCCTGAAAGGCTGCGGCGACGTCAGCATCCATTTCCCGCATCAATTCTGCGGCACGGCGCACGTCATACTTCAATACTCTGGAGGTGGCGGCCAGCTTCATGCGCAGGGCGATCAGACGTTGCTGCGCACCGTCGTGCAGGTCGCGCTCGATGCGATGCCGTTCTTCTTCAACCGCGCTCGCCGTGCTGGCCCGCGCATCGACGAGTGCAGCGGCCATCCGATGCGCTTCAAGCGCCGCCTGCATGCTGCTGGCGACCGCGTCGACTAAGGTCGGCTCTTCGAGTAAAGCGACATCATGGATCAATGCGGCGATCGGCAGCCCGCGTTGATCTTCCACCATCGTCACTGCACGGCCCGTTTTTTCATTCGCAGCTGGCAGGGCGACTTCACGACCTTGCGAATCAACCCAGCGTGCGGATTCACTGACCCAAAAGGCCAGCTCAAGTGATTCATCCTCCAGTGCGCTGGCCATGACATCACGCAGTGTTTGCATATCGGGCCTACCGCGCAATCCGCTCACCAGTCGCTGCAGCGCCTTGGCCATGTACATGCGACCACGCAGCAAACCGAGCGCCAGAGCGAGTGGAATAGCCCATAAGGTAAAGCCGATAATCAGCGTCGATTCACCGAGGATAAGATAGACCGCGACCGTCAAGGCACGGATGATTGATGCAAACAATACCGGCGCCAAGGTACGGCGCATGAGTCGCGAGGCTTTGCGATAGCGCTGAAATAAGACGAATGCGACAGCGAAGAGAAGGCCTGCGCCAGCGGTGCGAAAGGTGATGAGCAGGGCTTTCGATAATTCAGGAAGATCGGCGACAAACAGCGCATTGCGCGGGCAATCCGGATGGCAAAGAATAAAGGGACCGCCGAGGGGAATTTTTTGTGAAGACATCACCGCCGGAAACCAGACCAGCAGTAAGCCCAATACGCCGACTAGGAGAATGATTTTTTCTCTTCGGCCCTGCAAGCTCCCCGATGGAAAAGCCAGCATGACCCAGATCGCTGCGACTTCGACGGCAGGACGGGCGACGCGGGAGAGTGTAAATAAAATCGGATCGGATGAAATCACCAGCACCTGAAGTGCGAACGCTCCTGCTAAAAAATACAGCAGCGCGCCAAGAGGACGGGTGGGATAACGCAATGAAATCGCGATCGCGATCCCCCAGAACATCAGCACACCGAGGCTATTGATGATGGCGTTCGTCACGGTGTCGGCGCTGGGGTGTTCGCGCGCTAAAGCGATCGCAGCAACAGCGAGCGCAAGTCCCGGGAGGATCGCCAGCAGACGCGCCGACCAGCGCACCATCATTGCATGCCTTTAGCCAGGTACATCAAGGTCGCATGAACGCGTCGGCTGATGGTTTCATCGGTCGACAAACCGAGTCGGCCAAAAATTTCGCTCACATGTTTTTCAACGGCACGCTTACTAAGTTTGCGCTCGCGGGCAATTGCCAGATTACTTTTACCCTCAGCGATATCGGCCATAATTTCGCATTGACGCGGCGTGAGATCATCGAGCGGCGATGGCGCCTTGATGCGGCGGCGCGTAAATAATTCATCGACCAGTCTGGCATCGATACGACATTCGCCACGTCCGACAGCCGTGATGGTCGACACCAGATGTTCCAGATCGTGAATCCGATCCTTAAGAAGATAGCCGCGCCGTGTCGCCCCCATTGAGAGCAGCTCCGATGCGTAGTGGGCACTTTCATGTTGGCTCAGCACGATCACGCCAACGTCAGGATGCGTCACGCCCAGTCGCTTAGCAATCTGCATTCCTTCATCCGTCTGCGTCGGCGGCATGCGGATATCCGTGATGACCACATCTGGCGGCGCGGCATCGACAGCAGCCAGCAGTGTCGTGGCATCGACAAATTGCCCAACAACGCATAAGCCATGCGCCATCTCCAATAATTGCCGCAAGCCCTCACGAATCAAATAACTATCATCGGCAATCATGACCCGCAAGGGTACTTGCTCAGCGATATCCGAAGTTTTCGATGCAATTAAATCCCGAAGCATACTCAAGGCCCATAAAAAAGTCCCAACCCATTCTACCCCGCCCCACACATTAAATAGGGTCAGAGTCGATATAACTTTACTGCATCATTCTATGAAGATATATCGACTCTGACCCTATTTAAAAAGTGATGAGCTGTCGTGCAATTAAGTAGGGTCAGAGTCGACATAACTTTATTGCAATATTCTTTATAGATATATCGACTCTGACCCTATTTAATTGACTGCTACAATGAAATTCTTTTCTCATTTGGCTCGCCCTCCTGTGAATACGCTTGCTCTGAAACGTCCTTTGATCACGGCTTTCGTTCTTTCTTTCGGTGCGGCTATCTCACTCGGACTGGCGCGCTTTTCTTATGCCTTGCTCCTGCCGCCGATGCGCGCCGATCTGGCATGGTCTTATCTCATCGCCGGGAGTATGAATACCGGGAATGCCCTCGGCTATTTGATCGGCGCCCTGCTGTGCCCGGCCATCTTGAAAAAATTCGGCGCCCAACGCACTTTACTCGGCGGCGCCGGCTTGACTTCCTTGCTGCTGCTTTGGGCCGGCTGGCTGATCAATACAGACTTTTTACTGCTGCAACGTATTTTGTCTGGCATCGGTAGTGCCTTGATTTTTATCGCTGGCGGCTTATTGGCAGCGCGACTCGGCTCGCTGCATCCGCAACGCGCCGGACTGCTGATCGGTATGTATTACGGCGGTACCGGGATCGGCATTGCTGCATCGGCACTTTTGATTCCTGCGACGCTGACCTGGACCAACAACGCCGGCATCGCCCACGGCTGGCAATGGGCCTGGATTGCCCTCGGCCTTAGTGCTCTCATCGCCACGCTGGCACTGGCCAAGGTGGCCGGGCTTATCGATGGTGCGCCGGCGCCGGCAGACAGTGCTCCACGACCACGGATGGCCTTGCTCGGGTTTGGTCTGGCCAGCTATTTCATGTTCGGCGTGGGGTATATCGGCTATATGACTTTTGTCGTCGCGCTACTCAAATCGCAAGGCATATCAGGTCCATTGATCAGCCTATTTTATTTGTTGCTGGGACTGTCAGTGATGGCCTCATCACGCATCTGGGCTGGCATGCTCGACCACTTCAGGGGCGGCCAGTCGATCGCCATTTTGTCGACCTTGCTCGGCCTGGCCACGCTGATTCCGGTCCTTACTAGCGCGCTGCCGCTGGTCTTATTATCGGGGATTATTTTCGGCGGCAGCTTCCTGTCCTGCGTCGCGGCGACCACGGCACTGGTACGACACAATCTGCCGCCCGCCTTCTGGTCCGCCGGCATCAGCATGTTCACCATCGCATTCGCCTTTGGGCAGATTTGCGGCCCCTCTTTCGTTGGCTGGATCGCCGATGGCGCAGGTGGGCTCGAACGAGGCCTGAGCTATTCGGCCTGCGCACTGTTCCTCGGTGCTGTCATCGCCTCGCGACAAAAAGCCTTAACGAAATGAACTGATACAGTATTGGATATTCTTTCAAAACACAGTGCCGCGCAAAAACATGCCGTATGCGTTAAATAGGGTCAGAGTCGATATAACTTTGCGGCATCATTACACAAAGATATATCGACTCTGACCCTATATAAAAAATTACCAGAGTCCTTGAAATTAAGTAGGGTCAGAGTCGATATAACTTTATTACAATATTCTTTGTGGATATATCGACTCTGACCCTACTTAATGTGGAAGTTGGTGTTAGGTCCAATCCATCGTCACGGGAATCACGCCACGCAGCGCATTACAGACGATAACTTCCTCTGCGCCACGCAAGTCGTCCAATGTGAGATGCCGTTCACTGGCATTCCAGGTCGGATCATCGAGCAGCACAGCGCGCATCACACCGGGCAAGACTCCGTCTTCCAGTGGCGGCGTAAACCACCGACCAGCGAGCTTGACGAACACGTTTGAGCGTCCACCTTCAGTGAGTAAGTCAGCCTCGTTAAAGAACAGCATATCAAAAGCCCCCTGCTGTTCGGCTGCACGCCAGGCAGCATCGTAGACTTCGCGCACGGATGATTTATGACGGAGGAAAAGATCATCGGCGCACATGCGCTGTGGCGCTATGTTGATTCTCACCTTGCCTGCCAGCGGCGTTATTGGGGAGGATGAAATCTGCAAAACACCACTTTGCATTAATGCCAGCCGCAGCCGATATGGCACACCCGGCGCGAGTTGTGCGCAGTGCTGCTGCAGCAGGCCGTGCGCTACATCGACATCGAACGTAAAGCCAAAAAAATCCGCCGAATTTTGCAATCGCTGAAGATGCCGAACGCTATGACGCGCGCCCTCTTCACGACTGGCATGCATCGTTTCAAAGAGGTGAAATGAATGATCAAGGCTCGTCAAAAAATCGGCCTTCAAGCGACATTCTGCTAATTCATCCGCCGCCACGCTGTCGTAGACGATCCCTGCGCCGACACCCATTTCGCCTTGGCGCACACCATTCTGCAGCGGCTGCAAGGCCAGCGTTCGGATCGGTACCGATAAACAAAAATCACCGATCGCAGCTCCAGCCAGCGGCGCATCAAACCAGCCAATCGCACCACAATAAACACCCCGCGCATCGGGTTCGAGTTCGCGAATGATCTGCATACTGCGATGTTTGGGTGCGCCGGTGATCGAACCACAGGGGAACAGTGCCTGTATCAGTTTGGTCAAACTCACCTGCTCATCCAGTGTAGCCTGCACGGTGGAGGTCATCTGCAACACACCAGCAAAGCGCTGCACCTCAAACAAGGCCGGCACGCTAACAGATCCGGTACGCGCAATACGGCCCAGATCATTACGCAATAAATCAACGATCATCAGGTTTTCAGCGCGATTTTTTGTGTCCGCGGCTAAGGCATTTGCACGACGTGCATTTTCATCAGGATCATCGCAGGCTCGCGCTGTCCCTTTCATCGGCTGAGCGGTCAGTGTGCCGCCAACATGGCGCAGAAAAAGTTCGGGTGACAGCGACAAAATCGCCCGCCCATCTGGCAAAGCGATCAGCGCACCGAAGGGCACTGGCTGGCGCGCACGCAGACGACGATAGAGCCCATGCAAGCAACCAAAGGCCGTAAAGCGCACACGGTAAGTGTAATCAATCTGGTAGGCGTCGCCGGCTTCGATGTAGTCATGAATGCGCGCAATCGCCGTATGAAATGCAGCCTCGGTGACACTATGCTTGATCTGCGCAATACCGGCCGACGCATTGCGCGAATCGTCATGTTCAGCGAGCCAGGCATCGACCTGTTCAACATTGAGCAATCGGCAATCGGCAAACAGTAATATCTGTGAGTCGGACATATTTGCCGCATCCGTTTGCAAACGCGCATCGATGCCCTGCATGGCCGCACCGAGTTCATAACTCAACACCACCACGGCATGTAAGCCAGTCTCCAAGGCTAGCTGCATTTTTTGCAGCATCGACGGCAATTCAGCGACAGCGCGCACAGTTAGCGAAGTCACCAAGCCGCTGTAACAGCGCGACAGACCATCGCGGTCATCGAGCAAGGCAAAGCTGGTGTGCAGGGGCGTCACGCTAGCTACCCTTTTTCGCCAGATAAATGCCCCACACGAGTAAGACACCACCCGTAGCCTGTATCAGGCCGATCGATTCGTGCAGCAGTACCCAGGCAGCGATGGTCGCGGTAAGCGGTTGGATCAATAAGCTCACGGAAGACAAATTGGCCGGCAAATGCGCGGAAGCATAGGCGATCACGGTTTGTCCGCCAATTTGCGCCACCAAGGCCAGTGCCAGCAAAGGTAGCCAGCCCATCATCGATGAAGGCCAGAACGGATCACTGGACAATAGCGCGAATGGCAGCAGAGCGCATGCTGTAACGCTGGTACTCCAGGCCATCAGGCGGGCAGTGGAATACTGGCTACGCGCTTCCTTGACGACTAACTGATAGCCCGCATAAAAAATCGCCGTGATGAATCCGAGCCCGTCGCCGAGTAATTTGATATTGTCCGGCCCCGCACCCGCATTCGGGCCGACCAGCAGCACAGCACCGATCAGCGCACTGATCATACCGATCACAAATACGCGCGCAAATCGTGTCTTATAGGCCCACCACATCCACAGCGCGATAAAAATTGGCGCGAAGTTTGACAGCAGCGTCGCATTGGAAACGGAGGTGTAATGCAGTGACAGGTGCCACAGTCCCATGTCGGCAGCGAAGAACAAGCCAGCGTAGGCCAAGGCGGGCGTAAAGCTGGTGCGTTTGCCGCTCGCCTGATCGCTGTCATGGGTCTTGATGGCCCAGCACCATAACAAAGGTGCAGCGATGGCCATCCGCCAGAAGGCCGACGCGACCGGACCAACGTCGGCATAGCGCATGAAAATGCCCGCGAAGCCGATCGCCATTCCGCCAGCAAGGAGCGCGAGAAATGCAGGGATGAAGAGTCGGTTTGACGGCATGCGACTTTGCGTGATTTTTGTTAAGGAGATTAAGGCGAAACAGGTAGGATTTTACTTTGAATTTCATGGACCAGGTTTTGGATGGTGAATAACACACAAGCGCACACACAAACACGCGCACAATCTGCACCTGATTCAAAGGATAAAAAAATCCTCTACCTCAAACGTGATACCGCCGCAGCCAGACGCCGCACTGACTTTACCTTCACATCCACATACGAAGGCAGACGCGCCACACCATACGAGGCCGCCAAAAACTGTGTCAGCCAAACCGTGCGCATGCCTACCGCCTTGGCCGATTTTAAATTCACCAATGTATCTTCCACTAGCACACAGCGCCGCGCAGAAACGCCCTCATGTGCCAGTAATTTGCGCAAATAAGAACGCGAAGGCTTGGGCCGCAAAATCCGATGCACGACCATCTGCTCTACATGCACATGGCGCGCAAACTGTCGCGTGATCCCTAACTCACGCAGCATGGCTCGTGCATATTTTTGCGGTGCATTGGTGAGTAAAATTTTGCGCCCCGGCAGACGCTTCAACATGTGCAGCAGACCGCGTTCTGTTCGCACCATGCTAGCCAGATCATCAAAGGCATGTGCTTCGTGTAGAAAGTGTGTTGGGTCAACCTGATGATGACGCACCATGCCCATGAGCGTCGTGCCGTAGCGCTGCCAGTAATCGTAGCGCAGAGCATTGACGACGTCCGCATCAAACGGCAGGGACTTCGCCTCCAGTACCCTGGCAATGTAACGATTCATATTGACATTCACCGCTGGGAATATCGCATGCGATGCGTTATGCAGGGTATTGTCGAGATCGAAAAACCAGACGGGGGAGCGCATCAGAGCGGGTCGCTGTGCGAGGATGGAAGACATCCTCGCACAAGATTCATTCGATCAGTGGGAACGGATCATGGTGCCGAAGGCCTGCTCGGTGAGCACCTCCAGCAACAGCGAATGTTCAATCCGGCCATCGATGATGTGCACGGTATTGACGCCGGATTTGGCCGCATCGAGGGCAGAGGAAATCTTTGGCAGCATGCCGCCAGAGATCGTACCGTCCTCGAACATTTCATCAATTTCACGTGCCGACAGATCCGTCACCAGATTGCCGCTTTTATCCATCACGCCCGGTATATTGGTCATCATGATGAGCTTTTCGGCTTTGAGGATTTCGGCAATTTTACCGGCGACTAGATCGGCATTGATGTTGTAGGCCTGGCCATCGTCACCAAAGCCGATCGGCGAAATGATCGGAATGAAGGCATCGTCCTGCAGCGCTTTCACGACTGCCGGATTGATAGCGTCGATTTCACCGACAAAGCCAAGGTCGAGAAATTCACCCGGCTTTTCCCGGTCAGGCATACGCATTTTACGGGCACGAATGAGGCCGCCGTCCTTGCCCGTCAAGCCGACTGCCTGACCGCCGTAATGATTGATCAACATGACGATGTCTTGCTGAACTTCGCCGCCCAGCACCCACTCGACCACTTCCATGGTTTCTTCGTCGGTGATGCGCATGCCTTGAACAAAAGTGCCCTGCTTGCCGATTTTTTTCAGGGCGCTGTCGATTTGCGGACCGCCGCCATGAACCACCACCGGATTCATGCCGACCAGTTTGAGCAAAATGACATCCCGCGCAAAACCGTGCTTGAGCCGCTCTTCGGTCATGGCATTGCCGCCGTATTTGACGACGATAGTCTTACCGTGAAATTTACGAATATAGGGCAGTGCTTCTGCCAGAATTTCTGCTTTAATTTGTGGCGCCACCGCAGCGACATCAACGCCAAGAGAGTTGCCAGGCTCTGGATTTGCGTGGCGGGTAGACTCGGTCATTACTTATCCTGAAAAAAGTTAGCCAGATTTTACAGCGAAATGTGTCGCGCTTTCAGGGATTTTTTAGCTAAAGGGCTACTCGCAGGCCTGCGTCTCCTGTTTGGCAAAATCGGCCTTGATTTTCTTCAGCGCTACACTCGCCTTCGCATCCAGCCCCCTGAACTGGAACGCGATGCGGCTCGCGCCGGGTGAAAACGGCCCTAGGCGCGCCGTCACCACGCCCCGCTTACCCATCTGCGTGAGGTGGGCGCGCGCCGCTTCTTCGCTACGGAATACCCCCAGCGAAATGCCCCACTGATAGTCCCCGTCGGGCATGATAAAAAAATCATTAATGCCAAGTCGACGCAGTTCACCAGCCTTTTTCTCGGCGCCTTCTTTGCTGCCCTGAGGCGGCATGTAGACCATCATGCGCGGCGGTTCGACGACCGAGCGGCGGCTGACGGCTTCGCCTAAACCGAGCGGGGCCAGTCTCTGGGCAAAGCGGGCCGCCTCAGTGGCATCAAAATTGCCCACCTCGGTACAGGTCAGCTTCTGATTAATTGGCGCTGAACCCGGAGCGGAACCCGGAACTAAACCAGGCACATTGACCGACGGCGCCGAACTGGTGACCGGACTAGCCCCAGCGGATGTCGGTGATACGGATGCGGCCACGCCAGCCAGTGGCTCAGGAATAGACCCCGGAACAGGTACAGGCGCCGATCCGGTCGGTGTGTCGCCAGTAGCGGGCAGCGGCTTCCTGTTTTGTCCCGCGTTAGGTAACAAGATAATCCGCTCAGGATGCATCTGCCGCCCGATGCGGGCAGGTTCGTGATCTTCCGGGAAGACGCTCGGCAGGTAGGCTTCGCGGTAAGCGAACAGGAGGACATTCGTCAGCAGTAGCAGACTGAAAAGAACTTTTAGCATGGCAGAGTGGTGTTCGCGACTGAAAATAGACCGAGCAAAACCAGATTGTCCACGCGATGATGTGGCAAGGTCAAATGCGCGCTCACCCACTGCCCTGCCCCACCCGACACAATGCAAGTTACTGCAGCAGGTCCGCCATGCGCCTGCACCGCACGCTCGATGGCACCAGCCTGCGCCGCCAGACAGCCACTGATAATCGCATCCTGGGTATTGTCGGCAAAGGGCGCGCTGATCATGGCCGCGTGTTCCACCTGTGGCAGCAAAGCGGTATGTGTCGCTAAGGATTTGGCCATTAAGCCCAGTCCGGGCAAAATCATCCCGCCCAAAAAAACGCCGTCTGCGCTGATCGCATCGACCGTCGTCGCCGTGCCGCAGGTGGCCACGATCAGCGGCATGGCGGGAAACGCCTGATGCGCGCCGATGGCCGCGGCAAAACGATCGCAGCCTAACTGCAGAGGGTCGCGATAGCGGTTACGAATGCCGGCCCGCTCGGCCGAAGCGGCAAACCATTCTGCAGGGGTATTGGCTGGCAGGCTGCGCTGCATCTGTTCACGCACCGAATCACCGGCCACATTGGAGATCAGCGCCTGATCAATCGGCAGCGTCTGCCACAGCGCTGCAAGGGTATCGATCTGTGCATGTGCGACAGCACCGCTGGTATGCCAGGCACCAGGCGCGGCAGCACGATCGGCCAGCGCCCATTTGATTTGTGTATTGCCGGCGTCAACGAGTAAGAGCATTCAGGCCGCCACCAAACTGCGCAGGGAAACATCACCCGCCATGATGTGAATGCGCCCGGCGCTGGCGGTGTCGAGCTGCATGCGGCCCATAGTATCCACGCCGGCTGCCAATCCCTCCTGCACGATCCGCCCCTGTTCGATCAGCGCCACCGCCTGGCCGGCATACGCATGCAGCGCGTTCCAGCGCGCGTGAAAGGCCGCAAAACCCTGCGCTTCAAACTGCTGCAGGTTCATCACCAGTGTCTCGAGCAGGACTGCCATGATGGTTTCGCGGTCCTGCGTTTGGCTGCCCAGATTAGCCGCCGGCTGGGCAATTTTCTGCGCCAGTTCGGTGGGTAATTGCAGATTGATCCCGATGCCGATCACCGCCCAGGTCGCGGCTGGTTCCTTGACGGCCGCCGTTTCGATCAGGATGCCAGCCAGTTTTTTACCATCTTGCAGAATATCGTTGGGCCACTTGAGCGCGACCCGCACATTGAGCTGGGCGAAGGCGTCCGCCAGGGCCACACCAATAGTCAGTGGCAGGCCGATCAGTTCTTGCAGCGGGCAGTGAAATTGCCAGGCCAGTGAAAAAGTCAGCGAACCCTCCGGACTCGATAACCAGCTGCGTCCAGCGCGACCACGGCCCGCCGTTTGATCGTGCGCTAGCAGCAGCAGCGGCCCTGTCAGACTGGCTGCGCGGGCCAGCAAATCGGCATTCGTCGAACCGGTTTGCGGCACCACTTCGATGGCGACGGACTGCGCCGCCGCACCGCACAGGGCGCGAATACGGGCCGGCTGACATAGTCGCCGCATGTTGGCTGAGGTGGATGAAGTGGAGGACATACAGATATTGTAACGGGATGCGCTGGCCATCGTCACGCTCGTTGGACTGAATATTTTTGCCACCCCACTGCGCTGCAGGTGACGACCGCGCCGAACTCCCTTACACTCGACGCATGTTCAACACCGATCTTCCCAGCCGCGCGCGAAATCAGGATACGCCGCTCAGTAATATGGCGGCGCATTTTTTGTCGCCTAACCCCGATGCGACGCCTGCCACCTCAGGCTTCGCCAAGGTCGGGCTGCTGCTCTATACTTTTCTCATTGTCTATGCGAGCTGGTATCCCTTCAGCGGCTGGCATAGCGTTGGCATGACGCCGTTTGCCTATCTGTTTGCGCCACTGCCTTACTACTGGACGCTATTTGACCTCGCGACCAACATGATCGGCTACCTGCCCTTGGGCGTGCTGGGTGTATTTTCACTCTACCCGCAGTTACGTGGCCTGCGCTCGGTGCTTCTGGTCGTGCTGTGCGGGGTGCTGTTATCGGCGCTCATGGAAGCAGTCCAAACTTATCTGCCCAGCCGTGTGCCGTCCAATCTCGACTTGCTCAGCAATAGCGCTGGCGTGCTGATCGGTGCGGCCCTCGGTGTACTACTCACGCCCACTTTCCTCATTGGCAGCCGACTGCTACTGCTGCGTCGACGCTGGTTTAACGGTGCGGCAGGGCGAGGCTTGATCGTGCTGGGTTTGTGGCCACTGGCGCAGATTTTTCCGCAAGGGTATTTGTTCGGCCATGGTCAGCTGCTGCCGATTTTTTCTGACTGGCTCACGCAGCTTCTGCATCAGCCGGTCGATTTGTCGGCTCTGCTGCGTCCGGCCAAAGCGCTGACGATCCAGCAATATTGGTTCACCGAGACCATGATCACTGCCTGTGGACTCATCGGTGCGCTGCTCACACTGATGTGTCTGTTACGCGACCAGGCGCCAAAACTAAGGCTGATTTTTTTATTGATCGCCACCACACTGGCCGCCAAGGTACTGGCCAGCGCCCTGCAATTTTCCCCTGATTTTACCTTCGTCTGGGCCACCCCAGGCGCACAGGGCGGACTACTGCTGGGGCTGCTAATTTTATCCGGGCTGATCTTTTCTCCACCGCAGATACAACGCCGCATCGCCGCCCTCACGCTGGTACTTAGTCTGGTGGCCGTCAATGCGGCACCGGCCAATCCCTATTTTCTAGCCACCCTGCAGACCTGGGTGCAGGGGAAGTTCCTCAACTTTAATGGTGCGGCACAGTTCCTGTCATTACTTTGGCCCTTTCTCAGCTTATGGTTTCTCTTTCATCCTTCGCATCAGCACAGGCAGGATTAGGCTCGGTGTATGATTGAGCCTCGATTGTTTCCGACCCCATTTCTACTATGAGCGATTCTCTTTATTTTCAAAAGCATGTCTTTTTTTGCATGAACCAGCGCGAAGATGGCCGTCCCTGCTGCCAGGAACAAGGCGCGCAGGCTGCACAAAAACATGCCAAGCAACGGATCAAGCAGTTGGATCTGAATGGTCAGGGTAAGGTCCGGATCAATCAGGCCGGCTGCCTGGACCGCTGCGAAGAAGGTCCCGTGCTGGTGGTTTATCCAGAAGGTGTCTGGTACACCTACGTCGACAGTAGCGACATCGATGACATCATCGACCAGCATCTGGTCGGTGGCAAGGTGGTCGAAAGGCTTAAAATCAGCGCACCATGAATCTTCAAACTCAGCATTTTTTTATCTCCGGTTCAGCCGGCCAGCTGCAATGTGCACTGGACTCCCCCGAAGGCGAAATCCGCGGCCTGGCCATCGTCGCCCATCCACATCCCCTTTACGGCGGCAATATGGACAATAAAGTCGTCCATACGCTGGTGCGTGCCTTCATTGCGCTGGGCTATGTGGCGGTGCGGATGAATTTTCGCGGTGTGGGAAGCTCTGAAGGGGTGCACGACCACGGCGCTGGCGAAACCGACGACATGGCGCAGCTTTTACAGCATATGCAAACACTTTACCCTGCGCTGCCGTTCGCTTTTGGTGGCTTTTCTTTTGGTACCTTTGTCATGGCGCAGCTGCAGCAGCGTTTGCTGGCCGCTGAAGTCATCGCTGCCGAACGACTGGTCTTGATCGGCACGGCTGCAGGCAAATGGGCCATGCCGGTAGTCCCGGCGAATTCGATTCTGATCCATGGTGAACTCGACGACACGATTCCGCTGACCGATGTATTTTCCTGGGCCCGCGAGCAAGACTTACCAGTGATTGTCATCACCGGTGCCGATCATTTTTTTCACCGCAAGCTGCAACACATTAAACACTTCGTCGTCCAACTGTGGCATCGATGAAACAAGACCATGGCACTTTTGGACATGCCCACGCCTCACTGATGTGCCCGGCAATTTTTTCGTGCATCCTGCTGCATGAACCTGCTTTATGAACGTGCTTTCCTCAACTGATTATTTGACTGATCTTCTATGAAAAAAATTCTCGCGATTTGTGTTTTCCTCGGACTGTCTATGAGCGCGGTCCAGGCGCAAACCGTACCGCCGCCGACTGTTGCCGCACGCGCTTGGCTAGTGCTAGATGCCACCAGCAATCAGGTCCTGGGTGCACAAAATCCAACCATGCGCATTGAACCCGCTTCGCTGGCCAAGATCATGACGGCCTATTTGGTATTCGCCGCCATCAAGGATAAAAAGCTCGATGCCAATCAACAGGTTCGCGTATCGACTAAGGCCTGGAAAGTCGATCCCAGTAGCTCGAAAATGTTTATCGATCCGGCCACCCCGGTCAAAGTCATCGATCTGTTATACGGCCTGATCGTCCAAAGTGGTAATGACGCCGCAGTCGCACTGGCCGAAGCCGTGGCCGGCAGCGAAGAAACCTTCGTCGTCATGATGAACAGCGAGGCTGCCCGTTTAGGCCTCAAGTCCACCCGCTTTGCCAATTCGCACGGACTGCCGCATCCAGATAACTATACGACCGCCGCAGATTTGTCGGTACTCGCGCAACGCCTGATTCAGGATTACCCGGAAGGCTATAAGATCTATTCAACCCGGCAGTACACCTACAATAAAATCACGCAGCCTAATCGTAACCGTCTGCTCTGGCTCGATCCCAGCGTTGATGGCATGAAGACCGGACACACATCAAGTGCCGGTTTTAGTTTGATCAGTTCAGCGCATCGCAGTAACGGTAATGGCGAGCGGCGCCTGATCTCGGTCGTGCTCGGCACGAACTCAGACGCTGAACGCGCGCAAGAAAGTCAGAAGCTGCTCAACTGGGGTTTTCAGAATTTTGATACCGTGAAGCTGTATGCAAAAAACCAGGTGGTGGCCACACCGGAAGTCTGGAAAGGCACCAGTAATGCGGTCAAGATCGGCTTTGCGCGCGATACCTATGTCACCGTACCAAGAGGGATGGCTGAAAAACTCAAGCCGGTACTCGAGCGGAAAACACCGCTGATCGCTCCGATTGCGCAAGATAGTACGGTCGCCACGCTCAAGATGGTCGCAGAGGGGAAAACCGTCGTCGAATTACCGCTCGTCGCGCTTGAGCAGATCAATCAGGCCAGCTTGTTTGGCCGCGCCTGGGATTCCGTCAGGTTATGGATCAAGTAAGACGCCCATCTTTTCTGGCGCAGTAGTATTGTAATCACGCGTATCTGGTTTAATCTTCAACACCATGCTCACGGACTCTTTTAGAAAGTATGCCTCATGAATGATCCTTTGGTTTACCTCAACGGCGCCATGACGCCACTCTCCGAAGCCAAAATTCCCGTGCTCGACCGGGGCTTTATTTTTGGCGATGGCATCTATGACGTGGTCCCTTTTTATGGCCGCCGCCCTTTGCGTCCGACCCAGCACATCGCCCGACTCATGCGCAGTATGGCCGCCATCGGCATCACCAGTCCGCATGATGAAGCCGGCTGGATGGCCCTGTGCGACAGCGTTGTGGCAGCCAGTCCGCTCGCCGATCAAATGCTCTATATCCAGGTCACCCGCGGTGTCGCGCCACGCCGGCATACCTTTCCGGCGCAGGTAACGCCCACTGTTTTCATCATGAGTAATCCGCTGGTACCGCCTTCGGCCAGTGAGCGAGCAACGGGACTCAGCTGCGTATCGCTGGACGACAAACGCTGGCTGCGTTGCGAGATTAAATCGACTTCCCTGTTGGGCAATGTGCTGGCGGCGCAATATGCCGTCGAACACGACGCAATCGAATCGATTCAATTCCGTGATGGCTTTCTCACCGAAGGTTCCTCCACGAATGCCTGGATCGTCAAGGACGGCGTACTACTCGCGCCGCCCAAAGATAATCTGATCCTCGAAGGCATCCGTTACCGCTTCATCGAAGAATTATGTATGGAATGCGGCATCCCTTTCGAAGCCCGACGCATCAGCCGCGCCGAAGTCGACGAAGCCGATGAAATCCTGCTCAGCTCCGCCACCAAGGAAGTCATCAACGTCACCACTTTCGACAGCAAGCCTGTTGGTGACGGCCGTCCGGGGCCGGTGGGAGAACAATTATATGCGGCCTATCAGCGGGTGAAGGCGGGACTGGCGGGCTGAATTGTGCCCGCCCTATATAATGGATCCTATGACCGAATCCACTGAATCCCTCATTACTTACCCCTGCGACTTCCCCATCAAGGTGATGGGGCCGATGCAGGATGATTTCGCGGCGATCATCATCGCGCTCACTCTGCGGCATGACCCTGATTTTCATGCCGGGAAGGTCGACATGCGCCCCTCCTCGAAGGGCAATTATCTGTCCCTGACACTGACGGTGATGGCGACCAGCCGCGAACAGCTCGATAATCTTTACCGCGACCTGACCGGCCACCCGCTGGTTAAGTACGTGCTGTAAGCGCCAACACAATGGCCGCGCCACTTATTCGCCAGCGCGGCCTGGAAGATTACGCCAGCTGTTATGCCGCCATGCAGGCCTTCACCGATGCGCGTGATGCCGATACGCCCGATGAACTGTGGCTGGTGGAGCATCCTCCGGTCTACACCTTAGGCCTGGGCGCAGATCCCTCGCATGTGCTTAACGCGCAGGCGATTCCGGTGGTGCAGACCGATCGTGGCGGGGAAGTCACTTTCCATGGACCGGGACAGGCGGTGGTGTATCTGCTGATCGATTTGAAGCGGGGTCGCGGACTGTTTGCGCGCGAATTTGTGCAGCAAGTAGAGCAGGCTGTGATCCTCACGCTGGCCGCGTATAATCTGGCCGGTGAGCGGCGTGAGGGCGCGCCCGGTATTTATGTCGCCGAGGGTACATGGCAGGGCGCCAAGATTGCCGCATTGGGGATTAAGATTCGCGCCTCGGGGCGTACTTACCATGGCGTGTCGCTCAATGTGGCGATGGACTTGCGCCCGTTTGCCGGCATTAACCCTTGTGGCTACGCTGGTCTTGCCACCGTCGACATGCAGACCCTGGGCGTACAGGTCTCACTCGCTGCAGTACAGAATAAACTGGCACACCATTTAGCGACATTATTGACGGCAAAAACCGACCGCGATTCGTAAAGAAAAACATCATGCATAACGAGCTCCCTGCAACAGAATCAACGCCCACCGAAGGCGCCACAACGACTGCCGACTTGATGCAGGCAATGCAGACCCCCGGCGCGACCTATAATCCGCTGGAAAAGCAAAAAGGCGCCGGCAAGACCGCCCGCATCCCGATCAAGATCGTGCCGGCCGAGCGCCTGCCTAAACCGGACTGGATCCGTGTCAAAGCCGCGTCACCGAGCACACGCTTTTATGAAATCAAAGACATCCTGCGCGCGAACAAACTCGTGACTGTATGCGAAGAAGCCAGCTGCCCGAACATCGGCGAATGCTTCGGCAAGGGCACCGCGACCTTCATGATCATGGGCGATAAATGCACCCGTCGCTGCCCGTTTTGCGATGTGGGTCATGGCCGGCCTGATCCGCTTGATGTCAATGAGCCAGAAAATCTAGCCAAAACCATCGCCGCGCTCAAACTCAATTATGTCGTCATCACCTCCGTCGATCGTGATGACTTGCGCGATGGCGGCGCTGCGCACTTCGCCGAATGTATTCGACGGGTACGCGAATTATCCCCTGCCACGCGGATCGAAATCCTCACGCCCGACTTCCGTGGCCGGATGGACCGCGCACTGGAAATTCTTAAAGCTTCGCCGCCCGACGTGATGAACCATAATCTGGAAACTGCACCGCGGCTGTATAAAGAAGCGCGTCCGGGTTCCGATTACGCCTATTCACTGAACCTGTTAAAACGCTTCAAGGAACTGCATCCAAATACACCGACCAAATCCGGCATCATGGTCGGCCTGGGTGAAACCGATGAAGAAATTCTGCAGGTCATGCGCGATCTGCGCGAACACCATGTCGACATGCTCACCATCGGCCAGTACTTAATGCCCTCGGGCGATCATCTGCCCGTGCGGCGCTACGTGCATCCGGACACCTTCAAGATGTTTGAGGCCGAAGCCTACAAGATGGGTTTCGTCCACGCTGCCGTGGGCGCGATGGTGCGATCGTCTTACCACGCCGACCAGCAGGCACACGGTCTCGTTTGATGCGGACTTAAACGCGCGCCGTGAGTATCGTCGATAACCGCAAGGCGTTTCATGATTACTTTATCAGTGATCGCTATGAAGCCGGCCTGGTTCTGCATGGCTGGGAAGTCAAGGCCATACGCGCCGGACGGGTGCAGCTCAAGGAAGCCTACGTCATCGCCAATGAGGGCGAAATTTTTCTGTTCGGCGCGCACATCAGTGCACTCAATAGCGCTTCAACCCACGTTCATCCGGAAGCGATCCGCACCCGCAAATTACTACTCAACGCGGCCGAGATCAAACGCCTGCTGGCCAAGGTCGATCAGGACGGCTTTACCATGGTGCCGCTCAATCTGCACTTTAAAGGCGGACGGGTGAAATGCGATATTGCCCTGGCTAAGGGCAAAAAGCAGTTTGATAAACGCAATACCGAGAAAGAACGCGACTGGCAGCGTGAGCATCAGAAGATCATGAAAATTCATCGGCGTTAAACTTTTTCGACCGATTGAAATAGAGTCAATGCTGCGGTTCAGGTTGAAATTCAGGCTGAACGAAAATCTATTGCACATCCATCCCACATCCATCGCACATTCAGAGAAAATATAAGCTAAATCAATGCCCGCTGCGGCACCGTGACAGCGCCCCAACAAGCGTTAAGATGTGGTCGAAAAAGCGCACAAATCGGTTGTAAATCGGCGCCGTTTCCTTGCTTAGATCCGCACTCTGCCACTACCATTTTCAGAGTCGCATGACAAAAATCTGGAGCGGTCGATGCAGAATCGAGGACGAAATATTTGGCGTTATTTTCAGCGTGCCAGCTTGTATGCCGCGAGCCTACTGATGCTTGCCTGCGCGTCCTTCGGTCATCATCCCGAACAAGTCTTAATCCGTGATCCCCTGCTTGATCACTACACCGACCCCGAGCAAGCCAGCCAGACCGCCCGTCTGCAATGGGAGTTCGCCGTAATGAGCGAAAACGCCTACCGCGAAGGTCTTACACAAAACGACGAGGCGGCACACAAACGTATTCCGCATGCCAGACTGAGCGAAGCCAATGTGCGCCGCGCCTGTGCCGACGATTCGCTTGAACTGCCTTTGTCGGGCTGGCGTAAATGGGATTTTCCCGGACCGGAATTAAAGCAGCGTTTGCTCGACGAAGGTCTGTATATGGAGGTGCAGGAAAAATGGATCCCGCCGCACACCATTGCCGTCGTCTTTGAGGGTTCAAAATTAACCCGGCTCTCCGACTGGAAAGCCAATATGAACTGGGCCTTGCGTTTTATTCCAACCCATAAGGATCAGTACGTCCTCACCGCCAGTATCGTGCTCGATGCCTTCTACGCCGAACTCGCTAAACGCAAAGATGAACTGCAATTTGATCCGAACACCGGTATGCTGCACCGACGCGATGGCAGTCCGGTACGCATTGTCAGCGCCGGTCATTCACTGGGTGCCGGACTGGCGCAGTATTTTGCCTACACCTTTCGCCGTCCGGCAGCCATGACGCCCGGGCCGCGCGTGACAGAAGTATTTGCCTTCGATCCCTCACCGGTGACCGGCTGGTTTTCCGCCGCCGATCAGGCGCGTGATGACAGCGTCACCGGACTGCAGATCCGGCGCATTTTCGAAGACGGTGAAATTCTCTCTTACCTGCGCTTACTGACCAGCCGGCTCGGCATGAGCGCGCAGAATCCGGCGATCTGGGAGTATCGCTACAATTTTGAAAAAGGGATTAATTCCTTCGATAAGCATTCGATACGACGCCTCGCCTGTGGCTTAACGATGGCGGCCAAGCCCTGGGAAAAATAAAGCCTGGCGTAGCACAACACGTTAAAATAGGCATGCACGTTTTTGCCTTTTTACCGGATGCCCTTTTTGTGGATACTGCTTTGATCACCAGCCCCCTGCTCGCCAGTATTCCCGGCATTCGCCATGGCTTCGGTAGCCTCGCAGCGCCCATTCCGCCAGTCCTGCTCGAACATTGGCTGCGGCGGCCGGATAAAAAGCAGGTGCATGGCGATCAGGTCGCACAGGTGACGCACGTTCAACAGGCTTGTGGCGATGTCGATGGCGTCTATTCAGCTTTGCCAGACATCCCGATCAGCATCATCACCGCCGACTGTGTGCCCATCTTGCTGGCGCGACGGGATGGCAAAAAAATCGCCGCCTTACATGCAGGATGGCGCGGGCTGATCGGCGGCATCGTTGATACTTTCTGGCGCGACTTGGCCGGGCAGAGTAAGGATCCGCAAGATCATCCCTCCCAATGGGTCGCCAGCGTCGGCCCGGCGATCGGCGCCTGCTGCTACGAAGTCAGCCCTGAACTGGCAGAACAGTTTGTCGCCCATTTTTCCAGCCTGCCGGCCGCCCTGGTGCTGCCGCGCGAGCGACATCTTGATTTGCCGGCGATTGCCCGGCATGCCTTGTTAAATGCTGGTGTCGGCGAAGTGGATATCGTGCGCCATTGCACACGCTGCAGTCTGGATGCGCATCAATCCCCACGCCTGCGCAGTTACCGCCGCGGCGACCGCGGATCGCATCAGCATTCGGGGCTGATCATCCTGGCATAGCGTGCACGCGATGGTACTTAGCAGTCAGGCTGGCTAAGTGCGCGCATGGCGTCCTCAAACCGACATGTGTGCCTAAGCACAGATGGCAAGGCATACGGCTGGCCGTTGGCTAGCTCACTAGTGCGATCATCAATGATGCGATCATCAATGCTGCCGTCCTGACGGACTACGACCGCAGTCTCACGCTGCAGATTCTTGATGATGAAATAGTCGGTCATATCCGACGTATTGAAGGTATCGCTCAGGGCAATTAAACCGCTGGGACCATAGATCAGCAATTGATGATGCTGCTTTTGCTCGTCGTCCTGAGGGCTTTTTTCTCTCAGTTGGTCATTTTTGCGCTCTCCAACTTTGCCGATCAGCGCTGGCAAGCTAAGCAAAGGCAGGCTGCCACTACCGTAGAGAATGCGTTGCAGCGGCTTGCTGTCATTGTGCTTGATCGTTTGCGCAAAGGCAGGCTTCAACAGCGGCTCTGCCAGATTTTGTTGAACCACCAGCACGCCATCCATGCTGCTCTCCAGACTAACTGGCCGGACATCTGGTCCGGCGACATAATGCGTAACGATGCGCGCAAAGGCAGGGCCGCTATTATTAAGCGACTCGGTCATCAAGGCACCCTTGGCGTCATAGGTATAACAGGCATAGTAATCGTTGATCGTTCTGGCCCTGGCCGTGCGGCCGATCGTGCTGATGCGATCCTGCTGATCGTAGTGGTATTGCACACTCAGGGGTTCATCTTTCTGCGATGGGAAGGTAATTTCCTGTAATTTTCCTTGTGCGTTGTAGCGATAGCGAATCACATACGACTGCAAATCGAACGCGAAGCGGTAGGCCACGCTGGCGATGTGTCCTTGTGCGTCGTACTGCAGTTCTTGCGTATCTACGCGATTGCTCTTGCCGCCGTCGCCACTATCGTCACTTTCATCCCGATACAGGATTCGACTTAGCCGCCCTTTGCGATAGTCATTTTCTGCTACGACGGTGATCGGCACGCCATACTGATAGCGTTTTTTCCACTGCATATTGAGCATCGGCGCGACAGGATTTTCTGCCAGCTTTGCCAGGAGATCTGGCTGCCATGACTGCGTCAGAGTACCCTCCTCGACTACCCTGCCAAAACGATCGTATTTGCGATAGCGAAGTGATTTGGCTTTGCCAGACACAGCCTGATCTGCGATCCAAAATCGTGGTTGGCCGGCCTGGTTACGAATCAGCCCTTGATCCGTGGCGGTAGAATCGTGCGCCTCCAACGGGATTTTTTCTTGCGGAGGACTTTGCAAGCCTGACTCCGCTGGCAATATCAGCGGCGTAGTACTTTGTGTGCTGACATACTCTTGCATGAGAGTGCGCTCACCATTCGTCCCCAAACGCGCTGTCTGCATGCCCGACTCCTGATCGAACACCTGTGCCGTAAAGTCTGCCTCAGCAGGCCCGATGCGCACATCATCAATCAATACCCCTGCACCATCGGCACGCAAGGCCGCCATCAGGCCGAGAATATTTTTTGCATGCAGATAGAGTTCGACGTACTGCCACTGGCGCGCGCTTTCTGCACTGCCGATGATCGTCCGCTCGCTGGGTTGAACCACCGCGCGCTGACTGCTCGCGCTCAAGCGCAACGTCAGACGGCGCTGCGACGGCACCTTTACGTAGGCCGATAAAACATAGGACTGCCATGCTTCTGCTTCATCTGCTGCCGGCAAGCTGGGCAGTAGGGTGCGCTCAAGGGAAAACGCGGCGCTTTGACTGCGCACAGACTGCCGACCGGTGTTGGCATCGGTGTTGATCACTTCGCCCTCACGTAAGGCCCATTGACTGCCCACTTCATAAGCTTCCATGCCCCAGAAATCGGCATTGGCGTGTTCGCCCGTGACCTGCGCACCCTCAAAGCGGGCGATGACGCGGCGCTGATCAAGATCTAGACCATGCGGGCCATTTTGTTCTGGCTGTGCCGGCTGTAAGCTGCCTGGCACATTGGTGAATACAGGTTCAGAAAGCGTGGCTTGGATGTTGGCATCCGGCGTCCACTGGTTGGTCTGCTGCGCGCGCGCGATGCGGATGTCGCCAGCGAAGCAAAGGGAAAGCAAAAAAAAGCCGTATAAAAATACCTGCCTGGTTTTGCACCAAGTCGGGTAAAAAGTTGGATGTGTCTGACTGAAAAGAAGGTGCAAAGTCATGTGAATGCACTGCGAGAACAAGGTTGGACGGCGTCGGTTAAGCTGAGTATAAATAAGTCATCCATTAATTAAAAGATAACTTTTCAAGCTAGCTGCCTTGCGCAACAATTACATTCTTCTGCCCCCTTCCCACAAAAAAAATGCTCACGACCATTTCCTGTCGTGAGCATTACCAGCGTATTAAAACGCTAGGACTTAGCGCATCGCATAGCGCAAGCCGACAAACACATTCGATCCCGGCGTGGCGTAAAACTGCGCCAGTTCATAGTTTTTGTTGGTGACATTATTCCACCGGCCAAACAGTGTCCAGTTTGCGCCCAAGCGCTGGCTGGCAAGCAGGTTAAACAAAGTATAGCCACCCAGGCGCTGAAGATTATCCGCATCATCAAAACGTTGGCTGGAAAAGATCGTCTCCAGACCGAGCTTCATATCGCCAAGCGCATACTCGGCACCAAGACTGCCATGCTGTTTCGCACGGCGCGCTAATGTTTTGCCACTGGTTTGATTGCGCGGGTCTTGCAGATCGAGTGCCGCACGCAGCCTGATGCTGCCGATTTGTTCTTCTGCCGACAGGGACAATCCTCGCAACAGCGCGCTATCGATATTGTAGGCACAGCCATAGGGATGACTGGCGCGCAGCACCGGACAAACGGGCGCATAGACCAGCAGATCGCTCAGCCGATTCTGGAATAACACCGCACTGACCTGACGCTCGCCCTGATCATAGTAAAGACCGAGTTCCCTATTACGACCCTGCTCAGGCTTGTTATTAGCGATGCCATAGCCGGGGTAATACAGTTCATTAAAGGTCGGCGCGCGAAAACTCGTGCCGGCGCTGGCATTGAAGCGCCAGCTGGTATCGATGCGATAGCCATATTCCGCACTGGTCGTGAAATGCCGGCCGAACTGACTGTTATCGTCCTCGCGCACAGCGATACTGCCACGTTGCGCACCACGGCGCAGATGATAGGAGGCAGCCACAGAATTGGTACTGCGATCGCCCCTGATCTGCGCCGTATCGGCGTCCACATGTTCCACTCGCCGCTCCATCACCACCTGCAAAACATCTTTATCAAAGGTGATATCGCTCTGCCAGCTGAATTGATTTTGCCGACTATTGATAAAGTCATTGCCGTAGGACGCAAAGGTTTTAGATTGATCCGTCGTCTGGCCGATCTGCAGCACACTGCGCCAATTTGCCGCCAGTTGATTTTGCGAGACCAAGGCCACGCTGCTCAAACGCTGTTCGGTACGATCATCAAAGCCAGCACCAGCATCGAACTGGGCATCCACCCGGCTATTCAAAAATTGCACACCGAGCGTATGCCCCTCCGCCAGCGTCATCCCCAGACGCGTGCTGAGGCTGGACTTTTTATAGCCATCATTGTCCGCGTTATAGGTGTAAGGACCCGCCCCCGGTTTGGCAGCAGAAAAACCCGCCATGCGCTCGCTGGCGGCCTGAATCGCATAATGTATTTTGTGCGCGTCGGCCGTCGCACCGCTCACGCCGGCTTCGAGCAAACGCAGACCGGCGCTGCCCACACCCGTCGTGACAGTCGCGTTGGGCGCGCCCTCACCTTGACGGGTAAATATTTGCACCACGCCGCCCATGGCATCCGCGCCATACATACTCGACTGTGGGCCGAACACGACTTCGACGTGATCGATTTGTGAGAGTGGAATACTGCTCCAGGTCGCGCCGCCCAAGGTGCTCGATTCAACCCGGACACCATCGATGAGCACCAGGCTCTGGGTATTGCCGGTACCGCGAATAAAGACCGAAGCGGCCGATCCGGCACCGCCGTAGCGGGTAATTTCAAAGCCGCGTTTTTGCTGCAGCAGGTCTTCCAGGGTGCGCGAACCGCTGAGAGCAATTTCTTCCGCGCTGATGATCAGGATGTCGCTCAAGACTTCTTTGGCCGTCAGCGGCATACGGGCTGCTGTGACGATCACGGGTGAAAAAGTAGATTGGGCATAAGCCGACGACGCGCAGGCCATGGCCACGACAGCGCAGCAAACGACGCGCATAGGTGAGGTAAGTTTCATTGATGATTTTCTGATAGAGACAGCCAGCCTACTTCCCCGTGGGCCGGTTGAAAAAGAATCGCAGCCGGTCTGGCACTGGATTCCACCTGCTCTGGCCGGTATCCGGGCTCGCAAGTCTAACTATCCCACCTTCCCGTGTCGTGACACAGTGGTGTTAGGGACAGCCGGCTGTCAACATCGACAGCGCTTGTTTACCGTTGCGGGGGCAGCACACCTTAGTCGAATGCAGACTTTGTGTTTCCCGTTTAACGACGTCCATGGGCATGGACGTGCGCACCAAAACATGGCTAGTTTAGTTGTTAATTGCCCTTTACGTCAATCCAGGGTGGGCGCAATGCCTGACCCGAGGCGCGCTAAACCATGTTATAAAGCACACTTGTCAACCATCGTAAGTGGCGCTTTCCCATGCCGATGAAGCCCGCAAATGCCCTCTCCTGGCGCCAGCTCTGCTGGTTATTTGCGCTCGCCCTATCGCTCTTGGCGAGTCAATTTGTCGGCCAGCGACATCGCATCGATCACAGTGTTTGGCTCGCTAACGGGGCGCAATTATCCGAGCGTCCAAGCGGCTGGGCTGTGGGCAGCGAGGCGACCCATTCCTGTATCGCGCTCGACGCTGCCTGTCTGGCTGATCTGCTCACCGACGCACAGCATCCAACAGCGCCCCGCGCATTCACCAGCCCTTCACCGCTACCCCTACCCGGCGCAATCTGGGCGCCTTTCTTCAGCACGTATTTTCATTCTCGTGCGCCACCACTGACACCTTGAAAAAATGTGGCGTCCTCGCTTTAACGCCTGGGCGCTTTCGTGTCATACATTTTTTAAGAGGTCATCACATGTTGAAGAAATCCGTTTTAGCGACGGCGCTTGCCATCACATTTGGATTCACATCAAGCATCCCAGCGACTGCATTGGCAGCCGACGATGTGCAGGTCAAACAAATTCGCGCAGAAATCAGTCAGATGAAAGCCGCTTATGAAGCGCGCATTCAGGCGCTTGAAGCCAAGCTCCAGAAGCTTGCTGGCGAAATAAGTGAGGCGTCTTCGTCAGCGACTCTTGCTGCCCAAACTCAGCCGCAGGCACTGATACAAGCGCCGATACAAGCGCCGCCTTCACCCACACCGCCAATGCCCTCTGCACAATCTAGTATTGCTGCATTTAACCCGGCCATTTCACTCATCCTCGGGGGCACCTACGCCAATTTATCGCAAGACCCGAAGCAGTACCGCATACAGGGCTTCATGCCCGGCAGTGAGATCGGCCCTGGATCCCGAGGCTTTAATTTAGGCGAATCGGAACTCACGCTATCCGCCAATGTCGATCCGCATTTCTCTGGCAAGCTCACCTTCTCGCTGGCGCCGGATAATAACGTCAGCGTAGAAGAAGCCTTTGCCGAAACCACCGCGCTATCGAACGGCATCAATGTTCGTGCCGGACGTTTTTTATCGGGTCTTGGTTACATCAATAATCAGCATGCCCATGCCTGGGATTTTGTCGATGCGCCGCTGGTGTATCAGGCGATGTTTGGCGGGCAGTACAAATCGGATGGGGTGCAAATGCGTTGGTTAGCGCCCACTGAACACTTCTTTGAACTGGGCGCTGAAGTGGGACAGGGCGCCGCCTTTCCGGGTAATGACCGGAACAAAAATGGCATCGGTTCAAGCGTCATATTTGCCCACCTTGGCGACGATATTGGTGAGAGCAGCAGCTGGCGTGCCGGCCTGTCTTATCTGACGAGCGGCGCCACCGATCGGGCCTATCAAGATCTGGATGCGGTGGGTAATAGCGTGAACACGCTTTTTAGCGGCAAGGCCAAAACCTGGGTCGTGGATGGAATTTTCAAGTGGGCGCCGAATGGTAATGGCACACGTCAAAATTTCAAGCTGCAAGGCGAATATATGCAGCGCAAGGAAAGCGGCACGCTCGCAGCCGAGGGGGTCGGCAGTGGTGGTTACAGTACCAAACAGTCGGGCTGGTATGTGCAGGGGATTTATCAATTTGCGCCTGCCTGGCGGGTCGGTCTGCGGCACGATGGACTCTCCTCCGGCACGCCGGCCATTGGTCAGGATAAGCAGAGTAGTCTGAGTGCATTAGATTTCTCTCAACTGGCACAATTCAATGCCCGGCGCGATGCAGTAATGCTCGATTTTAATCCGTCAGAATTTTCGCGCTTCCGTGTGCAATATGCGCGCGATCAGTCGCGTCCGGAAGTGACTGATCAGCAGATTTTCCTTCAATACATCATGAGTCTGGGCGCCCATGGCGCGCACGCTTTTTAAGGAGTAATAATTATGAAAACATCTTTTTACCTCAATCGCCTCGCCGGCATTCTGTTGGCCGCCACGCTCTTGCCTGCCCATGCGGCCCTGAATGTCTTGAGCTGCGAGCCGGAATGGGCCTCGCTGGTGACCGAACTCGGTGGCGATAAGGTCAAGGTCAGCAGCGCCACATCAGCACTGCAGGATCCGCACCGCATCGAAGCACGCCCGAGCCTGATCGCCCGCACTCGCAATGCCGATCTGCTGGTGTGCACCGGACTCGAGCTCGAAGTCGGCTGGCTGCCGGTACTGTTACAGCAGTCGGGCAATAGCAAAATTCAAGCTGGGCAGCCGGGTAACTTTGAAGCAGGTCAAGTCGTTGCGCGACTCGACATTCCCGGCCGCGTTGATCGCAGCGAAGGCGATGTGCATGCAGCGGGTAACCCGCACATTCAACAAGACCCGCGCAATATTGCCATCATTGCCGAGGCACTGGCAAAACGACTGGCCGAGCTGGATCCGGCCAACGCGAGCACTTATCAGGCGCGGCAAAAAGATTTTTCGCAGCGCTGGAGCAGCGCCATGAAAAAATGGGAACTGCAGATCGCACCGCTTAAAGGCTTGCCCTTGGTCGAGCATCACAAGAATATGGAATATCTTTTGAACTGGACCGGCATGCGCGTCATCGCCACGCTCGAACCGAAACCTGGCGTTGAGCCGAGCGCAGCGCACCTGTCGAGCTTACTCGCGCAGCTACAACGCCAGCCGGCGAAGATGGTGATCCGCGCAGCCTACCAAGATGGTCGTGCTTCACAATGGCTCTCTGAGCACGCCAAGATTCCTGCGGTGTCACTGCCATTTACCGTTGGCGGCAGTGACAAGGCCAAAGATTTATTTGGTCTGTTTGACGACACCATCGCCCATCTCACCGAGGCAGCAAAATAATGACTGACGCAATCGACCTGAGCATCATCCTGCCGGCCCTCCTGGCGGGCCTCATCGTCCTGGCAACCCATGTACCTCTGGGCGCGCAGGTATTAAAGCGCGGCATCGTATTTATCGACTTAGCCATCGCGCAGATTGCGGCATTAGGCGTCATCTTAGCCGGCATGGCCGATCTGGATCCACAGGGCTGGATGATGCAGGCCGCAGCCGGCAGCGCCGCGGTGTTGGGCGCCTTCCTGCTGACCTGGACGGAAAAGCGCTGGCCGGAAGTGCAGGAAGCGCAGATCGGTGTGCTGTTCGTATTGGCGGCCACTGGCGGCCTGCTGCTGCTCGCACATAACCCGCATGGTGGGGAACATTTACGCGATCTGTTATCGGGCCAGATCCTGTGGGTGAGTTATCCGCAGCTGCTCTTGCCGGCCATTGGCACGGTCGCTATTTTGCTGGCGCTGCGTGTATTCCAAGAGCGTCTGTCGCGGCTGGGCTTTTATCTGATCTTCGCTCTGGCGGTGACGGCCTCGGTGCAGCTGGTCGGTGTGTATCTGGTATTTGCCAGCCTGATCGTGCCGAGTCTGGGGACGCGTAATCACGCACCATCCCGCCGGCTGCCACTGGCCTTCGGGATTGGCGGTGGCGGCTATGCGATTGGCCTGGTGCTGTCAACGCTGTTTGATTTGCCGTCGGGTGCGCTGATTGTGTGGTGTCTGGCTGGCTTGGCGATGGTGGTGTATTCCTTGGGGCCGAAACATAGCACTTAAAGTTATTGTCATGGCCAGCCGAGCTTTTTAAAATACCTCAAATAACCCGGCTGCGCCCATTCCTGCGCCAATACACATTGTGACGACCGTGTATTTAACTCCTCTGCGCTTTGCTTCGATGAGCGCATGTCCGACTAATCGGGAGCCCGACATGCCATAAGGGTGTCCCATGGCGATGGCACCACCGTTGACGTTAAATATATCATTGGATATTCCGAGCTGATCACGACAGTAAATTGCCTGAACGGCGAACGCTTCGTTCAGTTCCCATAACCCGATGTCATCAATCTTTAATCCTGCCTTTTTTAGCAGCTTTGGTACTGCGAAGATCGGACCGATGCCCATTTCTGCAGGTTCGCAGCCAGACACAGCGAAACCCAAAAATCTTCCCATTGGCGTTAAGCCTTTTCTTTCTGCAGCTCTTTCGCTCATGACAACACATGCTGAGGCGCCATCCGATAATTGACTCGCGTTTCCCGCACTAATCACCCCACCTTCGATGACTGGTTTGAGCTGAGTAAGCGCTTCAAACGTCGTGCCCGCCCGAATCCCTTCATCGTCGCTGGCGAGTACTTCCTGGATTGACTCAATTTTCGTTTGTCGATCAATGATTTTTGACTTTACTTTGATCGGTGCGATCTCATCTGCGAACTTACCCTCTCGTTGTGCTTGCGCTGCACGTTGTTGACTTTGTGCGCCATATTCATCCTGTCTTTCACGCGAAATATGATATTTTTTGGCGACGAATTCTGCTGTTTGTAACATTGGCCAATAAACTTCTGGCTTGTTTTTGAGGAGCCATTCATTTTCCAGATACTGCTTGTTATATTCGTTGGCTACCAAGGAAATTGATTCCAGGCCTCCGGCGACGAAGACATCCCCTTCGCCTGCCTTTACGCGATAGGCAGCATCAACAATGGCTTGCAGTCCTGAGGAGCAAAATCGATTCACTGTCACACCAGGCACACTGACGGGTAATCCAGCACGTATCGCAATTTGACGCGCTATGTCATAGCCGGTAGCACCTTCCGGCGTGGCACAGCCCATGATGACATCTTCTACTTCCTGCGGTTCAATACCTGCGCGGGCTAAGACTGTTTGTACCACGTGCCCCCCCAGATCAGCACCATGCGTCATATTGAACGCCCCGCGCCACCCTTTGCAAATTGGCGTGCGTGCGGTTGAAACGATGACGGCTTGTGTCATGATGATCCTTGTTAATTGTTATCTGATGAATTTTGGGGCGAACTATCTTGCAGATCGCATTTACCTTGCTGTAAATCCGCCATCGACGATGAGATCAGTGCCGGTGACGTAGCTAGAATCAGCAGAAGCCAGATAATAAATCGCATCCGCAATTTCACTTGGCGTTGCAAATCTTCCCATTGGCGTCGCTTTCATTAAGGCGCGGCGCATTTCCGCGCTCATTTTTTTAGCCCCTTTGCGAGGCATTTCAACATAGCCAGGTAAGACGCTGTTGACGCGAATGCCATTACCCGCAGCAGCGCATTCCAGGGCCGCTACTTTACTTAATTGACGCACACCGCCCTTTGAGGCGGCATAGGCGGCATTATTTTGCACACCTACCGTTCCTATGATGGATGAGACATTGACAATGCTTCCACCTCCATTTGGCGTCATTGCCATAATGGCGTGCTTCACACCGAGGAATACACCATCCAGGTTTACCGATGTGACAAAGCGCCAATCTGCAAGACTGGTGTTTACGATCGCACCTGGTCTTCCTACGCCAGCATTATTTACCACCGCATCAAGTCGTTGGAATCGTCGTTCGATTTGCCGCATGACGCGCGACCAGTGCGCTTCACGCTGCACGTCCAACACCATTGGGTGGACATCCAATCCTTCGCGGACCAATTTATTCGCTGCCACTGTAGTTTCCACCTTATCCAGATCAGCGATGACGACGATGGCCTGTTCCTGTGCAAAACGTCGGGCAGTCGCAAAGCCAATCCCCGAAGCCCCTCCGGTGATCAACACCACCTTACCCGCCATGCTATTTTTCCGCGTCATATTGCGCTCCTAGTTGAAGGGAGAAGGTTAATTTGTGCACAGATGCCTTGGCATCAACATCGCAAGATACGCAGATGCCAACCTGCCACCTAAAGATGCGCAGGATGCCTTTTTAAACGTCGATGTACTTAGCCGATTAATAGGTTGATTAATTAATTATAATCGACCGACTGGTCGGGCGTGCAAGCGGATCATAAACTTGCGAGGTAAATTCTGTCAAGTATCGGTAAAAAATAGTTGCCCACCATTGACACCCGACCGGGCGGTCGAGTATTCTAAATGTAACGTTCCAACAATTTTACCGCTGCACATGCCTCGAGTAAGGCGCTGGGAAGTGGCTAACCGCTCACCAACAGCGTCGACGCGCAAGTACCGAGGCGACCGAGAATACATACCAAACAAGAAAGCCGACAAAATGAATTTCGAACAGTCCAAAAAATCGATCGAATGGATGGAAAAGGTCCGCGCTTTCATGGACGAGCATATTTATCCTGCGATTCCCATCTATGAAGCGCAGAAAAAGACGATCGATCGATGGAAGGAAACCACGCCGATTTTTGAAGAACTCAAAGCTAAAGCACGGGCTGCCGGACTGTGGAACATGTTTATGGCGCCGTCGGAACATGATGATGAATTTTTCACCAGTGTTGGTCTCACTAACCTTGAGTACGCGCCGATTGCAGAGTTGATGGGACGCGTCTATTTTGCCGCAGAAGTCTTTAACTGTATGGCACCGGACACCGGTAACTTTGAAGTCTTGCATCGTTATGGCACCCCCGACCAAAAGCGCCGCTTCATGCTGCCTCTGGCGAATGGCGATACACGTTCTGCTTTCCTGATGACGGAGCCGGCTGTGGCATCATCCGACGCGAGAAACATCCGCACCGAAATTCGTCGTGACGGTGACGAATACGTCATCAATGGTCACAAATGGTGGTCCTCAGGCGCGGCCCATCCGCATTGCGCGTTCTACGTCGTTATGGGTCTTACGGACCCCAATGCTGAGACCTATCGTCAACAGTCGATGATTCTGGTTCCTGCGGGCACGCCCGGAATAAAAATCGTCCGCCACCTTGAAGTCTTCGGTTTCGATCATGCGCCGCATGGTCATTTTGAGATCATTCTGGACAATGTGCGCGTGCCGGTCGAAAACATGATTTACGGCGAAGGCCGCGGTTTCGAGATCGCTCAGGGGCGACTTGGTCCTGGTCGTATTCATCACTGCATGCGCAATATTGCCACTGCCGAAGTGGCGCTGGAAAAAATGTGCATTCGTTTAATGTCGCGCGAAGCTTTCGGCAAACGCATTCATGAACATTCGGTCTGGGAAGAGCGCATTGCCCACGCGCGCATCGACATTGAGATGGTGCGCCTACTCTGCCTAAAAGCAGCGTATATGATGGATACCGTCGGTAACAAGGCCGCCCGCAACGAAATTGCGATGATCAAGGTCATCGCACCGCGCGTGACCCAAAAAATTATCGACATGGCGATACAAGCACATGGCGGCGGCGGTGTTGCGCAGGATTTCGGCTTGGCCGAAATGTTTGCCAATACCCGTATCGTTCGCCTGACCGATGGCCCGGATGAAGTACATTGCCGGACTGTAGCGCACCTCGAATGCAAAAAGTATGTAGATAGGGATTACGATAGCATCAAAGCTTACATGAAATCGTAAGCTCGGCCATTGCTATGCGATGGCACGCACTGCATCACCCACGGAGGTCCGTGAAATTTGAGAATCATGCAAAAGAGAAGAGGTGAGTTTGTGAACAAAAATAGTCCATTGCTGGATTCCCCCCTATTGCGCCGTATTGCACCACTAACACTGGGAGGTTATGGCCGATTTCGTACGATCGTTAACCAGGACGGCGCCCTCCCCGCAAAAGTAAAGGCCCTCTTCGTGGCTGTTGCAGCAACGAGCAAAGGTTTTGGCGAGATGGCCCAGCGCGAATTGCTTCGTGCGCGCGAACTTGGCCTGAGTTTCGACGAAGCTTCCTCGGCGGCGATCGTCCTCAGTAGCGTGCGTGGTGAAGCCGCAGCGCTGAAATTTATCGACTTGCTTGAAGTCGCCTATCCAGGCCAAACACAGGGCGATGCGCCGTTGAAAGAACTCGAGGTAGCGCCTGGCGAAGCGGAAAAAAACTTCCTTGCCTATTTCGGAACGATGCCGCCTCCGCTCGGCAAGTTCTTTGATCTCGTGCCGCTTGGCGCGGACGCTTACTATCTTATGCGCGAAGGAACCATCAACGGCACTGTGCTCGGACCAAAATACTCTGAATTACTATTGGTCGCGGTGCTGGTGGCTGACTATAGCCCGCTCGCGTCAGTGCATATTAAAGGTGCCCGTACCGCAGGCGCCAATGAGTCTGAAATCGCTGAAGCGATTATTTGCACCGTCCTGACCAGTGGCTTGTCGGCCTGGGTAAGTGGCGCTAATGCCATGGATGTCTAAATCGGGAATATCACTTTATGGATTTTTCATTTTCCGCAGAACTGACTGAACTTCAAGAGCGTGTGCGGATTTTTATTCGCGAAAAAATTATTCCGTATGAGCGCGATCCGCGGCTCACCGCGCACGGTCCCACCGAAGAGCTGCGAGATGAACTCATCACGCTGGCCAAACAAGCTGGTTTGCTGTCGTCGCATGTGTCACCAACATTTGGTGGGCTTGGTCTGGATCACCGTAGCAAAGCTGTGGTGTTTGAAGAAGCAGGGTATTCACTGCTAGGACCGGTCGCGCTCAATATTGCCGCGCCTGACGAAGGTAATATGCATTTATTGGAAGCCGTAGCGAGTGATGCACACAAGGCGCGCTGGCTCAGGCCATTGGCGGCAGGGGAAATTCGCTCGTGCTTTTGCATGACGGAGCCACCGCCTGGCGCCGGATCGGATCCGTCGATGTTACAAACTACCGCAGTCCGGGACGGCGACCATTTTATTATTAACGGAACCAAATGGTTCACGACTGGTGCTTATGGCGCATCCGTGGCAATCATCATGGCAAAACTAGAGGATGGTCGCGCTACGATGTTTTTGACGGATACCGATCGACCAGGATTTGTCGTTGAACGTTTAATGCATAGCATGGATAGCTGCTTTCCCGGTGGCCACGGTGTAGTGCGCCTGGAAGGGCTGCGCATTCCCGCATGCGACATTTTGGGCGAGCTTGGCGAAGGTTTTAAGTATGCACAAATCAGGCTTTCGCCGGCACGGCTAACCCACTGCATGCGCTGGCTCGGTGCTGCACGTCGTGCGCATGACATCGCCACTGACTACGCTCGGCAGCGCTTCGCCTTCGGCAAACCTTTGGGAAGCCATGAAGGCGTGAGCTTTATGCTCGCCGATAATGAAATCGATCTCCACGCTGCGCGCCTATCGATCTGGCATACCGCGTGGGTGCTCGACCAGGGTCGTTTGGGCATTCATGAATCCAGCATCTCAAAGGTGTTGGCCTCGGAAGCCGAGTGGCGGATCGTGGATCGCTGTGTGCAGATCCTTGGCGGCCAAGGCGTTACCGATGAATACATGGTCGCGCGAATTTTTACTGACATGCGCGCCTTCCGCATCTATGACGGCCCTTCGGAAGTGCATCGCTGGAGCATCGGCAAGCGCGTTGTCAAGGGCATCGATCGAAGCCGATGAGCGCCACCATGAACCAAGTCAATCAAGACGCGCTAGCTACATTCATCGCTAAACGAGCCGCTGCGCGCAAGGCCAGTATCACACAAATAACGCGGCTATCAGGTGGTGCCATTCAAGAGAACTGGCTGATCCTGCTCACGCTCAGTGATGGTCCCATGGCCGGCAAGCTCGACCTGGTGATGCGCACCGACTCGCCCTCTGGCGTATCGCAAAGCCACAGCCGGGCCGCAGAATTTTCATTATTACAGACAGTGTATCAGTGCGGCGTTTGCGTGCCGGAACCACTCTGGTTGTGCGAGGATGCACAAATTATTGGCCGCCCGTTTTTCATCATGCGCCGCGTCGGTGGGAGCGCAGCTGGCCATGTTCTCGTCAAAGATTCGCAGTTTAGCGGCGATCGTATTCGGTTGGCCGAACGGCTCGGTGAGGAGTTAGCGCGAATCCATACGATCAAGCCGCCAAACACCAGCCTATCTTTCTTGCCCATGCCGATCGGTGCACCGTCGCAGCACTTGGTTGGACGCGCGCGTCACGTTCTCGATACGAATAAGTTAACCCGTCCGGCTCTTGAATGGGGATTACGTTGGCTGGAAATCCACGCCCCACGTGAGGAGCAGATCGTACTGTGTCATCGCGACTACCGTACCGGTAACTACATGGTCGATGCTCAGGGTCTGACTGGTATTTTGGATTGGGAATTTGCCGGCTGGGGCAATCCCTTAGAAGACATTGGCTGGTTCTGCGCAAAATGTTGGCGTTTTGGGGTCAATGCACGTGAAGCGGGTGGTATCGGTCAGCGGGAAGACTTTTACCGCGGCTACGAAAGGATCTCTAGCACAAGCATTGAGCGCGACGCTATCCGCTACTGGGAAGTGATGGCACACATGAATTGGGCCATCATCGCGCTACAGCAGTCGCTGCGGCATATATCTGGGGAGGAGCAGTCGCTCTTACTCGCTCTCACCGGCCACATTGTGCCGGAGCTTGAATACGAAATACTCCACATGACCAAGGAATTCCCATGAGAGAAGCACCACTCGGTGATGACCTACTGGAAGCAGCGCATCGGGTACTCAAAGATACGCTGATTCCAGCACTGCCCATGGAGCAGCGCCACGCCGCCATGATGGTGGCCAGTGCGATCGCCATCGCCATGCGTCAGTTCCGCAGCGGTGAATGGCAGGAGCAGGATGAATTCATTGCCCTCGGTAGTCTGCTCGCCGATAAGCCACCCCAAGCGCCGACTCATTCGCCAGTCGGTAAGGACGCGCTACGTGCTGGCCTGCAGACTCTTTACCACACATTGTGTCAGCAAATCCGTATTGCGCAGCCTGGTGCAAGACCCCTTTCACCCGCTGTCTATACGCACCTGTTGCAATCCGTCAGTCAAACGCTCATGGACAGTAGTCCAAAATATTTTCGATAAAAATTTACCATCCCTATACGAGGACAATATTCATGTCTGACTCACTCTCGCTGGTCTGTGAAGAACTGATTGGATTCACGCAGGGTCAAGCACATCTGCAAGGTAGCCAGTGCGCCGATTGTGGCGAAACCTATTTTCCTGCCGTACATAGCTGTACACGCTGTCTGTCGACAAATATACAAGCCTATAACTTAGGTAATGCGGGCGTACTTTGGTCATGGACCATTCAAGAATTTCTGCCTAAGCCACCCTATAACAGCGGCGAAACACCCGCCAATTTCAAACCCTACGGCGTAGGCTATGTGCAGATGCCCTGCGGCCTGAAGCTGGAGTCGCGCCTCACCGAATCTCACCCTGACCAACTTTCGATTGGCATACCCATGAATCTGGTCCTCATTCCTTATCGCGTTGATGCAGACGGTAAAGTCGTTCACACCTTCGCCTTTGCGCCTACACGTCAGCACCCCACAGGAGCCTCCCATGCATAACGACGTTGCTATTATCGGTATTGGTATGCACCCTTTTGGTCGCCATGATGCACTCACCGGGCGCGCACAGGGCGCATTGGCGCTGCGCGCAGCTCTTAAGGATGCCGGTGTAAGCTGGGACCAGGTTGACGTGGCATATGGCGGCAGCCATGATGCAGGTAATGCTGATGCGCTGGTCAATGACTTGGGCTTAACTGGCATCCCCTTTATTAATGTCGCCAATGGCTGTGCGACAGGCGGTAGCGCACTATCGAGCGCGGTCGCAGCGATCCAGTCTGGCATGGCAGAAATCGCGGTTGCTGTTGGCTTTGATAAACACCCGCGGGGGGCCTTTAATCCCCATCCGCGTGACTGGGGCCTGCCTGACTGGTACGGCGAAACAGGTCTGATGTTGACCACTCAGTTTTTTGCATTGAAGACACGTCGCTACCTACATGATCATGGCATCAGCGAAGATGCTCTGGTACGCGTCGCGCAGCGTGCATTTCGTAATGGCGCCCTCAATCCGCATGCCTGGCGGCGGCGCGAAATGCACTTTGATGAAATTGCCCAATCCACTCCTGTCAGTCTGCCTCTTCGTCAGTACATGTTTTGTAGTCCGGCTGAGGGCGGAGCAGCACTCGTGCTTTGTAGTGCCAACATTGCTAAACGCTTTCAATCCCAAGCTGTCATCGTCAAAGCCGCCGTAGTGCGTACGCGCCATCACGGTTCATTTGAAGTATTTAGCCCGGCGCTAGCGGCTACGCAGGCACCAGCGCCTACGGTGACTGCTTCCAGGGCCGCGTTCGAACAAGCCGGAGTCGGACCAGCTGACATTGATGTGATTCAAATTCAGGACACCGACGCAGGTAGCGAAATCATCCATATGGCCGAAAATGGTTTTTGCGAGCATGGCGAACAAGACAACCTGCTACGCGACGGAGTGACGGATATTAACGGCCGCCTACCGATGAATACCGATGGTGGCTGTATGGCCAATGGAGAGCCAATCGGCGCATCCGGTTTGCGCCAGGTGATTGAAATTTGTACCCAGCTGCGCGGCCAGGCAGGCGCTCGCCAGGTAGCTGGTAGTCCGCGACTGGGTTATACCCATGTCTACGGTGCACCTGGCGTTAGCGGGGTCACCATCCTCGAAAGGCAAAACTAGTCTCGTAGTGAAAAAAGGTAAATGACTGCGCGGCGAATAAAATCGCCGCACAACGCACGCCGTAGCATGCCAAACTCTAGCTGGATTTAGCCAGTATTGGACGGCGTAGCCACACCAATGAAAGCAGTGAGACAAGGCTGAGAATGACATAGGTCGCCAGCATCGGGCGCACTGTTCCGTCATAAGCATGACCTGCCACATAAGCCAGAAGACCACTAAGCGTTGCCACGAGAAAGCCGCATAGCGACGATGCTGTGCCGGCGATCTCGCCAAACGGATCCATCGCCAACGCCGTCAAATTCGGCAACAAGAGACCGAAAGCAAACATATTGCAAGATTGGAGAGCAATGAACATCCACAAAGACGGCGCCTGAAATAAACTCGCGGTGAGTGCAAATCCATTCAAAAAAATCATGCTTTGTAAGCACCTGCGTACCAGCAGCGGGCACCCAAACCGGAATACTAACTTGACATTGACGAGCGCTGCCAATGACATTGCGATCGATACTAAGGCCAGCAATAAGGTATAGCGCAAACCCATCCCAAAAGTTTGCTGAAAAATACTCTGTGAGGTGGTCAGAAATCCCAGGTGAGCGCCAGTGATCAATGCCAGGACGAGAATGGCGTTACAAGCCGGACCATGCGCGAGTACACGTCGATAAGCATCTGCCAGCTGGATCAACGATATAGGCTGTCGTTGCGCTACTGCCAGAGACTCATGCAGGCGCAGGGTCGACCACAATAAAAGAGCAACACCGACCCCGACAATAGTGATCGCGATCGTGCGCCAGGAACCGAGTAATAAAATGCCTTGCCCAAGCATTGGTGATAGCAGAGGCTCAAGTAATAAAACAGTCATGACTAAGGAAAGTACGCGCGCCAAGGCCACGCCACTGTGGCGATCACGAACGATCGAAAAGATAACGACTCTCTGCCCACCTGCCCCGATACCCTGCAAAAATCGCACGGCCAGTAGCAACGTGAAATCTTTTGCTATGACAGTGAGCACGCTGCCAACTAAAAAAATCAACAGACCCGTCAGGAACAAAGGCTTACGTCCATACCGATCACTCAATGGCCCAAATAGCAATTGCGCTCCGCCCATACCCAGTACAAACGCAGCGATGACTGCCTGACCCGCATTGCGACTGTTTTCTTGCATGTCTGCCCCAATTGCATGCAAGGCCGGCAGCAGCACATCAATCGCAAAAGCGCCAACAGCCAGACTGATGGCCACAAAGCAGATATATTCAATATCTCCCATGGATGCTTGCGTGCCGCCAAGTCTTGGGGACGGCGCAATCATCCATGCAGACTTTGTCGGGCTATGCTTACTTTGCTGGTGATCGGTGACGCGATTAGAGTCCATTAATGCTATGCCCGCCGTCGACGACCAGGACTGCGCCAGTCATATTGCTTGACGCGTTACTCGCTAACAGGAGTAGTGGCCCTGCCAGTTCATGACTTTGTCCCAATCGTCGCTGAGGGATGCGCTTGATGAGTGCGCGCCCTGCATCAGTAGCAAAAAAATCCTGATTCAGCGGTGTTTCCACATAGCCTGGCGCCAAGGCGTTGACGCGGATGCCGTAGCGCGCCAGTTCCAGTGCCATGACTTTGGTTAATTGAATGACCGCCGCTTTCGATGTGGCATACGCCGCTAATTGCTGCGCCACCCGCAGACCAAGAATCGAAGCGATATTGATTATGCTGCCGCTTTTGCCAGCCTGTTGAAGTAGGCGTGCTGTTCTTTGTGCTACCCGCCATGTACCCTGCAGATTAACATCCATGATACTGGTCCAGTCACTCTCCTCCAGATCGAGAAATGGCTTGGTTAGGGTGATACCAGCATTATTAACCACGATGTCTGGTACGCCCACTGCACTGACCATTTCTGCCATGGCGGCATCGACACTAACTGGATCAGCCACGTCCATCGATACAGCATAGGCACTGACCCCAGATTGTCTTAATGCCTCAACGAGTCTTTGCCCTTCCGAAATTTTTCGTCCGGCGAGAATCAAGTTCGCACCTGACTCGCCGAGTATTTGCGCAAAATCCCGACCAAGGCCACCAAAACCCCCTGTGATCAACGCAATTTTTCCACTCAGGTCAAATAAGCCACCTGAAACCGAGTTGGGTGTGTCAGTGAGGATGGAATGAGCCAATGCGGTACCTAAGATTCGCCAATGAAGCGCGCGAAATGCATTTCGCGCTTGCCAAATAATGCGGCGATCACCATAAGTCGTCGGAAGTAGTGGCTAATATCAAGTTCCTCAGTGAGCCCCAAGCCACCATGCATTTGTACCGCTTCATTGGCGACTTTACGGGCTGCATGCATGATGTAAGCTTTTGCTCCGCTGACTTGTCTGGCGCGTTCAGACGCCGGTAGCGCCATTGCACGCAGAGCGTACTGCGTCAATGCTGTAATTTCTTGCTGCAGAAAGAACATATCTACTGCACGATGCTGTAAGGCCTGATTCGTGCCGATGGCTCGGCCGAATTGTTTGCGGATCTTGAGGTAATCCACCGTAGCATGACTGAGCTTGCGAACGATCCCGAGGGTTTCTGCGCATTGGGCAACCGTCGCCAAGTCCAGCGACGCTGCAATGACAAGATCGGCACCCTCGGCCGACTGACCGTCCAGCCGTTGCGCAGGCGCCCGGTCAAAATACACATTGGCGGCGCCGCGATCATCGATCAAGCGATAGCGCTTTATTACCACGCCTGCGGCACTTGGATCGACTAGATAGGCTTGGCGAGCACTGCCTTGTTTGGCATCGCGCGCAAACACTACGAATTGATCTGCGATATCGCCATGCAGGATACCCTCATAGCTACCGCTGATCTTACCTTCGCCAAATACAGCCAGGGGTACATGACTGCCTGGTTCTGGATGTGCAATGGCTAATTTGATCCGTCCATCAGCTAACCGGGGCAGCAAATCTGCCTTTTGTTCGGCATTCCCCAATTGTCGTAGCAGCTCGGTCCCTATAATTGCGCTCACCAGGATGGGCTCCATGAGCAGGCGCGCACCAACTACTTCCATTAAGGCCGCCACGGCAAAAACATCCGCATCCATCCCGCCGTTTTTTTCTGGCAGGCGAAGTGCCAACCAGCCTAAATTGGCATACGCATTCCAAGCCTCTTGGCTGTACCCGGCTGGATCTGCAAGTACCTTGTGCCGCGCAAGAAAACTGTATTTTTCTTCCGCATAGCGTTGCGCGCTCTCACTCAGCATGGCGGCAGTTTCAAAATCGATCGTCATAATCCCAGTACACCTTTGGCGACAATGTTGCGCTGGATTTCGGAGGCGCCGCCAAAGATAGTCGCTGCGCGGTTATAGAGGTGCTCTTTAATAATTCCACCAGCATCTTCTGGTCCCAGCGGCGGTGCTGCCCCCACATGCAATGCGTCTTTGTCATACGCGATACCGGCTAAACCCAAGCTATCGATCAAGGCCTCAGCGATGTCTTGGTACAGTTCCGTACCGCGTAATTTGATAAAGGAAGCTTCTGTACCGTTATCCGTCCCGAGCATCATCGACTCGACTGCGTGATAGGCCCCCTGTTCCAGTGCCAGAAAGCGAAGTTCTAGTTCGCCAATACGTTGATTTACTGCGCTATTATTTTCTTGAGCAAGGGTTTTAAGCCGATCTAAAGCATGCCACGCCATGCCCACGATCGCACCGGCGGTACGTTCATTTTTTAGAAGAAACTTGGCGTAGGTCCAGCCTTCGCCCTCAGCGCCCACCAGGTTACTTGTCGGCACGCGTACGTTTTCTAACCACACTTCATTAACGTGATGGTAACCATCCATGGTTGGAATTGCTTTAACTGTGACACCGGGGCTTTTCATATCGATTAGCAGAAAAGAGATCGCTTTTTGTGCCTGCGCTTCACGCGTCGTTTTAACGATGCAAAAGAGCCAATCGGCCCACTGCGCATAGGTGGTCCAAACTTTCTGCCCATTAACAACATAAGCATCACCATCAAGAATGGCTTCAGTGCGTAAGCTGGCCAGATCAGAACCCGCACCAGGCTCAGAATAACCTTGTGCCCAGAAATCGTCGGTGCTCGATATGCTCGGCAGAAATCGATTTTTTTGTTCTTCAGTACCGAAGGTATAAATAACCGGTCCGACATATTTGACGCCGAATGGAATCACCCACGGGCAAGCTAGACGAGCGAGTTGATCTTCAAACGCAAATCGTTCGAGTAGAGTCCAATTCTGACCACCATATTCTTTTGGCCAGTGCCCGATGGCCCAACTTTGAGCGTCCAATAGTTTCATCCAGCTGACATACTCGGCTTTATCCAGCACTTGATGGTGAGCTGATTTTTGCTTTAGGCTGTTCGGCATTTTATCTTCATAGAATGTACGAACTTCCGCTTGTAAATTCGCCGCACGAACTCGAGCGTCAGATAACAGATCACGCATCTTACTTGGCCTCCAGTTTCTCTAGTACCACGTCAATCACCGTTTGCCATTCGCCACGCAGCTTTCGCCAAGGGACCAATATTGTTGGCGATTTCTCCTGCATTCGCGGATGCTGCATTGCCATCTTGCAATCTATAGGCAATGCCCTGCAAAATAGCAGCGGTCCGGAACAGATTGAACGCACGGTAAAATGGTAAGTCCACCTCGATGGCGAACCCCGTACGTTCACAATAGCGTTGTATGTATTCCTCCTGACTAGGAACACCCAGTGCCTTTAAATCTGCCGTGCTGAGCGTGCCGCGCGCATCGACACCTGGCGGCCGATACCACTCCATCATGTGATACATCAGATCGCCGATCGGATGACCAAGCGTAGACAGTTCCCAATCAATTACTGCGACGACCCGTGGCTCTGTCGGATGAAATAACAAGTTATGAAAGGAATAATCGCCATGAATAATCGACGATAAGCCATCATCAGGAGGCAATGCACTTGGCAACCACTCGATGAGCTGGTCCATTTCTGGTATGTCTCTGGTGCGCGATTCATTAAACTGACGTGACCAGCGAGATAGTTGACGTTCGAAGTAATTACCTGGCTTTCCGTAATCCGCCACGCCAAGCGCCGCGTAGTCAACGGTATGCAACTGTGCCAATGTGGCGTTGGCTGAATCGAATACAGCAGCGCGATCTGCCACACTTAGATCCGGCATACGGCAATCCCAAAAAATTCGTCCGGGCACATGACTCATCACATAGAACATGCTACCCAACACGTCACTATCGGTACACAACACCATTGGCCGAGGTACCGGAAAGTTCGGCACAGCTGCGAGCGCTTGCATAATGCGAAATTCTCGGTCTACGGCATGTGCAGACTTCAGCAGAACACCGCGTGGCTGACGGCGCAAGACATATTTTTTACTGGGTGTTTCGATGAGGTAGGTAAGATTGGATTGCCCGCCTTGAAATTGCTGGATTTTCATCGGCCCAGCATAGCCTTCTATGTTTTGTTGGAGATAGGCTTGCAAACGTACCTGGTCAATTTCGGCAACCTGTTGTACTTCACCGAGATCACCTATGTAGGTCTTTGGCGCACTGAACGTAGCCCGTGCCTCAGGGCCTGAGGACGCTGCATCGATTGGTTCCCTTGTACTACGCATTATTGGTTTGGTCATGGCAAGAAGTTCATCAGGCGATACATTTTTTCATGGTCGTCTCGATATTCACAGGAAATCCAGCTGACGCACGCGCCAAGCCTGAATGCATTTTTTCAGAGGTCATCCCGTTCACCTGCTCTCGCCAGCATGGGAGCCCCTTTGCCCTCCGCCTCAATGTCGAGTAGGCGGTAACTTGATTTGAATACTACCAACCGACCGGTCGGCTGTCAATTAATTCAACGGTCTTTTTGTTCTTCTGCGTTAAAACGATTCACGCACAGTATTCAACATCAGCATTGCGCATCTGGTGAGGAAGTTGTACTTTGAATCGTTTGACAACCGACCGGGCGGTTGGTAGTATCGCCAATGCTTCTTCAACTTTTTTCTGACATTGCATCCTTCCTTTTGCTGCTATTTTCAGGCGTGCTATAGCGCTGCGTCACTATTAATACCCACTGCCGTGGCACACTCTCTATCAACAATGCACGCCAACATCACCTGACACTTTTATCCGGAATAACCACCATGAACGATACGAATGCACTGCTCAACGTTGACCTTTTGAAACGGCTTGCGCCGTTCACTCGCTCCGGCTACGCCTTGTTTCGCGAGGTGATCGATATGGATGGTGCGATGCCGGCCAAACTCAAACTTCTCTGTGCTGCCGTTGCTGCATGCAACCGAGGCTATATCGAGTTGGCTGTGACCGAATTGAAAGGCGCGGCGCTGAAAGGTCTCCAACAGCAAGAAGCAGCCAGTGGTCTTATTCTTCTTAGTAGCTTGCGCGGTGAAGGCGCGGCGCTGGCCTTTGATTCGATCATTCGCCAGGTTTATCCTGCCTCAGCTACTCCTACCATGGATCCAGGACTTGAGCGCGCCATGCCGGGGGAAGCCGAATCCAATTTCCTGTCCTACTTTGGCAGCGTACCCCCCGCACTGGCAATCCTGTTGCGCCTTGTACCGCCCGCTGCCGATGCCTATTATTTGATGCGCAAAGGTACGATTGACTGTAACCAGCTTGATCGGAAGTCTGCTGAACTCATGTTGATTGCTGTACTGGCGTCGGACTATAGCCCAATGGCCATTACCCATATCCGTGCTGCTCGAGCAGTCGGCGCTTCAGATGCTGAAATGGCAGAGGCGATTCTTTGTGCAGTGCCTTGTGCTGGTATCGCTGCATGGATGGGAGCAGGTATGCTCCTTGAAACATCGTGATCACAACATGATGAACACACCGACTGCTCCGTTATTGAGTCGCCAATGGAACCTTCATCGTCGACCACTGGGCCGCACTATTGCTGACGATTTAATTTGTACGACCGTACCCGTTGCGCAACTTGCGCAAGATGAAATTCTAATTCGGGTGAAATTACTTTGTATGGATCCGACCATTCGCAACTTTATGGATGAAGATCCCGGCTATGGATTACCGATTCCGCTCGGTGGCGTTGTTCGTGGAATGATCATTGGTGAAGTGATGTCATCCAAGGCAGAGCAGGTCGTGCCAGGAACCATGGTGTGGGGTTTTGGGTCTTGGAGTGATTATGTTGTGGGACCGGCCCGACAATTCTTTGCACTTCCCACACCGCTTGCTTACGACCTACCCGTTTATGCGCATGCAATGGGCACGATTGGACTAACAGCATATTACGGTATGTTCGATATTGCCGCCCTGCGCGCCGGCGATCAAGTTTTAGTCAGTGGGGCAGCAGGCGCGGTCGGATCTCTAGCTGGTCAATTTGCCCGTCTAGGCGGTGCAGGCAAGGTCGTGGGCATAGCCGGCGGTGCTGAAAAGTGTCTACGCGCTGTACGGGATTATGGCTATGATTTATGTATCGATTACAAACAGCTTGATTCACTCTCGTCATCACTTAAGGCTGCATTCCCAAACGGGATTGATGTCATATTTGAGAATGTTGGTGGAGCACAGCTTTCATTGGCGCTGCAATATCTAAATAAGCACGCACGCGTAGCACTCTGTGGGATGATCGATGGCTACGGCAACCATGATCGCCAGCCAAGTAAAGACGCTCTTTGGAATTTGGTGATTAAAAGCGCGCGCTTGGAGGGCTTTTTGGTGAGCAATATTCTTAATCATAAGCACCGCACTGATGCGATGCTGGCGCAAATTCACCAATGGATAACATCGGGTTCTTTGCGTTATGACCTGGATGTCCGTTTCGGCTTTGCGTGTATTCCCAGAACATTCGACTGTCTTTTTTCTGGTCAACATAGAGGACGACTCGTCGTCCAACTCGATGACGCTTTACCATCATGCCAACTATAGGCCACGTTACTTGGCAGCTCGACGGGTGTATCGCCATTGTCACCATCAGTCACCCACCAGTTAATACCCTCTGCCTGGAAGTGCGGATCGGCTTATTGGCTGCGATTGAACGCAGCTTTCAGGACCCTGTCGTTAAGGTGCTAATAATCATTGGCGAGGGGTCGACGTTCGTGGCTGGTGCTGATATTAATGAATTCGGCAAACCTTACGGCTTCCCTTCCTTGTACGTTATCTTGGACTTGATAATGAGCGGCACCAAGCCCGTTATTGCCGCACTCCATGGCAATGCACTGGGTGGCGGCCTTGAACTTGCCCTTGCCTGTCAGTGGCGCATTGCAAATCCGACTGCCTTACTTGGACAACCAGAGGTCAAACTAGGCCTGATGCCTGGTGGCGGAGGGACACAATGGTTGACTCGGATGGCAGGACCAGAAGTCGCGCTGGAAGTTTGCACCAGTGGTATGCCCATTAGCGCTGTTCAAGCGCTTAACTGCGGCGTCGTTGATCGAATCGTGGAATCTGATTTGCTCAACGGTGCGTTGGTATTTGCGCACGAGGTCGCTACCGGGCTGCTACCTGTTCGCGACCTACATTTGGCCACCGATAAGATTCGCCACATTGATGCCAATTTTTTTTCACAATATCGCTTGCGACACCAAGAAGTATGGCGAGGTTTATTGGCACCATGGAAGATCATAGACTGCATTGAGGCGGCTTGCACCATGTCATTCACTGATGGTTTCGCTATGGAACGGCAAGCATTTCAGGCATGCGAAGCTGGCCCGCAAAGTCGGGCCATGATTCACTTATTTTTTGCCCATCGCACACGGCAAAAAAGTAGGAAAATAACTGTTTCGGCAGGTCACGGCCAGCCGGAACTGCGCGTCGGATTTCGATTGCGTGAAGTTTTCTGCCGTGAATCATCCTTTCTCCTTGGCGAAGGTATTTCGCCAGGCTTCATTGCACATTGCCTGCGTCAATTTGGCTTTAATAGCGACTTGCCTGAGCTGATCATGCATCTGCAGTTCGATTTCATTCCACTGCACCAACCCTTACCGACGCGTCTGACTGAGTCCGATATACTGCAGCATCTTCTTTACATGATGGCGATTGAAGGTGCATGCTTACTTGATCAACAGCTTATTTACTGTGCCGGCGATATTGACGTGGTCAGTGTGACTGAACTTGGCTTTCCTGCATACCGCGGGGGAATCATGTACTGGATGCAAGAAACTGGCGAGCAGGCAATGCAGGCTTCGCTCAATTCTCTGCTCGCTCGGCATGCGGGACGTTGGCAAGCACCCGCTATGCCGAATTTTTTCAATCGCTTATGATTGACATTACAGACGTTCATGGTATATTTCACTATCTGTCGACCGACCGGTCGGCCGTAAAATTTCATTGCCAGGACTAAAGCGCCTGACATCACATAAGGAGAAATTGAACATGCTGGAAAAAGACGTTATCCAATACGAAGTTGCAGACAACGGTGTTGCGACCATTTGGCTCAATCGCCCCCATAAGCGCAACTGTGTGAGCCCACAATTACTCCGGGATCTGGAAGCGGCCGTCGACCGTGCTGCTGCGGATACCAAGGCCTTGGCCGTGGTGTTTCGCGGTCGTGGCAATACATTTTGCTCGGGCGCAGATTTGGATCAGTTAGTCGGGCCTGTTCTGGCCGAAACTTCTTCTTCCCTACAATTGGCGATTGATTCGGCACGAACCTACGATAAGATATTCAATATGCGTAAGCCAACGATTGCAGCCGTGGAAGGCTATGCGGTTGCTGGTGGATTCGAGTTGATGATTTCTTGTGATTTTGCCTTGGCCACATCAGAAGCGAAAATCGGCGACTTTCATATCCGCCGTGCGCTGTTTGGCGGCGCAGGTCCCATCTATCGCTTGCCACGTATGATCGGTATGCGCCGCTCCAAGGAGTTGATGTTGACCGGCAAACTACTCACAGGAGATCAATGTGCTGATTGGACACTAGTCAATGCCTCTGCACCACAGGCTGAATTTGATCAACTGATTGAAGATTTCTGTGCGCCTTTGATCGACAAGAGTCCATTCTGTATGTGGATGACAAAAATGGCAGTTAACCGTGGCCTGGACGGCGATACCGATACACTGATTACACTCGAAACAATGACCTGTAACGTGGTACATCACTCGGAAGATGCGAAGGAAGGTGTGCGCGCATTCCTTGAAAAACGTACGCCAAAGTGGACCGGTCGTTAATTGATTGAAAGGTAAAGCAAATGTCAGTCAATCTCGTCGTTTTATCGTCCCGTCCGCCAGACTGGACGCGCGAGCAGTTCACTACTTGGTGGCGTGGCGAGCATGCAGATTATGGGCGTAAGTTACCCGGGCTGCTTGCCTACCGCCATGGTGAAGTGGTGTTCGACTATGATCATCCAGACCAACCTGCCTGGGACGGCAATGCCGTACTGACATTTGCTTCGCGTGCAGCACTTGATGCGGCACTGAAGTCGCCTGAATGGGCTGCTGCAGTGGCGCATGTCGGCCGAATGAAAGGCAAACGAATTGCACTCATCACTGACGAAGTTAGCTTACTAGGCAAGGACTAAAACTTTTGAACACCACATTACGCGGAGTGCCATCGTGAAAGAACATCTCCTACCGGGTTTTTTTGCCCGCCAGTTTCGGCTTGAGGGCAAGGTGGCCTTGATCATGGGTGGTCGTGGTGCGCTCGCCGAGGCCATCGCGGCTTGCTTGGCCGATCTCGGCTGCGCAGTTGCCCTTGCCTCAAGACACGAACAAGACTGCATCGCTATTGCCACGACCATTGGCGAACGCTTCCAAGTCAAATCAACGGGATTGCGCTGCGATATCTCCAAGGAAGAGGAAGTGGAGGCCACCATCAAGGCCACCGTAGATCAGCTTGGTAGCCTCGACATCTTGATCAATAATGCTGGTGCTTCATGGTGGGGGTTGCCTGAAGATATTCCACTTTCTGGCTGGCGGAAGGTCGTCGACGTCAATTTGACTGGCACCTTTTTGGCCTGTCGTCATGCTGCAAGACACATGATTGCCCATGGCGGGGGCAGTATGATCAACATCGCGTCTTCCGGCGCCTTTATCTCCTACAAGCCAGAGGATGGTCAGGTGGTCCCCTACACCACGACTAAGGCCGCCATGGTGCATCTTACCCGCGACTTGGCAGCGCAATGGGCCCATCACGGCATCCGTGTGAATGCGGTTGCACCGGGCTCCATCGAGACCGGGATGACTGAAACGCTGGAACAAGGCATACAACAAAAACTCCTCGACGGCATCCTCTTACGACGCTTCGCCCAACCTGTAGAGATGGTCGGTGCGGTGGCCTTGTTAGCGTCGAGCGCTGGTAGTTTTATTACCGGCCAAACTTATATTGTTGATGGAGGACAAACAATTGCCTGAATTAATGAATAAAAATTTTCATGCAGGCGCTCTTACATGGACAGACGCTTCGCTATGGGATCAATTCTCCCAGCACCTTAGTGCTTCACCGCATTCTTTAGCAATCGTCAGTCCAGATGGTCAACTTTGGACCCGCGAAGACATGCACAAGATGGCCTGTTCGGTGGCCGAGGCCCTCAGATGCGCCGGCGTACAAGCGCATGATCGCGTGATGTTACAAGGTAAAAAAACCGCCGCCACTCTGGCTGCAGCCTTGGGGATTTCGGCAGTCGGTGCCATCATCTGCCCGTATTCGCCCGACTTGGGCGATGCCGAACGAACTGTCCTTGATGAGCGTCTTAATTACATTGCTTGTATCAGTGATGGCGCTGGCGATGCTATTCCAGACATGCCAACACTGAAGTTGTCTCTACGCAGCCGCATGCAACTGGAGGCACCTGACGAACGTGACGCGCAAACGGCACTTATAGGATTTACCTCCGGCACGACTGGGATCCCCAAAGGGGTCATGCACACATCGGCCGCGATGAACTACACCGTCCGCGCCTGTCAGCAGGTTGCTCGACTTGCGGAATACGATGCCATCCTCGGCATCGTGCCACTCGGTAGTGCACCGGGCTTTACTTTCACTGCACATTTTTCCTTAGCGTTGGGACATCCACTGATCATGATCGATCCTTGGGATGCGGCAAGGACGCTCAAGGCGATCGACGCCTACCAGTGTCGTTGGGGTATTTGTGTACCGACGCACTTGGCAACGCTCATCGAATATGCCCGCACTAAAGGATGGAAGAATTCGAGCCCCCTGAAGGCTCTGGGCGTTGGTGGCAGTGCCATGACCCCCGAATTAATTCAGGATGCACGGTCCTTGCTAGGCATAACTGCCTTGCGCATGTTTGGCATGTCAGAATGTATGGGGCACGCTTCGGTCGCGCTCGACGACGATATGGAACGCATGATGCATTCGGACGGCATAGCATTTCCGGGCACGCGCGATGAAGCCTTCGATTTAGAAAACCAAATGTTGCCACGTGGTCAACGAGGTCAGGCAGGTGTTCTCGGACCCTCCTCGTTTCTCGGCTATTGTTACGGACTTGGCGAGCAAGAATACCGATTGACCAAGGAAGGATTTTTTCTCACTGGCGATGAGGTGATAGTTTCCGCAGACGGTTACCTCAAGGTGGTCGGTCGTATCAAGGACCAGATTATTCGTGGCGGCTATAACATTGATGCTGCCGAGGTTGAAGCCGCCGTACTTCGTCATCCAGCTATTGCCATCGCCGTCGTCGTCGCAGTGCCAGAAAAACGCCTGGGAGAGCAGGCCTGTGCTGTGTGTTGTATTCGCCAAGGCAGCACACAGCCCACGCTCGACGAGCTCAGAGCCCATCTGACTTCGATCGGTCTGTCAAAGAAAAAATGGCCCGAATATTTACTCATCCGGGATGAACTATCCTATACAGCGACTGGTAAAATCGACAAAAAGAAAATTGCTAAAGCCGCCATAGTGCAATTAGGGTTAATATAATGTCGGCAATCTCATGGCGCGACTCGTATTTTCTGCCCGACCGAGATATTAGACAAACCGGTGTCATCGAGACATGATAAAAATGATATAGCAAGGAAATCTCATGAAGGCTGTCGAAAAACTACCGACTAGCAGCAAAAATAAACGAATACGCCAAACTACCGCAGCCCATGACGAAAAGCGGCTTGAGATCATCGAGTGCTGCGCGTCCCTCTTTGACCGTGTTGGTTTCCATGGCATGTCCATGCAAATGCTCGCCGATGAAGTCGGGCTTGGAAAACCAACCCTTTACCATTACTTTTCGAGCAAGAACGACATCCTCTACGATATGCATCAGATGCACATTGATGCACTGATTAACGGGCTGCAGGTAGACATCGAGAGCGCCAGCACCAAACCAGAAGAGCTGCTTGAAAAAGCCTGCGCGCAGACGCTGCGCGAAATCGCCCAGCATCCTGGTTATGTTCGGGCGTACATGGATCATTACACAGAACTCGAGGGCACACAGCGCATCGAAATGCGCAAACGTCGTACCGAATATTTTTCACGTATTACCAGCATCATCAGCAACGGCATAGCCAGCGGCAGATTCCGTAAAGTCGATGTCGAACTCGCTACCCTCGCCTTCGTCGGCATGTGCAATTGGGCCTATAAATGGTACCCAAAAAGAGCAGATAAAACACCGCCCGAAAAAATGGCCAAATCACTGTGCGATATTTTTCTCGGTGGTTTGATCATCAAGTCTGGCAAGTAATTTTCCCGCGATAATCACCACCATCTGCACGACGCAAAGCCCTTAAACTTGTTTGAAGTGTTGACACCCGACCGATCGGTCGGGTATTCTCAATCGGCGCAAAAAATTTTGCTATCTCCACGTCTCATGAGTGCAGCGATTTCACCAAGGGGTGACGCTAAAGCTAATGGATGGATGAATGAATGGTCGGGCGTTATGCCCAACGTTATTCAAGCTGGCAAATATAACGACAATAAAGGGTGGACAAATGCATTCCGTACAAAGCAAAGCCGAACTTAATGCGCGACGTTATACGCTCATTCTTTTATTTTTTGTTTCTGTCTTCAGTTACATCGATCGCACTATCCTCTCAATTCTTCAAGTACCTATCAAAGCTGATCTCGGCCTTTCAGACGCCCAATTAGGCGCATTGACCGGGCTGTCTTTTGCGCTGTTTTATGCCACCCTCGCACTGCCAATTGCCCGCTTGGCAGATAGAACGATACGCTCCCGTATGGTCGCCGTTTCACTCGGTATATGGAGCGGCATGACAGCGCTGACGGGGCTGGCAACGAACTACTTCAGTCTGATTTTTTTTCGCATTGGCGTTGCAGTCGGCGAAGCCGGTAGTATCCCGGCCAGTCACTCGATCATCGCTGACGTTTATCCCCCTAGCAAACGCTCTGCCGCCTTTGCGCTCTGGGGCATCTCGCTGCCGGTAGGACTGATGCTCGGTTATGCACTGGCCGGCACGCTTGAACAAATGCTTGGCTGGCGCATGACGTTTGCCATTATCGGTGGCGCCGGCCTGTTGCTGGCACCACTCGTTTATTTCACCATGCGCGAACCTTTACGCGGTCGTTACGATCCTGCGCCATTGAAGGAAGTCCCTATGCCTTCAATGATGGAGGCCATTCACCATCTGTGGCGTCTTCGTACTATCCGCTATCTGTTTGCTGCAGGCGCCTGCCATACCTTTGCTTGGTGCGCAGTCAATAGCTGGAATGCGCCATTCTATGTTCGCGTGCATCACATGTCGCTGACCGAAGTGTCCCTCTATCTGGCTGCGCTAAATGGGGTTGGTAGTGCCTTGGGCATGTACCTTGGCGGCAGGCTATCCGACCACTTTGGCAAAAAAGATCCGCGTGGCCACTTAAATGTTGTGACTCTCTCGATGTTAATAATGGTGCCCTTCGGACTGGCGCAATATCTCGTGCCTTCCGTGGGACTTTCTATCGTTTTTGGCGCCTTTACCCTCACACTAATGCTGGTCTATTACGGCCCGATCATTGCCGTTTCACAGTTCCTGGTGCCTCCTAATATTCGTGCATTTACGACTGCCATGTTGTTGTTGGTGGTAAATCTATTCGGTCTCGGTCTGGGGCCACTTACCACGGGTATCTTGAGTGATTTTTTAACGCAGCACTATGGCATGGCATCCGATTCGCTGCGCTACGCCATTAGCTTCTCGGTCCTTTTTTCGCTTCTGGCTGCCTTTCTGTTCTGGCGCGCCTCTGTCCATTTACCACATGAAATGGTGATCGACAATGACCATGCAGGCGATAAGGTATGAATCCAACCCATGCATAAAAGTACATAGCAATGACACTACTACAAGGTAAGGTTGCATTGATCAGTGGCGGCGCAAGTGGCCTGGGCGCTGCCTTTGTCGAAGCGTGTGCAGAACAAGGTGCCCAAGTGGTATTTGGCGACTTGTTAGATGATGCTGGAGAGAAGTTGGAACAGGCACTGCGTGCTCTTGGCGGTGATGTTACTTATGTTCCTCTGGACGTTACCAAGGAGGCGGATTGGCGCAACGCTGTGCAGCGCACAATCGTTTGCTACGGCAAGCTCAATATTCTTATCAATAATGCTGGTCTCGTACTGCCAAAAGTACCGATCGAAGAGATTAACGCGCAGGATTGGGACCGCACATTTGCCGTGAATGGCAAAGGTGTCTTTTTAGGAACAAAATATGCCATCCCAGAAATGCGACGTTGCGGTGGTGGCTCCATCATCAATATTTCCTCCTTAGCTGCTCTCGGGCAAGCAAGGCTTCAAGAGCCTGCCTATGCGGCCAGCAAGGCGGCAGTGCGTATTTTTACCAAGGTCACTGCAGGTCAGTATGCCGGCGATTCCATTCGATGTAATTCGGTACATCCAGGCCCTATCAACGCGGGCATGTTGCCGCGCTACCTGATTGACCCCGAAGCACTAAAACAGCGCATGTCCCGCATACCGCTTGGCCGCCTGGGTACCGCCGAGGAGGTTGTTGCCGGTGTTTTGTATCTGGCCTCTGACCAGTCAGGTTTTACGACTGGCACTGAACTGGTGATGGATGGTGGCGCGTTGGTCGATTGAATTCTGCTTATCTGACGATACGACTTGTCCGCTTAGCGGGCTACTTTCATGGAGATATTTAGTTAATGAAATTACTTGGCAAAACGGCGCTCATTACCGGTGGTGCACGTAGTATTGGCGAAGCGACTGCCCGCGAATTCGCACTTCTGGGAGCTCATGTCGTTCTTGCCGATGTATTAGAGACTGAGGGACAAAAGGTTGTTGATGAGATCTGCGCGACGGGTGCTAGCGCAACGTTCGTTGCGCTTGACGTTCTCAGTGAAGATGCTTGGATTGAGGCGATTACTAGGACCATCTCAACGTACGGCAAGCTCGACATTCTCATCAATAATGCCGGCATTGTTTCCGCGCCGGCCAGTATCGAAGAACGTACTGGAGAAGAGTGGGATCGCGTGATGGCGATTAACGTCAAAGGCGTTTTCCTTGGTGTGAAACATGCAATCCCTGTCATGCGTCTGTCGGGCGGCGGTGCCATCGTCAATATTTCATCCATGCGCGCGCTGGGTCAGTTCCGCACCACCGACGCCGCCTACGCCGCCAGCAAGGGCGCCGTTACCGTATTGTCGAAAGTGATCGCCGGCCAGTGTGCCAAGGATAGTATTCGCTGCAATTCGATCCACCCGGGTCCGATTGACACGGCCATGCTGCGCGCCGCTTTTCCTGACGCGCAAAGCATGCAACAAAGAATGCAACGGGTACCGCTTGGCCGCCCCGGTGCATTATCTGATATTGTCGCGGGTATTCTTTATTTCGCATCCGATGATGCGGCTTATACGACCGGCGCCGAACTGGTCATTGACGGTGGTGCGCTAGTCTACTGACAGTAGGCGATGTATTAATTGCATGGAATCACCCGGCCCTAGAGTGCTTGTGCCAGTTTTTGGGCATCGAACACGGCATGCGACATGCGACGCGGGGTGACACAATCGCCGATACTATGCGTCTCCATTCCTGACGCCGACAATACAGAATCAAGACCCCGCACGGAGGCACGGCCGGTTTGCAGGACTAACAAGTCACATTCGACTTGCTCCACATCGCCGCTGGTGAGATTGATTAAGCATGCCTGGCCTGGCGTAACGCTCTCCAAGGTGGTCAGTACACTATACTGCGTACCGCCACTTCCTAGGCGGGCCAATAAAGGGCCGACACTTTCGGTGGGTATGGATGCGGCGATGGCGGACGATGGTGTGACGATACGTACCCGCCATCCGGCGATCACTAATGCTTCAGCAACGCCATAGCTCCACCAGAAAGCACTACCATCATCCACCAACACAGCCTGTCCGTTGCCGGTAGGTGCCGGGGCACCATTCTTTAGTACATCAAACCAGGTCATTACCTGTGCAGCAGTAAATTCGTCTGGCACCGGTTTTGCAAGCGCGCCGGTCGCGATGATCGCGACATCAAAGTCGTGGCCCAAGTCAGCGGCTGTGTGGATGTGGGCGCCAAGATGCAGGGGGACGGATTGACGTCGCAGTTCTGCCCCGAGGTAATCAATCAGACGCCTTAAGTCCTCACGATGGGGCACCGTCGAGGCATACAAAAATTGGCCGCCGATGCCGTCAGAGGCTTCGAACACGCTCACGGCATGACCACGCAAGGAGGCTACCCGCGCCGCTTCCAACCCCCCCGGACCGGCGCCAATGACGGCGATACGACGTGGGTGAGTGGTGATGCCCTTGAAGGCAAATTCCGCTCGCAGCTCACGGCCTGCCATAGGATTCACTGCGCAATGTAAATGGGGAGAAAATGAGCGGCAATCCTGATTCAAGCCCAAACAGGGCCGAATACGTTCTACCTGACCGTTCGCCGCCTTGCTGACCCAGTCAGCATCGGCGATGAATGCGCGTGCCATACCGACCAAGTCCGCCTGCCCTTCAACCAGAATACGTTCCGCAATCGCCGGGGTATTAATACGTTGACCAACAATGATTGGCAGAGCGCAAGCTGCGCGGATCAACTGCGCTGCGCGTGCGGCGCTAGCCACCGGTTGCGTCACATCCTTCACATATCCGCCACGGGTACCCACTGTAATGCTGAGATAGTCGGTCATACCCCATGCAGCGATTGCTTTGCTGATCTGAACGTTATCCTGAATCCCCAGCCCGTTCTCGATCTCCTCATCGGCGCTCAGCCGACAACCAAGGACAAAGTCATCGCCGCAATGGCGACGGATCGACTCCGTCACTTCACGCAGAAAACGTAAGCGATTTTCTAGTGAACCACCATACGAATCTGAACGAAAATTGGTCGCTGGAGAGAGAAATTGTGCGACCAAATAGCCGTGTGCGCCATGAATTTCGACACCATCATGACGTGTACGTTTGAGATTGGCCGCACAGACACCAAAGGACTCAACAATCTCACGAATAGTCTTGTGGTCCATTTCGTGCGGCGGAAACGGGTCACGCGGAGAGCGGACAGCGGATGGCGCCATGGGCGCAAAGTCCGATTCACTGCCGATCATTTCGCGACCGAGGTGCACCAGCTGGCCGATAATTTTTACGCCATGCGCGTGAACCGCATCCACCCGCTTGGCCAAGCCTTCCAGAACATGCTCGCTATACGGCGCCACCAAGTTACCCGCCTTTGTCGCCGTACTGGGGTGGACGATAGCCGCGCCGGTAATCATCAATCCAAGGCCTGATCTTGCCCGCGCCTCATAGTAAGCAATGTCATCTTCTGTAATGGCGCCATTGCGCACCATGCTTGTGCCATGAGGCAGCATCACGATGCGATTTGCCAGCTGCATTTTGCCAATGGCAGTGGGAGAAAATAAGCGGGGGAATGCTGTCATGGTTGCCGTTCTGACCTAAAAAAATCTACTAAAAGATGTCAATTCGCGTTGGTACCCTTTCGAGGGTGGCTCAAAGCGAGCCATGGTGCTGGCTTAATTGATCGCTACGACATGATTACCCGCGCGCGCAAGGCACTGTGCTAGGTACTCAGAAATTCCCTCTTTTTTCCATTATTTAAAATGGCAGCCGCCCTTCTAGTGAGGCATTCTCACTAGCGCATGACGAATACAGCCCCTGACTCACCCTGCTCACCTAGCAGTTGGTCGAACATCCCGCTTACTCATCTCAAGCAAACTATCAAAGTGTGGCGCGCGTCGCTCAAGAATCGCTTCCATCCGCTCACGGATCGTGGCATCAAAATTTGTTGTTGTTAGCGCGTATAAGGTCTTATTCTGGACAGCCTCGAAGACTTGTTCAGCAACTGTTTCAGGTGAAATGGCGCTGTTGTACAGTGATGATGCAATGGCTTGTAGTTCGGCAGTTTCAGGCGCCGCGCCACCATCCGGCTGCAAGTTCTGAGGTCGATTACGTTCGGACTCATAGATGCGGGTATTGACCAGCCCAGGACACAAAACAGTAACGCCGATCGGCGCTTGCATTTCTTCAAACGAGGCATACAAAGCCTCACCAATGCGAACGGCTGCATGTTTCGCCGCACTGTAGACGGCCGAGCCGGAACCGCTTAACAGACCAGCGACAGATGCCGTGATGACGACGTGGCCTTCCGTTTTTTGCGCCAGCATGCGCGGCACAAAACTGTGCAAACCGTGGGCGACACCCATCGTATTGACGTCAAATGACCATTTCCAATCCTCCATGGGATATTCCCAAACTGGGCGATGACGGCCAGAAGGTACAACACCGGCGTTATTGCACAAAATATCGACGCTGCCAAAGCGCGAATAGGCGCAATCAGCGAGCGCAGCGACACTGGCCGCATCTGCGACATCGGTGCGCTGGGCGATGGCCACATGACCTGCGGCGATCAGTGCATCCCGTACACGAACGGCAGCTGTCAGATCAATGTCGGCAATCACGATCCGCATGCCAGCCCTGGCAAAGCGCCAAGCCATTGCCTCGCCCATACCGCTGCCACTACCCGTGATGACGGCAACCTTGTCCTTAAAATTTTTCATGCCTATCTCCTGTTTCGACTTGTCTTTGTAATGTTGCTCACTAACGCATTACCGCTAAGATTCCGGGCGTCAGTTCGAAAGGGTAACTTACTGCCACCCAGCTGTGCGCGCGGCTGTGATTCCGAACGTCATCGCCAACGCCAACCCACCTGCGTAACCGATGCCAAAGGCGGCGCCGGCATCGCTGCCGGCGGCGAGAAGTCCAGGGATCGCTTGGCCCCTGGCATCCAGAACGCGCGCTGCGGTATCAATCGTTAATCCACCATAGGTGAACGTTATTGCCGGGTAAACGACCAACGCATAAAACGGTGCCCGGTCATAAGGAATACATTCTTCACTACGTGGTGGGTCAAGCGTTTCCCATGCGTTACGGCAGCAAAAATTAAAATCAGCAATGGATTTGGCCACTTGTTCGCCGTTGAATCCTTGCGCTGATGCAAAGCCAGCGATGTCATCTACGGACGCGGAACATAATCCCGCGCCACCAAATTCAAGCGCCACAGCGAACTTGTCCATTGGCGTGGCGAATTTAACGATTGACTTGGTCGCCTGTTCTTCATGTACGCGGCTATCCCAGAAGCACAAAGCACGACCATTTTTCTGCTGCACGGTGTAATAAGTATTGGTGTGATCACCATTGGTTTCATCACAAAAACGCAGACCATCCTCGTTAAGCAGCAGGGTGTAATCGCTGTGATATTGCGAGAGCATGGTATAGAGGCGCTCCTCCCCCCAGGATGGCGATGCACTGACCAAATGGCCATAGAATCCGTCATTCGTTGCGCGTACTTCGCCGCCCACTTGCTCGCCAAGCTGGATGCCCTCGCCCCGACTGGTCAAATTCGAGCGTAGAAGCATATTCCGTGCATTGGGATGGATATAGCGGGCGCGTAACTCAGGGTCACCTTGATAGCCACCCGTCGCTAGCAAAGTTGAAGCCGCATGCACATCAACGCAGCCATCCACGTGGCGGGTGCTAGCACCGATAATTCTTCCATCCGGGGTATGTAGGAGCTTCTCTACGGATGTGCCCAAAATGACATGCCCACCGGCTTGCTCAACAAGAGCAACACATCCTTGCAAATGGGCGATGATGTCGATCTGATAGCCGTATCCGTGTAGGGCATCCATTTTTTCAGAGACGTCAATACCGCGCTCGCGTAGCCAACTCATCGCTTGCGGGTAAGTTGCACACACCACGGCGCCGAGATCAGCTTCACCGGCACCATAATAGTTCATGCGTGCCTTGCTCGTTGCCGTCCACAACATGCCGCCGGAAAGTGCCGCTGAACCACCAATCTTTTCTGCTTTTTCCACTACAACTACTTTGGCACCTCTTGACGCAGCCCAGCCAGCGGCTGATAAACCGGCCATACCAGCGCCGATCACTAGAAGGTCGCACTCAAGCACTTCGTTCGACATACGCTTTCGTCCCTGATTTATCTCGAAAATTTATTACATGTACTTTACTTTAACTTATCAGCTGCAGGCTACACCGCAGCGGTGTGCGGTGTAGCCTGTCACCTGTTAGAAACGGCTTTCAAATTGCAAAGTGACCATACGTGGTTCCCCGGCAACGGCAAAGACTTCCCCTGTACCGCCTGGTTTGTCGAGACCAAGCGTGGCGTAGTGCACATTACTTAAATTGCGACCGATGAGTGCAACCGACCATTTTTCATCCGCCGAACCAATCTTTACACCCGCATTAAAGGTAGTAAATCCAGGTTGATAGGATAAAGGATTCAAGTTCAAGCCAGCAAAGTAGCCATCTGTGCGTCGCACGTCAGCATTAACGCCACCTTTCATGGAAGGTGATAGTTTGAAGTCATACGTGCTGCCGAATGTGAATATCTTTTTAGGCGCACGGTAGACTTCCAGCCCCGACATATTCTGAATGAATTTTCCACTCGCCGATTTGACGCACCCTTGTGCCACTGTTTGTGCTGTGTAGCACTGGGCATTCGCGAAATCTTCAAAGTGCGCATCATTGTAGGTAGCTGATCCTTTTATGGCCAATCCACGAACAGGACGATACGTTGCCTCAAGTTCTATACCTTGGCTAATGGTGCTCGCGGCGTTTTGCGTTACATAGGTTGTACTACCACCATCGAGCGCAATCAGGGACGTCAAGGGCAAACCGGTATAAGCATAATGGTAGAGGGTTGCCGAACCTGTCAGCTTACGATCCATCAACGATGCCTTAGCACCGAATTCATAGCCCTTCACCTTTTCAGCTGAAAATGACAATGAACTGACATTCGCAGCAGTAGCAGACATCGTACCTGGGTTGGAATAGCCACCGGCTAAATAGCCTGTCTTATAGGCACCATAGACCATCATGTCGTTACTCAGATGCCATGAGAGGGTTGCTTCTGGCGATAAATTTGTCTCGGTCTTTGAAGCACCAACAACTTGACCCATTGGCAAGTAAGCTGCTTTTGTTGCCGCTGGTAAGGCCTGGTTGAGAAAATCGTTGCGTGAATCGAAAGACTTATTCTCTGATGAATACCGTGCACCGCCGGCGAACTCAACTGTCTTTGATAACTGCGCTGTGATCTGCGCAAATATTGAATAGGCATCACTCGTGTTGTGCTGGCGATTATCATGCGTATTATATTTTCCAGTCGCTGGATCCATAGGTGAAGGTCCGTTTGCACCACCTACATATAACGTGCGTTCGTTTTTTTCGAAGTGCCCACCAAACGCATAGTTGAACATGCCATCCAATTTGGTGACAGCACGCAACTCCTGATACAAACTCTTATTTTTTTCATCGCTATACGACCAGTAGTAGGAATACGCAGTACCGTCCGAATTTCCCTGATTTACGTAGTCGTAATCGTAGTAACCGGTGACTGAGGTTAATACCATTTTATCTAATTTATAATTCATTGCCAGCACGGGCATCACGGTATTATTTCGCCCATAAGGCAAACCACTACCGTTGCTCTTCACCTCCGGCCATGCTTGAATGATAGTTGGCGAGATCCAGCCTTGGGAAACCCGATTATCCAATACGCATTCGCCAACTGGATCGTAAATCAGCGCATTTGTCGCCGACAAAGTAGCAGGACTGCTTTGGCCTGGCTTACATCCCATGACCTCGCCTAAGGATTGCTGCCCAGTACTCTCGAAGCGACTAAGCAAGAGTTTAAAGGAGGCATCGAACGTGCCGTTATCGTATTGCAGTGTGAATCGTGCACCCTGCTTGGTTTCACCACCCAAACGTTCTTGCGCAGCTGGCACGAAGGTGCTACCGCTAGCGGCTGTACGCGACAAATCTACCAGTCCGCCTACCGCATTGTTACGGATGTAACCTTTACTATTACTACTGATGGTGGCGATGCGGTAGCCAAGCTTATCGTTTAGAGGGCCAGAAATGGCTGCTTCTATTTTATTTTCTGCTGATGTACTTTCGTAGCCGGCGCGAATATACCCCTCAAATTCTTTGCTGGCCCCTGCAGATTTCATTGATACGACACCACCAGGGGAATTTTTACCAAAGAATAGCGCTTGCGGACCCTTCAGTACGCTAATCGAATCCAGATCAAACAGGGCATCGCTAAGAATACGGCCGCGGCTGATGGCCATGCCGTCGTAGTCGATCAGAATGGATTGTTCAACACCTGAATCAATACTCGTTGAATTGACGCCACGCATGGAGATGGATGCACCACTGCCGGTGAATGCACGATCCAAGGTGATTTGCGGTACGACAATCTTAATATTTTGGGGTGCCGTCAGGTCATATTGACGCAGCTCCTTTTCACCCACGGCCGTTGCTGCAACCGGCACATCCAGCAGACGCTCAGAACGACGCCGGGCTGAGACGACGACAGAGTCGACTTCCTCTGCCGCCACCGCTTTATTGTCCGATGCGGAAGGCGTTACTGATTGTTGTGCCAACACGCTATGCGAGACAAGTAGCGCCGATCCACTGAGTAATGATGCGGATACATGTCCTAACCATTTTTTCTTCAAGTTCATTTTTGAGTCTCCTCCATAGGGATTTTTAAGCTATTTACCCAGGTTAATTAAATATCTGGGCTGTCTTTTTTCGACATAAAACCGCCTGCGAAACACCATACATGATGGCTTTCTTCTGCAAAGTTGATTACTTCACCCCTAAATATTTCATCAGGCAACAAACAGAACATTGGGCTCAAGTAATATAGCCGACCGTCCGGTCGGCCGTCAACAATTTATTTCTTGTTTTCCTGAATATTTCAATGTGTTGACGAGCATCGCAGTGACAGCGCTATCAATCGATTGCAGGAAACAGACAATCGCAAAAAAATCCCGGATTTGGCGGATGCCAAAACCGGGAGTTGACCGCAGCTAAAGCTGGATTACTTATAGTCAACCAAGTTGAGAGGCACAAAAATCATTTAGATTCGTTCAAAAATAGCGGCGATTCCTTGGCCGCCGCCAATGCACATGGTAACCAACGCATAGCGCCCCCCCGTACGATGTAACTCGTAGATCGCCTTGGTCGCAATGATGGCGCCGGTTGCACCCACTGGATGACCAAGTGATATGCCGGAACCATTTGGATTAAGTTTTGCGGGATCAAAATCGAGTTCCCGCGCGACCGCACAGGCTTGAGCTGCAAAGGCCTCGTTTGCTTCGATGACGTCAAGATCCTGCATACGCAAACCTGTTTTTTTCAATACCAGACGCGTCGCTGGCACGGGACCTATGCCCATGTAAAGCGGCTCGACTCCAGCATGTGCATAGCCCACTAATCGCGCCAAGGGTGTCAAACCAAGCGTTACAGCGTGTTGTGCTTCTGCTAGCACCAGCGCTGCTGCACCGTCATTAATACCTGAGGCGTTACCGACAGTTACGAGTCCATCTTTTTTAAACGCCGGCTTCATCTTTGCCATATCTTCCGCCGACACACCGGCACGCACATGTTCATCCGTCTCGAACTGAAGCACGCCTTTGCGGGAGGCGACCTCAACCGGCACAATCTGCTGCTTAAAATAGCCTGCGGTAATCGCTGCGGCAGCACGCTTTTGACTTTCCATTGCCAGCGCATCTTGCATTGCACGGGTGATGCCATAACGCTCGGCGACGTTTTCGGCGGTAATACCCATGTGCACCTTAGCCCAGGGATCGTGCAGAATGCCACTCATGTAGTCGAGTACCTGCGTGTCTCCCATTCGGGCACCCCAGCGTGCGGCAGGCACGAGGTAAGGGCCACGACTCATGGACTCGGCTCCGGCACCGATCGCGACATTACAATCCCCCAGAAGAATCGACTGCGCTGCCGAAATGATGGCCTGTAAAGCGGAGCCGCACAATCGGTTCACATTGTAGGCGGGCGTTTCCTGTGGAATGCCAGCGTCAATGGATGCGATACGACTCAGATAAGCATCACGTGGTTCGGTCGGGATGACGTTACCCATGACGACATGACCGACTTCAGCGGGCGCCACGCCGGAACGCAAGAGTGCTGCTTTGACAGCTGTTGTCGCCAACGTAGTGAGTGGCACATCCTTGAGAGAACCGCCAAAAGTACCTATGGCTGTCCTGGCCGCACCAACGACGACGACTTCACGTTGCTTCATCATTTATCCTTTTATTTTGCTGTTACATACTTCGGCGATACTGGCCGCCGACTTCAAAAAGCGCTGCGCTGATCTGACCAAGAGAACAAACCCGTACGGCCTCCATCAATTTCTCAAAGACGTTTTCGTCGGCGATGACTGACTGCTGTAGCTCTGCCAACATACGTACTGAATCGTTCTGATGTCGGGCATGAAAGTCTGCCAGGCGATTAAGCTGCGACTGCTTCTCTTGCTCGGTAGAGCGGGCCAGTTCGATTGTCGGCATCTCGATTGAAGCTTTGGGGTTGAGAAAAGTGTTAACGCCGATAATGGGCAAAGTTCCGTCATGTTTCTGATGCTCGTAGAGCATTGATTCTTCTTGAATTTTTCCGCGCTGGTAGCCTGTTTCCATGGCGCCTAATACGCCGCCGCGTTCGGCGATACGCTCAAATTCCTGCAGCACAGCCTCTTCGACCAGATCAGTCAATTCTTCGATAATGAAGCTGCCTTGATTGGGGTTTTCATTTTTGGCCAAGCCCCATTCGCTATTAATGATTAATTGGATCGCCAGTGCACGACGGACAGATTCGTCTGTAGGCGTCGTGATCGCTTCATCGTAAGCGTTGGTGTGTAATGAATTGCAGTTATCGTAGATCGCAATGAGTGCTTGTAGAGTGGTACGGATATCGTTGAAGTCGATTTCTTGCGCATGCAGCGAACGACCTGACGTCTGAATATGGTACTTCAGCTTTTGCGCACGCTCATTGGCGCCATATTTTTCCTTCATGGCGACCGCCCAGATGCGACGCGCAACGCGACCTAGTACGGTGTATTCTGGATCCATGCCATTGGAGAAAAAGAAAGAAAGATTCGGCGCAAACTCATCAATTTTCATACCGCGCGCCAAATACGCTTCAACGAAGGTAAATCCATTCGAAAGGGTAAAAGCCAATTGCGAAACCGGGTTTGCACCAGCCTCGGCAATATGATAACCAGAGATCGATACTGAGTAAAAATTACGCACCCGATGATCGACGAAATACTGCTGAATATCGCCCATCACCTTGAGTGAAAACTCGGTCGAAAAAATACAGGTGTTTTGTCCCTGATCCTCCTTGAGAATATCGGCCTGTACAGTGCCTCGCACATTTTGCAAAACCCATTCGTGGATTTTTGCGTCCTCATGCGTATCAGGTACACGACCATGCTTTTGATAAAACGACTCCCGCTGCTGATCGATCGCCGTGTTCATAAACATCGCCAGGATGGTCGGCGCCGGACCATTGATGGTCATCGATACCGAGGTCGTTGGATGGCACAGGTCAAAGCCGTCATACAGCACTTTCATGTCGTCGAGGGTCGCGATCGAGACGCCTGCATTACCGACCTTTCCGTAGATGTCTGGCCGGATAGCCGGATCAGCACCATACAGGGTGACTGAATCAAACGCCGTCGACAAACGTTTGGCTGCCATGCCTTCGGAAACTAGCTTGAAACGGCGATTGGTGCGGAATGCATCACCTTCTCCGGCGAACATCCGGGTTGGATCTTCATTTTCACGTTTGAAAGGAAATACACCTGCAGTGAATGGAAAGGCGCCAGGGACATTCTCGGCCATCAACCAGCGCAAGATTTCGCCATGGTCTTCAAACTTTGGTAGCTGCACTTTACGGATGATCGACCCTGACAGGGTCTTATAGACAAGGCGGGTACGGACCTCCTCAAATCCGTCACCACGGCGGACCTTGACCACGTAGTCTTCGCCAGCATAGGCGGCTTTCAATTCGGGCCAGGACGCAATCATTTGTTTAGCCGCTGGATCAAGCGCATTCTCTCGCTCTGCAATGAGCGCATCAAGATCGGCATGTTTGGCATTGGCAGTCGCCATGCGTTTGGCTTCGGTTAGATGCTGTCGTTCGCGTATGTACTTAACCTGTTGCGCGGCATGTCGATGATAGCCGCGTACAACATCGGAAATCTCCGCCATGTAACGCGCGCGTGCCGGCGGCACGATTGCATTCTTGCTGTTTGAAGCATGTGAGTTAATGATAGGCAGCTTGCTCGGATTGACTTTCAATCCGAGTTTTTGTAAACATGGCAGCAGACCTTGATACAAAGCGGTGACGCCGTTATCGTTGAAGAACGACGCTTGCGTGCCATAGACGGGCATCGCTTCAAGTGGCGTGGAAAATAGTTCTCGATTGCGCTGGTATTGTTTTGCCACGTCGCGCAAGGCATCGTCTGCACCCTTGCGATCAAACTTGTTGATGACGACAAAGTCGGCAAAATCTAACATGTCGATTTTTTCCAGCTGCGAAGCGGCGCCAAACTCAGGCGTCATGACATACATCGAAAGATCAACCAGCGGCACGATCGCTGCATCACCTTGACCGATACCCGAAGTCTCAATAATGATGAGATCAAAGCCGGCGACTTTACAGGCCGCGATCACGTCTGGCAATGCCTGCGATATTTCTGAGCCAGCGTCACGCGTTGCTAAAGAACGCATGAAAATCCGTGACTGGCCGTTCCATGGATTAATCGCATTCATGCGAATACGATCACCAAGCAGTGCACCACCGGATTTACGCCGCGAAGGATCAATCGAAATCACGGCGACATTGAGCGCGTCCTCTTGATCCAGTCGGATGCGACGAATCAGTTCATCCGTCAAAGATGACTTGCCAGCACCGCCTGTGCCAGTAATCCCCAGGACCGGCACCTTGCTCAAGCTAGCCGCATCGATCAATTCTGCCTTCAGTGCAGCGTTGATCTGCCCGCCCTCCAATGCTGTGATCAACTGCGCCAACGGACGTTGACGCGCCAGCATGGTGCCGCTAGTAAGCCCGGATAGCGTCTTGGGTGCCATTAAAGATAAGTCGACATCGCAAGCTTGCAGCATCGAGAGGATCATACCCACCAAACCCATTCGCTGGCCATCTTCCGGACTGAAAATATGTGTCACACCATAGGCATGCAGATCGGCGATTTCGGCCGGTACGATCACACCGCCACCACCACCAAAAACCTTGATATGAGATCCACCACGCTCGCGCAACAAATCAATCATGTACTTAAAGTACTCGACATGACCACCTTGATAACTGGAGATGGCAATACCTTGTGCATCCTCTTGCAACGCCGCGGTGACGATTTCATCGACTGAACGGTTATGCCCCAGGTGGATGACTTCAGCGCCATTCGCCATCAAAATGCGGCGCATAATATTGATCGAGACATCGTGACCATCGAACAGCGAGGCTGCTGTCACGAATCGGACTTTATTTAGCAGCTTGATGTCGGTCAGTTTGTTTGTCAAAGACAGGTCTGTCATAGAATTTGTGCGCCGCAATATGAGGGGGTTGTGTTTCTGAGTATAAGAAACATGTTCACACTAACCTATGATAAAAAGGGTCAAATTTACTGCACTTATTTACCACGAGGTGCTACTAGGTCAGCGCATGGGCCTTACTCACCGCGATATCTAAGCCACTTCAGCGTTGATGTACTCTGCCTGTGCGGAAATCACTAGGTTTATGGCCGGTCCACTTTTTAAACGCGCGATGGAAAGCGCTAACTTCAGCAAAACCCAATTCAGCAGCAATCTCTGTTGCGCTTTTATTTGTATGGCAAAGAAAGTCACATGCCATGGCACGCCGCAGATCGTCTTTGATGGCTTGAAAAGACTGACCTTCTTCCTCTAGCCGACGCCGCAAGGTAGACGGCGACATACGAAATAATACGGCGAGGGATTCAAAATCCGGCCAGCGCGAATGCGCCGCAGCGCGCAGGTGGCGTCTGATACGCGGCGCCAGACCGGTAGTGTTTTTATATTTTAAAATGAAATTGGCTGGTGCGCCGCGAATGAAATCACGGGCATGACGCGTATTTTGAATAACAGGAAGACCCAGTAAGGATTTATCAAATACCAACATCGTACTGGGCGCATTAAATCGAAGACTTTCTGAATACATCACGTGATATTCTTCGCTGTAATCTGGTTCCGGATAAGCGAATTCTGCAGCCAGAATGGGGATGCGTCGTCCAGTCAGCCAGCAGGCTATACCGTGCTGCATGATCAGCAGGGTTTCGTAGCCAAACACGCGAGGTGAAAACGCGCTGGGTCGCTCGCTAATGGACAAGCAGGCATTCTCTCCCTTGACCTCCAGCCGGCATTGAAAATCATCGAGCAGCAAATTAAAAAAACCTAGCATGTGTAATAAAGCCGAATTGAGCGTCTTGCAATGTACAAGGGTCCGGCACAAAAAAGAAAAACTGCCAATCTTCATGCGTCGGCTATCCTGGCCAAATAGTTCGTCGTCAAGCAAGCGTGCGACGCCAAGCCATAAAATGGCAAACTTCCGAGAATCGATCCGCCCCGCTTTGTTTTCAAGTACCGAGAGCGGAATGGCCGCTTCACGCAGCAAGGTTTGCGCGTCGAGGCCGCGAGCGAGGACGGGCGCCAGGGCCGAACAGACGAATGTGTTTGAGATGCTGCCTTTTTCCATATCAGGTATGCCAACTAAGTTTGATACTGCGAATGACTCACGAAGCGACTCGGCGCTTTGATTCCAAGCCTCATTATAAATATGCAGATTACCACTTGAATGGGCTTAGGCCGGGGCAGCGACATTTTCCGTCAAGATAATTGACATTTTTTATCATAGGACAGCCTTACAATTTTTTCTATACTCCATCGCAATGCATTATATGTTGGCGAATTCTATCGGCGACATTGGGTTCTTATCTATAGCATTTTCATAAAGGTGTATGGTATGTCGATACAATCAATCGGAATTGTCGGTGCAGGTCTGATGGGGGGCGGAATAGCCCAGGTTTGCGCTGCTGCTGGGCTAGATGTGATTTTGTGCGACATCCATCAGGATGTGGTCGATCGTGCCATCAAAACGATTAGCGGTAACCTTGAGCGCCAGGTCACCAAAGAAAAGCTTACCGCCGATCTTGCTGCAGCAAGCTTAGCCCGCATCAAGGGAAGTACCCATCTAGCCGATCTGTCGATCTGCGATTTTCTGATCGAGGCTGCTACAGAAAATCTCGATATCAAACAAAAACTGTTAAAACAGCTCGATGCCGTTGCCAAACCAGGCAGTATCATCGCTACGAACACATCGTCCGTCTCCATCACCAAACTTGCAGCTTGCCTGAGCCAGCCAGAGCGACTGGTTGGCATGCACTTCTTCAACCCCGTCCCTGTTATGGCGCTTGTCGAAGTAATCCGTGGCATTCAAACCAGCAACCTTGTATTTGACGCCACATTAGCCCTTGCCGAACGTATTGGCAAGACCTCAATCAGCGCAAAAAATTCTCCTGGCTTTGTCGTTAATCGTATTCTGGTACCAATGATTAATGAGGCCATCTTTGTATTGCAAGAAGGTCTTGCGAGCGCAGAGGAAATCGATGCCGGCATGAAGCTGGGTGCCAATCATCCCATTGGACCGCTCGCCTTAGCTGACCTGATCGGCTTGGAAACTCTGTTGGCAGTCATGGAAGTGCTGCATCGCGATTTCAATGACCCGAAATATCGTCCAGCACTGCTGTTACGCGAAATGGTCGATGCTGGTTATTTAGGCCGCAAAACCAAACAAGGTTTCTATACCTATTGAGCTGATTCACTCTTCGTATGATGATGTCATGGTTATCCTCGTTGATACTTTTTAACGGCCTTTAAATGCTGCCGGACGCTTTTCAAAAAAGGCGTTCAGCCCTTCCGCAAAGTCTTGTGTTGAAGCGCATGCTCGGAAACTGGTTTGTTCGGCCGCCATTTGCTCTTCTATCGATAATTCAAACGATTGACGTAACAAAGCCTTAATACGGCCGAATGCAAATGTGGGACCATCAGCCAGGCGACGTGCAAAGGCATCGGTTTCTGCTGCTAGAGTCGCTGCTGGTACGACGCGATTCACCATATTCAAGCGCAATGCCTCATGTGCATCAATAGTCTCTGCGGTGAGCGCCAGCTCCATCGCTTTGCGCAAGCCGATGATACGCGGCAGCGACCATGAACTAGCGCCATCAAGTGATGCACCAATACGTGAATAGGCCAAGGTAAAGCGCGCATTATCGGCTGCGATGGCAAGATCACAGGCCATCGCCAGACTCACACCTGCGCCGGCTACCGCGCCATGTACCGATGCGATAACAGGTTGTGGGAGGCGGGTCATGAAGGCCAGCGCTTCATGTAAAGGTCCGATGATGGCATCCGCAGTGTCTCCCGCATTGGGAAGATCGGCATGAAAGGCACCGACATCACCGCCTGCCATGAAGCCTTTGCCTGCGCCATTGAGAATAATGACGCGCACATCCGGTGTTGAGGACAAATCCTTGAGCGCATCAAGAAAGTCAGTAGCCAGGGATGCATCAATCGCATTTAATACTGCTGGTCTGTTGAAGGTAATACGCGCTATGCCTTGGTCAATCGATAATAAAATTGGTGAATTCAATTGCATGTTTTGAGAGCCCATATGTGAGGGAATACCGATAACTTCGATGAAGTCCAACTGAATTATGTGTGCCTGTTCAGCAGGATTGTTATTTAAAATTAGAACGATTAAATGATGTGAGCGTCAATCCAGGACAGTACGTTCACATCAGCAGGTTTCAATTCAGCCAAAATGACATTGGTAACGAAAAAATCATCCAAAATGCATCAGCGAAGCCGGGTTCCTGTCGCGTTCGATACCGAGATCAACGAAGCCCACTTCGCGACCAATTTCTGCCAGTAGTGAACCCAACTTAATCCTAGACTCGGGCCGAACGGCACTTTCGAGGATCGCGCGGATTTCTACTCCGGCACTGCGGTCACTTGGTGCGGCACGAACTCGCCAAGCACGGTGCGTTACATCTAGCAAGTTGCGCACAGTAACGGAGTCCATTGATTACACGCCTTCTATTCAATATCAATAATTTTATGCTACCTCAATTAATATCATTTATGCGCAAATTTACGAATGATTTATCTTAATCTGTTTGAGCGTGCATCAATGCGCATGCTTGACCACAGCCTGCGGCGTAAAGCGCGCCTGCTCGGCTGGTTTGCCGGCCATGGTGATGGAGACGACTACTTTCGTATCGGCGCTGGCAGCAAACTTACCCACCCCTTTGAGCTTGTTATCCCCATCCGGAATTAGTGTGACGGTGGCCTTCTGTTTGCCGCTCATGATGGTCGCGGTGCCGGTGGCGCCGGCCGTTGGAATCTTGGTGCCGGCATGGTCGGTGACGAAGATCAGGATCTGATTTTCATTTTCCTGCTTAGTGTCGTGCTGATGTTCACGTTGCTGATCATTCGCCAGCACCAACTCAAAATGATACACCCCAGCCATGCGCAGCTGTCCGCCATTCGGCGCCTTCTGCGTATCGAGCACCGCATCGGTATGCGCTAAAAGGGGTGCGCTCATCAAACCCAAAATAACCACGGAGACTGATTAAAGTACTTCTTTAACGGACACATCTGCCGGAAAGAAAGTCTGCTAGCGCAAGATTTGCACGCCCAGTTGTAATTGCAAATTCTCCTGCCCATCGCTGCGCGGACCAAACTCGCGGCCGATACCTGCGCGTAGTAAAAACGATGGCGACAGATTCCATTTAAAGCCGGCGCTCACCAAGGTCTGGCTTGACTCCTGAGGTAACCGGGATCGTTTGACTTCAAGCCGGCATTCAACATCTATAGCACATTGATGCAGCAACTTCAGGCCATAGGCGGATTCGTGGGGCGTCACTTTGGCGAAGATTCGAGAAACTTCTGCATACATCCCCAAGTCGCCAACTTTAAAGCCGGCCGTCAGAGGCAATACGAAGCGACTGCCTGGATCAACGATACCCCTAAGTTCAGCATCGTGGTCCAGATTCCAGCTATATTGAGGAAATGTGGCGAGAGAAAAGCCTACTATATCTTGATCAAGGAAACGCCATTTACTGCCGATGATGGCAGCGCCCAGACCTGACTGAGGCTGCTCTGCGTGCAAGGATTGTGTAATCCGGGCAGCTGCAACCAGCAGCTGCACACGATCGCCCCAGCCATAATTGAGATCCATTTCAGGAACAGCGATGTTCCAGCCGCTCATCGTCCGCGCACCGCTGGCACCAAAATTTATTTCCCAGCGTTTATCGCCTGGTGTATCTGTGTCTTCCACCGCACGTACCGGTGAAAAAAGCAGACAAGCCCAGAACCCTACTAGGGCAAGACGACTGCGATGTGATGAGAGAAAATAAAAGAAATTTGCGCGCAAAAAAAGACCTCAAATATTCGAAAAGGGCCGCCTTACATCAGAAGCAGCGTATCCAACCCATGTTCGTGCGGCGTTCGAAATGAGCAAAGGCACGATAAATATTATAAAGCACCGACAACATCAGCAAAGCGCCACAAGAAACAACACAGGCAGGCGATGCAGCAGGACCAAATTGATCTTTACCAGACCAACAATCCAAATCATCTGTAAATAAATCACCGAGTGGGAAAACTGACCCGACCAGGCAAAGCGGACCAAGACAACTTCGAGCACAATGAATAGGCGTCAGGGCCAAAATAAAAAGCCCGTCGCATCTCTTGGCTCAACGGCACACTGGAAGTTTTACTTATATCGATAGATCGTGCTGTAGCACGCTCAGGAATGCTCAGCTTTTCAAAGCCTTCTCAAGCAAGACATGCAAAGCACTGAATTCCGGCTCCCCCACATAGCGCTTGATCACCTTACCATCGCGCCCAACCAAATAGGTGGTTGGCGTGAGTTTGACGTCACCATAGGCATGGGCAATTTCACCGCTCAGATCTAACACTACCTTAAACGGCAGCTGGCGTGTCTGGGTAAAATTGAGCACATAGTTTGGCGCATCGTAGCTCATCGCCACAGCGATGAATTCCAATCCTTGCGGCTGATATTTTTTATAGGTTTCGACCATCTGCGGCATTTCGTGAATGCAGGTGGTGCAGCTGGTGGCCCAAAAATTGACCATGAAGACTTTACCGCGCAAGGCTTCTGCTGGAATGACTTCACCGGTGATCGTTTTAAAACTGAGCTCGGGTGCCGGCTGCGCAGTGGAGACAGAAAAATACGCCAACATCGCGAGCGCACCAGCCAGCGCAAGAGCGAGCAGGCTTAACCAGAGCCGTCGGCGCGGTGCAGGGGTGGGGTCGGGCTGGTGTTCGGAGATCATTGCGTCTGACATGATGAATGCGCCAATCAGTATCTGTAAATGCAGCCTATTATAAAGCCTCGGACAGACCTGGATTGTTCTTCACGCCTTTGATGATCGGCAGATTGAGTGCACTCGGTCGGATCGTCTTGTGCGCCTTCAGATAACGCGTCATCAAATCCCAGATCGGCTCGCCGCTGGCACCCTCGGCCACCGGCGCCCAGCCGGCGACCTTGTACTGTTTATTCGCATCGAGTGCCTTGCCATGCAGGCGCATGTCGGAAATACGCCGACCCGCGCCGGCGGCAGGATCAATCGTGTAATGCAAACCGCCTACTCGCACCATATCGCCCCCCTGCTGATAATACGGATCCGGGTTAAACAGATTATCGGCCACGTCTTCCAGAATGGTCTTGATGGTCGCGCCAGTCATGTTGGTCAGACTGGTGGATGGATAGGTAATCGCCGTCTGGTCCATCAGATGTTCGAGCGTGATGGCCTGCCCTGGCAAGAGCGAGGTCCCCCAGCGAAATCCGGGCGAGAAAGCGATCTCGGCATTTTTTTCTGCCATCAGGCCGTCGAGGATCAATTGATCGATCGTGCCATTGAAATTACCCCGCCGGTACAGCAAGCCTTCACTGACCGACAGTGTTTGTGCCAACTTGTCCGCATACGGTGCGCGCAGTGTTTCGATCAGCGTGGACATGGCCGGATCGGCCGGCAGCAGGTTGGCAAAAATCGGCATCAGCTTGTAATGGAAATCGCTGATGCGGCCATTCTTTACATCGAAATCCAGCACGCCGAGGAACTTACCGTTGGAACCAGCGTTCGTGACCAGCGTTTTTCCTGCCGCGTTGGCGACGATGACCGGCGCCGGCACGCCGTCGTGGGTATGACCGCCGAGAATGGCATCGATGCCGGTCACGCGTGCGGCCATTTTCAGATCAACGTCCATGCCATTGTGCGATAACAGCACCACGACCTGCGCCCCTTTGGCGCGCGCGGCATCCACAGTGGCCTGCATGGTCTGTTCCTGAATACCGAAGGTCCAATCGGCCACCAGATGGCGTGGATTAGCGATTGGGGTATAGGGAAATGCCTGGCCGATAATAGCCACGGCAACGCCATTCATCTGCCGCAATGTGAAGGGTTCGAATACCGGATCGCCGAAGTCGGCGGTGGTGATATTTTGTGCCAGGAACTGGATGCGGTCTTTGAAGTCATGCTCGACGATCTGCTTGACGCGTTCAGCGCCGAGCGTGAACTCCCAGTGGCCGGTCATGATATCGACGCCAAGTAGTTTGGCTGCCTCGACCATATCTTGCCCGCGCGTCCAGAGGGCGGTCGCCGAACCTTGCCAGGTATCGCCGCCATCAAGCAGTAGCGCATTGGGCCGCCCGGCTTTGAGACGCTGAATCAGCGTAGCCAAATGCGCGAAGCCGCCGACCTTGCCAAAAGTATTGGCCGCAGCAGCAAAATCAAGATGCGTGAAAGCGTGCGCCTGCGCAGAATGGGGAGCGATGCCAAACTGCCGTAGTAAGGCATCGCCGACCAAATGCGGCGCCTTGCCAGCCAGCGCACCGATGCCTAAATTGACATTCGGTTCGCGAAAATAAATCGGCTTGAGTTGCGCATGACAGTCGGTAAAGTGCAGCAAATGCACATTACCAAAACGCGGCAGGTCGTACCAGTCACCCGCCTGGACCAGACTGGGCAAGGCCATGCCCCCCGCGCTGGCCACGGCCAGCATTTGCAAGAATTCACGTCGTTGCATGCCGGCCTAAAGTAGCTGAAATGTTAAAAGCGCCTGAACCCTCATTACTGATTAACCGGTGAAGCAGGGTCAAGCAGTAGCCCGACCAGATCAGCAATTTGCTCAGATGAGAGAATTTTTGCATGGCCAAAACGTGGCATGTTCGAGCACAGGTTATAGGCTTCGGCGTTGAAAATTTTATTGTAGGTGTAGTCGACGATTTCCTTGCTCTGACCGCGCAGCTTGCCATACTGGTACAGCGAGGGGCCCAGATTACCGTAGGAGATTTCCTGTGGCGTCATCTGATGGCAGGCGTAACAGTTACCACCCTTGGGTCCGTCCGCCGCATCAGAAAACTGCAAACCACGACCTTCCTGGGCGAGTTTTTCGCCGGCCTTCCAGTCGCCTATTAATTTTCCAGAAGCCGGTCTTTGCACGGCGGCCAGCTGCGCGGCACGAATACGCTCAGCTTTTTCTGGTGCGATGTTTTTACCGGCATCGACCGTGCATTCGCGCTGCACCTCGTCTTGATTCAAACGATCGATGGAAGCCATGCCCTTGCTGGCAAACGAAGCACGCATGACCTCAATGGCCTTGGCGGCGGCTTCCTTGTCGCTGATGGTCGTTGCGCAGCCGATCAAGCCTGCGGTGATCAGAACAGCGCTCAGGCCGATGACGATTTTTCGATTCATCATATGTATTCTCTTGGTCGTATTCAGTGGAAAGTCGATTAACGCTTCATGGCCGGCGCGGCAAAGGTGCCGCCTTCCGCATTTTTTGCCAGGTACATGGTCAGCGCCGTGATAGCCTCCGAGGTGTACTGCGCTTCGGGAAAACGCTGTTGACGAAAGCAATCCCACAGCCGGTGCTGCATGGTGCGCACTTCACCTTGCGAGACACGATATGCAGGCCAGGTCGCAAAGGCTGCCTGGGCATCTTTGGCATCCAGCAAATTGGGTAAATTCTGCAGACGGATACGCTGCGCAGGTGCGCCATGGCAGGTGACGCAGCCAAAATCATGCGGCCCAGCGCGATAAAAGAAAATCTGTTTGCCGATTGCGTAGGCTTCTTTTTCCAGAGGATGATTTTGTGGCGGATCGATCTTCATGCCCTTGGATTTTGCGGCGATAAACGCGACCAAGGCCTGCATATTGGAATTGGCACCGAAAGGATTTTTCTTGGCGTCGGCTTCGCTCATTCCCTGCAGCGTTGTCATACACGTCACCAGACGCGATTCGAGATCCTGCACTTTATTCGTATCCGCAAAATAACGCGGTAACTTCACGTAGGCGCCAGCGACTTTTCCCGGCCCTTGGCCCAGATCACACTGTGCCAGCGAGACCATCTTGGGTCCGCCCGGCTTGCGCCACAAATCTTCCCCCTTGTCTTCGGCCAGATCGGCTGGATTATCGTCGGCCAGCATCTGTCGGTAACGGGCGATTTCATCCGTAGTCGATGTTGCCTGCGCAAAGGCGAGCGTCGGCGACAAAACGCTCATACCGATGACGGCAGCGAAGGCGGTAACACTACAGGCGATAGAAATACGTTTATGCATGTTGGTCCTCTTTGGGTTCAATCCTTGCTTGGTCGGATTGCGGCATCTTAATCTTATGGATGTAAATACGCATAGCCCTCACGCGCCTGGAGACGCGCTACTTCCGCCACGCCGGAGGGAACAATTTTTGCATCCATTGAAACTTTGTTGGCCGGGATATTGCGCGCCGTGAGCGTGTTATTACAGACCTTGAATTCCACCCCGCGTCCTGCCAAAGCGGCAACTGGCGCATCGTAGCTCTGGCCATTACGGTCCTGCGCGCCGTCGAGTAAAAATTTGATGCCATCACCATGCGTGACGACGATAATTTTTGCGCTCGGATCGGCCTGCAAATGATTACGAATATTGGCCAAGGCGCGCGAGGACTGGTCATTGCCTTCGGAGAGGTGATACACCACCTTGACGACCGGGTCCTTGGCCAGATCAGCGGCCTGCACACCAGTACATGTCACGGCCAAGCCAAACAGCATGGCTAGCTGCAAAAATAAACCTCGTATGGGCTTATCCATGATGCTTATGACACCGTCGCTTCGTCGCTGCGCTTGTCACCGGTATTGTCGACCCAGGTCACGTTGACTTTGTCTCCCTTGACTGCGCCCTTAAATTTAAACGACAGGAAGGGATCTTTCGAGATCGACGGGCCAAACTGGGCCTGCATTACTTCGCGCACTTTGTGCCGCACCGTGACACTTTGGATAAAATGCGCCGGCACCGTCTTGCCCGCGGCATCTTTGCGCAGACCAGTTTCCATATCGTGCTTCATGAGGATTTTCACTTCTGTTACGCCTGCATTTTCAATCGCGCGAACGCGCATGGGATCAGCCATGATCTTGCCTCTTATTTGTAGAGATATTCGTTAGGATAAAAATAGTACCGCGTCATTAACCGCCGCAGCCACCAAGGGTCACCTTGATTTCCTTGGTCGCGATGAGCCATTTTCCATCTGCCTTGACCAGCGCATGCACGTTCGAGGTCTGGCCCATTTTGACGCGCGTGGCGACCGTCGCTTCGGTTCCGGCGGGAAGCATGAAATTGGCCGACAGGGTATTTGGATTTTTTTCTACCAGGATGGCGATTTGCTGTACGTTGCCCAGCGACGTTGTTACCCCGACTGGCACCACGGCGCCGTTTTCAGCAATGTCCGGCGCGACGAGCGTAATCTCTTTAGACAGTGCGGGCATACTGCCGCCCATAGCCTTGACGACCTCGGCGAGCGACTTGGCGTCGAAGGCACCTTTGTTCCAGTCTTGCGCCTGAGCGAATACATCGGACGGCTTGAACAGACCGGCGGCCAGCGCCAGACTGACTACGGTGGAGATGCGCAGGGCATCACGGCGTTGCTGATTCATCTTGCTGCTCCTTATTCATGCAAAAACGATAACCCGCGTTTGATAATCTAAACAATCATACACAATTACCGACCCAAGCTGCTTGCTTCTTCTCTGGCACACATTCTCTCGCTACTTGAGGATGTGTTTATTTATTCTCTAATTTGTCGGCGCCGGTCAAAATCCAGCGGGCGATCATCGTCAGTTCAGCTGCCGATAAATGCGCCTGTGCCGGCATGGGGATCGTTCCCCAATTACCTGCACCACCATTTTTTATGCTGGCTTGTAAAAGGCTAATCGACCTCGCCTGCGCATCAGACGACGTATCAGACCTGACCAAATATTTGCTACGCACGGCAGTCCAGGAGGGGCCGACCAGCGCCCTATTTTCAGCATGACAGGCAACACAGCCATGCTTCTTGATCAACTCGGCAGGCTTGGCAGACGCTTCGGTAGTGCGCATCACCGATACTGAGGCCATGCTCGCTGTGGACATCGCCAGCGGCGCTGGCAGCAACGTATTCGCCCCACGCACCGGACCGACCAGGCGATTCTGCTCAGCGTTATTGCCATGCGCATTACGCGCATAGTCGGGTAAAAAAGAGAGGATTTTTTCTGCCTTGCCGCACGCGCTCATGCATGCCGTGTTCTGCACATCAGGCTTACCCTTGACAGTACGCATACCGTGCGCAGTCGTCATGCCATACCGGTTTGGCAGTCGCTGCTGTACTTGGACGATGTTACGTTCTGACAGTTGGAAGTCATCCGGCAGTACTTCGGCCATATTCAAAATATAGGCCGTCACGGCATAGACCTCATCAGTCGTGAGCGACTTGGGGGCATTCCATGGCATGGCACGATTGATATAGTCCCACAGTGTCGACAGTGTGGAGAGCTTCATCATGGTAGTGCGTTGAGGCTGCGCGTCATTGGCCAGCGTGGCGACATGACCGGATTGGATATCCGCGGCAGTCGTGCCGCCGATCATGGGGGTAAATACCTCGTTCGATTCACCGAAGGTGCCATGGCAGCTGGCGCACCGGCTGTCCCAAACCACCATACCCTGTGCGACGGTGCCTGCGCCTTTGGGCAAGCCTTTAAAATCAGGACGCACATCGATATCCCAGGCAGCGACTTCTCGGGCGGTCGCCGGACGACCAATGCCGGGATACGTTTCACCTGCCAGCGCCGGGAAGGCCAGGGCGAAAACAGCTATCGTCGTCAGCAGATTTCCGACGTATCGATCATTCAAGGTGAACATTACGCAGCTCTCCGTTAATGCCGACCTGCCACGACTGAATGGCATTATTATGATAAATCGATTTCGCTCCCCGCACCGCCCGCAGCTGGTTCAGGCGCGGCTGAACGGCACCGCTGTCATCGATAGCGCGTGACTGCAAGATGGCCGGCTTGCCATCCCAGGTCCAGGGAAAATTAAAGCGCGTCAGGCATTTTGACAGCACCGGCGATTCCAGTCGCGCAGTGCGCCAGTTTCGCCCGCCATCGACCGACACATCAACGCGGCGGATCTTGCCACGTCCCGACCATGCCAGGCCGCTGATGTTAAAGAAACCTTGTCCAACCAGCGTTTGTCCGCCGGACGGTGTCGTGATCACGGATTTACATTCCTGGATCGAAGTGTACTGTCGCTGCTGACCATCCGGCATCAAATCGACGTAATGCAGGGTTTCATCCTTGGTCGCGTAAGGCTGGTCGCCCACTTCAATACGGCGCAGCCACTTCACCCACGATACACCCTGCACACCCGGCACTACCAGGCGCAACGGATAGCCGTTTTCGGGACGTAGCATTTCGCCATTCATCCCGTAGGCGACCAGTACATCGTCAAGCGCAATGTCGATCGGGATGGTGCGCGTCATGCCGGAGCCATCGGCACCTTCGGCGAGAATAAATTTGCCGTTCTTTTTATCGTAGCCACAGTGTTCCAGCAACAGCGACAAAGGCACGCCGGTGAACTCACAACAAGACATCATGCCATGCGTGTACTGCACGGTAGGTACGGCGACGTTGCCCCATTCCATACCGGTATTGGCACCGCATTCAATAAAATGCATGCGCGATACTGAAGGCAGTCGCATCAGATCATCCATGCTGAATACCCGCGCTTGCTTGACCAGCCCGTTAATCATCAGCCGGTGCTGTGACGGATCAATGTCGACCCAACCCTGATGGTGACGTTCGAAGTGCAGACCATTGGCCGTGATGATGCCGAACATACCCTGCAGCGGCGAAAACGAAACTGATGCAGCACCCACGCGCGTTAGGCCCGGACTTTCACGGCGTTGTAAATTGGCTTCGTAACGCGAAGGCTGTCCATAGGGACTGGAGGCGACCGGATTACCGAGTGAGGTGGAATGCGGTGGTAAATTCAAGATGGCGGGGTCGCCTTCTGCAGACTGGTCGATAGCCTGGCTGTGCGCCCGACCGGCCAGCATTACCGTTCCAGCGGCCAGAAAACTCTGACGCAGAAACGTGCGCCGTTGCGCGTCAAGTCCATGCTTGGTGATGTCGTCGAGCAGCGAAGGTGCAATGAAATTTTCTGGCGCCGGGTGTAATTGTCCTGGCTGATGAAGTTCGCGCATAGGGTCAATTTTATTATTTTACGTTTAAGGACATTACTCGCATCGACAAAAAAGAACAAGACGATTCGACGAGCAATACATTGCGCCCGCAATATCTACGCATTGCATTGCAACATAGCGCTTACATAAACTGTTGATGCAAGCCGATTACAATAAAGTATCCGCCCAAATATGCCGCGCCCATTCCCAGCCATACCGGCCCTCAAGCGCATTCGCAGTCGGCGACAGCCCCCCTGCGCCCGGCACCGGCAACATGGTCTTGTGCTCTGCCTCATACGCATGCACCGAGGCGACGTGCATGGCATCGACATCCGACACATAGCTATAGCAGGCATTGGCTGCCAGGGGATGACGATTCGGTAGCCGGTCATTGAAGGTATCAATGATCGCCGCCGCACAAATTTTTGCCTGCTGATTGGCCATGTGTGCCGACTTGGGCATTTGCGAGGCGACCTGAATGGCGTCACCCAAAACGTGGATATGTTTATACCGGCTGGATTCGTAACTGAGGAAATCGACTTCACACCAGCGCTGATTGATATTCGCCAGACCAGTGCGCGTGGCGATCAGTCCGGCACGCTGCGGTGGGATGACATTGAGTACATCAGCCTGCACCTGATCACCAAATTCCGAGATGGCGGTGCGCCGCTGCACATCCACATCGGCCGTCACAAAACCAGGCCGGTATTCGAGCATGCCGGCATAACGTTCGGCCCAGGCACGCTTGAACAGCGCGCCTTTGGATTGCACATCTTCGTTCGCATCCAGGATGAGGACGCGGGAATTTTTTTTGTGCTGACTAAAATAAAACGCCACCTGACAGGCCCGCTCATAAGGCGCGGGCGGACAGCGAAAAGGTGCTAGGGGAATCGTGATGGCATACATACCACCGTCGGGCATGGCCTCGAGTTGACGACGCAGTGCCAGCGTCTGCGGGCCGGCTTTCCAGGCGTGCAAAATACTGTCCTGTGCGCCGGGGGCCTGCATGCCGGGCAGTTCATCCCAGATGAAATCAATGCCGGGCGATACCACCAGCCTGTCATAGGCAAAGCTGGTGCCGCTGGCCAGCCGCACGATGCGTTTGATGGGATCGATTTCCTGCGCCAGATCGCGTACCACGTTCACACCATATTTTTTGGCCAGAGCACTATAGGGCGTGGTGATATCGGCCATCTGCCGCACCCCGCTCAAGACCAGGTTCGACATCGGGCAGGATACCAAGGCCTCATTGGGCTCGATGAGGGTTACATCGAGTGCGCCATCACTCCATTGACGCAGATATTTCGCCGCCGTTGCACCGCCAAATCCGCCGCCGATCACCAGTACCCGCGCCCGCGCACCGACGTAGCTCGCTGCTCGCAGCGTGGCGGGTGCCGCTGCTGCCAGCGCCGTCGCGCCTGCCGTGCGGAGAAAGGATCGACGTTGCATGCTGCACCTGTTATTTTTTTGCCGGGGACGGCAGGGAAGAAAAATAGTCAGCGATCATCAGCAGCTCGTCTTCGCTATAGCCTTTGACCAGCTGATGCATTACCGTCGCCGATCCCTTGTTAGGCATGCGGCGATACGCCTGCAGTTTGTCGAGTATGGTTTGTTTGGGCCAGCCGGACAGATCGCCGAAAGCCTTGTCGGCCACTGGACTGGTAGCGTCAGCAAGAAAAGCGTGACAGTTCACACAGGTCGCCGCCAGGCGCATGCCAGCGATATTGGCTTGTGCCGCGCTGGCAGGCATGGCCGACATGACCGACATAACCCATAGGCAGCCAAGAAGCAGCATGATGTGTTGGTTGCGCTTGTTCACAGCATTGGCCCTTCCTGTCCCTATCCTGCGCTCAAGTTTACAATCCCTTGTTTATCCGGCTCAGTTCTTCTTCGCTCAGGTAATCAAAAATCTTCACGACTTTTTTTACCCCCGCCACACCGGCGGCGATATCACCGACGAAGGCACCTTCGCTTTGGGTGACACGACCGACCAGAAATACCGCGCCATTCTCGGTGATGACCTTGACCACATTGAGCAGATCACGGCGCTCATTAACGATCGAGGCCTTGACCTTGGCACCGATGAGCGCATCGTTCGCGCGCGAGGTATAGCTGGATAAAAAATTGATCTCAATTTCATTGGCGACCGATTGCACCGCCTCGATGGTGGCGAATTCGCGCTCAATGGCCTGCTTGGCAGCCTCGTCCTTGACTTCGCCGGTCAGCAGCACTTTGCGATTAAAACTATTGACGTTGACGTGCGCATCAGGATAGTTGGAAGCGATTTTATTGGCCCCCTTGAGCATGATGGCTGCGTCCTCGGTTTGTGCGCCAACGGTGCGTCGATCTGTCGCCACCATGGTCGCGACCACGGCGGTACCGACCGCCATTTCAACGCAGCCTTGCAGACTCAAGGCCAGAACAGAAAACAGCAGTGCCCGCTTGAGCGTCGGATGCAGCGAAACCTTGCGATGAATGTTATGCACGTTCAGAACCTCCAAAAAGCGCGACATCAATACCGTCGCATAAACAATGAATCATAACTAAATGCACTTCCTGAATCCGCGCAGTCCGGTCATGCGGCACACACAGATGGACATCGACATCCGACAAAATCTTGCCGATTTCACCGCCGCCTTTACCGGTCAGCGCGACGATACGCATATCGCGCTCCTGAGCGACTTCGATGGCAGCAATAATGTTGGCAGAATTGCCTGAGGTAGAAAACGCCAGCAGCACGTCACCTGCCTGGCCGAAAGCCTGCACCTGTTTGGAAAAAATATCCCGATAACTGTAGTCGTTGCCCACGGCGGTTAAAATCGAGGAATCGGTGGTCAGCGCCATGGCCGGCAAAGGCAGGCGTTCCCGTTCAAAACGGCCCACCAGTTCGGCGGCAAAATGCTGACTGTCCGCCGCCGAGCCGCCATTACCGCAGACGAGGATTTTGTTACCATTCGAGAGCGCCATAAATAAAAGATCAATGGCATCACTGATGGCTGGCGCCAAAATGTCGGCGGCATGCATTTTAAGTTCGGCACTTTCATGGAAGTGCGCGAGGATTCGTTGAGTATTCATAGTGGTGTCGATTATAGTGCAGTGGCCGGGAGAGAATGTTTTTCCTTGGGTTTTGGTGTTGTTATTCTTTTTTCAGGGTCCGCGCGGCAAACGCAGGCATAAAATGCCCGGCTAGCGGATAATATTACCCTGTCGTCCTGTCGGGCGACATGATATTCAATTTTTTGGAAGTCAGACATCCTATGCAGCAGCCCATCGCGGTGAATCCGGCCCATTTCTTTTCCCTGACTTATACCGGCCAGCGTCCGGGCACCCGCCTGATCGTCACCGGCGCCGTGCATGGCAATGAAATCTGCGGCACCCAGGCGATCCGGCGCGTGCTGCAGGAACTCGACAGCGGCGCGCTGACGATCGCCGCCGGCAGCGTCACCTTTGTGCCGACCACCAATGCCTTGGCCTATCAGCGCGGCCAGCGCATGGGCGACCGTAACCTGAACCGTAACCTGACGCCGACTAGCTTACCGATCGACTACGAAGACCATATCGCGAACTGGCTTTGCCCGCTCCTGAGCCAGCACGATGTCCTGCTCGACCTGCACTCCTTTCGCGCCGGCAGCGAGGCCTTTGCCATGGTCGGGCCACGCAACAATGACGGCCCCCTGGAACCCTTCATGCATGCCGTCCAAGAGGAGACCATGGTGCGCCATCTTGGTATTCGGCGTTTTGTGGACGGCTGGCTGTCGACCTACGCGATTGGCGTCGCACGCCGTACGCAGGAAGCACAGACCAAAGGCTTGCCCCTCAATACGCTCAATACCGATACCCGCTACGGCGTTGGCACCACAGAATTCATGCGTTCCTGCGGCGGTTATGCGATCACGCTCGAATGCGGTCAGCATGAAGACCCTGCCGCACCCGAAGTGGGCTATCAGGCGATTCGCAATACCTTGTCCCTATTGGGTCTGACCGCCACGCCGACTGCGCCGCCCGCCTCCCAAATCGAAGCCCTGAGTATTTACGAAGTCATCGATCGACAGCATGCCGATGATCGCTTCGCCCGCACCTGGATCAGCTTTGATCGCTTAGCGACCGGCGATCTGATCGGCACCCGCCACGACGGCACACAAATTTTTGCGCTGTGTGATGGCTTTATCGTCTTCCCCGATGCGGGCGCCCTACCGGGTCACGAATGGTTTTATCTGGCGCGTGAAAATCATCGCTTTGCCTGACATAACAAACCTCAGGCACTGATCGCATCCTTGAGCCAGTGTAATTGCGCGCCATCGATGGCCACCACATCAAAGCGGCAGGCCGGTGGCATGCGGTAGCGCAGTAAATAAAACTGCGCCGCAAGAATGAGTTTGCGCTGCTTAGCCGGCGTGATGCTCGCTGCCGCGCCACCATACGCCGACTTGGCGCGCCGCCGCACCTCGACAAAGACCAGGCTTGCGTGATCCCGCATGATCAGATCAATCTCGCCGGCTTTGCACAAAAAATTACGCGCCAGCAGATGCAAACCCTGTTCGAGTAAATACGCCAGCGCGGCATCTTCCCCGGCCTGGCCGCGAATTTGTTGCTCGGTACGATGTCCGGATGATTTGCTGGCCATCTCAGTAGGTCTGAAAACGATGCAGGGGATTGGCCGGCCAGAACAGTGCCGGACTTGTAATTGTCTGCACAGTCGCGCACAATCCTGACACCCAGATCGTTCGCCGCCTGCCGTGCAGAGGGCGCCTCCTTCTTAATCCCGACATAGACCCTCCCCGATGACCGAATCAGCCAGCAGCCCGGCGCCCAGCTTGTCCCCAGTGCCTCTCATGGACGAGATGGCGCAACAAATCACGCCTGCCGGAACATTATATGTGGTGTCTACGCCGATCGGTAACCTCGGTGACATCACTGTGCGCGCTTTGCACGTGCTGGGTCTGGTCGATGCGATTGCCTGTGAAGATACCCGTAACACCGCACAAATGCTGGGACGCTACGGCTTAGCCAAACCACTGATCGCTGCCCACGAACACAATGAACGCGAAGTCGCCGAGAAGCTGATTGCCCGCCTTCATGCTGGCGAACGCATTGCCCTGGTATCGGATGCCGGCACGCCGGCTGTATCAGATCCGGGTGCGCGGATTGTCGATGCCGTACGCAGCGCCGGCTTGCGTGTGCTGCCCTTGCCTGGCGCATCGGCTGTACTGACGGCCCTGGCTGCCAGCGGCTTGGTGAATGACACATTTCATTTCGTTGGATTTTTACCAGCCAAGGCCAAACAGCGCGAAACACTGCTCACGAGTTTGCGGCAGTGCGCGGCGACGCTGGTCTTTTATGAAGCGCCCCACCGCATTGCCGATACGCTTGACGCATTGACGACCATCTTCGAGCCCGAACGACAAATCGTTCTGGGACGTGAGCTGACCAAATTATTTGAAGAAATTCACCGCTGCACGGTAGCCCAAGCAGTCGTCTGGATCAATGAAAATGCCCATCGCCAGCGCGGTGAATTTGTTTTACTGGTGGAGGGTGCACCGGTGGCGCGCGGTCAGGACCAAGCCGAAGCCGAGCGTATCCTGGGTATTTTGTTGGCCGAGTGTTCTGTCAAGCAGGCTGCCGGTCTGGCTGCGCAGATTACCGGGCAAAAAAAGAATGCCTTGTATGAATTGGCCTTGCGCATGAAAGACGGGCAGGAAAACTAAGCGCGTCGTTTTAACGTTCCACGACGATGGGCTTGCTAAAGCCCGCCCGCTGTAATTTGAGCGCCGCCGCGTTGGCCGCCTCACGCCCGGCATACGGACCGCTGAGGATACGGACCATCGCACCGGCCTCCACAATATCGACCGCCGGCTGATCGTCAGCCCACTTGGGTAACAGACGACTCAAAAATGCTTCGGCATTGGCAATCTGCGCATACACACCAAACTGTAAATAAATACCTGCTGGCGTAACCCGCTCCTGGCGGAGGGTGGCGGCGTCGATCAAGTCACCGATCACATCCTTGGCATCAGGCCTCAAGGAGGTCAGCCGCATGCGCGCTTCGGTGATGTCTTTTACCGGCGCTGTTTGTGCTGTTTGTGCTGTTTGTGCTGTTTGTGCTGTTTGTATTGGTGGTGTCAGCTGTGCATGCATCGGCAATAGCGGCTCGCCCGCCAAGCCTTTTTGCATGCTGCGTATCTGCTCCGGCAGCAAACGCTCCACCTCCAGCAGGCTGCTGCCACTGGCCAGATAACCCAGCTTCAGGGCAGCGGTGTACGAGAGATCAATAATACGACTGGAATGAAACGGCCCGCGATCATTAATGCGCACGATGATTTGCGTTCCGCTGGCCAGATTGGTCACCCGCGCATAGGAAGGGATCGGCAGAGTCGGATGCGCGGCTGTCATTTGAAACATATCGTATTTTTCGCCGGACGAAGTTTTTTGTCCGTGAAATTTTTTACCGTACCAGCTGGCGATGCCGCGCTCAACAAAGGGCTTGTCGTCGGTGATCGGCGTATAGGTTTTGCCAAACACGGCATAGGGGCGATTACCCGGTACTGAATACGGCTCAACTTTGGGAACCGCATTGGGCGTGGCGAGCAGATTTTCAGGCGTCATGTCAGCCGGACCATCATCTTTGTAATAGCCACCGCGCCCGGAGTTGGCTGCTGGCAGGCCGTTTGCCGCTGGGTTTGTCCCAGAGCCTGGCACATTGGGCGCTGGCGTCACCGCCGTCGTTCTGGGGCGACTCGGCGCAGGTTCAGGCTGTCTGAGCGGACTGCTGCAGGCAGCCAGCACCAGCAAACTCAGAAAGATAACAATGCGTGCGCCTTGGATCGACATGATTCGCAGGCCTCTTTGTGCGCCGAACAGCATCAGCTTTGCATCAGTTTTCGGTGCCGCTGAATACTCATCAGAATGCCGGTTCCCAGTCCCAGCGTCATCAGGGATGTGCCGCCGTAACTCATGAAGGGCAATGGTACGCCGACTACCGGCAAGATACCACTCACCATACCCATATTGACGAAGGCGTAGGTGAAGAAGATCAAGGTAATCGCGCCGGCCAGCAAACGGGTAAAAAAGGTCGGTGCATTGGCAGCAATAATGAGGCCGCGACCGATCAATAATAAATACAGCAGCAGCAGAATCAAATTACCGATCAGACCAAATTCTTCCGAAAACACCGCAAAAATAAAATCGGTGGTGCGCTCGGGAATAAATTCCAGCCGCCCCTGGGTGCCCTGCATCCATCCCTTGCCGGCGATGCCGCCAGAGCCCACCGCAATGGTCGATTGAATGATGTGGAAGCCCTTGCCCAGCGGGTCCGAAGATGGGTCGATCAGCATCATCACCCGCTCACGCTGGTAGCCATGCAGTACCGACCACAGCACCGGCAGACTGGCGGCGACCAGAAAAAATAATCCGCTCAGTACTTTCCAGGACAGCCCGGCCAGAAAAATCACATAAAAGCCCGCCGCCAATACCAGCAAGGCCGTGCCCAAATCCGGCTGGCGCGCGATCAGTCCGACCGGCAGCGCCAACAGTAAGGCGGCGACCGCAAATTCACGCCAGCGAATCATGCCTTCGCGTTTCTGAAAAAACCAGGCCAGCATCAGCGGCATGGCAATTTTCATGATCTCTGATGGCTGAATAACAAAGCCGAAGTTAATCCAGCGCCGTGCACCTTTTTTAACCAGCCCAAACATCGCCACCGCGATCAGCATGGCAATGCCAAAGGTATAAATGGGCACGGCAAAACTCATCAAAGTTTGCGGCGGAATATTCGCAAAAATCCACATCACGATGAAGGCTACAATAATATTGCGTAACTGGTCCTCGACCCGACCGGGAAAATCAATGCCGGCTGAATAAAGCGTCACAAGTCCCATCGACAAAATAAGAAAAATGATCAGCGAGAGCGTCGTATCAAACACCATAAAATACGGGCGAATGATTTGCATGAACGGACGGGAAGAAAGCATGTTCAGTCCTTATTGCCAGAAGTTTCAGCGCCGGGTTTGGGACCGCCCACCGATTCGGAATACGCCTTGAGCTCCGCCTCGGAACGCATGTCACCAGAGGGCGCTTTTTCATCGCTGGGTTTATCGCGCTCAAGCGGGCGCTTACCGAGCAAATAATAATCGAAGGCCTTGCGTACGATGGGCGCTGCCGCCTCGGCGCCAAAACCGCCGTTTTCCACCACGATACCAATCGCAATACGCGGTGCCTCGGCCGGTGCAAATGCCGTATAGAGTGAATGGTCGCGATGCCGCTCGGCGACCCGTTTGGCATCGTACTTTTCATTTTTCTTCATGCCCACCACCTGTGCGGTTCCGGTCTTGCCAGCAGAAACGTACTCGGCATTGGCAAAGGCACGCGCAGCAGTACCTTCCTTGGTTACGCCGACCAGGGCATTTTTGATGAAATCAATATTTTCCTGCTTGAGGCTGATGCGATAACTTTCCTTGGGCACGGTCGGCGTGCGTTCACGCGTAATGCCGTTTTCAATTTGCTTGACAAGATGCGGTCGCATCACCACACCGTTATTGGCCAAGGTTGCCATCGCCTGCGCCATTTGCAGCGGCGTAAAGGAGTTATAGCCTTGTCCAATGCCTAATGAAATGGTCTCACCGGCGTACCACTTCTGTTGCGCCGGCAGCTTATTGGCGGCGCGCTTCCAGGCGGTAGAAGGTAGCAGCCCTTTTTTCTCGTGTTCGAGGTCAATTCCGGTCAATTGGCCGAAACCAAACGGCTTCATAAAATCATGAATGCTATCGACGCCCAGATCATTGGCCAGCAAATAATAGTAGGTGTCACAGGACTGCACGATGGAGCGATACATGTCGACCGTGCCATGACCGCCGGGCTTATCGTCGTTAAATTTGTGATTCCCAAGAAAAAAGAAACCCGGATCAGCGATCGAATAATGCGTACTCCGTTTGCCCAGCTCAAGCGCGGCCAAGGCCATGAATGGTTTAAAGGTTGAACCGGGCGGATAGCTGCCCGACAGCGGCCGGTTCACCAGCGGTTTATCAAGCGAATTATTCAGCATGTCCCAGCTTTGCTGATCAATCCCCTCGACAAACAGATTGGGATCGAAGGTCGGCATCGACACATAGGCCAGCACATCACCGGTAGCCGGTTCGATCGCAATGAAAGCGCCACGACGATCACCGAAGGCTTCTTCTACCACTTTTTGCAGTTCGATATCGATCGACAGAATCAGATTATTGCCCGGGCTGGCCTGCGAACGCGACAGGGTACGCACCGCCCGTCCACCCGCCGAGACTTCCACTTCTTCGTAGCCGGTATTGCCATGTAAATGCTTCTCGTAGCTCTTTTCCAAACCTTCCTTGCCGATATAATCGGTGCCGGCATAGTTGGCGCTGTCTTCCATGTCGTCGATGATTTCCGCATCTTTCTGACTGATGCGGCCAATGTAGCCGATCACATGCGAAGCCACCTGACCGAGCGGATACTGGCGAAACAGTCGGGCCTGAATTTCCACCCCACGAAACCGGTAACGCTGGGCCGTAAAACGCGCGACTTCGTCGTCGCTCAGGCGGGTACGGATGGGCGTGCTCTCAAAGTTTTTCGACTCTTCGAGTAATTTGCGAAAGCGCTTTCTGTCCTTGGGCTGGATTTCCACCACTGTCGAGAGTTCGTCAATGAGCACATCGAGATCACCCCGTACTTTGGAGGGTGTGATTTCAAGCGTATAGGCAGAAAAATTACGCGCCAAGACCACGCCATTGCGATCCAGGATCAACCCGCGATTAGGCACCACTGGCACGATGGAGATGCGGTTTTCTTCGGCCTGGGCGGCATACTCATTGTGCTTGACCACCTGCAGCCAGACAAAGCGCGTGGCCAGGATAGAAAAACAGATGAGCACCATGATGCCGATGGCCGAGATACGCAATCGAAAAAAATATAGCTCGCGCTCGGTATTCTTAAATTCGGTCATGCCCGTCCCTGTTGATCCGCGCGCAAGGCGGGCTTAGATAGGTCGGGTTGCATCATGATCGATCGCCCGCCGCTGTGGCGCGAGCAAAATCCAGGTCGCGATGGGCCACAAGGCGGCCGTCGAAAAACTCTCCGTAAAGACCAGCCAGCCTGGAAATTTACCACTCACCATCACGCGCACCAGCAGCTGCACGGTCTGCGCGATCAGCAATAGAGGCAGAATGTGCAAGGCCTGTGTCGCAGTGCCAAACCACAGTACCCGGCGATGCATCATGATAGAAAAATAGGATAACAAAGTATAGGACAAGGCATTTTCACCCAGCAGCGAACCATCGTGCACGTCCATTAACAGACCAAGACAAAACGCCACGCCGATACCCACCTTGCGCGGCTCGTGGATACTCCAGAAGACGATCGCCAGCGCCACACAGTCGGGAACTGCATAGTAGCCACCCAGCGGCAGCAGGTTAAATATGAAGGCCAACAGCAGACTCACCAGAATAAAGGTCGAGCTGACAGGCAGTAAGATATAGAGCGGATTATTCATGGTGCGGAGGCTTTTTTCTGTGGCGGCGGCGCAGCGGGCACTGCCTTGGCCTGATCGATCACGGGACGCGGCGCTTCTTTGGCGCTGGCGGCCTCTTGCGCCGGCTGCTTAGGCTTATCGCGCAAGACATCCGGTGCGACTTCTGTCACTTCCGCGGGGCCGGCACGCACCGGCTCCTTGGCGCCTTCACGAAATAAATCACGGGTGCGTTTGCGGCCCAGCTTGTCTTTTTTGTCGCGGTCATCTTCCGACTCGGGACGCTGTGGAATATCCGTTTCGGCCAGCAGAATCAGTAACTGCCGATTACGGTCGATGCCGGCGGCCGGCTGACACAAAATCTGCGCAAAGGCATCGCTGGTCGTGTTTTCTACCTGGACGACTTTGGCGACCGCCAGCCCGGGCGGATAAACGCCGTCGATACCCGAGGTGACCAATACATCGCCGACCTGAATATCGGCATTGGCGGCCATGAAGCGCAAATCGAGTACACCGGAACGACCGCGGCCATACGCCACGCTGCGCAGTCCACTCCGCACGACCTGCACCGGAATCGCCTGGTCTTTATCGGTCAGCAGGGTCACTTCGGAGGTGAAAGGAAAGACCCGCGTTACCTGGCCGACGACGCCGGTATCATCGATCACCGGCTGACCCACGGCGACGCCGTGTTGCAAGCCGCGATTGACGACGACTTTGCGTGAACCGGTATCACGGGCGTCGAACAAAATCTCGCTCATCACCGAGGGGGCGGTGAGTTGTTCGCTGGTGCCGAGTAATTTGCGTAGCTGATTATTTTCCGCTAACAGCTGCTGGGCACGCTGCAGCATCTGCGCATTCACGCTCTGCTGGCGACGCAGACTGGCGTTCTCTTTTTCGGAAGTCGCCAGGCTGATAAAGTAATTGTTGGCCGTGGCGATCAGGTCGCGCGGGACCAGAGCGACCATCTGCAAAGGATAGAGCGAAGTGGCAAAAACCTGTCGCAGGAGGGTCAGGGAACGCATGCGCGAATCAGCCACCAGCAATGCAATTGCGATGAAAGAAAAGAAGACGACTTTAGCGCGCGCAGAGGCACCCTGTTTGAAAAGCGGCGGTGGACTGTATTCCATCAGAGCCAGATTCTTGAAGCGTCAGTAATAGATTATCTTAACTGCTTATGGCAGCGCGAAGCAGGCAATAAGCGACGCCTTTCGCCTCTTAATCGTAAGAGAAAATCGAACCGAGCTTGTCCATCCGCTCTAACGCCATGCCTGAACCGCGCACAACACAGGTCAGAGGATCTTCTGCAACAATCACCGGCAGGCCTGTTTCTTCCATCAGCAAACGATCCAGATCGCGCAACAAGGCGCCACCACCAGTGAGCATCATGCCTTTTTCAGCGATGTCGGCACCCAGTTCAGGCGGGGTTTGCTCAAGGGCGTTTTTGACAGCCGAGACGATATTGTTGAGCGGGTCGGTCAGCGCCTCGAGAATTTCGTTGGACGAAATGGTAAAGGAGCGCGGGATGCCTTCCGACAGATTACGTCCCTTGACTTCCATTTCGCGCACTTCCGAGCCGGGAAAGGCCGAGCCGATGGCCTTCTTGATGGCCTCGGCCGTTTGTTCGCCGATCAGCATGCCGTAGTTACGGCGGATATAGTTGACGATCGCTTCATCGAATTTGTCGCCACCGACGCGTACCGAGCCTTTGTAGACCATACCGCCGAGGGAAATGATACCGACTTCGGTCGTGCCGCCGCCGATATCGACCACCATCGAGCCGGTCGCGTCCGACACCGGCAAACCGGCGCCAATGGCTGCGGCCATCGGTTCTTCGATCAGATAGACCTGCGAGGCACCAGCACCCAGTGCCGACTCACGAATTGCGCGCCGCTCGACCTGGGTCGAACCGCAGGGAACACAGATGATGATCCGTGGCGAAGGCCGGAACAGCTTGGAATCATGCACCATGCGAATAAATTGCTTGAGCATTTGCTCGGTCACAGTAAAGTCGGCGATCACGCCGTCTTTCATTGGCCGAATGGCTTCAATATTGCCCGGCACTTTGCCCAGCATTTGCTTGGCTTCCTTGCCGACTGCCTGAATCGTTTTCTTGCCGTTGGGTCCACCTTGCTGGCGAATCGCGACCACCGACGGCTCATCGAGCACAATGCCCAGGCCACGGACGTAAATCAGCGTATTGGCGGTGCCTAAATCAATCGCCAGATCGTTTGAAAAATAACTACGTAAAAAACCAAACATGTCTTGTCCTGATGCGCAAAAACACTGCGCTTAGCAAATTAAAAAGGTGAATAAATAACTATTTTGCACGGCGTCGGTACACGTCAGACCACCATCGCGGCAATAGCTCGTCATTCTACCTTATAATTTGCCTGAAACTTGCAGTCATAATCGGCAAAAATACAGGGTGATGACAGCATTTTGACAAGCTTGGCCCGACTTTTGCATTATTTTGTATTTTTAACATCTTCTTCAACATTTTATAGCGCTCACCACCATGTCCCTCGTTCTGACCGATGTGCAACGCCTTGCTCACCTGGCCCAACTCGAACTGACCGAAGTCGAAGCCAGCCAGACACTCGACAAACTCAATGGCATTTTTGCCTTGGTCGAGCAAATGCGCGCTGTCGACACTAACGGCATAGCACCACTAAATCACCCTATCGCCGCGATCCAAAACACGCTCTCCCTACGCCTGCGCGAAGATGTCGTCAGCGAAGTCAATCGTCGCGAGGATTATCAGCGCGTTGCCCCCGCCACGCAGGATGGGCTATACCTCGTGCCGAAAGTAATTGAATAAAATCGGTCATCCCTGATACCCACCCGGGCGCAGCAATCCTGCTACGACCGGACCTGAAAATCGTCGCTGGAACACCATGCATACCAAGACCATCAAAGAACTCTCCGACCTGCTGCAAGCGAAAAAGATCTCGGCCACCGAACTCACGCAATGGCATTTGACGCGTATCGCCCAGAGTCATCTGAACGCCTTCTTGCACGTCGATCCCGCTCTCAGTCTGCAGCAGGCCGCTGCGGCCGATGTACGCCTGGCAGGTAATACGGCCACCCCGCTGACTGGTATTCCGATCGCGCACAAGGATATTTTTGTTACGCGCGACTGGCGTTCAACTGCTGGCTCGAAGATGCTGCAAAATTACACCAGCCCCTTCGATGCGACCGTGGTCGAGCGCTTTAATCAGGCCGGCACAGTCACCCTAGGCAAACTCAATTGCGACGAATTTGCCATGGGTTCGTCGAACGAAAATTCCTTCTACGGCGCAGTAAAAAATCCCTGGGACTTGCGCGCCATTCCGGGTGGCTCGTCGGGCGGATCCGCTGCAGCGCTGGCGGCACGCTTAACACCCGCTGCCACCGGCACCGACACTGGCGGCTCGATCCGTCAGCCGGCAGCCTTGTGTGGCGTGACCGGCATCAAACCGACCTATGGCCGAGTATCGCGCTTTGGCATGATTGCCTTTGCTTCCTCGCTCGATCAGGGCGGGCCGATGGCCAGAACCGCCGAAGACTGCGGCATGCTGCTCAACGCCATGGCCGGTTTTGACGCGCGCGATTCGACCTCTATCGAGCGTCCCGCTGAAGACTTCAATCGTCATTTGCAGCAAAGCTTAAAAGGCCTGCGCATCGGCGTGCCGCGTGAATATTTCGGTCCCGGTCTGGCGGCCGATGTCGAGCAGGCGGTCCGCGCAGCCCTGAGTGAATTTGAAAAACTCGGTGCAACATTGGTCGACATTTCATTACCCAAGACCGAACTGTCGATCCCGGTGTACTACGTCATCGCCGGCGCTGAAGCATCCAGCAATCTGTCGCGTTTTGACGGTGTGCGCTACGGCTTTCGCGCTGAGCAGTACAAGGATTTATCCGATATGTACCAGAAGACCCGCGCACAGGGTTTTGGTGCTGAAGTCAAACGTCGCATTCTGGTGGGCGCCTATGTACTCTCGCATGGTTACTACGACGCTTACTATTTGCAGGCGCAAAAAATCCGCCGTCTGATTTCACAGGATTTCCAGAACGCCTTCACGAAATGCGACGTGATCATGGGGCCCGTATCACCGACCGTGGCATGGGACCTGGGCGATAAGGCCGACGATCCGGTGGCGAACTACCTGGCCGATATTTTTACCTTGTCGACCAGTCTGGCGGGCTTGCCGGGCATGTCGATTCCCTGCGGTTTTGGTCAGGGCGAAAAAAATGCGCAGCGTCCGGTCGGGCTGCAATTGATCGGTAATTTTTTCGATGAAGCGCGACTGCTCAATGTGGCGCATCAGTACCAGCAGGCGACCGACTGGCATGCGCGTCTGCCGGCAGGTATTTAGTCGCCTGATCAAGCATCGCCGGTCGCGTATCAGCGCGACGAAACTACGTAACGAAACTAAGCAACGAGACAGAGAAATAAGCGAGGAAATTATGCAGTGGGAAGTCGTGATTGGTCTGGAAACACATGCGCAGCTGACGACGCAGTCAAAAATATTCAGCGGCGCATCGACCCGTTTTGGCGCCGAGCCGAATACACAGGTATCACCAGTCGATCTGGCCCTGCCAGGCGCGCTGCCGGTGATGAACAAGGCCGCGGTCGAACGGGCAATTCAGTTTGGTCTGGCGGTCGACGCCCTGATCACGCCGGTGTCGATTTTTGCGCGTAAAAACTACTTCTATCCGGATCTGCCCAAGGGCTACCAGATCAGTCAGTTCGAAACGCCGGTCGTCCAGGGCGGCAAAGTAAGCTTCGTATTTGAAAAAGACGGCAAAGCAGAAGTGCGCAGCGTGCAATTAACCCGCGCGCATCTCGAAGAAGACGCCGGCAAATCGCTGCATGAGGACTATCACGGCATGACCGGCATCGACCTTAACCGGGCCGGCACGCCGCTGCTGGAAATCGTCACCGAGCCCGACATGCGCAGCGCCGCCGAGGCCGTCGCCTACGCCAAGGCGCTGCATTCGCTGGTCACCTGGCTTGGCATTTGTGATGGCAATATGCAGGAAGGCTCGTTCCGTTGCGACGCCAATGTCTCGGTGCGTCCGATGGGTCAGCAAGAATACGGCACGCGCTGTGAAATCAAGAATCTGAACTCGTTCCGCTTCCTTGAGGATGCGATCAATATCGAAGTTCGGCGTCAGATCGAGCTGATCGAAGACGGTGGCCGTGTGGTCCAGGCGACCCGTCTATATGACCCGGAAAAACGGGAAACCCGGCAGATGCGCAGCAAGGAAGACGCACAAGACTATCGCTACTTCCCCGATCCCGATTTGCCGCCACTGGCGATTTCGCCCGAATGGATTGCGCGCGTGAAGGCCGAGATGCCGGAGCTGCCCGCTGCCATGCGTGAGCGCTTCATCCATGCGTTTGCGCTGTCTGAATACGATGCTGCGGTACTGACCCAGTCCAAAGCCATGGCGACTTATTTTGAAGCCGTCGCTGGCCTGGTCGGCAAAGAGCAAGCCAAGCAAGCTGCGAACTGGCTCATGGGTGACGTGGCCTCCACACTGAATCGTGAGAATACTGACATTGCTGCTGCGCCGGTATCCGCCGCGCAGCTGGCACTGCTGCTGCAACGGATTGCCGATGGCACCATTTCCAACAAAATCGCCAAGGAAGTCTTTGCCGCCATGTGGGAGGCCGGTTCGGCCAGCCCGACACTGGCCGATGAGGTCATTACATCGAAGGGCTTAAAACAGATTTCCGACAGTGGTGCACTGGAGGCCATCATTGACGGTGTGCTGGCAGCGAATGCCAAATCGGTGGAAGAATTCCGCGCCGGGAAAGAAAAAGCCTTCAATGCCCTGATCGGTCAGGCCATGAAGGCGTCGGCGGGTAAAGCCAATCCAGCCCAGCTGACTGAACTGTTAAAGAAAAAACTGGCCGGCTAAGCTGCCACGCCATAGCGCTGCCGATAAGCAGTTACGGCTGCCGTATGGCTGGCGATCTGCGGGTCGGCTGTCAGCGAGAGGTAGGCAAACAGGTCGTTCAGATTAGCGATGGGTATCACCGGCATGTCGTAGGCCAGACTGACTTCCTGCACCGCTGAATGGGCCGACAGCGCATCGTCGGCACCGCTGCGCTCCATGCGGTCGAGGGCGATCAGCACGGCGCAAGGCGTCGCGCCGGCGGCGCGAATCATCTCCACCGATTCGCGCACCGAGGTGCCGGCGGAGATCACGTCATCAATGATCACCACCCTGCCCTGCAGTTTAGCGCCGACCATGCTGCCGCCTTCGCCGTGATCTTTGGCTTCCTTGCGGTTAAAGGCAAACGGCACATTGCGCCCTTTGGCCGCGAGCGCGACGGCCGTCGCCGAGGCCAGCGTAATGCCCTTGTAAGCCGGACCGAACAACATGTCGAATTCAAGGCCGGAGTCGATCAGCGTCTGGGCATAGAAATCGGCCAGCTTGCCTAATACGGCACCGTCGTTAAACAAGCCGGCATTGAAAAAATACGGCGAGGTGCGCCCCGCCTTGGTGACAAAAGCACCGAAGCGTAATACGCCGGTACTCAGTGAAAATGAAATAAACTGCTGACGAAGCGTATCCAAGATAATGGTGGCCTTAGGTGATGGGCACGACATGAAAAGAAGCCTATTTTAAATCGAAAGCGGCGCAAAACCCGAATCGCTGATGCTGTCAAATAAAGAACGACTCCCCCATAGCCCAACCAAGACGCCCACAAACCTATGCTCAAGATTATCTCTGCAAATTTAAATGGCGTGCGCTCAGCCGCTAAAAAAGGCTTTTTCGAGTGGATGGCACTACAAGATGCCGACATGATCTGCGTGCAGGAATTAAAGGCCCAGGCGCCGGACATGAGCGATGAACTGTTAAACCCAGGCGCTTATGCCGGCTATTTTCATTATGCAGAAAAAAAAGGCTATTCCGGCACCGGCATTTATTCGCGCCGCAAGCCGGACGCCGTGATCACCGGCTTTGGCAATCCTGAATTCGATGCCGAGGGCCGCTATGTGCAGTGCGATTTTGGCTCGCTGTCGGTGGTATCGGTCTACTGCCCGTCCGGCTCATCGAGCGAAGAGCGTCAGCAGGCCAAGTTTCGTTTCATGGAAGTTTTTCTGCCGCACCTAACTAAACTCAAGGCCAGTGGCCGCGAAGTGGTGGTGTGTGGTGACTGGAATATCGCGCATCAGGAAATCGATCTGAAGAACTGGAAAAGTAACCAGAAAAATTCCGGCTTTCTGCCACAGGAACGGGCCTGGCTCACGCATCTGTTTAATGAGCTCGGCTTAGTCGATGTGTTTCGCCGCATCGACCAGCGCGCTGAGCAGTACACCTGGTGGAGTAATCGCGGCCAGGCCTGGGCCAAGAACGTCGGCTGGCGCCTCGATTATCAAGTCACCACGAGCGGTATCGCGGACTGTGTGAAGTCGGTCGACATCTACAAGGAGGCACGCTTTAGTGACCATGCGCCGCTGACGATTGCCTACGACTTTACGCTTTAACACCACAAGGAATCAACATACATCATGCTCATCATCACCATCAAACAGGGCAAAGAAAAAAGCCTACTCGAGCGCGATCCACTGATCTACGCTTCAGCTGTCGAGCGGGTCGACGGCAAGCCCGGTGAACGCAATCAAATGGGCGCCACAGCGATCGTGCAAACGTCATCCGGTGAATTTTTAGCTCGTGCCGCGCACAATCCCAAATCACAAATCCGCGGCCGGGTCTGGACCTTCGATCCCAACGAAGCCGTCGATCACGGCATGATCAAGCGCCGCACTAAAGCCGCGATCGCCAAACGCACCAAGAAAAAAGCGCCGCCTGGACAGCCGATTCGACTCATCGTTGGTGAGGAGGATGGATTACCGGGATTGCTGGTCGACTGGTACAACGGCTCGCCGGCCTATCTGGTATGTCAGTTTCAAGCCGCTGGCGTGGATGCCTGGAAGGTCCCCATCGTACAAACCCTGATCGCCGAGACTGGCTGCCAGAATGTCTATGAACGGGCCGATGAACTGCTGCGCAAAGGCGAAGGCTTGCCAGTATTATCCGGCGCCTTGGCCGGCAACGCCCCACCGGATGATATCCAGATCATCGAAGACAACGTACGCTATGCGATCAACATCAAGACTGGACAGAAAATCCGCTTTAAATAGCCCGCAAAAGCTGGTGAGCCTGCTTACCCAGGCCGTCCCAGCCGCAGCACCTTGACGAACCAGCGCTGGGCATCATCCACATACGTAAACACCGCCGGCACCACCAGCAAACTGAGGAGCGTCGACGTAATCAGCCCGCCAATGACGACGGTCGCCATCGGTGAGCGGAAACTTGGGTCAGCGCCGTAGCCTAGTGACAGCGGCAGCATGCCGGCGCCCATGGCGATGGTGGTCATCAGGATCGGCCGGCTTCGTTTATGACAGGCGTCGACCAAAGCATCGAAACGACTCATACCTTCGGCGCGCGCAAGAATCGCGTAATCGACCAGCAGGATCGAATTCTTGGTCACGATCCCCATCAACATGATTAGACCGATCATGGACGGCATCGATAAGGCTTTGCCGGTAATGAGCAAGGCGACAAAAGCGCCACCGATCGATAGCGGCAAGGCGGCCAGGATCGTTATCGGTTGCATGAAGTCCTTAAAGAGCAGGACCAGCACGCCGTAAATACACAGCACACCGATCGCCATGGCGATGCCGAAGCTGGCAAACAGCGCCTGCATTTCCTGCGCATCACCGAGCTCGGCGATCTTCACGGAAGGCGGTAAATTTTTCATGCTCGGCAACGCCTTGGCTTCTTTATTGACGTCGCCGAGGGTACGCTCGCCCAGCTCGACGTCAAACGTCACGTTGCGACTGCGGTTAAGCCGAGCGATCTGTGCCGGACCACTTTCCATCGTAATGCTGGCCACATTTTCCAGTAGTACCGGACCATTTTTTCCCGGCACAGTCAGGCGACCAATCGCGTCCAGATCAGCACGCACGGTGTCGGGCAATTTGACCCGTACCGCCACCTGTCGCTCGGGTAAATTAATTTTAGTCAGCGCCGTATCGTAATCACCAGCGGTGGCCACACGCACCGTTTCGCCAATGCTGGCAGCAGTCACGCCCAGGTCGGCTGCGCGGGCAAAATCAGGCCGCACGACGATCTCCGGGCGCACCAGGGCCGCGCTTGAATTCACATTACCGATACCCTTGAGCGTGCGTAATTCGCCTTCGACCTTGCGCGCTGTTTCGATGAGGGCCAGGGGATCATCACTGCGCAAGACTAACTGCATTTTCCCACCCGGATCGGCCTGACCGACAGCCACGCGTGCGCCAGGCAGATCACTTAATTTAACGCGAATTTGACGTTCGAGTTCGAGCAAGGTTTCATGCCGCTCACTTCGCTCAACCACCTTCACCGTCATGACAGCCCTGCGAGCTTCGGCGGCTGCACCTGGCGCAAAGGTGTTACCACTTGAACCGCCGCCGATGGAACTAAATACATTCGTCACGCCCTTAACCTGCATAAGCATTTGGCGCGCCTGCTCGGTCATGGCACTGGTCTGCGCCAGCGTGGAACCCGGCGGCAATTCCAGATTGACCAGCGTCTGCGCGCGGTCCTTGGGCGGTACAAAACCGGTCGGCAGCAAAGGGACCAGCGCAAGTGAGGCGATAAAAAATACTCCAGCACAGACGGAAGTGATTAGACGGTTTTTCAGGCACCACTGCATCAGGGCCATGTAACGCAACATGAGCGCGCTGTCTTTTTCAGTGCCTTCGATGGTCGGCTTCAAAATGTAAGCGGCCATCATTGGCGTTAATAGACGCGCCACCATCAGGGAGGCCAGAATCGCCAGCACCGCCGTCCAGCCAAACTGTTTAAAGAACAAACCCGGCACACCACCCATAAAGGCGGTCGGTAAAAATACGGCGACCAATGCAAATGTGGTGGCAATGACCGCCATGCCAATTTCATCGGCCGCTTCCATGGCCGCCTGCATGGGCGTTTTTCCCATGCGCAGATGGCGCGCAATATTTTCAATCTCGACGATCGCATCATCGACTAACACACCGACCACCAGCGCGAGCGAAATCAGGGTGACCGTATTGAGGGTATAACCAAAATAAATCAGGCCAAGAAAGGTCGGCATGACCGACAAAGGCAAGGCCGCCGCGGCGACCAGCGTCGCGCGCCAGTCACGCAAGAACCACCACACGACGAGAACGGCGAGCACCGCGCCTTCGTATAGCAGCTCCATGGAGCCATCAAAATTTTCTTCAATCGGCATCGCGTTATCGATGACCTGCTCAAAACGCACATTGGGATTCTCGGCGCGCAGTGCTTCGACCGTGGCGCGCGCACCGGCTGCCACATCGACCTCACTCGCACCTTTGGTACGGAAAACTTCAAAGCCGACCACGACCTTGCCATCCTGCGTCGCCAGCGAGCGTGCTTCGCTGGTCGTATCAGTCACATTGGCAATCTGATCAAGCCGGACTTGCCGACCGTCCGGCAAAGGGAAGGCCATGGCCGCCAGCTCGGCGGCGGATTTAACGGTCGCAATCGTGCGCACAGACTGCTCGGCACCGCTGACATCGCCGCGTCCGCCCGGCGCTTCCTGCTGCACCTGACGCAGCCGGCGCGACACATCAATGGCCGATACTTTTAAGGCTGCCATACGCAGGCTGTCGAGCTCAATGCGGATTTCGCGCGTCACACCACCAACCCGTTTGACTGCGCCCAGGCCCGGCACATTCAACAGGCGTTTGGTGACGGTATTGTCGACTAACCAGCTCAGGTCTTGCATGTCCAACTTACCATCGGGCGAACTGGCGGTAAATGTCAGCACCACCTTGCCCGCCGTCGATGCCTTGGTAACGGAAGGATCACGTAACTCACCCGGCAAGTCGGCCCGCACGCGCGCGACCGCATCGCGCACATCATTGACGGCTTCAGCGATGGGCTTTTCGAGAATGAACTCGACCGTGACCTTGGCCTCACCATCCAGAATCTGGGTATAGATATTTTTGACACTGGCCAGAGTAGCCACGGCATCTTCAATCTTGCGCGCGACTTCCGTTTCCAATTGCGCCGGTGCGGCACCAGCCAACTGCGCGCTGACGACGACGATCGGCAATTCAATGTCGGGAAAATCCTGCACAGCATTAGCGCGGAAAGACAGATAACCCGCCAGGCTCAGCAGAATAAACAGCATGATGGCCGGGATCGGATTCTTGATCGATAAAGCGGAAAAATTCACTCGAAGTCCTTTTGTTGTCGCTTATTTTGCAGCGGCAGTGACACGTTTGATCAAGTCGCCGTCATTGAGGAAGCCGGCGCCATTGGCGACTAAAACACTGTCGGCCGTAACCCCGTCAATGATTTCAATACTATCGGCTAAGCGACGCCCAACACTGACCCTGCGCTGGCTCACGCGCTGATCAGCCTGAACGACGAACACATAAGAAAATCCATCCCGCACCACCACAGACTGCGAGGGTACAGTGAGCGCATTGGAACTGCCGAGTACAAATTCACCGCTGGCAAACATACCGGCCTTTAATGGCGCGAGTTTATCCGCACCGTTCGACAGATCCACATACACCAAAGCGTTACGCGTTTGTGCGTCGACCGTGGGCGCGATGGCGCGCACATGGCCTTTGACCTGGGCACCATTCGTCGCCGTCACGCGTACCTCAGCACCACGCCGAATCGATGCCAGCTCTTGCGCTGCCAGTTCGGCGCGCCACTCAAGACGACCGCGTCGGACCATGCGAAACAGCTCCATGCCTTGTCCACCGACTGCACCGACGGTGGCACTACGCGACGAAATCAAACCGCTGTCGGGCGCCACTACTTGGGTGTGCGCAAGCCGAAGCTGCACCGCGTTCAGATTGGCTTTAGCGGAGGCGAGCTTGGCCTGTGCGATCAATTCTGCGGTCAGATACTGACTGATTTGCTGCGCACTGAGCGCTCCGCTGGTTTGCAGCGAACGGGCCCGATTGGCATTGGCCAGCGCCTCTGCCGCATTGGCCTCGGCTTCTTGTAAGCCTGCGCGGGCCTGCGCCAGTTCGGCCTGCACCGTCGTCGCGTCAAACACGGCCAGCACCTCGCCGACTTTGACCTGATCGCCGACATTCACGCGCACCTCAGCCAACCGTAAGCCGGGCGATTCGCTGCCGATGATGGCTTCCTGCCAGGCGGCGATGTTGCCATTTGCGCGCAGCTTGACCGGCAAACTTGAGCGTGTTGGCTGCACCGCTGTGACGGTCAGCGCCGGCTTGGCAGCCGCTTTTTTATCATCTGCCGCAGTCGATTGACGCACCAGCAGACCGACGCCCGAGAAAGCGATCAGACCTATTAAGAGCAGCATCGCAGAGCGCGAGCGCAGCTTGAAATTATTCATCGCAGACAGGCGGCGAAACAGTGCTAAGTTTTTCATATTAATGCTATTCATGGTGCGAGTGTGGGTGACAGAGTGCCGGGTTGGCTGGCCAATTGCCAGCCGCCGCCCGTTGCACGATAAAGAACAATCCAGGCGAGCAGACGCTCACGCTGTAAAACGACCCAGGCCGATTCCGCCGCTAATCGCAAGCGTCGGGCTTCTTCCAGTTCAGGCTGACTGGCGAGTCCGGTATTGGCACGACTGGCAGTGCCATCAAAAGACGCCTGAAAACCTTCGCTGACAATGCGGGCATCATTGCTGCGCTCGGCCATGCCATGCAGATTGAGCAGCGCCTGCTCGACTTCACGCACAGCTTGCCGCACCACTGCGCGATAACGAATCTCTGCCTCGGCATTGCGAGCCTCGGAGGTACTCACGTTGGCTGCGCGACGTCCGCCATCAAACAAGGGGACGGTCAGCGATAAGGGACCCAGGCTCCAGGTATCGAGATCCATCACACCGGCGTTGCTGCGCATTTGCGCGGCACCGATCGAACCGCTCAGGGCCAACCGTGGATAACGCTGTGCCTTACTCACATCCAGATCAGCGCGCGCAGCATAGACGGCTTGTTCTGCCGCGCGCACATCCGGCCGCTGAACCAGCGCAGTGGCGGGTATCTTCTCAACGCTAATATCGACGGTCTGCGGTAGTTCGGCAGACTGCTGCGTCAGACGTGACCGCAACACATCCTGCGCTACAGCAGTCAGGGCGACCAGCGCATTCAAATCCGCTTCACAGGCAGTCTTTTGTACGATCGCCAGACTGTTGCCCTGAGCTGCATTGGCGCGCGCCAGGCCAGCACTGACCGGTGACTGAAAACCCGCCGTCGCTGCCAGCTGCGCCAGACTGGCCGACTGACTGCGTGAATCCGCATCATTGCGCGCAAGCCGTGCGAGTTGTTCGCAGGCGCGCAGACTGTAATATTGATTCGCTACTTCTGCGGCGACCACGATGCGCGCATCATGCCAGTCGGCCTGTGCACCTTGTAATCTGGCTTGTGCGGCATCGCGCGCAGAACGCTGCGCGCCAAATAAGTCGATCTCCCAAGAAGCCTGCAAGGAAGCCTGCACCACCGTGCCTGTGGGCGTGGTGAGCTGTTGACTGGCGCGTTGCGCGGTCAGCGCGCCGTCGATGGTCGGTATTTGCGCAGCGCCACTGGCAGTGCGCACTGCGCGCGCCTGGGCCAGACGGCTGGCGGCGGCGGCCAGATTGGGACTGACTTTTTCGGCGTCGTTAATCAGCTCGACCAGTAAGGGATCACCGAGCCGTTGCCACCAGTCCGACATGGCGACTAACTGGCCATCATGCGGCAAAGGACTCGACGGCAGAGGCGCCGACCATTTCTCGGGCACGAAGGACAGCGACGGTGCCACCGGCACAGCGCTACAGCCGGTCAGCAAAACAAAACCAAGCGCAATAACGCAATCAAAGCGCAATAAAGGAGAACGTAATTTCATCATTTTTATTTAGGGTTTAAGCATCTGCAATACACTCATTGCATACGGCTTGCGGAGCATGCCTTGCATGCGTACGGCATCCTCTACCAGTGGCACAGCCAATAGCGCAGCCAAGGCGAGGATCCGCTACACTATTTTTTACGCAGACGAAATACCGCCAGGCTGCCACGCCAGTTCGGCAGAAAATGGACCGGCCGGCCATCTTCCAGCGCAACGCATTCTAGTACTTCCAGGCCGACCTCGTTGGCCAGTGCTTCAAAATCCTGGATCGTCGCACAGCGTAAATTGGGCGTATCGTACCACTCATAAGGCAAAGCCTTGGAGACCGGCATGCGTCCCCGCAAAAGCGCGACCCGATGCGGCCAATAAGCAAAATTCGGAAACGAGACCACGGCCTCACGACCAACCCGGGCGATGTCGCGCAAAATGCCTTCGACGTCTTTCATCATTTGCAGGGCTGAGAGGCACAGCACCGTATCAAAGGCATTGTCGGAAAATATCGCCAGCCCGGATTCCAGATCCTGCTGGATGACGGATACCCCGCGCTTGACACAGGCTGGAATTTTATCGTCGTCGATCTCTACGCCGTAGCCGGAACAGGCTTTATTCGACTGCAGGTAGTCGAGCATTTCGCCATCCGCGCAGCCCAGATCAAGCACATGCGAACCCTCACGCACCCAGTCGGCGATAAAAGCCAGATCGGCGCGCAAAAAAGTGCCGGAGTCGAGGTCATTCATGGTGCTGCCTCCAGATCCTGCCAGATGTTTTCGTAATAGGCGCGCAGTACATTGAGATAGCGTTCGTCTTCCAGCAAAAAGGCATCGTGCCCGTGCGGCGCATCGATTTCGGCATACACCACGCGTTGGCGGTTATTGACCAGGGCCTGCACAATCTCGCGACTACGGGCCGGTGAAAAACGCCAGTCGGTGCAAAACGAGGCGACTAAAAACTGCGCTTTAACTTTGGCCAGCGCGCGCGTCAGATCGCCACCGAATTCACGCGCCGGATCGAAGTAATCGAGCGCCTTGGTAATTAACAGATAGGTATTGGCGTCAAAGTATTCAGAAAATTTATCACCCTGGTAGCGCAAATACGATTCGATTTCAAAGTCCACCCCATAGCCGAACTGGTACTTGCCGCTGCCATCACGCAAATCACGGCCGAATTTTTCCGCCATGTCGTCATCCGATAAATAGGTGATGTGTCCCACCATGCGCGCGACGCGCAAGCCATTTTTTGGCACTACGCCATGGGCATAAAAGTCGCCGCCATGATATTCAGGATCTGTCAGAATCGCCTGCCGCGCGACGTCGTTGAAGGCGATGTTTTGTGCCGACAGTTTGGGCGTTGACGCGATCACGATGCAATGTCGCAGCCGGTCCGGATACATCATGCTCCAGGCCATGGCCTGCATGCCACCGAGTGAGCCGCCCATGACAGCCGCGAACTGCGTGATACCCAAGACATCGGCTAGTCGCGCCTGGGCATGCACCCAGTCTTCTACCGTCAACAGAGGAAAATCAGCGCCATACGGTTTGCCACTAGCCGGATTAATATGCATCGGGCCGGTTGAACCAAAACAGGAGCCCGGATTATTCACACCGATGACAAAAAATCGCTCGGTATCGAGCGGCTTTCCAGGCCCGACCATGTTGTCCCACCAGCCGACATTTTTTTCACCCGTGACCGGATCAACATACAAGCCGGCGACGTGATGCGAAGCATTCAGCGCATGACATACCAGTACAGCGTTGGAGGCGTCGGCATTGAGCGTGCCATAGGTTTCATACACCAGCGTGTAGTCAGACAGCGAGGCGCCGCTTTGCAGTGCCAGCGGGGTGTCAAAGGTATGCGATTGCGGGGCAACGATGCCGAGAGTTTTCATGGTCAATTTGCGCGCAATAAAAGCATCGCCTGATTAATCGCTTCCGGTTCATAAGAACGCATGATGCGTTTGGAATGCGGCGCGATGCGCACCAGATCACTGTTCAGAATTTCCTGCTTCACCGACAGCAGCTGCGCCGGATGCATGGAAAATTCACGCAGCCCCATACCCAGCAAAAGCCGGGTGAGCTTGGTATCGCCCGCCATTTCACCGCACACGGATACCGGGATGCCGGCCTTGGTACCGGCGTCGATCGTCATCTGCAGCAATTGCAGAACCGCAGGGTGCAAGGGATTATACAAATGCGCAACTTCGTGATCGACGCGATCAATCGCCAGCGTGTACTGGATCAGATCATTGGTGCCCACCGACAGAAAGTCGAGCCGTTTAACAAACATCGGCAGCGACAATGCTGCTGCCGGAATCTCGATCATCGCGCCGACCGGAATGTTCGCATCGAACTTTTTATTCGCGGCCTGCAGCTGTGCCTTGGCCTGCGCGATCATATTCAAGGTCTGATCAATTTCGTAGGCATGGGCTAACATCGGCACCAACAGTTTGATCGGACCAAACGCCGAGGCGCGCAAAATCGCCCGTAGCTGCACTAGAAAGATCTGCGGCTCTGACAAACAATAGCGAATTGCCCGCAAACCGAGCGCCGGATTGAGCGCCGTATGTTCGACCGCATCAATCGGCTTGTCCGCGCCGATATCGAGCGTACGGATCGTCACCGGCCGGCCCTTCATGGCCAGCACGGCTTTTTTATAGGATTCAAACTGTTCATCTTCCGACGGCAGTTTATTTACAAATCCAGCGCGGTTCATGAATAAAAATTCGGAACGAAATAAACCTACTCCGCTCGCGCCTGCATCCATGGCCGCCGCACAGTCGTCGGGAAATTCAATATTCGCCAGCAGCGTCACCGGTGTACCGTCACGCGTGATGGCCGGTGTTTTTTTGAGCTTGCCGAGTTTTTTGCGTTCGCGCTGCAGGACTGCCTGACGTTCGCGATACTGCGCCAGAACCAGCGGCGCCGGATCAACGATCACCACACCGGCATCACCATCAATGATGAGCCAGTCGTCCTGCGCGATAATGGCCGAGGCGTTAAACATGCCAACGACGGCCGGAATATCCAGACTACGGGCGACGATGGCGGTATGCGAATTCTGTCCACCTAGATCGGTGATAAAGCCAGCGAAGGCACGATCACGGAACTGCAGCATGTCGGCCGGCGATATATCGTGTGCGACCACGATCATATGCACACCTTCATCGTTCGAATTAGGCAAGCTTGTGGCACTACCGGTCAGCACTTTCAGCACCCGTTCGCCGACCTGCTGAATATCGGCTTTGCGTTCACGCAGATAGGGATCTTCGATTTCATCAAACTGCGCTGACAGCTCATCAATTTGCGTCACCAGTGCCCATTCGGCGTTATAAAAACGGGTACGGATAATTTCGAGCGGCACAAGCGCAATGGTCGGATCAGATAGGATCAGCACATGCACGTCGATGAAGGCGCCCAGCTCGGCCGGCGCATCCTTGGGCAGCTCGCTCCAGATGGTTTGCAGTTCTTCATGCACGGTCGCAATCGCGTTCTGCAAGCGCAGAACTTCAGCTTCGATCTGCTCATTGGCGACCAGGTAGTGCTTGACCTCCAAGGCCGCCGGCGCAAGGATATGCGCGCGACCGATGGCAATGCCGCGTGAAACCGGTATGCCGTGGAGAGTGAAGGATGCCATGCTGCCTACCTTATTCGGCTTCGCCGAATTTATCCTGAATTAATTTTTCCAGCGCCGCCATGCATTCGGCTTCGTCCACGCCTTCTGTTTCCAGCAGGACGACGCTACCCTTACCGGCGGCCAGCATCATCACGCCCATGATCGATTTGGCGTTTACCCGCCGCTTATTACGCGTCATGAACACCTCGCACTTGAATTGCGAGGCCAGCTGCGTGAGCTTGGCCGACGCGCGCGCGTGCAGGCCAAGTTTGTTGATGATTTCAATGTCTTTGCTGATCATATTCCCAGTCTTTTACCGTCCATCATTTTGGACCTACCCGTAGTCGATTATCGATCCGCTGCGCCCCACTCTGCCCACCAGCGAGCGCCATTTCCAGCACCACCTCGACGTTATCATGCCGATAAGTCAGCGCGCGCAACAGCATCGGCAAACTGATCCCAGCGATGATTTCCACATGCCCTGGCTGGCCCAGCGACAGCGAGCACATGGCCGGCGTACCACCAACGATATCGGTAATCACCAGCACGCCACTGCCATCATCGAGCCGCGCAGTGGCCGCACTGGCGAGCGCTTTGACCTGTGCCGGATCCTGATCGGCCACTACATCGATCGCCTCAATCCGCTCCGGGCACGCGCGAAAAACATGCGACGCCGCCTGAATAAAGGCCTGTCCCAGTGGTGCATGGGTGATCAATAAAATGCCAATCATGATGGGGCAGTCTTAGCTCTCAGTCTGTACGGCGACTTCCAGGGCATCGATCATCATCGCGGCGACATCGAAGCCGGTCTGCTGGGTGATTTCCTGAAAACAGGTCGGGCTGGTGACGTTGACTTCGGTTAAATACGGTCCAATAGAGTCTAATCCTACCAGTAACAGACCGCGCGCTGCGAGAATTGGCCCCAAGGCCTGGGCAATTTCTCGATCCCGGGGGGATAAGGCTTGCGCAACACCCTTACCGCCGGCGGCCAGATTGCCGCGCACTTCACCGCCCTGCGGAATCCGCGCAAGACTATACGGCACCGCTTGACCGCCGATCAATAAGATCCGTTTGTCGCCCAGTTCGATCTCTGGAATGAAGCGCTGCGCCATGATCGTGCACTGACCATTCACGGTCAGCGCTTCAATCACCGAACCGAGGTTCATACCTTCCTGCGTAATGCGGAAAATACCACTCCCGCCCATGCCATCGAGCGGCTTAAAAATCACATCGCGGTGCTCGGCATGAAAGGCGCGCAAGCGCTGCTCGTCGCGCGTGACCAGTGTGGGCGCGGTGAATTTGGCAAACTGCAGAATGGCTAATTTTTCGTTATGGTCGCGCACGGCGCTGGGCTTGTTGAATACCCGCGCACCCTGCCGCTCAGCCTGCTCCAGCAGATAGGTGGTGTAGATGTATTCCATATCGAAGGGCGGATCCTTACGCAGGATCACCGCATCGAAGTCCGTCAGCGGCATAGCTTGCGCGGTATCGATCCGCGCCCAGTCGCTGCCGGCGTTTTCCTCGCCCGTCAGATGGATGCACGACACATTGGCGACGACCTGACTACCCTCCTGCGCCATGTCCTTTTGTTCGAAGGCATAAATCACATGCCCGCGCCGCTGGGCTTCGCGCATCATGGCAAAGGTCGAATCCTTGGCAATCTTAAAACTCTCCAGCGGATCGGCGAGGAAGGCGATTTTCATTAAAAGGACCCTGATTTCTTGATGATTTGACGAATGATAAAGCCATTGTCCGCCCACATGGCGAAACTGCTAATAAATTTCCGGATGCGGGTCGGTTTTTTCCAATTCCAGCGAAGCAGCCAGCATCGCCAGCCGTGCTACGACGCCATAGAGATAGAAGCGGTTTGGCGCGGCCGTGCCGGGTCTTGCATTCACGTCCGGCAAAGCATGCTGGGCGAAGGCCAGCGGCACGAACTGCATGCCGGGTGCGTTCAGATTCTCATTGATGGCACGATCGGCATGGATGCGATAAAAGCCGCCAATGACGTAGCGGTCAATCATGGTGACCACCGGCTCGGCCACGGCATCATGGATGTTTTCGAAGGTATGTACGCCCTCCTGAATGATCACCTCATGCACCCCGAGTTCGATAGACTGCGGCGTGCGCTTATTAGGCAGATCGCGCACCTGCGCGCCGTCGGTCACCGTCAGGATGCCCATGCCGTAGGTACTGGCATCGTCCTTGACGATCACGAAGGGTTTTTCCTTGATGCCGTATTCCTTGTACTTCTTGCGGATTTTAGCCAGCAAGGTCTCTACCTGCACGGCCAATTGCTCGACCGCGGCCCGCTCATGAAAATTAACCTCACCACATTTGGCAAACAAGGGATTGAGCATCCACGGATCGACATCGATGAGTTTGGCGAAGCGCTTGACCACCTCGTCATACGCGGCGAAGTGATTACTCTTGCGTCGTAGTGACCAGCCCGCGTGCAGCGGTGGCAGCAGTGTTTGCTCGTTGAGATCCTCGAGAATCCCGGGAATCCCTGCCGCGAGGTCATTGTTGAGCAAAATCGTACAGGGATCGAAATTCTTCAAACCGAGGCGCCGACCATTGGCCGAACGCTCGAGCGGCTCAAGGACCAGCATATTCCCATCTGGGAGCGCGATCGGCGTTGGCTCTTTAATATCATCTGACAGGGAACCAAGACGCACATGCAAGCCCGTTTGACGAAATATCTGCGTTAAACGCGCGATATTTTGCAGGTAGGACGGCTTACGGTTTTTATCTTCTGGGATCAGCAGGAGATTTTTAGCATCCGGGCAGTATTTTTCGATCGCCGCCATGGCTGCCTGCACCGCCAGCGGCAACATTTCCTGCGCCAGGTTATTAAAGCCAACAGGAAAAAGATTGGTATCGACTGGTGCAAGCTTAAAGCCGGCATTGCGCAAATCAACGGAGCAGTAAAAAGGCGGCGTATGTTCCTGCCATTCGAGGCGGAACCAGCGCTCAATGGCCGGCGTGGCAGCCAGGACCTTTTTTTCCAGCTCAAGCAGGGGACTATTTAAGGCAGTAACGAGGTGAGGAACCATGGGAATGCTTTCTGTACGTCTAAAAGACTGGAGCAGATTTTAACGGGAATCAGGCGCACGCGTTGAACCATGGGCCGAATATCGTATAACTTGCATATTTACAATTGGGCCAATACGCGCATTTTAAAGTCTTTAAGTAAAAAAAAACGCCCCCGAAGAGGCGTCATCAAGTACATCAAAGAGGTTCGGAGAATCTCAAACGATACTGCAGCTGCCGGTAAAAACTTTGGCTGGCAGGTCGCTTCACATCAAACTAGAAACGCTCTACTCCAACGACCTACCAGCCATTTAAATCAATACGCATTACTAGCGCACCCTACTGAATCAAGAATGGTAAGCCGATTCACCGTGGCTGGAAATGTCCAGACCTTCGCGCTCTTCTTCTTCAGTGACCCGCAGACCGATGACCATGTCGACCAGTTTGTAAGCGATGAAGGAAACTACACCAGACCAGATCAGCGTTGTCAGGACAGCTTGCGCTTGAATCCAGACTTGACCAGTGATGGAGTAATCAGGAGCGACGGCATTCGTCACGTAATCATAGATACCAACGCCCCCCAGCGATGGTGCTGCAAAGACGCCCGTCAGCAAGGCACCGGTAATACCACCCACGCCATGCACACCGAATACGTCGAGCGTATCGTCGGCACCGAGCAGACGCTTGAGACCATTCACACCCCACAGGCAGATCACGCCAGCTAACAAGCCGATGATCAAACCACCCATGACGCCGACAAAGCCAGCAGCAGGCGTAATGGCCACCAGACCAGATACCGCACCTGACGCAGCGCCCAGCATGGAAGGCTTACCTTTGCTCAGCCATTCACCCAAGGTCCAGGTAACGGAAGCAGCAGCTGTTGCGAGCAGGGTATTCATGAATGCGAGTGTTGCGCCGCCTGAAGCTTCGAGCGCAGAACCGGCATTGAAACCAAACCAGCCCACCCACAATAAAGACGCACCGATCATGGTCATGGTCAGCGAATGTGGCGCCATGGCTTCTCTGCCGTAACCGACACGCTTACCAATGACATACGCACCGACCAAGCCAGCGACAGCGGCATTGATATGCACCACCGTACCACCAGCGAAGTCCAAGGCACCCTTCTGGAACAGCCAGCCTGACACAGCTGTCAGCTTTTCAGCTGCGGCAGCGTCGATGAAGCCATCCGGACCAGGCCAGAACCAGACCATGTGAGCGATTGGCAGATACGAAAACGTGAACCACAGAACGATAAACGCCAATACTGCAGAAAACTTGGCGCGCTCGGCAAATGCACCGACGATCAGACCGCAGGTAATGGCAGCAAAGGTCGCCTGGAAAGCCACGAACACCAACTCAGGAATGGCTACACCCTTAGAGAAAGTGCCGGTTACTGAATCGCCATTCAAGCCCTTGAGGAAGAGTCGATCGAAGGAACCAATGAAGCTATTGCCTTCTGTGAAAGCCAATGAGTAGCCATAGACTGCCCACAAAACGATAATCACCGAGAAGACCATAAACACCTGCATCAGTACCGACAGCATATTCTTCGAACGGACCAGGCCGCCGTAAAACAGTGCCAGACCAGGGATGGTCATGAGAATCACCAACACCGTAGCCATCATCATCCAGGCGGTGTCGCCCTTATTTGGCACGATCGGTGCCGGGGCTGCTGCGGGTGCTGCTTCTGCTGCGGGTGCTGCTTCTGCTGCTGGTACTGCCGCTGCTGGTGCTGCTTCGGCTACTGGAGCTACCGCAGGAGCAGCTACTGCTGCAGGTGCAGCAACGACTGCCGGCACATCCGCCTTGGCCGATGGCGCTTGCGCCAGGACTGTTTGCGAAAATCCGACTGCGAGCAATAAGGCGCCCGCTGCCAGTGATCGCGAAACGATTTGAGAAATATTCTTGTGCATTCTGGCTCTCCTTAAAGTGCTTCTTTGCCGGTTTCACCGGTGCGGATGCGCACGACCTGCTGCAGGTCATAAACGAAAATTTTTCCATCACCGATCTTGCCGGTACGGGCCGCTGTTTCAATCGCTTCGATGGCGCTGTCGACGATCGCATCGTCCACAGCCGCTTCGATTTTCGTCTTTGGCAAAAAGTCGACCACGTACTCCGCACCACGGTACAGTTCCGTATGGCCTTTTTGACGGCCGAAACCCTTCACCTCGGTAACCGTAATTCCTTGCACGCCGATGGCTGACAAGGCTTCGCGCACCTCGTCTAACTTGAACGGCTTGATAATGGCGGTAATCAGTTTCATGCTGACCTCGTAATTAAAAAGTTTTGCTGATGGCGACGACAAAAGATGTTTTGCCGAGATTTTTGAAATCAGGTTTTGGACCAACGTAGTTCGTGTTGTTGGTACCAATCGCTGCAATGCTAGCGGAAACAATACCGAAGTCTTTGGTGAAACCGACCTTCCAATCGGTATAACTGTACATGGTGTTATTTTTTACTGTCTGATGACCCACATGCAGGTTCAGCTGCGTGCCTTCTTCGATATCGATATTGGCGCCTGCATCGATATAAGTACTATTCTTACTATTAGCAAAGCCGAACAGGTTCGTCATTGAATTGGAAAACTTCAGGTAAGCTGGACCATATCCGACTTGGCCATAAATCTCTGTCGTATTCGCATCAGGGGAAAGTTTGTTGGAAGGATAAACGTAACTCAATACGCCCACGTCATAAGAAACGCCTTCAGCGATATCGCCTCGTTTTCCCGCATACAAGTCGACTTCCAGATCGCCGCTACCGCCGCCGTCCTTGACCCATTTGATCGTCGACAGCCATGTGCCGGCATAGAATCCAGTAGGATTGTTGACATAGTCCGCGCCGCCTTGCAGTGCTGGCTGCAGACGGGTCTGTGACATACCACGATAGCGGTAGTCGGAAATCAGGGATGCATTGAAGCTGACTTCATTGTCAGGCTTGGCTTCCGGCTTAGCATCTTCCGCAAAAGCGAAATGGGCTGAGAAAGCAGCAACGATGGCCGCGGCAAGAACAAGTTTTTTCATTACATATCTCCTGAAGGATAAAAGACCAAAAATGGTGTTATAAATTACGTGACGGCTTATCTGTATTGCTTTCCTCCGGCGGCACTGAAATTATGATTTCAGCAAACCCACGAAAGACGGCAAAAAAACGCTCGTGCAGTACCATTAGCAGGAGTCGTGCCAGCCAATCAACCGTTAGCACGCACTTTTTTTGCCTTGTTTTGAGGCGCGCAGGCGACTTCGCCCGCCTAAGCCTGGGAAAATGAGCGCTTTTTTGGTGCAAAAATAGTGAATTGCCCCGAAGATGTGCGAAACAAACCCTGTAACGACGTTTATAACGAAGCACATAACGAAACTCACCACGAGGACTATGATGATCAAACCAAAATTTTTTGAAGACATGCAGGCGCGCGTTAACCAGGCCATGGAAAGTGCGCCGGCCAAAGATATTGAAAAAAATGTCAAAGCGATGATGACCCAGGGCTTTAACAAAATGGATTTGGTCACGCGCGAAGAGTTTGATGTTCAAATGCAAATACTTGCCAAAACGCGTGCCAAAGTCGATTTACTGGAAGCGCAAATTGCGGCGCTGGAAGCGCGGCTGCCAAAATAAGTTTCGCCCTTCATTTATTGCAAAGGGGATTTTGGCGGCGGGCTTAGCGCTCCTCGCCGCCCTTTTCTCGCTCGCCATTTTCCACATCCCCAATTCCCCTAACTTTATCCCCGCCAAACATGGCGTTCAAAATGGTGCGGTGCAAAGCCATCATTTGGTGATCTTTTCTTCCCCATAATCGCGCGTAGATAAAATGTCGGCGAATGAAAAAAAACGCCGCAAAATCGCCTGCCTTTATCTATGAAAATAGGTCATTTTAAAAGTTAAAAAAGGTCGATGGAAATCATTATTCTGGTGCAAATTTGATTGGCACGCATATTGCGAATAGGTAATTAAGTTTGCGCATCACTCTCGCGGTGCCAAAATTTTTTGATCAACGTCAGCTCAGATTTTTTGAACAAATCAGCCTTGATAGTTCGAAAAAATTTGATCCTGACTTTCATTTGGAACGGATTATTTATGCACGCACATTCCCGCAAAATCGCCCAGCTTTTCGCGTTCGCCTTAACGAGCTTGCCAATCGTCTCGCCCATCGCGCAGGCAGAAGAGATCAAACGCACGGGCGTTCCCGGCTCAACGTTTCCCATCTCGACTACGGTCAGCGTACCGGCAAATTCACGTATTACTTTTTTCAGCGGCACCCTTGCTGAAGTAAGTAATCCGGATGCACCGAAGGGTTCCATTGAAGCCTATGGTGACACCAAAACACAAACCATCTCTGTTCTCAAGCGACTGGAAAAACTGATGGCCGCAGAAGGCCTCACCTTGGGCGATGTCGTCAAGGTGAATGTCTTCATGGTCGGCGACCCCAAGCTGGATGGCAAGATGGATTTCGCCGGTCTGAATGCCGCCTACAGCCAGTACTTCGGCAGTGAAGCGCAGCCCAATAAACCGGTTCGTACTGCCCTCCAGGTAGCGGCCTTGCCAATGGCTGGCGGGCTGGTGGAAATTGAAGCAACCGCAGCCAAAGTGGCCCCGCCTTTGAAAACAAAAAAATAGTTTTCATCCAAAGGCGAGACGGCGCATAGCGCGACCGTCCTCGCCGAACAATCCGATTGGTTCGCCAAACACCTGCGGGTGTGTGGGAGGGTGTTTTGCGTCCAATTTTTCTCCGCCTTGAAAGGAAACACTCTATGTCAGTCCCTCGTCGCATGCTCCCGAAACAGATGGCAAAGCCACAAACCAGTAGCCTGGCTCAATCGATCTCTGCCGCATTTGCCTTCAGCACCTCGGCCAATAGTCAACGTATTACGTCCGGCGCTTTACTACTGGCGCTGCAATCGGGCCTGGCGTTCGCATATCCTGCGATGCCGATGGAAGCGACGGCTGAAGCGCCTGCAGAAGCGGCAGCGGTCGATATGTCGACCGCTGTGATCGTTACCGGTACACGCGTGAGTGGATTAAAAGCGATCGATAGCGCGTCCCCGATTCAGGTGCTGGACGCGGCTTCACTCGAACGCACAGGACAGCCAGATCTGATTCAAGCCATGTCACAGTCGATGCCCTCCTTTACCGCGCAGGCCTTCGGTGGTGACACCGCCGGTCTGACATTGTCAGCGCGTTTGCGTGGTCTGAGCCCGAACGACACGCTGGTGCTCATCAACGGCAAACGCCGTCACACGACCGGCAATCTGGCCGTTCTTGGCGGACCATATCAGGGTGGCGCAGCGGCTGATCTGAACTTCATTCCGGTCGCAGCCATTGATCATATCGAAGTCTTGCAAGACGGCGCCGCCGCACAATACGGCACCGATGCGATTGCCGGCGTGGTCAACATCATCCTGAAAAAAGATACTTCCGGCGGCAGCTTCACAAACTCTGGCGGCGAATATTTTGATGGCGGCGGACGCACGGCAGATTCGGCGCTCAATTACGGCATGGCGATTGGCGATAAAGGCTTTTTGAATCTGACAGCAGAAACCAAATACCATTCGCATAGCAATCGTGGCGGTATCGATCCACGGGTTGTCAGCGCGGCCAATTTGAAGTCAATGCCGAATCTGACTGCCTTCCCTGGCTATCCTTACTCGAACCAGATTTCTGGCGACGCCGCCTATCATCTGACGATCTTGTCGGCTAATGCTGGCTATAAGGTCGATAGTGAGTTGCAGTTCTACAGTTCGGCCACCTACGGCATGAAAAAAGCTGATGCATTTGAAAACTACCGTATGCCGAACAAGCTACCGGTACTCTACCCGAATGGATTCAGCCCACGCGAAACCATCAACGAAACGGACTACGGCATTACGCTCGGCGTCAAGGGCACGACAGGCGACTGGAGCTGGGACTTGAGCAGCACCTATGGCAAAGACAATGATTCGATCGGCGTCATTAATTCAGGCAATATCTCCCTCTACAATGACACCAAGTCGACCCCGCTCGATTTTCATGCGGGTGATTTCATTGCCTCACAGATGACATATAACTTCGATCTGAGCCGCGAATTTAATATCGGCTGGAAGAGTCCGCTCAGCCTCGCCTTGGGACTCGAGAAGCGTATCGATACGTATGAAATCGGTGCCGGCGATGCCGCCTCGCGCTACAAGGAAGGTTCACAATCCTACCCAGGATTTTTACTCACCGATGCCGGCTTTCATACGCGCAGTAACACAGCGGTGTACATGGATTTAGCCGGTTCACCGATCGATAGTTTGAAGCTCGATGTCGCTGCACGATACGAAAAATTCAGTGATTTCGGCAGTACCAGCGTCGCCAAACTGACTGGCCGTTATGACTTTTCGCCAGCCGTCGGGATTCGCAGCACAATCTCGAATGGCTTTCGCGCGCCGACTATGGCCGAGCAGTTTTACTCCTCCACCAATGTATCGCCGACCTCAGCGTTTGTGCAGTTAGCACCAAACTCTCCCGGCGCAGCATTGGTCGGCGTGAATGGACTCAAGCCTGAAAAGTCGCAAAACTATAGCGTTGGTATGGTCTTCCACCCTGCGCCAAAAATGACCTTGACGGTCGATGCCTACCAGATCGCCATTCAAGACCGCATCGTCGGTAGCGGGTCTTTGTACGGTTCGGGTGGCGCGATCAATTCGCCAGCCGTCGTTGCCGCCATCAAGGCCAACGGTAATGTGCTTGACCCAACGGTGTCGTCGACCGGTATCAATCTGTTCTCTAACGCTGTCGATACACGTAGCCGCGGTCTGGAAGTGGTCTTTACCTACGCGACTTCGCTCGATAACATGGGCCGTATCGATTGGTCGGCCTCAGGTAATCTGAGTGAGACCAAGGTCACCAAAATCAATCAGGCACCAAAGCAGCTACTGCCACAGACACTGCTTGACCCGATCGCCATTTCTGACCTTGAAACTGCAGCGCCGAAATACCGCATTAACTTAGGCGCCTTGTGGAAAAAAGGCGAATGGACTGTCAGCCTGCGTGAAGCAATCTTTGGACCGGCATCGGAACTGGGTAACTACAACGGTGGCACCTTGTTCACGACGACCGTCTCAGCCAAGGCATTGACCGATTTGGAAGTGTCTAACCAACTGTCGAAGTCACTCACCCTGTCTGTCGGTGCGAACAATTTGTTCAACCAGTATCCGGATCAGCGCAACGCTGATTTGCTGGCGGTACAAAGAGCGGCACTGTCGAACTCTGCTGTCAGCATTTACCCGAGCTTTTCACCCATCGGCATTAATGGTGGTTACTACTATGCGCGGGTCAGCTACACATTCTAATACGCGAACTTTACCAGCGACCTGGTCATTTTTCAGGGTCGCTGGTGCTACTACAAAGTACACAGAAGTTGTCAATAAAAAAGCCGCTTGCGCGGCTTTTTTGTTTATTGCATCGGTATTTTTTAATGTACTGTCGTTAAGTTAGCCTGTTCCACCACATCCCCCGCACCACTTTGACTACGCACTGCCTGTACCTCTTCCGCACGCAATGGCAGACCTTTATTGCCCCAGGCCTGACGAATGTAATTGATGACTAGTGTGAGATTGGCATCATCCAGGGAACTGGCAAACATCGGCATCCCCCCGCGCCCTTTTAATACGGTGCCAATCACCGCCGCAGGATCGCCTTGTATGTAGGCGTTACCTTTTAATGCAGGAAAGGCGCCCTGAATACCGGTGCCGCCGACCTGGTGGCAGGCGGCACAGTTTTTGGCAAACAGCGCTTTACCGTCGATGACCTGGGCCTGGGCGTGCTGGCTTAATACCAGCAGTGAAATCAAAAGAACTTTCTGCATCCTCGCGCTCCTTTCAAGCTGACAGGCGTTGATGAATGCGCGCGATTTGCTGCCAGGCCGATTCGATCGCGCCGGCTTGCCAGCCTGTTAAATGACTCATGTGTTCACCCGCTAGCAGGGTACGTCCTTCGCCTTCGAATAAAACCGGATAGGCATTCGCCCGACCCTCGTCACTCCAGTGCGCCCAGCCACCGAGGTTATATTTTACCCGATGCCAGGCGACCGAGAAGGCCGTCTCAAAGGAACTACGATACTGTCCAGGGAAGATTTTTTCGCCTGCGGATAAGGCAAACTCAACCCGCTCGAGCTGACTCAGGGCACTGACCTCGGCGGCAGCGGCTTCAAAGTTGTAGTAACCGAGTAGCGTGCCTTTTTTTCCCTGCCAGTTTGATGACGGTAGTGAGATCAGATTGATGCCCTTGATGTCGGTCAGGACATGTCCACCATAGATGCCGTCATCTTGTTCCCAGAAGCGGCGCTTCATCTGCAGGCCGATTTTTCCTACTGGCGCGTAGGCAGCGCCCTGAATCGCGGTTTTAAATTTTTCGCTGAAATCGGTATCGACATGCCGCAGTACCGAGAGCGGTATCGTACACAAGCAAAAGTCTGCCGTGATGACGCTGGCTTTGCCGCTCGCCAGATCCTTGACTTGCACTTCAACCTTGTCCGCCAGATTACGCAGGCTCATGACTTCGGTGTTGTAGCGGATGGTTTTGCCGACCCGTTTTTCAAATGCCTTGGCAATCTGGTCCATGCCGCCGATCGGCTGCAACATCGTGGCTTGCTGAATAAATTCATGCACAGAATGATAAATATGACCGAGTTTGGATTGCAGCAGATCGCCAAAGGCCAATGGATCCGATGCCACACCCGCGCCGGGGGTCATGCCGGCACCCGGGTTGACTTTGTAGCCACGCCCGTTAGTGCCGCGATAGCTCAGATCTTTTTTCGACAGGTAGCCCTCATTGCTCAGGTAATCGAGCAATAGCGCTTTATCTTTAGTCGTGACCTGCTGGTCCATCATGCCGCTTTTGAGCGTCTTGGCTAATAATTCATCGACGTAGCCGCGCATGTCGGCCTTGACCTCATATTGACGCAGCCGTTTGCCGGCCAGGGGACCCGGCGCATTTTCGTGGTACACGTAGGAGGCGTCGTTATCGTTATTAAATAGCTCGAGCGGTACCTCGAATTCACTGGTGTAGTGCAGCGTCGACCGATGATTGAAGGGGATGCGCCAGGGGCCAAAGTTGATGTACTGGCCTTTATCGAAATTGCAGACCTGTTTTTCTCCGCCCAGCTCTTCGAGCACGGTGCCGGTGCGGGCTGTCTGGCACCGACCGCCGGCAAATTTGCGCGCTTCGATCACTTTACAGGTGTAGCCCAGCTTACTCAGTTCATAAGCCGCCGTCATGCCGCCGATACCCGCACCAAGAATCAACACCGTCTTGCCTTTGCCGCTGCCGCTTAATAAGGGAGGCGCGCTTTGGGTCGAGGCGATATCCATTCCCCAGGCCTTCATGCTCGCCAACAGCAGGCCGCTACCACCAACGGCCATGGCTTTCGCTAAAAAATCGCGCCGCGTTGTTGGCGCACTGCCGTAAATTGCTGAGTTAATTTGATTTGACATGATCGCCTATTGAGATTGAAAGAAGCTTCGCATTTCCACTGCCAGCAAAGCCAGAGCAGACGGATGTGGAAATATCTTATTTGTCTATTTGCAAGAGATGTGCCATCAAAAATGCCAGACAACAGTGCAGTATTGACGCGACTTTGCTGCATGACGCTCTATGCGTCTTGTTCCTGAGCATTGGCGGTGCGTTTGCTTCGCACAAGCCTAGTGCGTCATCATTTTTATGAGCAATTTTGGCGCGATGATTCTGCATTTATTTGCGCAAGACTTGTTGGACAATCGTCAAATTCGCGCGGCATTCCTCGCTTCTGCTGATGGCAACACGTAGGATGCGTTGATGAGCCTAGCTGTCCTGAAAAGTCGTGCCCTATCTGGCATGCATGCCCCCGAAGTCACCGTCGAAGTCCATCTCGCCAATGGTCTGCCGCAGTTCACCATCGTTGGCTTACCCGATACCGAAGTCAAGGAATCCAAAGACCGGGTGCGGGCCGCCTTGCAAAATGCGCGCTTCGAATTTCCCGCCCGGCGCATCACCGTCAATTTGGCCCCGGCTGATTTACCCAAGGAGTCGGGCCGCTTCGATTTGCCGATTGCTCTGGGTATTCTGGCCGCCTCCGAACAAATGCCGTCTGCCGAATTGCAGCACTACGAATTTGCCGGCGAACTGTCACTCTCGGGTGGCTTGCGGCCGATCCGCGGCGCCTTGGCCATGACGTATGCGATGTCACAGACGCCTACCGGCGGTCGGCAACGACGATTTATTTTGCCGCGGGCGAATGCGGATGAAGCCGCCCTGGTGCAGGATGCGGCGATCTATCCGGCAGATTCTTTACTGGATGTGTGTGCGCATTTTTCTGCCGCCGATGGTCCGGCACGACTGTCGCGCCATGTGGCAAAGCTGCAGTGCGAACGTCCTGCGTATGCCGATTTCAGCGATGTAAAGGACCAGCTGGTGGCGCGGCGCGCCTTGGAAGTTGCTGCTGCAGGTGGCCACAGTATCTTACTGGTCGGCCCGCCCGGCACGGGTAAGTCGATGCTGGCGGCGCGCTTTCCCGGTATTTTGCCGGCGATGACCGAGCAGGAAGCACTCGAATCGGCGGCTGTGTTATCACTGACTGGCAGCTTTCAAACCGCCTTGTGGAAAACCCGTCCCTATCGTGCACCCCATCACACCGCCTCCGGTGTCGCCTTGGTCGGTGGCGGCAGCACCCCACGCCCGGGCGAAATTTCGCTGGCCCATCGTGGTGTATTGTTCCTCGATGAACTGCCTGAATTTAACCGCAAGGTGCTGGAGGTATTGCGTGAGCCGCTGGAATCTGGACTGATTCATATTTCACGCGCGGCCAGGCAGGCAGAATTTCCGGCGCGTTTTCAGTTAGTCGCCGCGATGAACCCCTGCCCCTGCGGCTACCTGGGTCATCCTACCCAACGCTGCCGTTGTTCACCAGACGTGATCGCGCGGTATCAGGACAAGATTTCTGGCCCGCTGCTCGACCGAATCGACATGCAAATACTCGTCGGCGCCCTGCCACAGCATGAGCTTCTAGGACAAACCATGGGCGAGGGCTCGCAGGCGATTTTTCAACGGGTAGAAGTTGCGCACAGCTTGGCGCTGCAGCGACAGGCTAAAGCCAATCATGCCTTGAGCACCGCAGAAATTGCCCGCTGGTGTGAACCAGATGCACCGGCAGATGCCCTACTACGCGCGATGATGCTCAAGCTGAACTGGTCCGCGCGCGCTTATCACCGGGTGCTCAAGGTAGCGCGCACCATCGCCGACTTATCCGCCGCAGAACAAATCGGCCAAGCGCATGTCGCCGAAGCGATCAGCTATCGGCGCGCCTTGCGGCCGAATTGATCAATGCACCGGCGGCGTATCGTCACCCACGGTCAGGCGCTTGAGCAAACGCCGCTGGCTGCCATCAAAATCGGTACGGGCGTGAATCGTGCAGCGGTTATCCCAGATCAGAATATCGCCCACCTGCCAGTGGTGCTCATATACAAAGCGCTGACTTTCAACGTGATCGCATAATTCATCGAGCAGGGCGCGGCTCTCTGCGGCGGGCAGGCCGATGATGCTGTCGGTCATGAGGCGACAGACATACAGCGCTTTACGGCCTGTTTCAGGAATGGTGCGTACGATGGGGTGAATCGCCGTCGGTGTGGCGTCGCTGAGTTTTTTATTTTCGGTATGCGTCTGACCATATTCATAGGTATTAAGCGCCGATAAGCCGGCAATCCGCTGTTTGGTCGCCTCCGGCAAGGTGTCATAGGCTAAGCACATATTCGAGAACCAGGTATCGCCACCGGCATCCGGTATTTCAATCGCCTGCAATACTCCAGCCTTGTTGGGAATTTTTTGATGGATGCGGTCGAAGTGATACGTCAGTTCACCATCCGGCAAGGCGCCCAGTATCTCGCCGTTTTCGCGAATATTCGAGATCACCATAATTTCCGGGCGCGAGGCCAGCACGGACTGGCGACGAGCATTTTCCAGCGTGCCAAAACAGCGGCCAAATTCGATGTACTGGTCCTCGGCGACGATCGGTCCAGGCACCACTAGTACATGGTATTTTAGCCAGGCCTCGTAAATCATTTTTGACTCGGCAGGCGTCATGGCCGTCACATCAATACCCGTCACGCGGGCCCCAATCGCCTCGGTCAGCGGGGTAAAAGTCATCGTCATGCGGTATCTCCGGCTTTAATTTTTAAATTTATTCAACTCGGCAAAGGCCGCATCACAACGTTCAATTTCGGCACGTTCTGTCAGTGGATCGATGAACTGAATTTTCGCGCCGCGTAAAGGCGATGCCAGTTTTTTGACTGGTGAGATGTAATGCATCTTCTGCATCAGCAGCTGCGCGTCGCTGATCATGTACTCGTAAAAAAGTAAGGCTGCATTGGGATGCGGCGGATTGCGCGAGACACCAATACCATTGGTACGACCCACTACCGGATTGATAGCAAACCAGTCAACCGGCGCGCCCTTCTGTTTGGCTTGCTCAATCATGTAGCTGTAGGTGGTGAGTGCCAGCGGTACTTCGCCAGAGCTGACTAAATTAGCCAGCAGGGAGTGCCCGGTGCGCAGCGACCATTTATTGCGGTTCGCGATCTCGGAAAACAGTTTGCTGCCTTTTTCCTGACCGAGATAACTCACCTGACCGCAATACCAGTCGCTGTCGTTGACCTCAACCCCAAGCTGCCCCTTCCATTTCGGATCCAGCAGATCGGCGTAGGTTTTTGGCAGATCTTCTTTTTTGACTTTGCCGGTGTTATAGGCCTGGACAAACACACTGATGAATTGCGGTGCCCAGCCACGGTGCGAGGGCATAGTCTCCTCCATCAATTCTTTCTGCAGCCCCGAATTGACTTCCTGCAGGAGTTTTTCCTGATAGAGCGCTTCGAGCTCCGGCGAAGAAATATCGACTGCATCGAAATCCCAGCGCTTAGCCTGTTTTTCCGCGACCAGACGCTGCAGCACCTTCACCGTCGAAGCGCGCCAGACCGAGACCCGGATGCCGTAGCGTTTCTCGAAATCGGCACTCAGAACTGACATGTCTTTTTCGGGAATCGAGGTATAGAAGTTCACGCTGCCTTCTTTTTTGGCCGCCTCGACCAAGCGCTGATGACGGCTTGGACTATCTGCTGAGGCCAGCTCAGAAAAGGATTGCGCTAGCGCCGCCGTCTGCAGCAAAAGCCCTAAAGTGACGGCCCCTACAGTGCGTATCAGGTTTGAGGAATACATTTTCGTCTCCTAACTATATTTGCAAATTATTGGACCATAGATTGCCAATCCCTGGCAAGAATTAATTTCCGCATTGAGGGACGGCGTTCCGATATGCGGAAATATGCGCTTGACAGCGGACAAATTAGAATTCTATGATGAATTTTTAACGCAAGGAATATCGTCCCATGATTCGTACGGTAACCGGTGACCTGGACACAATTGACGGGCCGATCCTCGCGCACGAGCATTTGCAGATCGACCTGTGCTGCCAAAAAGGTCCCGAAGTCGTTCTCGGCCCTGCAGATCAAGAAGAAGTCGCCAATGATCTTGTGCAAGCCATGTCGCACGGTCTGCAGGCAGTGGTCGATCTGAGCGTATTCGGTTCCGGACGCAACGCCGAGGTGCTGCGCAAGATCAGTCTGCAGGCGCAGCTTCCTGTCATTTGCGCGGCCGGATTTTATTGGGACCCGACGCCGCAGATCGTGCTCGATTCCTCGGTAGAATTCTTGCGTGACCGGATGATCGACGATGTCACGATCGGTGTAGATGGTAGTGAAATTCGCGCCGGAATTATTAAGATCGGTACTGATCGCGAGATCAGCCCGGCAGCAGAAAAATTATTCATCGCCGCCGCACTGGCATCGATCGCCACCGGCGCTGCCGTGGTGACACATACTTCCGCCGTCGCCCAGGCAGCCTGGCATGTCGCCACACTGACTGCTGCCGGCATGGATCCGTCACGGATTTTGATCAGTCACATGGGTGCCGCGCGCAGTGTGGAGGATCTGATCACGCTGGGTCGCAGCGGCGTGTCGATGGGCATCGACAAGGTCGGCTTTATCGCACGGCGCTCCAATGCCGAGCTGGCGGATCTGGTGGCCCAGGCCTGCGCCGTCGGACTGGAAAATCAAATCATTTTATCCTCCGATGTGGCACGCCGCGACCGGCTGTTACGACGTGGTGGATCCAGCTATAGCGCCGTGTTTGTGGACTTCTATCCGATGCTGATAGAGCGCGGTGTCAGCCAGGCGAAGATCGATCGGATGATGTGCCACAATCCGCACACCCTCCTCCATTTTGTCCACTAGTCTTACCAAGGAGATCCGCATGAGCAAGCGTGTATATCTATTTCTGCTGGCCTGCGTCATCAGTACTAGCGCCATGGCACAGACGAAGGTCGAGGGAAAAGTCGATTTGGTCGCCAACGCCGCCAGCGTTGCGCTCTACGATGGCGCCGACCGCATGGAACGCCTCATTGCAGGCGCCAAAAAGGAAGGCACGCTTACTGTCTATACCTCGATTGCTGCTTCGGATGTGGCCATGATGATGGCCGAATTTGAAAAAAAATACGGCATCAAAGTTGTGGTCTGGCGGGCTGCTAACGACAAGGTCTTGCAACGTACGATGGCCGAACAGACTGCGCATCGCAATGATGTCGACGTGGTGCAAATCGCTAGCCTGGAACTGGAAGCCTTGGCGCGCGAAAATGCACTGACTGAAGTTCGCTCGCCGGCATTTCCATATTTGATCCCCGGCGCGCTGCCCAAGCATCACAAATGGGCCGCGCACTATCTGAATGTCTGGGTCCAGGCCTACAATACACAAAAGGTCAAACGCGAGGAACTGCCCAAATCCTATGCCGGCTTTCTCGATCCACGCTGGAAGGGTCGGCTCGGCATCGAGGCCAAAAACGAGGAATGGTTTTTCACCGTCGTTGAAGGCATGGGCGAAACCGCCGGCCTGAAGTTTTTCCGTGACTTGGTCGCTACCAATGGCTTGTCCGTGCGCGCCGGTCACTCTCTGCTTAACAATATGGTGGTGTCAGGCGAAGTACCTCTGGCACTCACTGTCTATAACTATATGCCCGAGCAAGCCAAGGCCAAGGGCGCACCGATCGACTGGTTCGTCATCGAGCCGGCCATCGCGCGCGCAAACGGCATTGCGGTCGCTCGCACAGCCCCACATCCTTATGCGGCGGCCTTGTTTTATGAATTCATTCTCAGTGAAGAGTCCCAGCGCAGCATGGGCAAATCGGGCTATGTACCGACCCACAAAAATGTAGATTCACCGATGAAGAATGTCGCACTCAAACTGATCGACACCGACAAGGCGCTGAATGCCGGTGAAAAGTGGAGCAGCCTGTTTGATAAGGTCATTAAGGGGCAGCCTTAGTGATCTAGCTTATTGAGCTGGCTTATTGAGCTGGCTTATTGATCGAGCTAGGTGCAAGGTATAAAAATTTTAAACACTTCGTCCAGTCGATTCAATTTTCCGCATCGACTAGCCGACCAACAGCCGTATTTATGGAGACACAATAATGAAAAGACTTGAAGGCCGCGTAGCAATCGTCACCGGCGGTGGACATGGCATCGGCAAGGCGTATGCCGCTCGACTCGCGCAGGAAGGCGCCAAGATCGTCATCGCCGAGATCGATGAAAAGGCTGCCTTAGCAGTCGCACAAGAACTCACCCAGGCCGGCTTCGAGGCACTCGGCGTGCGCACCGACGTGTCCGATCCTGCCAGCGTCGAAAAAATGGCGGCGGCTGCCGTCGAACGTTTTGGTCGCATCGATATCCTGGTCAATAATGCGGCGATTTTTGCTACCGTGCCGATGTCACGTTCCCCCTTTGATCAGATCACGGTCGACGAATGGGACCGCATGATGACGGTCAATCTCAAGGGCACCTGGTTAGCCAGCTGCGCGGTGATCCCGCAGATGCGCAAACAAGGCTATGGCAAGATCATCAATATTAGCTCGGGTACCGCGCTCAAGGGCTCACCGAGCCGGATTCATTACGTGACCTCCAAGGCCGGGATTCTGGGCTTTACCAAAACGCTGGCCAATGAAGTCGGCAAGGACAATATCTGCGTCAATTGCGTCGCGCCCGGCAGCACCCTGTCAGAAGAAAATCCGGATGAAGATATCGTCAAGATGCGTAACCAGGCGACCTCAACCCGAGCCTTGAAGCGAGTGCAAAGTCCGGATGATTTAACGGGCGCCATCGTCTTCTTTTCCTCCGCCGACAGCGACTTCATCACCGGTCAGACACTGGTGGTCGACGGTGGATCTTGCTTACACTAATGACAAAATATTGACAGGAAATTGAGATGAGTTTAAACGACGCTTTCGGCCTTGAGGTTCTCAAGAAAGCCGAACAGGAAACGCAGGGCTGGAAGATGATGATCGGTGGACAATGGGTCGAAAGTCGCTCCGGCAAACGAATGACGTCCATGAATCCGGCGTATGACGAAGCCATCGCGGAAGTCCCGGCTGGCGATGCTGCGGATATCCAACTCGCGGTGGACGCCGGCAAGGCTGCCTTCCCGGCCTGGAGCAAGATGCATGTCGATGACCGGGCCAAACACTGCAGACAATTTGCCGTGGCCGTGCGCGGCATGGCGCGCGAACTCGGTATGCTCGATGCCATCGACAGCGGCAATGCCTTTCTGCCGATGATTGACGATGTCAAAAAAGGCGCCGGGCTGCACGACTTCTTTTCCGGTCTGGGCATGGAAATGAAAGGCGAAACCATCCCTACCCCTGGCGGCGGACTCGACTACACCCGTCCGCAGCCTTATGGCGTGATCGGTCGCATCATCCCTTTTAATCATGCGATTTCTTTCGCCGCCGGAAAAATTGCACCGGCACTGGTGGCGGGCAATACCGTCATTCTCAAGCCGGCAGATCAGACACCCTTATCCGCCCTCTGGATGGGCAAGCTGGTACAGGAATGCTTCCCGCCCGGCGTTGTCAACATCGTCACCGGCGACGGTCCGACCTGCGGCGGTGCGCTGGTCGCTCATAAAGAGGTGCGGCGGATCGCCTTCACCGGCAGTGTCGAAACAGGTCGCGCGATCATGCGCACGGCGGGTATCAAGTCGCTGAGTCTGGAATTAGGCGGCAAAAATCCGCTGATTATTTATCCTGATGTGGATATCGAAAAAGTCGCTGCGGCAGCCGTGGCGGGGATGAATTTTTCAGTCTCGCAGGGGCAGTCCTGTGGCTCGAATTCACGCGTTTTTGTGCACAGTAAAATTCGTGCACAGTTTATTGAAGCGGTATTAGCGCGCACCGAAAAAATTAAAATCGGCCTGCCTGAACTCGAGTCAACCCAGATGGGTCCGGTGATCTCACGCCGTCATTACGACCGCGTGATGGGCTATATCGAAACCGGCAAACGGGAAGGCGCGCGCCTGCTGCGTGGCGGCGCCCATGCGCCGGGTGCCGAGCTGCAAAAAGGCTACTTCGTCGATATCACCATTTTTGATCAGGTCAAGCACGGTATGACGATCGAACGGGAAGAAATTTTCGGCCCGGTGATGAGCATCCTGTCGTGGGATGATGAAGCGACCATGCTGCAGGAAGTCAATGACAGCGACTACGGCTTATGCGCCAACATCTGGACCAATGACATCTCGACCGGTCTGCGCATGGCCGATGCCGTGGAAGCCGGCTATATCTGGATCAATGGTCATGGCGGAAAACGCTTCAAGGGCGCACCTTTTGGCGGCTTCAAGGACAGCGGCATCGGACGCGAGCATTCGATCGACGAACTGATGAGCTATACGCAAATGAAGAACATTAATATTTCTTATTGATTTTTATCTGAGGCGAACATGCGTACATTCTCCGGCAAGACGAACATAGCAATTTTTCTGAGTGCACTCTTGCTGGGGGAGGGTTTGCCGTCCTTGGAGGCGCAGGCGCAGACTGCGCAAAAACTGGCGACCAGCACCGATGAAAGCCGTCAGCAAAAATTAATCGAGGGCGCCAAAAAAGAAGGCTCGCTGCTTTTTTACACCACCACGCCGACCGAGTATGTCAGTCTGCTCATTGAGCCCTTCGAAAAAAAATACGGCATCAAGGTCAACGTCTGGCGTGCGCGTTCCGAGCTGATTTTGCAGCGCGTGATCAATGAGGCGCATGCCGGCAAGCCGGTGGTCGACGTTATCGCCAGCATCTCGCCACCGATGGAAGCACTGCGGCGCGAAAATCTGCTGCAGGAAGTCGCCTCTGTGCACCACAAAGAGCTGATCCCCTCGGCGGTACCGGCGCATCATCAATGGGTCTCGACACTGCAATATGTCTTCGTTCAGGCCTATAACACCAGCAAGATCAGCAAAGACGAACTACCAAAAACCTATCAGGATCTATTAGCGCCAAAGTGGAAAGGCAAGCTGGCCATCGAAGGTTCAGATCATGAGTGGGTAAGCTCTGTGATGAAGGACATGGGCGAGCCCAATGGTTCACGGTATTTTAATGATTTAGCAGCGGGTAACGGCCTCTCGGTGCGTAACGGTCATCCCCTGCTGACGAATCTGGTGGCGTCGGGCGAAGTACCGCTCGCGCTCACGGTCTACCAATACAGTGCCGAGCAGGCTAAAAAGAAGGGCGCGCCGATCGACTGGTTTGCGCTCGAACCGGCAGTCACCATTGCCGACGCGATGGCCGTGCCAAAAAACGCACCGCATCCGCATGCCGCCCTGCTTTTTTATGACTACATGATCAGCCTTGAAGCGCAGCGCATCATCGCCAAAATCGGCTATGTCGCCACGCATGCGGCGCTGGAATCACCACTCAAGAATAGCAAACTCAAAATTCTTGATGCAGGCGTTTTGCTCGATGAGCAGGAAAAATCTACTGCCCGCTTTGAGGCAATTTTACGTTTGAATCATTGAGCCAACGCAGCGGGAATTCGCCGGCGGCCGTCGAAGGACGGCCGCACAATGCTACACTGCGGTCTATGTATTTATCTTTCACTTTATCTTCCAATTTTTTGCTTAGAGCCGTGCTGGCCGCGCTAATCTCCTGCTGCCTGAGCGCCTGTTCGCCCACCTTTGACTGGCGCGAAGTGCGCGATCCGACTGCCGGCTATAGCGTGCTCATGCCCGGCAAACCCAGTACGCATACTCGCCCGGTTTTACTCAACGGGATGACGCTCGACATGGGCATGCGGGCAGTCGAAGTCAATCAGATCATGTTCGCCATTGGGCAGGTGCGTTTGGCCGATAGCAGTTCGGCAGCGGCCACATTAACGATCATGAAAAATCAACTACTCGCCAGCAGCAGTACGACGAGCACCCGCGAAAAGATCATCCCAGCGGCAGATGGCCGCGGCACCATGATTGAAGTCGAGGCCGGCGGCGCACCGGGTGCTGGCAATAGCGGGCAGTCTCGGGCTCTGTATGGCCGCTTTATCAGTAAAGATGCGGCTTTATATCAGGTGCTCATCGTCGGACCGAAAAACAAGATCACGGACGAAATGGTAGAAACTTTCCTCACTTCCTTCAAACTGCCTTAATCGGGGCTTTGGGGGCTGTGATCACAAGATCTGCTTTGTTGAATGATTTATTAATGTGGATGGCTATGTGATGCTGATGACTTTTAAATCCAAAGCGGCGGCGGACGTCCTGATGTACCAAAAGCATGCCAAGCCGCTGCTCGATCTGCTGCACAAAGACCTCCAGCGCGGGGTCATTACCGCCGCAGAATTACCGGCTGCCGTAGCACTGTTGGAAGCCGAAGTGGCACAGATTAAGGCCGATGAAGTAGCCCAGGAACGCGAGCGCGCTGCGGCCAGCGCAGGCTATGCCGACGATGATGAACCGCTCACCGGCGCCCTCCTTCCAGTCAGCTTTGCCACCCGTACCTATCCCTTGATGGAAATGCTGCGCGCCGCACAAAAAACGCACCACGATGTGATGTGGGGCGTTTGATTTAGCGCAAGCCGATGCAAAAATCTATTCTTACCGCCTTAGCTGCGGCTCTGCTGTTTGGTGTCAGCACCCCGCTGGCCAAGCTGCTGCTCGGGTACATGACGCCGGTCTTGCTGGCCGGCTTACTGTACCTGGGGAGCGGCATTGGTCTCGGGCTGTGCCTGCTGCTGCGGCGAACTTTTACACGGACTGGCACGCCGACTGTCACGCAAAATGCCAGCGAAAGCAGTCTGCAGCGCAGCGACCTGCCATGGTTGGCTGGCGCCATCCTGTTTGGCGGCATCGGCGGTCCGATTTTGCTGATGCTGGGTCTGGCACAGTCGACCGCCTCGGGTGCTGCGCTACTCCTGAATCTGGAAGGCGTGTTGACCGCCCTGCTGGCCTGGTTTGTCGTGCGAGAAAATTTTGATCGCCGCACCCTGAGCGGCATGCTGCTCATTACCGCCGGTGGCGTGCTGCTGGTGCTTGAGCCGGGTGGATCGATGACATTCACCGGCGGATCCCTGCTCATCATCGCCGCCTGCGCCTGCTGGGCGATCGATAATAATCTGACGCGCAAGATCGCCGCCAGCGATGCCTTACAGATTGCCACCATCAAGGGTCTGGTCGCCGCGCTGGTCAATCTTGGTCTGGCCTGGCAGCTTGGCGCCTCCTGGCCGCCAACATCGATGACAGTCATGGCCGGCGTGATCGGTTTCGCCGGCTATGGTTTGAGTCTGGTGCTGTTTGTGGTGGCGCTGCGCGAACTGGGCAGCGCCCGGACTGGCGCGTATTTTTCTGCCGCACCGATGGTCGGCGCCGCGCTGTCTGTGGTCTTGTTGCAGGAAGTCCCCGGCATACTGTTCTGGAGCGCCGCCTTACTCATGGGCGCGGGCCTGATGTTGCACTGGCACGAACACCACCAACACGAGCATCATCACGATCCGCTCACGCACGCACATCCGCATACACATGATCCGAGCCAGATAGACGGCCTGCATCATCAGCACCAACACGTCGGACAGGAAGTAGTCAACGCGGCGCTCGGACATACACATCGCCATTCACACACGGAACTGCCGCACAGTCATCCGCACTTTCCGGATATTCATCACCGGCATGAGCACTAAAATTCGGCACGAAAAAGCCACATGCGCAGCGGCAGCGGCGGATAAAGTAAAGATGAAATGGAGTAAAGCGAAGATGCATTAAAACTGCAGAGGGGAAAATGCAGAAAGCGACTTAGCGCAGCATCAGATAAGGGCGAATCCGGTATCGTTCGCGCCGATCAGACACACCGCGGTGCTGGACTCTCCGGCGGAACCAGCCGACATGAGAACGCCTTCGCGGCTGATCTGGGTAACTTCGGCGCTAAAGATGACGCCCTGTTCGATGGCAAACACGCTATCGCTGGCTTGATTATCCGGAATGTCGGACTGCAGGGTCCAGAGCGCATCCGCACCGTAGACTTGTTCAGCGTACACCAGCGATAAAGCCAATTCAGCAGGACTGGCCGTCGCGCCGTCGATCTGCACCATGGCATTGACCTGTTCATCCATTGCCTGCGCATTCGCAGCCGCCAGCAGAGCAGGCAAGTTTGCGCTTGTGAGGGTGAGGGAAGCTTTGGAGTCCAACATGGGTCGGCCTGTCGTCAAGGTGAATGCAATGGGTCAATGGCCAAAAACAACCATTCAGACGCGATTTTAACCCATCTCAGTCATTTTTTCCCATTTTGTCTGTCGCAAGGCCAGCACCCCAGTACAATCACGACTTGATCAATTTGGCAGCACGCCGATCCGCCAGACGTGGCGCTCGGCCGAGAATCCCTTGTCCACATCCAATCTGAAACCCGATTCCCTCGCCTATAGTCTGCTAGGCGCCGCCCAAACCGTGAATCAGGTACTGGCCGGCAGCGCCCTGCCGCAGGCCCTGGCGCGTATTATTACGCCGGCCACACCTACCCAGGCGCGCGGCGCCATCCAGGACATCGCCTACCGCACCATGCGGCGGGTCGGACGGGCTGAAAAACTCCTGCACGAGTTAGCCAGCAAACCGCCCGACCCGGCGCTGTTGCATGCCCTGTTATGTTGCGCGCTCTCGCTCATTTCCGACCCGGATACCTCGCAGGGACCGGCGCCCTACAACGAATTTACCGTCGTCGATCAGGCCGTCACCGCCGCCACAAACTGCCCGGAGATTGCCCATGCCAAGGGGATGGTCAACGCGGTGCTGCGGCGCTTTTTGCGTGAGCGCGACGCGTTGCTGGCCAAAGTGCTGCAAGATCCGGTCGCGGCCTGGAATTATCCCGGCTGGTGGATTGACGCCGTCCGTACAGCCTATCCCGCCGACTGGTCCAGTATTTTGCAGGCCGGCAATACTCAGCCGCCCCTCACCCTGCGCGTGAATCGCAGCCAGACCGACGTGGCGTCCTATCTGCAACTGCTCGCTGGTGCTGGCATGCCCGCTACCCAGATCGGCCCGTGGGCGGTACGCCTGGCGCAGCCGATCCAGGTACACCTGATCCCCGGTTTTGAAGAAGGTCTGGTCTCGGTGCAAGACGCCGCTGCCCAGCAGGCGGCAACGCTGCTCGATTTGCACGATGGTCAACGGGTGCTCGACGCCTGCGCAGCACCAGGCGGCAAGACCTGTCACATTCTGGAAACCGCCGCCGTCGACCTGACTGCGATCGACAGCGATATGCAGCGCATTCCCCGCATCCGGGAAAACCTCGAACGACTGCACCTGAAAGCCCAGCTCAAAACCGGTAACGCCATGCGCGACGGCTGGTGGAATGGTCAGCCGTTTGACCGCATTCTGGCCGACGTGCCCTGCACCGCCTCCGGCATCGTGCGCCGCCATCCGGATATTCGCTGGCTGCGCCGTACCGGTGATGCATCCCAATTGGCAACAGTTTCAGCACAAATATTGGACAATCTTTGGCGCATGCTGCGTCCCGATGGTAAATTGCTGTTCGTAACTTGTTCGGTGTGGCCGCAGGAATCGACAGACCAGGCCGCAGCCTTTGAAGCGCGGCATGGTGCGATTCGTTTGCCGGCACCCGGCCAGCTGATGCCGACCGCCAATGGAACCGATGACCATGATGGTTTGTTTTATGCCTTATTCCAAAAGCCGGCCGCATAAACAATTTCTGCGTCCGTCTCATTGGCGTCTGATTAACGTAACTCACTATTGCGGCGACCTGACCGCACCCATCGCGTGATACAACGACTTTTTCATTTTGCACTGCGTTGCTTGCTGACTGCCCTGTTGGGGCTGGCACTGTTGCATCCGGCGGTGCAGGCTGCCGAAGTCGACGTCCAGCATGCACAGCTGGAAAGTTCCGACGACAATTACCGGCTCGCGGCCAGCTTTTCGTTTGAACTCAACCGTGGACTGGAAGATGCGGTGTTGCGCGGCATTGCGCTGTACTTTACGACCGACGTCGAATTGACCCGTCGTCGCTGGTACTGGCTGGATGAAAAAACCCAGACCGCCACGCAAACGGTGCGCGTTTCCTATAATTTGCTCACCCGTCAATACAACGCTGCGGTGTATAACCCCACCTCCACCGGCCGCATGCAGCAAAGCTTTGCCACTCTCGACGAGGCATTGGCACTGGTGCGCCGGCCAAGCCGCTGGGTCGTGGTCGAGAAAGCCCAGCTCAAGTCGGGTGAAAATTATCAGGTCGCGCTGCGCATGCGGCTTGACCTGACGCAGCTGCCCAAGCCTTTTCAGGTCAATGCGATCAATAACAGCGACTGGCGCCTCAGCTCGGACTGGAAACACTTCACCTTTCGGGCGGACTGAGCGTGACGCGGCTGATGCGCTATCTGCTGGGGTCAGGCACCATTGGGGCATGCATTCTGCTGTTCCTGCTGGCATCGGCATCTGAAAATAGCGCCGCCTTCGACCAACGCCTGCCATGGCTTTTTGGGCTCAATGCCTTAGTCGCCACCGCGCTGCTGGTGCTGATGATGTGGCTGCTGGGTCGCCTGTATCAGCGGCGCAAACAGCAGCAATTCGGCTCGCGGCTGATGACGCGTCTGGTATTTCTGTTTGCCGCGATCGGCGTTTTGCCGGGCGTGGTGATTTATCTGGTATCGGTGCAATTTGTCTCGCGCTCGATCGAATCCTGGTTTGATGTGCGGGTTGAATCTGCGCTCGAATCGGGCTTAAATCTGTCGCGCTCGGCGCTCGACAGTTCACTTTCCGAACTCAATTCTAAAGCACGCAATCTTGCCGGCGAAATGGCCAATCTATCTGATATCAGACAGATCACGCAGCTATCGCGACTACGTGACCAGAATGCGCAGATGCAGGCCACCGTCCTTACCAGCAGCGGCCACATCCTGGCCAGCATTGGCGGACCGATCGGCGCTTTGACGCCAGATTTACCCAGCACCGCCATGCTGCGTCAGGCGCGACTCTCACGTGGCTACGCAGCCATTGAGGGCGGCGCGGACGGGTCCGAGAATGGTGGACCCAAACTGGATACCCCAAGTAGCCTGCGCCTGCGGGCCTTGGTCGCCATTCCGGCCAGCGATGGCCTGTCCTTGCAAGGTGAACTACGGTTTTTACAATTGCTGCAGCCGGTGCCGCCGCAGTTAGCCGCCAACGCCGAAGCCCTGCGTTTGGCCTACAGTGAATATCAGGAGCGCTCACTGGGTCGTTCGGGCTTGCGCAAAATTTATATCGTCTCCCTGACCCTGACCCTGCTGCTGGCGATTTTTGGCGCCATCGTCTCGGCCTTCCTGATCGCCACCGACCTGGCCCAGCCGCTGTTACTGCTGGCCGAAGGCACCAAGGCGGTTGCTGAGGGTAATTTTTCGCCACGGCCGATCGTAGCCACATCGGATGAATTAGGCACCCTCACGCAATCCTTCAACACCATGACCAAACAGCTCTCGGACGCGCGGGCGGCGGTGGAAGATAATCGGATTGAGCTGGAAAACGCCAAGGCCTATCTGGAATCGGTACTGGCCAATATGTCGGCCGGGGTGATGGTCTTTGATGGCCAATTCAAACTCGTCACCTGTAACGAATCTGTCGAGCGCATTTTGCAGCGCGACTTCGATCCCTACATTGGCCGCACCTTATCTTCGATCAGTGAACTGGGCGTCTTCGCGCAGATGATTACCCAGGCATTTTCAGGCCAGAATGCGCAGACCGCAGCGGATGGCGAACAGCATCTGCACTGGCAGCAGCAAATTGAAATTCCGCGTGGCGTACACCAGAGCCCGTTCATGCAGGACGAAGGTAATTTGACCTTGCTTGCCCGCGGCTCCCATCTGCCCGGTACCGATGGTATCGGCTACGTGATCGTGTTCGATGATATTTCTGACGTGATCTCGGGCCAGCGCTCGATCGCCTGGGGCGAAGTCGCGCGCCGGCTGGCGCATGAAATCAAAAACCCGCTCACGCCAATTCAGCTCTCGGCCGAACGCATCCAGATGAAACTGGCAGACAAACTCGATCCCGTCGACGCAGCCCTGCTCAACCGCAGCACCACCACGATCGTCAATCAAGTCGCGGCGATGAAACAGATGGTGGACGACTTCCGCGATTACGCACGCACGCCACCCGCTGTCCTCGCACCGCTTGATCTGAATGCCTTGATCGAAGAAATTTTGAACCTCTATTTGAACGGTGATGGACGCGACATCATCCAGCCGGCACTCACGCCAATGTTGCCTATGGTCATGGGTGATGCGACACAATTACGACAAGTCATCCACAATCTTTTACAGAACGCGCAGGACGCCATCAGCGAGCGCACCGACAACACAACGCCACCTAGCATCCGCATCGTTACCGAAGAAATTCACTACCGTAATGCCGATGGTGAGGTGAGCACAGCGGTCCAGATACAGATTATCGATAATGGCAACGGTTTTCCGGCGCCGATCCTGGCTCGCGCGTTCGAACCTTACGTCACCTCCAAGCCACGTGGCACAGGACTTGGCTTACCGATGGTGAAAAAAATTATTGACGAACATGGCGGGCGGATAGATATTCAAAACAGGGGCGATGATAAGGGCGCGAAAATCGCCATTTTGCTGTTAAAGTTAGCGCCTGAATTCGCGTGAATTTTCGTGATCGAACGTCCTTCGTATCACGATAAGCGGCAAGATAGACGAATAACTATTTAAGACATGTGTGTTTTTCAATCAAGCATGAGGCTGCCCAAAAAAACGGCAGCCAAAACTGAAGAAGGAATACAAGGGTATGGCAAACATCCTGGTCGTTGATGACGAAATGGGCATCCGTGAATTGTTATCTGAAATTCTCGGTGATGAAGGACATGTGGTGACTACCGCCGAGAATGCCCAGCAGGCACGCGAAGTTCGCGCCGCTGGTGCGCCCGATTTGGTATTGCTCGATATCTGGATGCCGGATACCGACGGCGTCACCCTGCTCAAGGAATGGCAGCGTGACGGACTGTTGACGATGCCGGTGATTATGATGTCCGGTCATGCAACGATCGACACGGCAGTGGAAGCGACGCGTATCGGTGCATTGAATTTTCTCGAGAAGCCGATTTCGCTGCAAAAGCTCTTAAAAGCCGTACAACAAGGACTCAGCCGCGGCACCGACATCAGCCGTCCGCCCAGCTTTCATTCCCGTCCTCACCTGTCAACGCATGCCG
>CANCDR010000005.1 GCA_947374865.1 Oxalobacteraceae bacterium
ACAAACAGCACCAGCCGCGAACGCCATACCGGCAGCTTCAATGCCAGTACCGGGCTGGCCGAAAATGGCACACCCTTGGCTGCGGCGGTACGCGGATTAGCCATTTTAGCGGGCCTCCGGTGTGAGGTATTCGGTGCGCGTGACGTTGACCATTTTCAGATCACGCCGAGCCACCGCTTCAATACGCGCATGCTTACCCAGCGTCGACTGATCGAGCTGCAGCTGCGCCCATTCGACATCGAGCGCACGACCAGCTGCCTGGGCCCGCTCGAGCTGAATAAACAGACTGCGTGTCTTGTATTGCGAATTCACCAGCAGCAGTGCGCAAGCCAGCAGGATCAACAGCAGCAACGCATTGATACGACCGCTCATTGCAGACCTCCGGCAGATGGCAGGCGCGCAGCTGTTCGCATGACGGCCGAGCGTGAGCGTGGATTGGCACTGATTTCATCCGCTGAAGGCTTGCACTTCGAGAGCAATTTCATTTCTGGCTGTGGCAGATCGACCGCGCGAATTGGCAGCCGGCGATCGGGCTGTGGGACATTCGCTTTCGAGGCCATGAATTGCTTGACCATACGATCTTCGAGCGAATGAAAGCTGATCACGACCAGCCTGCCGTAAGGCGCCAGATGGCTGAAGATATCGGCTAGCGTTACTTCGAGGTCTTCAAGCTCCTGATTGATGAAAATCCGGATAGCCTGAAAGGTACGGGTTGCCGGATCCTTGCCTTTTTCGCGGGTTTTGACGGTGTTTGCCACGATCTCGGCAAGCTGTCGTGTGCTTGAAATTGGCTCGATTGCCCGGCGAGCAGTAATCGCCTTTGCAATCTGAAAAGCAAACCGTTCTTCTCCATAATTTCGAATCACTTTCTCGATCGTTTCTGTTGTTTCAATCGCTAACCACTCCGCAGCCGACATGCCGCGCGTGGTATCCATGCGCATGTCGAGCGGACCGTCAGCCCGAAAACTGAAGCCGCGCGTCGCATCATCGACTTGCGGCGAAGAGATACCCAAATCCAGCAAAACGCCATCGACCTGATGCACACCGCGTGCAGCCAGCATGGTCGATAGGGTGGCAAAACTGTCGTGCACGATTTCAAAGCGGGCGTCGTTGATGCTCATCGCGTTGGCGATCGCCTGAGGGTCTTTGTCGAAGGCGATCAAGCGACCTTGAGGACCGAGCTGCTGCAGAATTTTGCGACTATGGCCACCGCGGCCAAAGGTGCCGTCAATATAAATGCCGTTTTCCCGACCGTCGACCAAGCCGAGCGCATCAACAGCTTCGTTGAGCAGCACCGTCCGGTGCATGAATTCGGATCCGGAAGGGGAAGTCGTCACGTCTTAAAACTTAAAAGGAAAAATTATTGAGAACGTCAGGCATGCCGGAAGCGACCGCCTGTGATTCACTTTCGGCCAGCTTGGCGGCATCCCAGACTTCGAAGTGGGAGCCCATACCGATCAACATCACATCCCGCGCCAAACCGACGGCGGCGCGAAGTTCAGGCGCAATCAGAATCCGTCCGGCGCTGTCGAACTCGACGTCGGAGGCATTACCAAGAAAAATCCGCTGCCAGGCTCGGGCTGACATCGGCCAGGCGGCAATTTGCTCGCGATGCGCTTCCCACACAGGGCGCGGGAAAAGCAGCAAGCAGCCATGCGGATGTCTGGTCAGCGTGACCCGCCCTTCGCACTGAATGGTCAGTGCGTCACGATGCCGCGACGGGATCGACATCCGTCCTTTTGCATCGAGATTGAGAGAAGAAGCGCCTTGAAACACCTGAAGTGCCTTTAAATGAGTATTGATTCAACCGCAGAAAGTGTGTGCGATCGCAAAAGATCGATCATTAAACCCCACAAAATCACACTTTTCCACACATTCCCCCACTTTAGAGTAGGTCACAATTGCGGTCAAGTAATTATTGAGGGGTGAAAAATACGATTTACCCAATGAAGTCAATGACTTAGCGCGTTTTCCTCACACTTGTTTTGAGGGGAAAACTGTATCAAATTAGGCACTTACAAAGCACACTGAAAGTGCTGCCTGAGCAGTTGCTAAGCGTTTTAGGGGGCTGAAAATAATTTGAGCGAGCGCTCGGGTGTGAAAATAATTTGCGGGACTGTTGCGGAATTGCTAAATTGATAAAAATTTATTGCTGAATTGGGGCTTAGTTGGGGGCTTAGTTGCGGGCTTAGTTGCGGGCTTAGTTGCGGGCTTAGTTGCGGACTTAGTTGCGGGCTTAGTTGCGGACTTAGCAGCTCATTAATTTGACTCTGGATTTGCGAGTGGCATTATTCCGCCTGCACCTGCAGCGCCTCAAGAAAACGCGACACCATGTTGTAGGTGGCAATCACGCCCACCAGTTCGACTTGTTGACGACTGTCTGGCAGCACGGCACGCAATGCGGCGAAGCAGGCTTCGCTTACCTGCACCTTGAGCGTCATTTCGCGCGTCAGTTCGAGCGTGGCGTGTTCGGCAGGGGTGAACAAGGCCGTATCGCGCAGTGCAGCCGGATAATCGGCCAACGCATCAAGCTGTGCCTGACTGCCGCCGGCAGCCAGAAACTCTGGCGCATGCTGGCCGAGCTCATAGTCAGCCCGGTTCAATACGGCGACCGCGCAAATGGCCAGTTCGCGCAACAAGGGATCGAGCTTGAGCGTATTGCGTACTGCGCCCAAAAAGCCATTCCAACCCACCGCAAACGAGGGACTGTTTAACAGCATGCGATCAAGATTCAGCAAGCCGCCGCCGCGCCGCGCCCTGATGGCCGCCACCACATCGGTCGGGCCGAGCTGGTCATCGGGAATCGCGGGAATCCGTGGGTGTACTGGCGTCATGCTACTCATTGGATCGTTACCCTGTCAGTCAATATTCATCAATGTTGGTCAATCAATGCGGGGCAAGCAATGTCAGTCAATCGCTGCCATGATTTCGGAATCATGATGACGCTGCTGTTCTTCCATCACCAGAGTACCCAGTTCGCGTTTTAAGGCATTGAATTCGGCCGAAGACGGATCGCGCAGACGCGGCAAATCGACCAGGATATCGCGCTTGACGGTGCCAGGACGATACGTCATGACGACGATGCGGTCGGCGAGGTAAATCGCCTCTTCAATACTGTGCGTCACGAACAGTACGGTCTTATGCAGCTCAGACCAGATGCGCAGCAGTTCGTCCTGCAGATTACGGCGCGTGAGCGCATCGAGCGCACCGAAGGGTTCGTCCATGAGCATGATCGGTGAATCGAGCGCGAGAATGCGCGCAATAGCGACCCGCTGGCGCATACCGCCCGAGAGATCTTTGGGAAAACGCAAACGGAATTCGATCAGGCCAAATTTATTCAGCAGAGACGTCACGCGCGTTTCGATTTCAGCCTTGGCCATGCCCTTGATTTCAAGACCAAAGCGAATATTCTGCTCGACCGTCATCCAAGGAAATAAGGCGTACTCTTGAAACACCATGCCGCGATCAGGGCCGGGACTGCTAACCGTTTTGCCATCGGCCGTGATGCTGCCGCTAGTCGGCGCAGAAAAACCCGCCACCGCATTGAGCAGGGTCGACTTGCCACAGCCCGATGGGCCCAGCAGACAGACGAACTGACCGCGCGGAATCGTGAGTTCAATATTTTGTAAAGCAACGACTTCCTTGTCACCCGTCTGAAAAATTTTATTCACGCCAGAGATCGTGATGTGACCGGCTTTGCTTGAATCGTCCATGTCAGTGTTCCAGTCCGCGATGCCAGCGCAAGAGATAATTATTCAGTTTATTGACGCCGATATCGATCGCCAAACCCAGCATGCCGATACTGATCATGCCAGCGATAATCTTATCAGACCAAAAATATTCGCGCGCCTCAAGAATACGGAAACCGAGCCCATTATTGACCGCGATCATTTCCGATACGATGACAACGATGAATGCCGTACCAATTCCGATCCGCACACCCGACAAAATATAAGGCACGGCGGCCGGCAGGATCACGCGGATAAACATCGTGCTTTGATTGGCGCCCAGATTTCGCGCGGCGCGAATATAGATACCGTCTACCTGACGCACGCCGGCAATGGTATTGATCAGCACGGGAAAAAACGCGCCGATGGCGATCAAGAATACCGCCGGTGGATTACCCAGACCAAACCACAAAATCGCCAGGGGAATATAAGCGATCGGGGGAATCGGTCGCAGTACCTGCGCCATCGGATTGAGCCAGGCATAGGCACGCGGACTGGCGCCCATAATCAGGCCCAGCGGCAAGGCCAGACCGGCGCCGATCAAAAAGCCTGTCACGACGCGATACATACTACCCAGTGCATCAATGATCAGCTCACCAGACACCGCCCAGGCCAGCCAGCTGCCGGTAGCTTCGGCAAAGGGAGTCTGCGGCAGTAAGTAAGCAATCCAGCGCTGCACCACCGCCAGCGGCGACGGCAGAACATGCGGATTAACCCAGCCCAGCGAGGCCGAAGTTTGCCAGATGGCGATCAATACCACTGGCACGATCAGGCCAGCACTATTGCGGCGTAGGGCTTGAAAAAATTGTGCCCAACCGCTCACGTTTGTATTCGCCATGAAAGGCCTTATTTAATTTTGAGAGATTTTTTCGCGGCGTCCAGCAGATCGGTCTTGACCCAGTCGGTCGCCACAGGCGGGTTGGTCATCTTGCCGATACCCTGTTTGAACATAACATCGGTGGTGACCTGAATATGAGCCGGCGTAATATCGTAGGAATAGGGTGAATTACCGATCGCGTCATTGAAATCATCCGACGTGATCTGGCCTTTAAACAAAGTCTGGGTGACGAATTTTTCTGCCACGGCAGGGTTATCGATGAAGGTTTTGGTCGCTTCGACAAAACAGCGCATGAATTTTTCAGCCAGCGGGCGGCGCTCTTTGTAGAATTTTTCGGTCATGACGAGTGTGCGAATCGGTGAGCCGATCGGGGTATCGTATGGCTTGAGGATTTCGATGCCAAAGCCTTTATTAAGTGCCTGCGATGCCTGCGGTTCGGTCTGCATGATGGCGTCCAGATTTTTACCCAGCAGCGCCTGATTCAGGTCGGGATACGACAGGTAGATAATCTGCACATCCTTGCCCGGCGCATCCGCCGAGCTCAAGCCGTTTTGCGCCAGTTCGGCAGACAGCAGGAGTTCTTGAATACTGCCGCGCGTAACACCGACTTTTTTACCCTTTAAATCCTTGACCGTTTTGATCCCCACATCCGCCCGTGCGACTAACCGCGCACCGCCTTTGGCAAAACCGGCCACGATGTAAATCGGAATACCCTTGGCACGTCCTGAAACGGCGGCCTCGGAGGCAGTGGCGCCCACATCAAGCTCACCGGCGATCATGGCTTGCATCACATCCAGACCCTTGGCGAAGGTACTTTCTTCGACCTTGATACCGCACTTAGGACCGATTTCCTTGATGTAGGAAATCGCGCCGAAGTGGGCCAACTTCAAATTACCCAGACGGATCACATCATCTGCCGCGGACACCAGACCAGATGAGAGAGAAAGTGCGACGCACAGGCCAAGCAAGGTTTTTTTCATCATGGAAGTCTCCGGGTTGTGAATTATTTTGCGATCATAGCATTGGCTGACAAGCCACATTCAATGGGTTATTAAAAGAACAAAAGAATAAAGTGAAGCAGGCCGATAGGCCGGATTTTGTTACGACGCGCCGGGCGACCCCTTTGCGTTATGACAGCCATTCCTCTAGGCCGTACATTACTGCACGGCTCAAGCTTCCTACCCGCACGCTCCGCGAGCAACATCAACGCGTGCCTATTTGGAATTGCTCCGGGTGGAGGTTACCGCGTTTCACCGTAACTAAATACGCTCGTCTCTGTGGCCCTATTCCTCGCCTTATACGCCAGCTTGCGCCGGCGCGTTTCGGCGGACGGCCGTTAACCGTCACCCTGCTCTATGGAGTCCGGACCTTCCTCCCGTGATCGTTTGACGGATCACCAGCGACTGTCTGGCCTGCTTCGGCGCCCATTGTAGCCGACCAGGGCTGCAGGCCACATTAATCGCCCAACAAAAATGGCGACAACAATGTCACCAACATGGCACCCAAATCAGTTATGAACCAAAACAGCACGAAAAAGATTTCTATTTGACAATACGAAGAAATAAGCCGATTTGCCTTTACAACAGAAAAATAGTTCGCCCAAGCAAGAATTTTTTTTCAAGTGTATATTCTTGAAGTCATCAAATTGTCATTGAATTTTTTAAGCGTCGTCAATGAGCCGTGAAGCAGTTTTTCAGTACCTTCATCTATTATTAAAGGAAACTTAGACCATGTTTGCTGCGCAATTAAGAATAAAAAAATCCGTCCTGGCAGTCGCTGCCACACTGGTGCCTTGCCTGGTAATGCCTTCGCTGGCCTTTGGCCAAAGCGCTGACACCGCCAACGCAAAAATGGAACGGGTAGAAATTACCGGTTCATCGATCAAGCGCATTGAGGGTGAAACCGCGCTGCCGGTGCAAATTCTTAAGCGCGAAGATATCGAGCGCACCGGTGCATCGACGACCGAGGAGCTGGTCAAGCAATTGAGTTCACTGAGCAGCGCCGGCAGTTCAACGACGGTAGCCAATGCCTCCGGTTACGGCGGAGCGAATATCGCCACCGTATCGCTGCGCGGTCTGGGCGGCGCGCGCACACTGGTGCTGGTCAATGGACGCCGGGTATCGGTATATGGCGGTGGCTCAGCGGGTTCAGCGGGTTCTTCAGTCGATATCAACAGTATTCCTTTATCCGCCATCGAGCGCGTTGAAGTGCTCAAAGACGGCGCCTCTGCGGTATACGGCAGCGATGCGATCGCCGGCGTGGTGAACTTTATTTTGCGTAAAGATTTCAAGGGCGTTGAAGTGACTGGCATGTATGGTCAGCCAAGCACCAGCCCGGGCAAAGACAAAAAAGCCTCACTCTTTGCCGGTTTCGGCAACTTGGGTGAAGATGGCTATAACGTCACCTTTGGCGCCAACGTGCAAAAGACCGAAGCCATTCTGGGTATCGATCGTCCGTACGCCAATCGTATCAGTGTCGAAAATCAGAATGAAGTACTGTCATCGATTACCTTCCCTGCCAACGTAACGGTTATCGGGGGTACACTGAAAAACCCAGCCCTGTCTAACTGCGGTCCGGTGTCGCAAGTATCGCCCTACTCAAGTACTCGCTGCAGCTTCGATAACAGCCCATTCGTATCGATTCAGCCAGCATCAGAAAAAATGAATCTGCTGTTGAACGGACGTCTGGCTTTATCTGGTCAGGCTGAAGCGTATTTTGAGAGCAGCTACACAGAAAACAAAATCACGTCGACCACCCAGCCAGTGCCGATCGCCTATAACTCGATCACGACTTCCACCAATCCTTACGTGCCTGCATTCAAGGCCTACGTAGCGCAGTACCCAGGACTGAGCAAGTACAACATCTCGCTTGGTAACGGCGGCTTCCTGCTGCCACCGACCAGCCCCTATTACCCAACGGCTTTTGCAGCCGCTAACGGCGTAGCTGGTTTGCCTTTGTTGATGAATTACCGTGACATCGCCAACGGCGCGCGTAACACGCTCGACACGGCAAAAAATACCCGCTTCATGACTGGCGTACGTGGCACTTTCGCTGGCTGGGATCTCGATTCATCAGTTCTGTACAGCGAAAGCAAAGTGCAGGAAGATTTATTGAATGGCTATGGCCAATATTCGAAGATCATGCCGATCTTTAATAGCGGCGTGATCAATCCGTTTGGCGAGACGACCGACAAGGCCGCTCTTGCAGCAATTCAGGCGGGCGAATTCCGTGGCACCAGCTTCTCGTCCAAAACCTCGACCACGTCGCTTGACTTCAAAGGTTCACGCGAATTGTTTGCGCTTTCAGCTGGCATGATCAATCTGGCCATGGGCGGCGAAATACGCAAAGAGAAATTCAACTACGATCCATCGGTCGCAATCCAGACAGGTGACATCGCTGGCTTGGGTGGTAATGCGTTCCCGGTAGCGGGCTCACGCAACGTCGCTTCCGCTTATGCTGAAGTCAGTGTGCCATTGAAAAAGAAACTGGATGCCGATTTTGCGGTTCGTTACGATAACTACCAGGGCGTAGGCAGCACTGTGAATCCGAAAGCATCGGTTCGCTGGCAGCCAGCAGAAACCCTGCTGATACGTTCATCGATCGGCTCGGGATTCCGCGCGCCTTCTCTGACAGACTTGTACACACCACAAGCCACGAGCGTGACGTCCAACGGCACACGTGACCCGATCCGCTGCCCGAACGTAGCGACTGGTGCGCCAGGCGATTGTAACTTCCAATTTACGACCATCACCGGTGGTAATCCAAACCTCAATCCAGAGACATCGGTGTCGTTCACCTTTGGTATCTTGCTTGAGCCAGTCAAGGATCTGTCGATTGGTTTTGATGCCTTCCGCGTGAATCTGAAAAACGCCATCGTCACCGGCGGCTTAAGCTCGACTTACTTCTTGGCCAATGCAGATCGCGCCAAGCTGTTTTCGTCCTTCATCAATCGCGGCGCGCCAGATGGCAATGCCAGTGGCGTCGGTCCGATCATCAGCATCTTGCAGACCAACGCGAATCTGTTCAAAACTCAGCTCGCCGGTGTTGACGTCGATGCCAAGTATGGCATTCGTATGGCAGGCGGCGAGAAAGTCACGCTGCGCATGAGCGGCACGTTCATGGACAAATACGATGTGCAAGGTCCGGATGGCACTTACACAAGTTCACTGGATCAGGCTTTGAACGCCAGTGGCGGTGTCGTACTGCGTTGGAAGCACAATGCCAGCATCTCGTATGACAAAGGTCCATTCAACGCCACCTTCGCGCAGAACTATCAGAAGTCCTACACCGACGTCGTAGGTAACAAGGCACCAGCAGGAACCGCTGTGCCAAACGTCGATTCGTATCAGACCTATGATGCACAGCTGACTTACTCGGGTATCAAGTCAACCAAGCTGGCCTTCGGTGTTAAAAATCTGTTTGACCGCACGCCACCTTACACAAACCTGACCTCTAACTTCCTTGGCGGTTACGATGTCAGCTACGGTGATCCACGCGGTCGTTTCATCTATGTCACAGGCACTTACAGCTATAAGTAAGTAGCGCATGTGGTTTTAAAAAATCGCCCGGCAGATCTGGTATCTGCCGGGCTTTTTTCTTTTATCGCCTCAATCAAACAAGGAAATAGTCGATGTCATCCTCATTGCAATTAAAAGCCTTATTGGCCCTGACGCTGATTAGCGTAGGCAGTACGGCCGCCGCTACCGAACCTAACAGCACTGCCCACCAAGCGCAGATCGACAAGATCGTCAGCGAAATTTCGCCAGCCCGGATTCAGGCCACGATCGCCAAGCTGGTCGGTTTTGGTACTCGTCATACCTTGTCGGATACAGTCTCCGAGACGCGCGGCATTGGCGCTGCTCGGCGTTGGATCAAGAGCGAACTTGAACGTTGCGGTGCAGCTTCCGGCGGCCGTCTGCAAGTCGCATTTGACACCTTTACCCAACCTGCCGGCCCGCGTTTGACGCAGCCTGCCGAACTCATGAATGTGGTCGCAACGCTGCCCGGCACACAAGCCGAATCGCGCGAACGCATGTATGTCGTCAGCGGTCATTACGATTCGCGCAACAGCGATCCGATGGATGCCAAGGGACTTTCACCAGGCGCCAATGACGATGCCTCTGGCACGGCGGCCGTGATGGAAATGGCGTGCGTGATGGCGCGTTATTCATTTGATGCGACGCTGGTCTTTATGACCGTCGCCGGTGAAGAACAAGGCCTTTATGGGTCGACCCATTGGGCTGAAATGGCCAAGCAAAAAAATCTTCAAATCGGTGGCATGTTCACCAACGACATCATCGGCAGCTCGCGTAACGATCAGGGCAAGATCGACAATACCCAGGTCCGTCTGTTCGCCGAAGGTATTCCAAATTTAAAGGACATGCCGGATTATTTACGGGTCCTGTTGGCCACCGGCGGCGAGAATGATTCGCTGCCGCGTCAGTTAGCACGTCACGTCAAAGAAATTGGCGAACGCTACGTCCCGAACTTTAAGGTCAATGTCATTCAGCGTCACGATCGCTATCTGCGTGGCGGTGATCACAAACCCTTTCTCGAACGCGGCTACGCGGCCCTGCGCTTTACCGAACCAAACGAAGACTACAATCATCAGCACCAGGACATCCGCAAGGAAGGCAACTTACAGTACGGTGATCTGCTCGAGTTTGTTGACGCCGACTACGTCGCCCAAGTCACGCGCGTGAATGCCGCCGCCTTAGCCTCGCTGTCACTGGCGCCGGCCGCACCACAAAAAGTACAAGCAAAAATCGTCAAGCTCGACAATGATACAGAACTCGTATGGCAGGCCAATACCGAGCCCGATCTGGCGGGTTACCGTGTGGTCTGGCGTGAAACCACCGCCGCCCAATGGCAGGGTGGCGTGCTGGTCGGTAAGGTGACCGCCTATACCGTCAAGAACATGTCAAAAGATAATTACTTTTTTGGCGTACAGGCGGTCGATGTGGATGGCAATACTAGTGTGGCGAGCTATCCTTCACCGGGCAGATGAGTTGTCGCCGGCGAGGAGGGGTTTTGTTGCTCAAATGCATGTTTTTCCTCGCCGACATGTAATTGCGGCTTAAATTGGTGAATAATAGAGGCTGTAGCAAGACAGCTTATTAACTTGCTACATTTTTATTAACCAGGGTTTGGACATGTTTTCACCATCTCGATGCTCACCTTTGCGCGCATTGCTGGCAGCTGGCCTGCTTGCCGGCGTTTGCACCAACGCATTGTCACAGGGATTTCGCCCTGACCTAGCCCGCCTTGGTGCAGGTGACGGCAACCTGTCGCCCTGGTCCTTGTTGTCTGCGCCAGTTAATCTTGATAGCGCCGTACTCAATGCCCGCTATGCCAATGTATCGACGGCCGATTACGCGCTGGCCTCGGCCGACATGGCGGTCAGCTTTGCCAATCGCTTCGAATTCGTTTTATCCAATCGTGATTTGCGCGGCACCCTCGCCTCTTTCTCGCCGCTGCGACTGCAGCAAAACGTCGTCGGTCTGAAATTAAAAATGCTCAGCGATCAGCGGCTTGAGCAAAGCCCTTGGCTGCCACAAATATCTGCCGGCCTGATGTTACGTCGCGATAGTGGTGCCGGCAATACCTTCGGCCTGCTCAGTACCAAGCCCTATGAACTGCGCGACGCGCGCAGTATCGACTTTAGCCTTTCCGCCAGCAAATCGTTCGGCCAACGCTTATTTTTAAACAGCACCCTGCGCGCAGGCCGAACTTCACAGTTCGATACGCCGGGTCTGGGTGCCTACCTCAACGATCGCTATCAAACCAGCTTTGATGCATCGGCGGCTTTCCTGGTTAAACGCTCATTGGTCGTCGGTGCGGAGTATCGCAGTAAGCCAAATGCGCTGGGTGTGGATAATGAAAAAGCCTACCAGGATATTTTTGTCTCCTACTTCCCGACCAAGAACCTGTCACTCACGCTGGCCTATGCCTCGCTGGGTGACATTGCGGTGTTCAATCCTAAGCGTCAGCACGGCGCTTATATGTCGCTGCAATTAGGGTTTTAAAAACCTGCATTGTTGGTCGTAAAAAAAGGACGCCGCAGCGTCCTTTTTTATTTTGCAGACCCCTACCAGATGATGACCCGCTGTTCCGGCGCGACATACATTTTGTCGCCCGGCTTGATGTCAAAGGCGCGATAAAAATCTGCCTGATTGACCAGCGTGCCGAGGATACGGAATTCGGCTGGCGAATGGGGATCAGATTTGATCTGCACGATCGTCTGCGCTTCCCGCATTTTGGAGCGCCATACCTGACCCCAGCCGATGTAGAGGCGCTGGTCTGCCGTCAAGCCATCCATCACCGGCGCGGGCTTGCCGCCCAAAGAGAGATGATAGGCTTTACGCGCCACGGCCAAGCCTGACGTGTCGGCGATGTTTTCACCCAGGGTGAGTTCACCGTTGACATGAAACCCGGGGACCGGACTATAGGCCTCAAACTGCTTGACCAGTGCGCCGGTCTTGGCGGCGAAACGCTGGTGATCTTCCTTAGTCCACCAGTCACGCAGATTACCCAAGCCATCATACTGACTCCCCTGGTCATCAAAGCCATGACTGATTTCGTGACCGATGACGGCACCGATGGCGCCATAATTTACGGCATCTTCGGCCTTGGGATCAAAGAATGGCGGCTGCAATATCACCGCCGGGAAGACGATTTCGTTGAGCTCAGGATTGTAGTAGGCGTTGACGGTTTGCGGCGTCATCATCCATTCATCGCGGTCCACCGGTTTGCCCAGTTTGCGCACATTGCGCTGATGTTCAAACGCGTTAGCGCGCATGACATTACCGATCAAATCATCGCGGCGAATTTGCAGGCCGCTGTAGTCGCGCCATTTTTTCGGATAGCCGATTTTTGGAGTGAAAGTCGCCAGCTTGGCCTGCGCTTCTTTTTTGGTCGCGGGTGTCATCCACTCAAGCGAATCGATGCCCTGCTTAAAGGCCAGCAGTAAATTGGCGACCAGCTTTTCCATCCGAATTTTGCTCTCGGCGGGGAAAAACTGTTCTACATACAGCTTACCCAGTGCTTCGCCGAGCGCACCGTTTTCGAGCCGCATGGCGCGCTGCCAGTCGGGCAGATTTTGTGGCACACCACGCAAGACCGTGCCGGTAAAAGCAAACCGCGCATCGACCCAGTCTTGTGACAAATACGGTGCGCCTGTGCTCAACAGCTGCCAGGTGAAGTAGGTTTTCCAGGTCGTCAACGGTGTGGCTGCAAGAATCGTATTCAAACCAGTCAGGTAGCTCGGTTGGCTAATGACCAGATATGGCACCTTGTTACCGATGCCGGTAGCACTCAGATACGACTTCCAGTCATAGCCGGGCATGAGGGTATCGAGCTTACTCAGTTCGACTTGATTATAGGTCTTGACTGGATCGCGGTTCTCAACCTTGGTCCACTGCACGCGAGCTAATTCGGTCTCGAGTACGAGGATATCTTTGGCACTTTGCGCGGCATTTTTATCGCCCAGCTTGGTGAGCATGGTTTCGATATGGGCCTGGTATTTCAGCCGCACATCCTTGAGCTTGGCATCGTCATCCTTGAGGTAGTAATCCCGGTCCGGCAGTCCGAGGCCACTTTGACCGATATCGGCGATGTACTTGGTGGCGTCCTTGGCATCCTGATGAATCTGCAGCTCGTAAGGTGCATTCACACCGATCTCGTTGAAATGCGCGATCAGGGCGGGAATTTGTTTTTTATCGTTCAACGCCGTGATACGCGTGAGTTCCTTTTGCAGCGCTTTGATGCCCAGCGTGGTGCGCAGTTTGTCGTCCATAAAGCTGGCATACAGATCACCGATTTTTTGTGCCTCGCTACCGGCTTTGCCAGGATTTTTCGCCGCCGCCTCGACGATGCTGCGCAGCTGCGGCTGGGTCAGTTCGTGTAGGGCCTGGAATGCGCCCCAGCTTGATTTGTCAGCCGGGATCTCGGTCTTTTTGAGCCAGGTTCCGCTGATGTGCTGGTTAAAATCGTCCTGAATCCGAACGGTGGTATCAAATTGCGCGCGATCGATGCCGGTCGTGGCCTGCTGTGCTTGCACTGGATAAGCGCAGGCCAGCGTGAGGCTCACGGCCGTGATGAAATGGTGTTTCACATTGACTCCCTAAATGTATAAATGAACGGCTGCTAAGTTAAAACAATGTCTTACCACATGATGACGCGTTGTTCCGGTGCCAGGTACATCTGGTCGCCCTGCTTGATGCCGAAGGCCGAATAAAATCCTGGCTGATTGAGCACGGTGCCGGAGGCGCGGAACTGGGCTGGCGTATGCGGATCGGTCTTGATCTGCACGATAGCGGCATCATCCCGTTGTTTGCCGCGCCATACCTGACCGAAGCCAAGATAAAAGCGCTGTTCGCCGGTGAAGTTATCGATCACTGGTGCTGGTGCGCCTTGCAGGGATTTTTGATACGCCTTGAAGGAAATCGCCAGGCCGGAATTATCACCAATGTTTTCACCCAGCGTCAGCTCGCCATTGACCTTGTAATTGGCTACCGGACTATAGGCGCCATACTGTCTGACCAGGTTGGCTGCACGGGCGCTGAAATTGGCGCGGTCTTCCTTGGTCCACCAGTCGCGCAGTGTGCCGCTGCCATCGTACTGACTACCTTGATCGTCGAAGCCATGACTGATCTCGTGGCCGATCACGGCGCCGATCGCACCGTAGTTGACCGCATCGTCAGCCTTCACGTTAAAGAATGGCGGCTGCAGAATCGCGGCAGGGAAGGTAATCGAATTACGCAGCGGGCTGTAGCTGGCATTCACGGTTTGCGGGGTCATGCTCCATTCATCGCGGTCGACCGGCTTGCCGAGTTTTTCGATCGCGCGTTGGTAAGCGAAGCTACGCGCAGCACGCACATTACCGACTAAATCATCGCGTTTTGTTTTGAGTGCGCTGTAATCACGCCATTTATCTGGATAGCCGATGTAGGGCTTGAAGGTGGCTAATTTAGCCTGTGCTTCTTTTTTGGTGTCGGCGCCCATCCAGTCGAGCGTCTCGATGCCTTCCCGAAAAGCGACCAGCAGATTATTCACCAATGCCAGCATGCGCGCCTTGTTCTCGGGCGGGAAATACTGTTCGACATAGAGCTTGCCGACCGCTTCGCCGAGCGCGTTATCCGTCACCCGCACGGCCAGCTGCCATGGGAGTTCGTTTTTAGGCACGCCGCGCAAGGTCGTGCCGGTGAAAGCAAAGCGCTCATTGACGGCAGCGCTGGAAAGATAGGCGGCGTAACTTTCCAGTACCCGCCATTGGAAGTAACTACGCCAGATTTCCAGCGGCGTGCCGGCCACGACCTCGGCCATGCCGGTGAAGTAACTTGGCTGACGAACAATCAGAAACTCGCTTTTGCCGGCTAGTCCGGCGGCATTCAAATAAGCTGGCCAGTCAAAGCCGGGGGCGAGCGCATTGAGTTTGCTGATCTCTACCGGATTATAGGATTTGACGGCATTACGGCTCTCGACCCGCGTCCACTGCACCTGCGCCAGACTAGTTTCAAGATCAAGGATATCAGCGGCATGGGAGGCCGCGCTTTTATCGCCACTCATGGCCAGCATGCGCTCGATGTGCTTGAGGTATTTGGCGCGCGCATCTTTGAGCTTGGCGTCATCGTCCTTGAGGTAGTAATCTCGGTCCGGCAAGCCCAGACCGCTCTGGCTAACATACACGGCATAGGTATCGGTGCGCTTGGCATCCTGATAGACCGACAATGCAAACGGCGTCTCGACGCCGGTGCGATTCAAATACGCAAACAGCGCCGGCAAATCTTTTTTATCCTTGATGGCTGCCACGCGCGCCAGATCGGCCTGCAGCGGTTTAAAGCCCAGCGCATTACGCGTTTTTTCATCCATGAAGCTGGCATACATGTCAGCGATTTTGCGTGCTTCGCTATCGGGCTTGCCGGGATTTTTGGTCGCCGCTTCGATTAAGCTGCGCACCTGCGTGAGCGCATTGTCGCGCAATTCGTAGAACACCCCCCAGCTTGATTTATCCTCGGGGATGACGGTCTTTTTCATCCAATTACCGTTGGTGAATCCATAAAAATCATCTTGAATTCGCACCGTGGCATCCATGGCCGATAAGTCGATGCCGGATACCAGCGCGGGAGCAGATTGCTGGGCCAGAAGTGGCGTAGCGGTGAACGAGACGAGTGCTGCGCAGGCAGCAAGGCTGAACGATATTTTCATGGACGGTATCCCCTTTTTTTAGAAGCGTTTTATGTGCGTACTAAAAATGATTATACCCCCCCTGGGGTCAGGTCTTGACATGCCACATTTCTATAGCGGAATGTGGCATGTCAAGACCTGACCCCACTGGTTTTTGCGCTTGGTGGGGTAGGTTTGGGGGTGATTAATCCTTGGGTTGGTTGACCTCACAGGTTTCATAGATGGTAAAGGACTATTGTGTTTCCAACGATCGCAATAGAATCAAGGGGATCCAATCCAGATGCGCCATAACTGTTCACGTTTGTAATAGCAGTAGCAGATAAAATCGTGTAAGTGCCTGTAGCCGCCGCGCTTAGGTTGAACTCCAAAACCAAATTTGTCGCATCAACTGTGCCGGTGACGGAAAGAAGGTCTCCAGTAGTGCCAGTTACATCGATGAGTAATGTACTGCCGCTCGAAAAACTCACATTGCCATTGACGTTGAGCGTACCCACCTCTCCATAGCTAGCACCGGGCGACAAGATGCCTGAATCACTCACTGCGCCATTGATGGTGCCGGTGCCGCCCAAGGTGGCAATGGTGTTAACCGTCACTGACCCGCCGCTCGTTGAGCCATTGATCAAAAGCGTGCCGCCGCTGACGGTGGTTGTACCACTGTAGCTATTCGGCCCACCAAGGATCAGAGTGCTGCTGCCCTGCTTCACGAAGTTCAGTGTGGAGCCGATATTGTTGGTGATAGCACCGCCGAAGGCTGTATTCGTGCCGTCACCAATGCTCAGAGTCGTCGTGCCAGATGTGGCAGAGGTGGTGACGAGGCCGCCTTGCGTAGTGGAGTCACCCGCGAGGGACGCCAGCGTTACCGTCGTGCCGCCACCGTTGATGTCCAGTGTGCCGCCGGAAAGAACCGATACCGCAGAGCCAGTCGGGATCGCATTGACCGCGCCGTATTTCAGCAAGCCGCCATTGACGATGGTGGCACCGGTGTAGTTGTTGGTGGTGTTGGAAAGCACCAAAGTGCCGTCGCCAGACTTCGTAAGGCCGGATCCCGCGCCGCTGGTGAGCTGGCCGATTATGGTGTCAGTGACCTGCGGGCTAGTCACCGTAATGACACGCGGCGCCGTACTCAGGTTCACCGTACCGCTGAGAATCAGGTTGTGGGAGGCCGCAGTGCCGCCGAAGGTGAAGTCGCCGTTGACCGTCACTGGGTTGGCGATGGTATGGGTAGCCGTGCCCGCTTGGATGGTGGTCGGCGTGCCGAGATTACTGATGACCAAGGTACCAGTACCGACCGGGCTAGAAGTAATTGCACCTGCGCTATCGGTGTTCAGGATTAAGCTACCCTCGTTGAGCAGGAAGTTGCCATTGAAGGTGTTGGTCGCGCTGAGCATCAGCGAGCCAGTGCCAGCCTTAGTGAGACCCACCGTGCCACCCATCGTATTCTGAACCACACCAGTGATGTTCAAGTCCATCGGCGACTGGCCGGAAGTGGTGATGACGCGGGTGCCACCGACGAGGAACGGATCCAATCCGTTCAGTTCCAGGATGGAAGAGAACTGCGGCGTCGTGGCCAGGTTGTCGTTGACCGAAGTGATGGTCGCCGTAGACGCGGAGGCCGAGCCGGCGAGCATCACGGTGCCACCCGTCACGTTCGGCGTCAGAATGCCGCCGTTATTGTTATACGTGAGCGTTTGCAGCGTGTTCAGGCCGGTGAGAGTCAGCACGCCGCCGCCGTTGATGCTCACGTTGCTCGTCGAGGCGATGTTACCGTTGCTCGTCTGCGTGAGGTTGGCGTTGTTGAGAATAAGGTTACCCGGAATCTGGATGCTGCCGATGGTGCCGCCAACACTCATCGTGCCTTGGTTGACCACGGTGTCGCCGCTGTAGCCCTGGGCAAAGGTCGGCAGGATGGTCGGCGAGGTGAGCGACAGATTCGTGTTGGTTCCAGCGGTCACACCGCTGCCGGTGTTAAGGGTGAAGGTCGTGGCGGAGGCAATCGTGGCAATCGTGCCCGTACCAAGGCCGGGGATGCCGGTGACCTTCATGCCAGGATACAGACCCTGGGTGCTGCCCACCGTCACCGTAGCACTTGCTGCGGTAGTGGTGCCCTGAAGAGCCAGTGTCGAGGTCGAATTGGTCAACTGCTCGCCAAAGGTCAGCGTGGACTGGGCGTTGGAGCCGACGGTGACGATGTTCTGCGACAGAGTCACTATCGTACCGATGACGTTGGAAACCACCGTACCTACGGGAATGCCGAAGCCGGTGACGGACTGACCGGCAAAGATGCCGGCGGCATTCGCAGGCGAAACGGTCACGGTACTCGCACCCGCCGTGACTGGCACCGAAATTTGCGTGAGACCAACAGGGACAGGCGTAAAAGAGATGTTCCCAGCCACGTTCGCCGTGACGGCCTTGGAGAGCGTCACAGCATTGCCCGTTACGTTGCTGATAATCGTGCCGGGGGCGATGCCGGGACCGCTGACATACATGTTCGTCGTCAGGTTAGTGTTGGAGAGTACTGTCATTCCGGTCGGGGTCAAGACATTGACCGTGGCCGGCGTGGAGACGAGCCCGGTGGCATTGGGCACGAAGACAATCGTGCCAGTTCCCGTCGAGCCGCCGATGGTGCCGCCATCGAGGGTCAAGGTCGTGCCAGAGACGCTGTTGACCGTCAAGATGTTGACCGTCGGCGCGCCGGAGTTCCCGAATGCGATTAGCAAGGTCGAACCAGGCATGATGCTGGTGCCAAAAGGCACGGAAATCGCACCGACACCGTTAGTCAGCGTGAGTCCAGACAGCACCTGCACCGTCGGAAAGAGGAAACTACCATCGCCGCCGGTGGCTCCGGTACCAACGTTAGTCGTCGTCATGAACGTCGTTGCAGTCGGAATCGCAATGATATATTGGTTGATTCCGCCAATGTTGCCCACATTCGGCGTCGTCATGCCGACCACCAGTCCGGAGGTACTGCCGGTCACAGGAATGACATTCGAATTCGAGGTGGTGGTGCCGATGAGCTGAGTCGGTGAAGTACCAAAGTTCAGCGTCGCGCTACCAGACTTGACAAAGTTCACCTGACCAATCGGATTATCCACAATCTGTGATCCAAGCGTCAGGGTCGCGCTGTCGTAATTGTAGAGATTCGCGTTCGCCGTTGTGCCCGCAGTGAGGCGGATTCCGCGGAAGGTGTCCGCGCTTGTGTTAAGCAAGCCGCCACTGCCCAAGGTGATCAAGCCACTCAGGTTATTGCCGGTCATCGTCACCGCGCCAGCAAGCTTCAATGAGTTCATCAGATTGGTGCCAAAGGTGCCGTCACGAGCGGTCAAATCAGAGATATTGTCGCCGATTACCGTCGCGCTCGTCAGGCTGTTACTCGAGTAGGCACCGAACGGCACAGTCGGCGCACCGGAAGTACTGTTCAAAACTAAACCAAGCGCGCCGATACCGAAGGCGCCAGTCGCCGCATCCACCGTAGAGCGGTAGCTGGCCCAGTCCGTGCCGTTCACGACCGCCCAACCACCGATAATGCCGTTAGTGAGCGTGGACGCGACGGTGATGCCGATCTGTACGTTGGCCGATTGGTTAATGCCGGTTGAACCATTCACACCGCCGATGGCGGCACCAAGCGTGCCACCGGAGTTGGTAAAGTTGATGTTGCTCTGAGCACCGCCACCGGTGATGCTAGCGAGCGTGACGGCATTGGTGGCGCCGGTAGTCGAGCTGGAGGCAAAGTTGCGCACATCCACCACGCTAGCGCCTGCGCCGAGGGTGATGGCGCCGACGTTAGCGCTATCCGTGCCATCGGCTCCGAGGAACTGCAGGGTGCCACCGGTGAGGGTGATCGGCGTGGTGCCAACGCGGGTGGACGATGTGCCAAGACCACCATTGTCGAGCGTGAGCTGGCCGCCTTGCAATGCGCTAATCGCGCCCGCAGCTAAGCTGCTCGTGCTGATCGCACCGCTGTCGCGGAGGATCAACTGACTGCCGCGAATGTTCGTCGTGCCGTTGCCGAGGTTGTTGGCGCTGAGCAGCGTGAGTGTGTTTAAACCCTGTTTGTCGAGCTTGATATTGCCGCCGTTGATATTGCCGGCAAAGGTCGTCGTCGTATTTGGAACGGTGATGAGCGTGGCGGTGCTGGCATTGCTATTCGTGACCGTGCCCGCGCCGTTGGCGAAGGTATTGCCGGTGCTCTGCGTTAGCTGACGGACGGCTTGTGTGCTGCCATTCAGATCGAAAAAACCGCTGTTGACGTTCACGTCATTCAGGCTAGGAACGGTGGCGGTTGGGGCCACGAGCAGCAGGTTGGTGCTGCCAGCGCCAAGCTGTAGAGTGCCGTCGTTGATAGAGGTCGGGCCGGTGTTGTAGCTCTGCGAGCTGAGCGTGAGCAGACCGGCGTCGCTCTTCACGATACCGCCGCTGCCGAGGATGTGGCTGTTGACATTGAGTGACGTGCCAAGGACGTGGAAGTCGAGAGCTGCGGCGGCAGCGCTGATGGAGCCGTTGGTGATGGCGTTGGTTCCATTGGCCACGATGCCGCCACTGGTGATGGTCAGCGTATTGAGCGCGCCATTGAAGCCGTAAGTGAGGCCGGTCGAGCAGTTCGTCGTCGTGAGGTTGCCGCCTTCAAACAGGAGGCCACCGGTGCTATTGAGCGTAAGGCTCTGGACCGTGGCAGCCTGCTCGATGTTGCTCAGCACGCTGGTGGCGACGTTGGCCGTCGTCGGGACGATGAAGGTGACCCGCCCCGTCGTGCTGGCGGTGACCGTCGATGAAGTAAAGGGCGAGAGGGTGACGCTATTGGCGAAGGGCGTTCCCGTGGCGCTGATGGGGGTAGCCGCAGGAATACCATTCAGCGCGGCGAGGGTGGTCTGGCCGGTGACTAGACCCGTGGCGTCGGCGATCCTAATGGTCGAGGTCGTCACGGCCGTTCCCGCGACGGTAATCGCCATGTAGGCAGATCCGAGCCCGCTGCCAACGCCAGGAAGCTGCTGGTATTCATTCGTCGCGAGCAGACGGTAACCGTTCGCGTCGTGGGTGACGAACCCGCTGCCGGTGCTGTCGATGCCGATGATGTCCGGACGGATGCCGTTGATCTTGGAGCCGCTGACCGCTGGGTTGTTGCCGACGAGGTTCGGAGTCGAGGCAATCACGTTCACACGACCGGCGGAGACCGCGCCGCCGCCGAGGATGTTGCCCCCCGCGTTCAGCACCAGGCTGCCGGTGTTCGTGGAACTGGCGGCAGTGAAGGTCGCGATGTTGATACGGCTCTGCGTGTCCGAGTTCGTGAGGTTCCACTGGCTCTGACCGGCGGTGTTCGTCACGTTCGCGAGGCTTTCGATTCCAGCGGCGCCGCCAACGTAGTTGAGCACACCGCCCTTGTTGTTAAAGCCCCGGTCATTGGCGGTGGATGATTGAACGGAAGTCGAGCCACCAAGACGATTGGTGACGACATTGCCCGCGCTGTTCAGGTTCAAGGCGCCACCCTCGGCGAGGTTGGTGGTGACAAAACCGAGCTTGCCAGTAGTCTGGTCAATGTTGATGGCGCTCGTGTTCACCGCAGTGCTGCCGGCAATGTTCAGCGTACCGAGGATATTCGCCGAGCTGTCACCCTTGAGCGTCCACGTCCCGTTACCAATCTTGGTGACGTTCAGCGTGCCCGTGGTGTAGTCGGCGGCGAAGGTGCCGGCAAAGGTGCCGCTGCTGCTGTCCGCACCGGTGACCAGCGTGCCGGCCGTGGTCGGGTTGAAGTTCTTAATGATCGCCGTAGAGGTCGCCGAGTTGGTGTCCTGGCTGAAAACCGAGCCGACCTGCATGTTGGTGTTACCGCGCATGTCGAGCATGGTCCCGTTTGCGAGATTGATTTGGGTGTTCTTGTAGTTCGTAGCAAATGTGTTGGTATTCGGCCCGAGGATGACTTCGCCCGCATTCACATTGACCGTCAATGTCGCGTTGCTATATCCGCCGAGCTGGAGCGCACCGAGGCCGGTCTTGTTGATGGTGCCGGCATTGACGATATTGGCATTCAGGCTCAGCCCCACCTGTTCATTGAGGTCGCCGCGGGTGCCGAGCACGGTGGTGATGCTGCCCGTGTTCACACCGACCCTGTCCACCACGATGCTGGCGGTGGCGGGCAGGATGAGGTTGCCATTGATAGTAGGTACAGCACGCACGTCGTCGAGGTTCGTTGAGGTAATTGCACCTGTGAGGGTGAGCCTGCCGGCACCCGTCTGCACCAGTGGGCCGCCATCGTTATAGCCGCCCTGCGAGTTAAATCTCAGCGAGGCGATGGTGTCATTGAAGCCATTGAGGTTGAGCTGTGAGCCGCCGCGGATAGTGACATTCGAGATGTCGTTAATTTGGTTGGCCGCATTTAATACGACAGCCGAGTTCGCGATGAAACCCGAGCCGGTGCCGTTGAAGTTGCCGCCGGTGACGACAAGGTCGCCGGTTATGGCGTTGGTCGTGGTGCCACCCGCCCCGCCGAGGTTCAAAATGACGCCATTCACGTAGGCGGTGCCGACATAGCTGTTGGCGTTGTTGAGCGTGATGGCTGCACCGCTATTCAAACCACCCGAGGTGAAGACCGGCGTAATGGTGCCGGTGATGTCCGCGTTAATAGTCAGCGTATTCGCGCCGTTATGGATGAACAGTTCAGAGGCGCTCGACGTGAGCTTGCCGCGGGTGTTCGCGTTGGTCGTAACACCGATGGCGCGCGCGACGTTGTCCGAGGAACTAAGCAAGCCACCGGAAGTGAGCGTCAATGTATCGAGCGTGTTGCCAGCGAAGGCGACGGTCGTCGCACCTGCGATGGTCAGCGAGTTGATCGTCTGACCGCCGTTGTTCATCGTCGCATTGGCGCCGAGGCGCACATTGCTGCTGGCCGTCGAGAGGGCAAAGCTGCCCGTCTGCTCGATGTTATTCATCTGCCGCACACCAACGCCGGGGGTCGCGTCATAGACGGCGAACTCAAGGTTCGCCGCCGCAGTGGTACCGTCAAGGTTGTTCACCGTAGCCCAAGCGCCGATCATGCCGTTGGTATTGGCGTTCAGTCCAGTTGCCGCAGCGGTCACATTGGCCCCGGCGCCGAGCATACCCACGGAAGTCGAGGTGCTAGTAAAGTTCAGCGTTGCACCGATGCTGCGGCTAAAAGTGCCACCGAGATTCAAGGTGGCCACCCCGAAGCCGCCGTTGCCGGGGTTCACACGCAGCGTATTGGCGCCCGCCGTCAGGCTCAGGTTACCGAGGGTGATCGCGTCAGTAGTCGCGCCGCGGCTGGTGTAATCAAACGCGCCGCCATCGAGCGTGATTGCCACATCGTTGGCGATGCGGTTATTCATCGATTGAATGCCCGAGTCGTCCCAGCGCAAAACAGCATTGCGGATGCTAATGCCCGAGGTGCCAGAAAGACGGCCTTGATCAACGAGCGTAGTTTGGCCGCTCATGAACGTGGCATTGCCGGTGAACTGATTATTATCGCGCAAACTAACTAAGACGTTGGCGCCACCGGTCCTGACAAAGTTCAGATTGCCATTGATCTGGCCGGCGAAATCGCTGGCCGTGCTGGTGGTGGTCGTGTAGGTAGTGGCGGTAGTTGAGGTATTGGTGACAATGCCGCCACTACCGGGCAGCGTGCCGCGGCTGAGGAAGCCCCCCGTGACCTGCGAGTGGCCGTTCAAATCCAGCATGCTGCTCGAATTACTCACCATGAGATCTGCATTCTGCGCCGAAGCGGTCGCGTTGACCGCCGGGCCGGTCGAGAATTTGTAAAACAGCGCGTTGGCCGGTGCGGCAGCTCCGAACTTGACCGTGCCGCCATTAAGCGTAGTGGCGCCGGTATAGCTGTTGCCATTGGCAGCGCTCAAAACGAGGCTGCCGTCGCCTGCCTTGGTGAGGCCACCCGTGGTCGGGCCGACTGCGCCTCCCAGCGGCGTATTGATGGTCAGAGTCTTTGCCGCACCGTAAGAGCTGATCAGGAATTCACGGCCGCTCGGGGCATTGAGCATGCCTGCGCCGCCGATGCTGTTGCTCTCGGAGGCAAGGATGCCGCCGCTGTCAATCGAGAGGTTGACATTCGCGTTGAGCGTGATGTCGGTCGCGGCATTGAAGGTCAGCGAGTTGATGCCGGTGGTCTGGAAGCTGGCCGGAATCGCATTCACCAAAGTACCCGCTGCGACTAGGCGAACGTTTTCATCAGTGGTACCGTTGCCGAATACTCCCGTTGGAAGTGTGGTCCGGAAATTGCCGGCAACCATTGGCTTCAGGCCTGTCGGGGCGCTGTAAGTAGCAAAGGTCGCATTCACTCCGCCGGTTGCTCCGGCACCGGATTCGATCACGATCCACGGCATCACGCCAGAGTCCGTCGTGACGGTGAAAGCATCTGTTGTGGTGGCAGTACCAACCTGACCTGTCGCCGGCGCGGGAGCCGTGCCGAGCAAAATGTTCGTGTTGTTGGAGGACGGTGCGGCGCTGCCGATGCTGGTGCCGCGAATGAAGACAGTCGCATTATTGGTGCGGGTGAGTGCTCCAGTAGTCGTGCTGCTGAGGGTCACATTCGCTCCGTTGTTCGTCAGCGTGACCAGATTGTGTTGGTTGGCAAATGCCAATGCGCCGGTGCCAAGGGATTCAGTGACCGCGGCTGGGGTGTTGTCGCCGATGAGATTCATGGCACCGCCGTTGAGGTTAAGTGCCGAGTTGTCCGCGAGGCGGTTGACGGCGTTGTTCCCGGCGTAGTCGAGAGTGAGGGTATTGGTCGGTGTGATACCAGTGACCACACCGGTGCCGACAGTGACCGCGCCCGCGCCGCCCACGATGCCCGCGCTACTAACGATCACGGTGCCCTCGGTGATCGTCAGGCCGCTCTGCGTGTTGGAACGGGTGAGAGTGAGCGTGTCGCTGCCGACCTTGGTGAGCAATGCGCCGCTGATCGCGCCATTGAGGGTAATGTCGCCTCCCGCTGTGCCGCCGCTGACCGCATTGACCCAGTCGGAGCCGACACTGGCGGCGGCGCTAAGGACGAGGGGGCTGTTCACCATGGCTGTGCCGGTGGTGCTATTGACCAACGCGCCAAGCGTGTTACGGACGGCGGTAAAGTTGGTGCGGCCGGTGCCGATGATGGAGAGGAATTCTGCAGTCGTCTGGCCGTTCAGGTCGAGCACCGACCCAGCCGTGAGAGTGGTGCCATTAGTAGCAAGGGCAGTTGCCGCACCCAACGCGTTCTGATCGCCGATCTTGATCATGCCATTGGTGAGGGCGATTGGCCCGAGGAGCGAGGTGTTATTGGCGGTGTTGAGAAAGAGTGTGTCTGCACCCGCCTTGGTCAGCGTTACCGTGCTTGCAGCGGAATTGATGACCCCGAGGGTAAGGTCACCGTAGCCACCGACCGTGGCGCTGGTGTCGAGAGTCAGCGCACCAATGAAGCTCGCCGCCGCGCCGCTACTGTTCCAAAGTGCGCCGGTGGCGCCGCTTGCAAGCACGGGGGTCGCAGAAGTCGCCCCGCTGGTATTCAGGAGTGCATTGCCGGCGCCATTGATGTGGACATTGCCTGAGACCGAAGTCTGACCATTGAGGTCGAGTGAACCGCTGGTCTGAAAAGTAAGGGTGGCCGTATTATTGGTCGTGAGAGCCGCCTCGGACAAGGTGAAGGTGGTCGTGGAATCCACGCTGACGATGTAGGCACCGGTCGGGATGACGCCCGCTGTGCCGTTCTGGACGGTCATGCCAGCTTGCAGCGCGGCGGTGCTCGGGACCGTCACCGAGGTGCTGCCCGCGGTGGTGCCAGTGCTGGCCATCGTCTGCGTCACGCCCGCACCGTTGTTGGCGACGGTCGTTAATCCTGTGGGAAGCGCCGCCGCATTATTCAACTGAACGAAGCCGTTCTGGATCACCAGATCACCGGTGAATGACGTACTGTTATTCGCGCCGACGACTAATGTGCCCTGACCTGTCTTGATGAGCGCGCCGTTTGCGCCCATGCCGGTGCTTATTCCGATGCCGCTCTGCCAGATCGCACCAAGCAGCTGTAGCGTGCCGGCACTGGCAGTCGATGTGTTCGTCGTGGCGATGATGGCACCATCGTAGATGGGCGTCTGCCCACCCGCGCCAAACCAGCCAGTGGCAAAGCTGCCGTTCGTGCCATTGGTGATGTTCAGTGCCGAGCCCCATCCCAGCGTGAAGTTTTTTGACTGGTCAATGACCGCGCCGAATTGCGTGCCGCCGGTATCGATGGTAGCCGTTGTGTTGGTCGCAAGCGCGTAGTCGTTGTTAATGATGGCCGCGCCGTTGTAGCCATTTCCCGCTGTCGGGTTCGCAGTGGTACCGTAGAGAACATTTCCTCCGAGAATATTTCCACCGAGCGTACGGAAGCTGTTGGCACCGCCGGTATCCGCGCCCGAATAGAGCACGCGATAGCCGCCGCCGCTACCCTGATTGGAAAACTTGTAGGCGATGGCATGGTAGCCCGCTGTGAGCGATACATTAATCGCCGCGGCATCGGTAAAACCATGGGCAAATCCATCTGCGCCGACTGCATTACCATCAACATACAGCGTCATGCCGTCATCCGAGGCTGAACGGAAGGAATACGTGCCGGCGGTCGCGATCTGCAAGAAACCGGAGAAGGCTGCTGCCGTGTTAACTGCTGTGCCGCTAATCGTATTCGGACGATTGCCGAAGCTAGCATCAGCGAGCGTAGAAACAATCACTTTGTTTCCTGTAAAACCGATGCCGGCGACCTGGTTGTTCACCACGGCGGTCGGCGAAGCACCGAGTGTGGCGAAGCTGGCATTCAGTCCGCCGGCGGTATAGCCAAAGGTCGTCATATTGGCCGCAGTGAGGACAGCATTGTTGATGGCTAGCGGGTAAGTGCCACTAAGGGTGATCGGGTTGGTCGAAAAAGTAGTGCTCGACCCTATCGTCAAAATACCCGGAAAGAGCAAACTACCCTGCCCCACGTTGATCGGTTTGTCACCAGAGTAGCCGATGATGGTCACGCTTGTGCCGGCTGCAACGTTGATTTGTGGCACATCGCCACCCACAGCATCACCGCTCAAATTATTGATTTTGAGTCCGTAGCTGTTGGTGCCCGAGACGTTGAGGATGTTTCCACCAGCCAGCGAGAGATCATTCACCACGATGGTGTTACTCGTGTTGGTGGCGGTGTAATTACCAATGTTCAAGTTCGAGACGGACCCTGCGGCGATGACCTTGTTCGCGTAAGTGATCATGGAGTTGCTGCTGCCGCCATTATTCTGCAAGGAGAGCAGACCGCCATTGTTGATGGTCACCGTCGAGGTGGCTGATACTGGGCTGGCGGTGGCGCCGGTCAGTCCCGCGAGCGTCAACGTGCCCGCATTGATGGTGATGTTACCGTTGAAGGTGTTGTTGTTGCCGAGCACCAGATTGCCGAGGCCTTGCTTGGTGAGAGTGTAGCTATTGGTGTCAGCCAGCACCATATTCAGGATCAGCGAAGCTTGCGGCGCGTCGACCGTCACTGTCGTGTTACCAAAAAGATTGGTAGCAATATTATTGCCGTTTAAGCTCAGACTATTGGTGCCCTTGAGGGTGATGTTGGTACCAGCGAGAATGACTTGGTTGCTGAGTATGTTCGCGGAGGCTGTGGAAGTCAGGTAAGGAACATTATTGCCGATGGTCAGCGAACCGGTGCCGACCGGACCGCTAGTGAAGGCACTCACGACGCCAGTCCCTTGGTTAAATACGCTCACGTTGGTACTGGCACCGACGGCGAGGCCGCCTGCATTCACATTGACACCGCCACCGAAGAGGCTCCCACTGCTGCTGAGCTGCACCAGACCGTTGCCGTTCAGGGTCAGGCCGGTGTTGGCATTGTTTGAGGACGAACCAAGGGCGGTACTGATGTTCAGTGTCGGCGTGACGTTGGCCACGGTGGTGTTGCCGTTGATCGTTACAGGTGCCGCGTTGATGAACCGGGTCGTGCCATTGAGGTCTACGCCGATGGCTGTCGCGCCAGCGGCGGGAAGGATGGCACCGGCGCCAGAAATCGTGGCGACCGTACCGGCATTGCCCGAAGTGGCGGTGATGTTGCCATTGAGCGTTAGGATGCCGGTACCGGTGGTCAGGCTGGGCGCAGTGGTGCCGCCGTCGTTGTCAAAGTTCAGGCCCGCGAGGGTCTGATTATTGTTGTTCAACTGCAGGATGGCGAACTGGCCGCGCAGTGCGGGCGTGATGCCGAAGTTGATCTGGTTCGCCTGCAACAGACGGACATTGCCGCCGTTGATGATGAGGGAGTCCGCCACCGTCGCCGCAAGTGGGATCGCCGAGTTACCTGTCGTACCGTTAGCGCCGGTAACGTTCAGATCCATGATGCCGTTGGTCTGGGAGGTGTTCGGCGTGTTGACAATCGTGCCGCCGGTGTAGGTGTTTGCCCCGTTGGTGATCTGCAAGGCACCTGAGTTGTAGCCGGTGAAGCTCAGGCGCACGCGTTCCGTGCCATTGTCAACAACGCGGGAGTTCAGGACGACGGGGTTGGCAGTCGCCGCATTCGCTACCAAGTTGAGATCCACGAGAGTCGAGTCCACCGTACCACCGGCGGTGAGACGGCCATTGTCCACTACCGCACCGATGTTGGTATTGAAGTTGCCAGTCTTGATGAGTTCACCAGCAGTGAGGTTCAGCACGTCGGTCACGCTATTCGTGCCGTTGCCAAAGGTGATGGTCTGGGTCGCACTCGGAGTCAAAACAAGGGCGTTGATGTTCAAGCCGCCCGCCGGCACAGTGATGGCTGCCGTGGCGACCTTGTAGTTGCCGGTGGCGTTGCTGGTCGCGGGCAGGACCGTGCCGTCATAGCCCTGATAGCCGACCTGATTGAGCGCCGCGAAACCGCCGGCAGCATTCCCTACGCTCGGCGTGACATAGCTAACGAGATCGACTCCGCTCATGTTCATCCAAGGTACGATGCCGTTGACGAGGAGGCTGGTGCCGTTGGTCGCCATCATGCGGGCGGTAGTGCCAGCTTGGCCGGTCATGTTATTCAGCTGCAGCATCGCGCCACTGCCGTTGGTGATGTTGCCAAGGTCGAGCACCTGCGAGCGGGCCGGGCCACTACTACCGACGGTCATGATGATGCTGTTGCCGCCTTCCGCAATGAACACGTTGCCGAGTTTCTGCGACGAGTTGGTGGCATCGCGGCCCGTGGCATTGAAAATACCACCCCGCATCGACATGCCCGCAGCGTTGTTGATGCGATCGATGATGGGCATCGTGCCGGTGTCCGAAATGCTCAGCGTGCCGCCATTGATGGCGATGCTGGCGGTACCGGAGAGCTTGCCTTCATCGAGTAGCGACAAGTTGCCGCCGGTGATGAGCGTGGCACCGGTATAGGTGTTGTCGCTGTAGAGCGACTGCGTATTAGTGCCCGCCTTGTTGTAGGCAATGCTACCGGCGCCCGAGGAGATATTGCCACCCCATGCTGAAAACGCGTTCACGCTGATGAGTGTGGCAGTCGTGCTGGCAACACTGTTGATGATAGTGCCACCCGAACCGGCAAAGGCTGTGCCGCTCGGCGAGCCGAAGTTACCCACCATCTGGCTGTTTGCATTCAGGTCTAAGCTTGCGCCAGGGCCGACCGCAAGGCCCTGCCCAACCGTACTACTACCCTGCACACCCTGCCAGAGGGTGTTTTCTCCACCGGCCAGAATCACTTTGCCGCCATTGATGGTGAGCGTGCCGGAGAACGCGCTAAAGTATTGTTTGGTGGCGAATTTGAGGTCGCCGCCAAGTCCCTTGGTGACGCTGGTTGTACTATAGAGCGCTGCATTGACCGTGAGGTCGGCGCCAGTGTCCACCAGCAGGCTAGCTTCCGTCGAACTGAATACGATGGCTGCCGCGGTGCCGGGGTTCGGTGCCGTGCCGAGGAAGATGGCTGGGGCCGACCCTGTCGATGCGAGCGTCGCATTGCCGATAGTCTGGTTCGCAGCCGTGGAGAGGATCATGCCGGTGGCGATGGCGAGCTGGGTGCCACCTGCACTGGCGAATGTTACGTCGGTGTTCGCGCCGTCGATCTTGAGCGCATTGGTGGTACGCAAATTTAGGCCGGGGTTACTCAGCGTCGTGGTGTCAGCCGTGACACGAATGACATTGCGGCCACCCAAGGTAGCGTTGGCGTCCTGAGCATTGATACCGTAGGCGCTGCCACCGTTGATGTTGGTGAAATTCAAGTCAGTGCCATTGCCGCTACCGTTGATGACGGTATAGGTCGAGTAGGCCTGAACGTTGCCAGTGCCACCCGTGCCGTTATAAGTCGCGAAGTTCGTGCCCGAAGCATCCCTTACAATTGCCCGCACAACGACGCCGTTGCCTGCGACCGTGTTAATGCCCACATTCGCAGGTGAGCTGGTACTAAACGTCGCGATCGATGCTGGCGTGGAGCTAAAGACGATGCGATTGGTCGACGCATTAAAGGTCTGCGCGCTTTCAAAGTTCAGGACAGCACCGGAATTTATGGCGAGGCTGGCGAAGGTGACGGTGGTGTTGGCTGCGCCGGCATTGGTCAGGGTGATCTTGTCGGCACCCGAGTTCGCGGTAAGTGCACCGAAGGTCTGCGAAGAAGGTGAGGTGCCGTTGCCGGTGTAGGCAAAATTACCATTGGCCAGGGTCAAACTGCGTGCGCCGCCCAAGCGTGTGAGCGGGCCGCCAGTAGTGTCGTCCACATTTAGCAGGGCATTATTGTTGATGATGATGTTGCCCGTGGAGCTGGAAAGCTGGCCGGCACCCGAGATATTCATGCTGCCCTGATTCACATTCCACGCCGTGCTGGCACCACCCGTGACATTGGTAGTCACATTCAGCGTACCAGTGCCGATCTTGGTCGGATTGATGTTGGTGAGAAGGTCTCCATTAAGATTGATGATGCCCGATCCGACCGCATTGAACGTTGGACTATTGCTGACTGCGAGCGCGCTGATGTTCAACGTGGCCCCGCTGGCCGCACCGAAGGTCATACCAAAAAATCCCGAGTTGGTGATGCTGCCGGAGATGGTGTTAGCTCCACTGGCCGAGAAGACAACACCCGTGTTGTTGACGCCGTTGCCGGCAGCTGTTTGCGCGGTGTTGATGGCATTGGCAAGAGTGATGCCACCTGTCAGCCAGAGTGCATCATTGCTGGTCGCGGTCGGACCGTTAAGATTGATTTGTCCGCTGCCGAGCGCGCTGCCATTGCTGATGTTGATGATGCCATTGACAATGGTCGTTGTGCCACTATAGGTAGTGTTCGCATTCGCATTCGTCAGCGTCAATGTGCCATTGCCATTTTTGGTCAGCGCGCCAGTGCCGGTTATAGCGCCATCGATGCTTACGCTATTACTGTTGGTGTCAATGTTACCGGCGGCAGACAAAGTCACGCTGCGCGTGCTCGGCGAGGTAATATTTCCACCGGCCTGTAAAGTCCCTCCGTTAAAAATCAACGTATTAGTCGCGCTGCCATTCCCCAACGCATCGGTCGAATTTGCATTCAGCGTGCCTGCGCTGATGGTCGTTGTGCCGCTGTAGGTATTTCCGCCGGTCAGCGTCAATGTGCCTGTTCCCGCTTTAGTTAATCCAAATCCACCCCCGCTAATGCTGCCGCCTACGGTGAAGGTGTTTGCACTGACGGTGACGGTACGGTTACCGCTCATGTTCACTGCACCAGTACCCATATTCAAACTTTGACTGCCAGTAAAGCTGAAGTCGCCATTCCAGTTTTGGAGGTTGTTTGTGCCAAGCGTGATGCCAGAAATAGTGCTGTTGATCGTGCCACCGCTGATCGTTAAAGGGCCTGTGCCAATTGCCGAAGATGTCGTCGTGCCGCTGGCACCGTTGTTGAGCACTAACGTGCCCGAGCTCAATGTTGTGCCGCCGCTATAGGTATTCGCACCAGAGAGCGTCAGTGTGCCTGCCCCCGACTTGGTCAAGGTGCCACCGCTGCTGATTAAGGCTGTAGAAAAGGTGACATTTTGGCTATTGGTGTCAATATTAATCGCTTGATTTACGGCGGCACTAAAGCGGCCGGAATAGTCATTCGTATTCAATGATGAATACTGCAAGGTGCCGCCGCTAAAGACAATGCTTCCATTAGCATTGGAGAGTTGCTTTCCTATTGGACCAGATGTGTTGGCAATTTCTGCTGACCCGAGGTTCAATATCCCGCCATTGATGTTTGTTACGCCGGTGTAGGTATTCGCGCCTGAGAGCGCCAGTGTTCCTGTACCGGCTTTAGTTAATCCAAATCCATTCCCGCTAATGACGCCGCCCACGGTGAGGGTGTTGCTGCTGTTATTCGTCCATGTCTGCGTGCCATTGAGCACAATGCTAGGATTGATCGTCACCGCCCCTGCGCCGGTATTAAGCGTTATGCCGCCACTACCCAGCGTGAGCGCATAACCGTCCGCATTAAGGGTCGTGGGCGTTGTGGAATTTTGTGTCAGACTTTGAACTGACATGTTTGCCCCGAGCGTTGAACTGCTCGGTGCGTTTGCAACAGTATTGGCGGAGAAAAAAACGTTCGTCCCACTACCGGGTACCAGCCCCTGCGCACTGCCAGCGGCACTAGAAAACCAGTTGCTCGCGCTACTACCGTTAGAAGCAGCCCACACCTGCGATACCCCTGTGAGTCCGCCCGTCCAGTAAGCCGCTGTTAGCGCTGTGGCAGGGGTAACAGACACCGTCAGGGTATTCGCGGTAGCACTCGGTGTGCCGACAGTAAAATTGGTGTTGTTATAGACTGTGCCAAGCGAATAGCTTGCGTTACTTAAAGTACTACCTGCAACACCTTGGAGAAGTGTGTAACTACCCGACATGGGGGTGACGCTATTGATGCCATACAAATTTACTTTGACCGTACCACTAGCCGTCGCGGCACCTACCACGTTGATCATGGCGCTATTGAGCGCCCCACCAATCGATGACCCGACTGCCGTAGTGCCGCCGCCGACGATACTCAGTCCGCCACCAATGTTAAGTGGCGTATCCGTGGTGGCAAAGTAATTCAACACCGCGCCAGTACCTACGCTGACATTACCTGTACCTAAAGCACTCCCGCTCGTCGCAGTCAATGTGCTGCTGCTAATCGTGGTGCCACCTGAGTAATCATTGGCGCCGGACAAAATCAAGCTGCCACTGCCGGCCTTGGTCAATACATTGCCGGTGATGCCATCGCTGATTTTGCCACCGAGCGTCAAGGTGCCGAAGGCCGTAATCGTGCGCGTTGTTCCTGGCAGTGAGCCCAATGAGACCGCGCCCGTACCAAGATTCATGACGCCAGATGCCTGAAAATCAGCGTTAATCGTAATCGGGTTGCTGTTGGCGTTGTTGAAATTTATCGTAGAAACGACACCACCACCAAAAATAGTCAGAGGACCGGAACCAAGCGCGGTATTACTATCTAATTGGAGATTGCCGGCGTTGAGCACCACACCGCCGGAATAGGTATTCAAACCAGAAAGAACCAAATGGCTAGTCCCAGATTTGACCAGAGTCAGTGCGCCGGTGTTGTCTTGGATCGGTGCAGTAATAAAAATAGAACCATTGCCGGAAGTCAGGTAGATATTGGCCGCAGAAGTTCCTGTTTGTTGTAATACGCCGCCTGTACTGGCGATGGAAAACGAGCCCGTGCCACCATTGAGGATGCCATTGGTTTGTAGATTATTGTTGCCCAATGACAGTGCACCTGCACCCGTGAAGCGCAGGCTATTGATGTTACGAGCTTGGGTTAAGCTGGTCGTGCCCGTCAGTGTGACGTTTGCAGAAGAAGTCCACGTTGTCTCCGCTGTACCTGCAATGCCAGCTGGGATGACGTTGCCGCTCGCATCATAAATCGCATAGTCCGTCTGTGCGGTAGCAGACGTACCGGTCGTGGCCCATGGGCCGATGATGTTATTTAGGGTAGTCGTTGCAGCACCGAATACCTTGATCATGTTAATAGTCGAACTGGGGCCCGCCGTTAGGGCCGAAAATGTTACTGTGCCGGTGCTATTTACTACAGTATTCAGCCCGCTGAGCGTGAGTGTCTGTGCATTCCCTGATCCTCCTACCATGTTCGCGGTCAACACGATATTCGTTTGCCCGTTGTTGAGTTGCACTGATCCGATCGTTTCAGCGTAAGTGAGTGAGGCACCAGAAGTGTTTGTGTAGTTGATCGTGCCGCCATTGGAGGTAATGGGCGCGGTATCTTTAAGACGACTAAAGCTGCCCTCGGTACTACTAGTATTAGCTAAGGTCAAAACAGCATTGTTATTGATCGAAATACTCGCTGAGTTGTTAATCGAACCCGATGCGCCCGATAAGGTGAGGGTGCCACCATTGATCGTCGTTGAGCCTTGGTAGCTGTTGGTACCGGTCAGCGTGAAGGTGCCTGTACCGGTTTTAGTAATGCCGCCACTCCCACTGATGACACCCGCAAAACTTGTCGAGCTATTATTGCCACCTGTCGTCAGCCTAAAGCTAGTGAGTGATACATTACCGCCCGTTGCACCCCCCCCAATCAGCGAACCAATCGTCTCATCCGCTTGGAGTGACAAGGTTGTGTATAAGGCGTTGGCCAGGTTCACTGAACCGGTATCTGCAATCGCCGATCCTCCCGACAAACTGAGCGTAGCTCCGTTAATAGCGGTCGTGCCGGTATAGGTATTCGTGCCAGACAAGCTCAAGGTACCACCGCCGGTGATGCTCAACGTACCCGTACCGGATATGCTGCCTGCAAAGGCTGCTGGACTCGTCGAACCACCCACGGTTAGTGTTGCTGCACCGAGCGTAACGTTGCCACCGGTCGGGCCACCGCCGGTGAGTGAACCGATTTGTGTATTGAATCCGGTGATATCAAGTATGGCCCCCAATGTATTGCTCATGCTGACTTCTGAATTATTGCCGAATGCGCCGCTAGTACCGGCTACGGAGGTCACGCCGGCCTTGAGTGTGCCGGCGTTGACGGTCGTTGCGCCGGTGTAGGTGTTCGCCCCTGATAACGTCCATGTTCCGCTACCAGACTTCATCAATGATGTCGCCCCCGATCCGTTATTTCCAAGATTAGGTCGCAATGTACCGCTACCGCTTCCCGTCAGTGTGAGCGACTGTGTGGTGTTAGAGCCGATGAAGGCAATACTGCCAGTATTATTAAAAGTAATCCCATTTGTGCCTGACGCATCAAGGGCTGAGGTGGTCGTACCGCCTTGGATGCTGAAGAGTCGGTCAGTGCTTTGAGCGATGCCGGTATTGGCATATTGCAGCGTGCCGCCGTTCAAAATCAAATTGCCTGCGACATTGGTGTTCTGACCAATCGCACTAGCTGCGCCGCCATTGGCGAGGCTGCCCGTCGTGCCGGTGGAAAGGGTGCCGGCGCTGATGGTCGTTGTGCCGCTGTAGGTATTTACGCCAGTCAGCGTCAATGCACCGTCACCCGACTTAGTCAGACCGCCACTGCCTGCTATCACGCCAGCGATGCTCATGCTATTACTGTTGGTGTCGATGTTACCTGTGGCAGTCAACGTCACACCGCGCGCGTTCGGCGAGACGATAGCTCCACCGGCCTGTAAGGTCCCTCCGCTAAAAATCAGTGTATTACTCGCGCTGCCATTCCCCAACGAATCGGTCGAATTTGCATTAAGCGTCCCTGCGCTGATGGTCGTTGTGCCGCTGTAGGTATTTACGCCGGAGAGAGTCAGTGTGCCCGTGCCGGCTTTAGTAATACCGCCAGCAGTGCCGCTGATGATGCCTGCAAAGCTTGTAGAGGTATTATTACCACCCGTCGTCAGAACAAAGTTATTGAGTAAGACATTACCGCCCAATAAACCCCCGCCACTAAGTGAACCAATCGTCTCATTCGCCTGGAGTGACAAATATGTGTCTGCGGCGTTACTCATAACCACTGGACCCGTATCGGCAATCGCCAACCCTCCCGACAAACTAAGTGTACCCCCGCTAATCGTGGTGGTGCCGGTGTAGGTGTTCGTACCGGCGAGAATTGTCGTGCCAGAACCTGCAATCGTTAATGCAGATGCGCTCGTATTATTCGCAATAAGAGCATTGATGGTGGTTGGATTGGTGGAGGCATTTGCGATGGTTAAGGTGCCGCCAGCTTTATTAGCCTTGAGCGTACCTGGATTAGTTGTACCGATGGTCAGTGCGCTGCTATCTGATTCAGCCGTGATGCTAGAAACTTGTAGGGTCTGGCCAGCGGTGTCTATGGTCGCAGGAGTAGTGCCACCGTCATTTTTTTGTGTCAGCGTGTTGATCGTTGTTGTTGGTGCGGCTAGGGTGATGTTTGCTGCTGCACCTGTGCCTTCGGTAATTTGTACTTCTGCTGTACTAACGTCGGGGATGATTTTTAGGCCGGAGCTGAGGCGGGTTACAACTGTGCCGCCGTCGACCGTAATGCTCGTGTTGTCGACAATGGTTGTAGTGGTGTCGAGGTTATTGCCCGCCACATCTTTTAGAACGGCATTGGCGTTGACCTGGAGTTGGAGTGTTCCGGCGCTGCTAGGCGTGGCTTGAACGGTGAAGACGCCGGGGGTGGTTTCTGTGACGGTACCGATGGTGACCGTTGCCGTACCCGCGTTGCCAAAGTCAGCGGCACTGACTGTGCTTGCATCCATGTCCTCGTTGAAGGTGACCGTGTAAGTCACCATCGTGTTCACTGCGACGGAGCTACCGTTCTTGTCGTCGACGATGCTGTTCAGCGTGGGCGCAATCGTATCGACCGTCATCGTCACTGTGTTGTTTGCATCCGCGCCATCCGCATTGACGTTGCCGGCGGCATCATCGAATACCCCGCTAGCGACGCTGACAATACCATTTGCACTGCTGTTGGCCGTCGGTGTAAAGGTCGCTGTGTAACTGGTGCCAGAACCAGTAAAGTTCGTCAGTGCGCCGCCGCTTACAGAGACATCGGCAGACGTAAAAGCATTACTGCCAGGATTGTCTGAGAGCGTAAATGTCAGGATCGCGCTCTCGCCTGCTTTGAGGCTACTCTTGTCGCTAGTAATGCTGATCGTGGGTCGAATCGTATCGACCGTCATCGTTACTGTGTTGTTTGTATCTGCGCCATCCGCATTGACGTTGCCGGCTGCATCATCGAATACCCCACTAGCGATGCTGACAATACCATTGGTATTGCTATTCACATCCGGTGTAAAGGTCGCTGTGTAACTGGTGCCAGAACCAGTAAAGTTCGTCAGTGATCCACCGCTTACAGAGACATCACCGGATGTAAAAGCATTAGTGCCAGGGTTTTCTGAAAGGCTGAACGTCAGCGTAGCGGTCTCACCTGCCTTAAGGCTAGCCTTGTCGCTAGTAATACTGATCGTGGGTGGAATCGTGTCGCCTGTATTCCCCCCCCCACTCTCCACCCTCACCGCCACATAATCACTAGCCGATGAAAACGCGCTTGAACCACCTCTGGTGAGCACAGGCACCTTGCTTCCCGCGCTGCCACTAGTGACATCCCAGGCGTAAAAGATCAAACCATCCAGATGAATGCCAACGCTATTAGGGTTGGGTTGGAAGTAGAGGCGATCAGTGGACGACAGAAGCAAGGCTTTAGTGGCGCTCACGAGTTCAACGGTAGAACCGATGGTAGGACCGTCAACATTTTTATTGACGTCGTACCATGTATGACCATTATCCACACTATAAAACCACGTACCATATTTGGTCGCTGTGATCGCGATACCTTGAGGGACTGGGCTGCCGGAGGGACTGTCGGCGTCGCTGATGCCACCTAACAGCGTCGATACCAGAGTGCTTCCGCTAGTGCTGTCAACGCTTGGCCCAGCGGCATCTTGACTGATCGGACTCATACTCCGCATATTGACATGGTCCATGACCGGCGCGTCGTTGGTGGGGGCGACTTTAATATTGGCTACGATCGATAAAGTACTGGTATCTTGACCGCCGTTAGCTGTGCCACCGTTATCCTGAATTTGGGTCAGGGTAAAAATACGGTCCCCCGGCGTTGGATTACTAGCATTCGTATTTTGGTACTGTATGCTAGCGACCAAGGCGCCTGTTTGCCCTGAGGAGAAGCCAGTCTCGCTCGTCATGGTGACGGTCGCTGTTTTTGTGTCGCTCAATAAATCGTCTGCCACCGATACTGTGTAGGTAGCGTCTGCGATTTTCATGACAATAGGAGCCGTGGTCGGCGTTGTCAGGCTCAAAACTGTGGCGCTGACTAATGCACTGCCATCCCCCAAAATGACTTTTTCAGCATCGCCATCTAAAAGACCGCTCACCCTAAACTGCAGCATTTTTATCGACTGCCATGGTTCAATCGTACTTAAGCCGGTGAGCTGAAATACGTTGACCGGGCTGCCCGCTGTTGCGACGCCTTCGAGAAAGGATTTGTAGTTAGGGGGCACTCCGCCTATTACTTGAGGAGGGTCGACCACAGCAAGGGCAGTCAATGTGGGGGGATCATTCACGGTGTCTTCGGTGAACGCCACATAAGCAGGGCTAGAAGAAAACGCTGACGTGCCCCCTTGGGTGGTGATGTCGAACTTGCTTCCCGCGCTGCCATTGGTTCCATCCCAAGCCAGGACCGTTAATCCATTCGGTAGTATTCCGTTATAAGTCGAATTTGCCTGAAAGTAGAGTCGGGTATTAGCATCTGCTGCTAGCAGCAAGGCGTGGCTTAGCAAGACTGGATCACCTGCATCAACACCATTCACTCTCGCCCAACTCACACCATCATTAAGACTATAAAACCATAAGCCTTGCGTCTCATTCGTGCCGGTAATGGCGAGGCCCTTTTGTGCGCCGCTATCTGCATCAGTGATACCGTAGACTAAGGACGAGACCAAGGTACTGCCTACGTTGCTGCCATCGACTGGCGCGCTAGTGGGTGGATTGCTTAAATGCAGATTGAGATTCGGGATCGTCACGGGCGCATCGTTGATCGGATTCACCGTGACCGATGCGTAATCGCTCGCTAAAGAGAAGGCCGAACTACCGCCTCTGTTCATCAGGGGTACTTTACTCCCGACACTGCCAGTCGAGCCGTCCCACGCGTAGAAGATCAATCCGTCTGAATGGGAGCCGCTGTCATTGGGGCTGGGTTGGAAGTAGAGTTGGGTTTGTGGATCGGCAGATAGCAGCAAGGCATTGATCGATGTCACAGTGCCGCCGACACCATTGATATTGGTCCAATTTACGCCGTCATCGATGCTATAAAACCAGGTGCCGTATTTGGTCGCGGTGATGGCGATGCCCTTCGTGCTAGCAAAGTTCCCGTCATCCGGATCCGTGATGCCGTTGTTACTGTTGATGTCACTGAGGATCGTCGATAACAGGGTGCCTTGGGTGCCGGAGTTTGGCGCAGGAGCATCTTCATCGATCGATAGTCCCTGCCGCGTAACATGCCCCAAAACCGGTGCGTCATTGGTGGGGGCGACTTGAATCGTTGCTTGAATCGACGATAAGTTGCTCGTTTCTGGGCCGCCACTGTCCTGAATGCTGCCGAGGGTAAAAAGACGGGGGCCCGCCGTTGGATTACTAGCATTCGTATTCTGGTACTGCATGCTACCGACCAAGGCGCCTGTTTGCCCAGAGGTGAAGCCAGTCGTACTCGTCATGGTGATGGTCGCTACATCGCCAGTCACCGTGACAGCGTAATGGCCGTCTGATGGGAAGCGCATAGAACCAGAGCTGCCCCCTGCCAGACTCAAAATTGTGGCGCTGACTAATGCACTGCCATCCCCTAAAATGACTTTTTCATTAGCACCATCTCGAAGGCCACTGACCGTAAACGACAGCGATAAGATCGACTGCCCAGCTTCAATGGTACTCAAGCTGGTGAGCTGAAATATGTTGACCGGGCTACCCGCTGTAGCGACACCTTCGAGAAATGATTTGTAGGAGACAGAAGGCGCGTCGACCAAGGCATTGGCGGTCAATGTGGGAGCGTTATTGGTGGGCATGGCAACTCCAGATTCTTAGGTCCTAAACGGAGTCAACAATTGACGCCGGATTTCACTAATTTAATCTTAGTAATTTCCCGCCCAATTTGCTTCAAAATAACTGTTTTATTTACTTACTTGTCGCCAATTCTTGCGAATTAGAACGTGATTTTATTTGTTGGTTGGGGAATAGAATTGGAATACGACACTGCATGCGTGGGGTCAGGTCTTGACATGCCACATTTCGTTTTAGAAATGTGGCATGTCAAGACCTGACCCCAGGGGGAGGGGGGGTTAGCGTGCGTCGGGGAGTACGACGTTGACTTCTAGGACTTCTAAGTTGCCTTTGCGGTCTAGCGAGAGTTTGATGTCGTCTGCGTTGACGTGGGTGTATTTGGAGATGACGGCGATGAGTTCTTTGTGCAAGGCTGGCAGGAAGTCAGGGCCGTCTAGACCATTGCGTTCACGGGCGATGATGACTTGCAAACGCTCCTTGGCGGAGCTGGCGCTGGCCTTGGGTTTGGGGTTGAATAAAAACGAAAGCAGGGACATGTTATTGCCCTCCGAAGAGTCGTTTTAACAGTCCCGGCTTTTCATACGTCGCAAACCGCAGTTCGACGGTGTCGCCCAAAAAGCGCGCTACGACATCACGATAGGCTTCCGCGACGTCACTGCCTTCCATGTGGATCGCTGGATTACCAGCGTTCGAGGCGTGCAGCACTGATTCCGATTCCGGGATGATGCCGATGAGGGGAATGCGTAAAATTTCCTGCACGTCGGTGTAAGACAACATCTCGCCAGCTTCCACACGTTTTGGTACATAACGCGTGATCAGCAAATGCTCCTTAACTGGCTCAAGACCATTTTGCGCGCGCCGCGATTTGGCTTGAATGATGCCGAGTATGCGATCCGAATCGCGCACCGAGGATACTTCCGGATTGGTGACGATGATGGCTTCATCTGCAAAGGTTAAGGCCATGATCGCGCCGTGCTCGATGCCGGCAGGTGAATCACACACGATGTATTCAAAACCCATCGCTGCCAGATCGTTGAGGATGCGTTCGACGCCCTCTTCGCTCAAGGCATCTTTGTCGCGCGTTTGTGAGGCAGGCAGCACGAATAAATTTTCGCAATGCTTGTCTTTGATGAGCGCCTGATTAAGCGTGGCTTCTTTGTTGACGACGTTGATCAGGTCATACACCACACGCCGCTCGCAGCCCATGATGAGATCCAGATTACGCAGGCCGACGTCAAAGTCGATGACGACTGTCTTATGGCCGCGCATGGCTAAGCCGGAAGAAAAACTCGCGCTGGATGTCGTCTTACCGACGCCGCCTTTGCCTGAAGTTACTGAAATAATTCTCGCCATCGAAAACTCCTTTACAAGATTCTTGTTCTAATAGGGGACTCAGCCTAACTGCAAGGCCTGCAAATCAATTCGTTCGCCGACCAGCCTGACCTGCACTGCTCGCTGCATCAGCGCCTTCGGAAAACCTTCATCAAACGTACGGTACACGCCAGCGATCGACACCAGTTCGGGTTCCATACTGGCGGCAAAAATACGCGCCTCGGCATTGCCACTGGCGCCGGCGAGTGCCCGGCCGCGCATGGGTGCATACACATGGATGCTGCCATCAGCGATGATCTCGGCACCGTTATTGACTGCGGCAGTCAGCACCAGATCGCAGCCTCGGGCATACAGACGCTGACCGGCACGAACCGGGGTATCGACGATCATGGTATTAGCGCTCGCAGACGATGCCGGCGGTGTCGCCGGTACTGCAGCTTGGACAACGACTGGCGCTGCGGGCACGATCGTCAGCGCAGCCGGCGGGTTGGTCGCAGTGGCTTCAGCGCGCGGCTTGGCCACGACGTCGATCGACAAACCATACGCCATGATCACGCCGTGTAAGGCCTCGGAAGCATTGCGTACCGCGACCGGATTAAGACGATAAGAACAAAACAGACCGAACAGCGCAGTCCAGTCGACGGGCTTTTCAATATCGAGCGCGCCGACATCAATGACGACGAGTTCATTATCGAAGTAGTCCGATTCGCCGCCGGTAAGTTCTGCCAATGCCAGATTAAGGGCGACCAGATCGGTGTCATACAAAATAGCCACCACAGCCACCACGGTAGATATTTTGATGTCGATCATTTTGGATCTTGGGTTTTTTGACATAGCTAGGTTGAATAATGACGCTGATCGAATACTGCCCACTGCCCTGCCATCGCGGGCATTACAGCGCGGCCAATTATACCTCTGACAGAGCCCTGTGCCGTGTGATATGGGCATATTTCGGGTATTGTCTGGGGGTGAACATAAAATCAATCAACTCACCCTCTCAGCTTAGAAAGGCTTCCATGCGTGACCTTCATTTCCCTCAGCACGGCCAGAAAATCAAACGACTCCTCGCCCTCGCCAGTATTTTGAGCTTTAGCGTCTTCGCACAGGAGGCCTCATCCGGCAATGACGCCACTACCCTGGCCAAGCTGCGTGAGGCCACCATGAGCAGCGATTATGCCTATGCGCGTCTGGCCGATCTGACCGATAAGATTGGTCCGCGTCTGTCCGGCTCGGCCGGTGCTGCCGCCGCTGTCACGCAGGTCGCCGATGCTTTGCGCGCGTTAGGATTAAAGGTCAGCCTGCAGCCGGTTAAGGTGCCGCACTGGGTACGCGGACTGGAAACGGCTGAACTGGTGGATTACCCGGGTCGGCCAGCCGGCCTGTCGCAAAAGGTGGTTCTGACTGCCCTGGGTAGTTCGGCTGCCACGCCGTCTGCCGGACTGACTGCGCCGGTAATCGTGGTGCATAGTTTTGATGAATTGAAGGCCCGCGCAGCAGAAGCCAAGGGCAGCATCGTGCTGTTTGATGTGCGCTTTGATCAAGGCTTAGCCGATAGTGGTCATGCTGGTGCAGCCTACGGTCAGGCTGGCATGTATCGCTTTGGCGGCCCAAAAGTCGCGGCAGAAATGGGGGCTGTGGCGGCCTTGGTGCGCTCGGTCGGTGGCGCTGACTTCCGTATCGCGCATACTGGCGCGACCAGCTTTGGCAACGTCACACCCATCCCTGCGGCTGCGGTGAGCGCCGAAGACGCCATGCTGATGACGCGACTGTCCGCTCAGGGACCGATCCGCTTACATCTGACCCTGACCCCGCAAACCCTGCCGGACGCGGATAGTTTTAACGTCATCGCCGATCTGCCTGGTAGTGAAAAGCCGGATGAGATCGTGATCATTTCCGGTCATCTCGATTCCTGGGATCTGGCACATGGCGCGATCGATGACGGTGCCGGTGTCGCTGCGGCCATGGGTGCGGTGGAAGCAATCAAACGGTCTGGCCTGACGCCCAAGCGCACGATCCGTATCGTGGCGTGGATGAATGAAGAGAATGGTCAGCGCGGCGCGCAGGCCTATGAAAAAGCCTTTGCAGGACAAATCAATCAACACGTCGCAGCGATTGAAAGCGACATGGGCGCCGGTCGTCCGCTGGGCATTATCGCCGGCGTTCGTCCGGAAGCCGTGCCGCTATTTGCGGCCTTATCCAAAGCCTTGCTCCCTGTCGGTGCGGCGGGCTTTTTCCGTGAAAATGTAATCGGCAGCGGCGACTTGTCCGGCCTCGAAAAAGCCGGCGTACCCAGCTTTGAACCAAAGGTCGATGTGCGGAGCTACTTCCACTATCACCACACCCCAGCTGACACGCTCGATAAGGTGGAGCCCGATAATCTGCGTCGGCAGGTGGCTGTGATGGGTTTGCTGGCGTGGTACCTGGCGAATATGCCGCAGACACCGGGACGTTCGCTGCAGCCTTAAATGCGCCAATAAATAGGAGCATTTTGCAATTGAGGAAGTTTATCTAAATACTCATCCTCACTTTAGCAATATGGCCGGATCGAAGTCTGCCGGAATAGCGTCACGACGACTTTTTAACATGCCAAATCCACTCTCGATCACATCGACTGGCGAAGCCTTGACGCGCAGTTTGATGTGATCGCATGCTAAAGAAAATTCAATCTTGCTACCTAGTCGGATACCCATCTGCTGTCGAATTTTTTTGGGAATGGTGATCCGGCCGCTACTACTGACTAAGATAATTTTCACAATTAACTCCTAGCTTTGGGTTAGGTATTACTCACAAATATTAACGATGCCAGCTTTACGTTTCCATTCCAAGATTAACGCATCAAGATGGCTTATGGCTGACCGACCGACATCCGCGCCGGCAGACTTTCGTTACCGAAGCGGTCGATAGCTGTCACGGAAATCAGGCGCGATTTGGTGCACTGTGCGACGTCAATGAAGGGTACTTCGGCAAGCACGATTGGCTGACGGGTAAAGGTCCATTGCGTGCCGCAGCGGGTCCAGATGGCGTACTGGGTGATGGCTTTGCCTGCGCCCGGCGCAAGGGTGAGTTGGGTGAACTTGCCGTCGCGCGTTTGCAAACGGATCTGCGGCGATGGCGGTGGGGTGGCGTCCAGCCAGGGCATGGCCGGGATCAGCGCGGGGGTAGCGTATTGGGCTTGCGTGAGCGTGCTGGCAATGCCTTCCCTGTTCTGCCGTAATGCCGCGATACTGAAATGAACATGGCCGCTGGCCTGCACGCCGCGGCTTCGCACTACATCAATCTGGCTAACGATTTCAGCGACCGAAAAAGCGCGCGCCGAACCATCGCCGATGCGACTGGTGTAGAGACCGGGCCACAGTGCGCGACCCTGCGTATTTTGCGTGACCCAGTAATCTAGCAGTACCGGAAATGCCTGACCGGCTTGCTCGATCGACCAGTACAGCTGCGGCGTAAAGTAATCAAGCCAGCCCTTGTTGAACCACAGCTCGGCATCGGCATACAGTTTGTCGTATTGCGAAAACCCGCTGATGCCAAGCGGGCGTAGTGCCGGACGCGGCAGGCCAAAGGGACTGATGCCGACCTTGACCCACGCCTTCTGCCGATGCACTTCGGTATAGATGCGCTCAATTAAGCTATTGACGTTTTGCCGCCGCCAGTCGGCCCGACTCAGTGCGCCACCAGTGGCCAGATAGCGGTTCCACGATGGTGTATCGGGAAAATCAAGTTCCGGTCGCGCGGCCGACTGCGACAGGCCATTGTCGGCCAGCGCCGGATTGGCATCAGCCGGAATCGGATACGGATAAAAATAATCATCGATATGCACGCCATCGACATCGTAACGACGCACCACGTCAAGCATCACATCCAGCGTCTGCTGCACAGCCGCAGGCTCCCCCGGATCCATCCAGAGAAATTTGCCGTATTGTTTGACCACTTCCGGCAGGCGATTGGCGATGTGCGATTTGGCCAGCGCTGACTTGGCCAGCGAATGCCGTGCGCGATAGGGATTGAACCAGGCGTGCAGCTCGAGTCCTCTTTTGTGCGCGCCATCGATCCAGGTCTGCAAAGGATCGTAGAGCGGCTCCGGCGCCCTGCCCTGCTCACCGGTCAGATACTCGCTCCAAGGCTCCAGCGCGGAAGGATAGATGGCATCGGCGCCAGGGCGCACCTGCAGGATGATCGCGTTGAGCTGCAGGGCCACGGCCTGATCGAGCGTGGCGTCGATTTCGGCTTTTTGCTGCGCCACGCTCAAGTCGGCGCGGCTCGGCCAGTCGATATTGGCGACCGTCGACACCCAGGCTGCGCGAAATTCTCGCGGTGCTGCAGGCGGATTTTCTGCGGCGGTGTCGGGTGCTGGTGCTGACACTGGCGGCGCTGTCGATGACGGCAATGCATCTGCCTTGGTTTCAGACTGTGTGGTCGTATCCACCATCGGCCGAACGATTGGCTGCTGCGGCGCGCAGGCAAATAAAAGTCCCGCGCACAGGCAATACAGTACACCGCGCTTGATCTGCAAAATAGTCACCTGATGACCTGAAATGATATGCATCGCCGCCCCCGTCAGACTTTGACAAACCATTGTTTGCGCCACATCACCCAAGCAACGATCAACATGCAGCCATTAAACAGCAAGGCAAATAAAAGTGAGCTGCCGGTCGCCGACAAAGGCATCGCCTGCAATGGCGCATAGAGCCAGCTCTTGAGTGAAATCAGCGTGCCATCTTGTGCGGGAATTTTAACAAACCCAAGCAGTTTGGCCACCAGTCCGGAAAAGGCAAAGATGAATAAGGCGTTCATGCCATACATGATGCACGGCTTTGCCAGCGTTTTGGCCTTGGCACGCAAAGACGGTAGATCGACGGCATCGAGGAACCAATAAAATACCGCAAATAGGATCAAGGCCCAGCCACTCATGAAGACGGCATAGGAGGGCGTCCACAGGCTCTTATTAATCGGCATAAAACTCGCATCGGCCATCGCCCCTAGCCACAGGAAAAGTAATCCGGCCAGCAGCATCCAGACTGTTTTTTCGATCGGCGGCGTGCGGGTTAAGAGCCAGCGACCGGTCAACACACCAAACAGCTGCGTACACAGCGCCGGCACAGTAGAAAACAAGCCTTCCGGATCCCAGGTTTTGGATTGCGACCACATGTGCCCACTCAAAAAAATCCGATCGATGGCTGAGCCAATGTCCGCACCCGGCTCAAGCAGACCGACGTGCCAAAAGCCGTATTGATCCGGCACGGCCACCCCCAGCATGAGCACGCTCGTCAATGTGAGTAGCCCGACGATCCACCAGCACTGGGCGCGCCAGCTGCAATACAACACGATCGGCGCGGCCAGCATGGTGCACAGGGCGATGCGTTGCAAGACGCCGGGTATGCGCAGGGTCGCCAAGTTAAAGGAAGGGATCAGATTTAGGCTTAGTCCGATGAGAAAAATAACCAGCGCACGTTTTAAGAGCTGCATCAGCAAAGTTGACTTATCGGCGCCCTGCTGCGCTCGCTGTCCGATCGAGAAATTCATCGACACGCCGCAGATAAATAAGAAGAAAGGAAAAATCCAGTCGGTGAAGGTCCAGCCATGCCACTTCGCGTGGGCCAGTGGCGCATACAGATGATTCCAGTCGCCCGGATTATTCACCAGCACCATCGCCGCGATGGTAAAACCGCGAAAAGCATCCAGCGAAGTCAGACGCAGCGACAGTGGTGTACTCATGCGGCCTCAAGCTCGACATCCGACGCAGATTTTTTACCGAATTCCGCATCGATTTTTAATAAACTGGCAATCCAGAATGAGGGAATAGTCGCGATACACACCCAGACAAAGAAATGCTGGTAGCCGAGCTGCGACTGGATCCAGCCGCTGGCCATCCCGGGTAACATCATCCCCAGCGCCATGAAGCCGGTGCAGATCGCGTAGTGGGCTGTTTTGTTTTCGCCTTCGGAAACCATGATCATGTACAGTAAATAGGCGGCGAAACCAAAGCCGTAGCCGAACTGTTCTGCGGCAATCGTCGCACCGATCAGATATAAATTAGTCGGCAAGACAGTTGATAAATAGACGAATACCAAATCCGGCACATGCACCGACAGCACCATAATCCACAACATGCGCCGCAGGCCAAATTTGGCGATCATGGCGCCGCCCAGAAGTCCGCCCAGCGTCAAGGCGAGAATGCCGATGGTGCCGTAGACGATGCCGACTTCGGCAGTGCTCATACCCAGACCGCCCTTGGTCAGCGGATCGAGCATGAAAGGCGTGGCCAGCTTGAGTAGCTGTGCCTCACCCAGTCGATAAGTGAGTAAAAAACCGAGCACGAGCAGGATGTCGGGCTTATTAAAAAACGCCTTGAAGGTGGCGAAAAAATCCTGCGCCACATCGTTGGTATGGCGGATCGCGTGATCGCTCGTCGGACGCGGCAGAATGAAAAAGTGATAAACGCCGAGCGCGACAAACAAAGCCGCCAACACAAACAGAACGATCGACCAGGCCAAGGCCGGATTGCCCGAAATTTCTGTCAGCCGGCCGGCCAGAAACACCAGCCCGCCCTGACCGGCGATCATCGCCAGTCGATAAAAAGTACTGCGTACGCCGACTAGCGCGGCCTGCTCATGCTGCGGCAAGGCCAACATATAAAATCCGTCCGCCGCAATATCATGCGTGGCCGAACTAAAGGCCAGCAGCCAGAACACCGCCAGCGTGATCTGAAAAAAAGCCGGCAGCTGAATCGTCAGCGCGACCAAGGCCAGGGACGCGCCGATCAGACACTGCAGCACGACGATCCACAGACGCTTGGTATGAAACATGTCGACCAGCGGCGACCAGAGCGGCTTGATTACCCACGGCAGATATAACCAGCTCGTGTAAAGAGCGATATCGGTGTTGGAGACATTGAGATTTTTGTACATGATGACCGACAGCGTCATCACTACTACGTACGGAATACCCTGCCCGAAATAAAGTGAGGGCACCCACCACCACACACCTTTGCCGCGCATCTGGGTTGAGGCATTCATCGTTTATTTTTCCAAGGCAGCGCGCACGCTGCCATTCGTTGCGGCCAGCAGGGATTGCGCCGTCGTGGCATTGACTTTTTTGCGCAGCATGATGATCGCCGCCTTGACATGAAAATCGCATTCTTGCAGGGCGCTGCGGGCGGAAGCTTCATCGACGCCGCAGGCCAGCATGGTCAGATTCACGGTGCGGCGAATTAGCTTGGCGTTGGTGGCTTTGAGGTCGACCATCAGATTGCCATACACTTTATTGAGCCGCACCATGAGCGCACTGGAAAAAGTATTAAGCACGATCTTTTGCGCGGTGCCGGCCTTTAAGCGCGTGCTGCCGGAAATGACTTCTGCGCCGGTATCGAGGGTGATGCCCAGTTCGGCTTGCGCGGCGACTGGTGCATCGACATTATTGGCCAAACCAATGGTCAAAGCGCCAGTTTTGCGCGCCGCTTCAATCGCGCCCAAAACGTAGGGGGTTGAACCGGAGGCGGCAATACATAACACCACGTCGTTCGGACCGGCGTTGAGCGCATTGATGTCGGCCGCGCCTTGTTCGCGGCTGTCTTCGGCCCCTTCGACGGCTTCGAACATGGCGCCGCGACCACCGGCCAACAGGCCAATGGCGCGCTCCTTGGGCCAGGAAAAGGTCGGGTACAGCTCCACACTATCGAGCACGCCCAGTCGCCCGGAAGTGCCAGCGCCGGCATAGATGAGTCGTCCACCAGCGGCAATCCGGCCGACCGCTGCGTCGACTGCTGCGGCGATTTGCCCGCTCGCTGCGCGCGCAGCCTGCACTGCCTGCTGTTGGTCGTCGATGAAGGCATTCACCAGATCGGCCGTCGCGTACAAATCCAGTTCGGTGTGCTGCAGGCTGGGGGTTTCAGTTTTTAACAATTCAAACTCCGGTGAATGCGCAGATCAGCGATATGAGTGATATCGGCGCCGACGATAGTGTAATGCCAAACGGTCATCATAGCTTTTACCAGCAGCAGAAAGCCATGGCGGATCTTCATGGTCCCGACGCGGCTCCAGAGGCCCTGGCATCCACATCCAAATAGCGCCAATTCGTGAAATCCACCGGATGCCGCTTATAGTTCAATAACCACGGCTGACGCACATCGGCAGACAAGGGATGTTTGCGGATCGCCCACGGCGAATAGGCATGAATGAGCTGATTCATCTGTTGATAAATCGCGCTGCGGGCGGGTGAATCCTGCATCGTCAGCGTCTGTTCGTAGAGCTTGTCATAGGCCGGCAAATTGAAGCGCGCGTAATTCATGCGGCCGATGTTGCCGCTATAAAGCAGCTGGTAAAAATTCTGCCCGTCGGGGAAATCGGCGATCCAGTTCGCTTCCGTCATCATCACTTTGCCAAGGCGTGAGGCCTTGATAATTTCGGAATGTTTATCACCTTTGATCAGCAGGCGCAGACCGATCGCCTCCAGACTTTTACGCCAGACTTCGTCACGCAGCCGTCCGGTGGCGTTAGTTTCGGAATGCATGACCAGCGTGAACGGCTTGCCCTCCGGCGTGAGGCGATAGCCGTCCTTGTCGCGTTTGCTGTAGCCGTAATGATCGAGCAGTGCACGCGCCAGTTCGGGATCATATTGCACTGGACTACGATAGCTCGCGTCAAAGCCGAGTATATCCGGAGGCAGCGGCGATTGCGCCGCAAGAGAGAGTCCCTTATCGATCAGGCGAATATCTTCTGCAGCATTGCGGCTCATGATGATGGCGCGCCGCAGGGCGATCCGGTCGAGCGACATGCCGCCGATGAGCGGATCGTCCAGATTCATCCACATGTAGTAAGTCTGCAGCGTGGGGAACAGCGACAGCAGCATACCGCGCGCGGCTAGTTCGGGACGCAGCTGCCCATTTTGCAGCAGCATATCGGATAGCGCCTCAGGAACCTGTTCGAGATAATCAAATTCACGATTCAAAAAACCCAGTACGCGGGACTGGTGTTCTTCCATCACGCGCACTTCGATGCGCTCGACGCGCGGCAATCGTTGCCCTTCGAGAGCGCGGGCGATCGCCTGGTCTTGCGCCTGGTCTTGCGTACTACTGCCGCCAACGGAGTGAAAAATACCGTGGTAATTCGGATTCGCCTGCAAGACGATTTTGTAGCTGCGCTGCCATTCCTGCAATATGAAAGGACCAGTGCCGACCGGTGCATGGGTGGCGTCTTTGACCGAGGCCTGCATAACTTCACGCGCGACCGCACCGGTTGAGGGCATGGCCATCTCGAACAAAAAATTAAGATTCGGCGCCTTAAAACTGATGCGTAAGGTATGCGCATCCAGTGCGCGAATGCCATCGACGCCGATATCGACATCAAATTTGCCTGCCGCAGCGCTCTTGCGCAACGCATCGTCACCGACGACTTTATTTTCAAACAGATAAAGCCAGGGCGACTTGAGCGCCGGGTCATACATGCGTTTAAAACTATAGACATAATCCTGCGCGGTCAGCTCACGTCGCACACCGTTGAAGGCCGGATCGGGGCTAAAGTAAATGCCGGGTCGCAGGTGAAAAATAAAGCTACGCCCCTCATCCGTCATCTGCGGCATGGCGATGGCGGTATTGGGCTGCAGTCTGACCGGACGGGCCAGATAGTCATAACTGAGCAGCGGATCGTACAGATTTTCGATCAGATTGAGCGTGGCGACGTCCGACACGACCGCCGGATCAAAGCCCGACTCGGCGGTGGTAATCATCATGTGCAGTGTCTTGGACGGCGCAGTCGATTTGGGCGCGGCAAAAGCCAGATCTGCTTGGGTCAGCAGCATCAATGCCAGCAGCGCGCTGCATATTCTGCTTATCGGTAATCCGGGCATACAGGCCATCCATTTTCCTGAAAAGAATTACAGCCTCTATAATCAGGCTTTTCGCCCCTGCCCTGCAAGGAGTAATCATGCTTATTTACGCATCGCCGCGTGTCCGGAATGCTGTCCCGATGCTGATCCGGTGTCTGACCTTGCTATGCGCCTCGCTCCTAGTGGGCAGTCCCTTATTGGCCCAGAATGTGCCGGACACCGGGCTGCCGCCACGGGTGACTGAACTGCTGGCCAAGGCCAATCTGCCGGCCGAGGCCATGGGCGGCGTAGTGATTCGCTTGAGCGACGGCGCAACGCTGGTCTCGCACAATGCCGATCGCAGCCTGCAGCCGGCATCGACCATGAAACTGCTTTCGACCATCGTCGGTCTGCATAAACTGGGCCCGCTGTTTCGCGGACGGACCAGCCTGCTGAGCAATGCTGAGCTGGACGGCTCCACGCTCAAGGGTGATCTGGTACTGCGCGGCGGCGGCGATACGGATCTCAATACCGAGGTCTTGCAGAACATGCTACAGACCCTGCGCCAGCAAGGTATCCGCAAGATCCGTGGTGATTTACTCATCGACCGACATCTGTTCCAACCTGCGCGCCTCGATATCGGTCTGGCACCGTTCGACGAAGCGCCAGAATTTCGCTATAACGTGATCCCTGATGCGCTGCTGCTGAATCTGAATTTACTCAAACTCAGTCTGGCGTCGGATCAGACCACCCTGCGCGCGCACATACTGCCCGTGATGGATGGCGTCGTACTGACTCATGATATGCAGCTCATTGATGCGCCCTGCATGGATTGGGATGCCGGCTGGCTACCACCGACGGTGTCGACCAATACACGCGGTCGCATCGAGATCAAGCTGCATGGAACTTACCCAAAAAAGTGCAGCAAGCTGAGCGAAATTAATGTCCTGGATCGCACCGATTTTGCCGCGCGTCTGTTTCGCACGCTCTGGCAACAGATGGGCGGCAGCTTCAGTGGTCAGGTACGCGAAGCCCTCACACCGCCGGATGCGCGGCTTTTAACGGATCATGTGTCACGCCCTCTGTCGACGCTGGTACGCGATATTAATAAAGAATCCGACAATACCTTTGCCCGCATGCTCTTTCTGAATATGGGGACCTACGCCGTTGATAGCGCGGTGGCTGGCAATGCCAGTTTGCTGGTGGCCGAACCCTCTACCACCATCGCGCGCGCCGATCGTGAAGTGCGACGCTGGCTCACTGAGCAAGGCATCAGTACCAGCGGCCTGGTGCTCGATAACGGTTCCGGTCTGTCGCGCAGCGAGCGCATCAGCGCCCAGCAATTAGCCGCGCTGCTGCAGCTGGCCCACGCCAGTCCGTGGGCGCCTGAATTCAAGGCCAGTCTGCCCTTGGCCGGTATGGATGGCGGCATGCTGCGTCGGCTGAAGGACAGCCCGGCGCTCGGCCGTGCGCGCATCAAGACCGGCACGCTGCGCAATGTGGTGGCCGTAGCCGGCTTTGTGCTGGATGCCAAGGGCCGTGAATGCGTGGTGGTAGGGATGATCAATTCGGACAGCATGCAGTCGGCCGCCGGACGCGCGATTCTCGATAGCCTGATTGACTGGACGGCGCGATCGGGCGGATAAAGTCGGAGGCAACAGGATTATTTTTTTTATGCTAAGGTTAATTCTCCAATAAAAAATAAGTCTGGCTTAATGCCTGCCGATCTTGGAGTCATGACAAGGTCTTCCCGCATCGATCCGACTTCGACTCCGAGGAAACCATGAAATCTCCTGCGATTGTTTTCGCCTGCGCGATAGGCGCCCTTCTGCTGACCAGTGTTAGTCATGCCCAGCAAGCCATGTACCCGGCCCTGCCAAGCGAGACGCCGACGACCTTCGTCGAATCGACCTATGGCTTTGACCACGTCAAGACCAAGGTCATGATTCCCATGCGTGACGGGGTCAAACTCAATACCGTGATTATCGTGCCCAAGGGGGCCAAAGGTGCGCCGATCCTGCTCACCCGCACGCCCTACAACGCCGATACCCTAACGACCCATAACCCCAGCGCGCACTTAAGTTCGATCCTGGAAGGCTATGACAATGCGACCGACGTGATCGTTGAAGGTGGCTACATTCGCGTGGTGCAGGACATTCGCGGCAAATATGAATCCGAGGGCGACTATGTCATGAATCGCCCGCTGCAAGGCACGCTCAATCCGACCCCGGTCGATCATTCCACCGATACCTATGACACGATTGACTGGCTGATCAAGAACATCCCTGAATCGAATGGCAAGGTCGGCATCATCGGCATTTCTTACGATGGCTTTTTACCGCTCATGGCACTGGTGAATCCACACCCGGCGCTCAAGGTAGCCGTGCCGATGAATCCGATGGTCGATGGCTGGATGGGCGATGACTGGTTCCATCACGGCGCTTTCAGACAGATCAATATGTCCTACGTCATGGAGCAAGTCGTCACGCGTAAAAATGACGCCAAATGGTTCACCACTGACTACGACGACTACGACGCCTACCTGCGCGCCGGTTCGGCGGGTGAACTGGGACGTCAGCGCAAACTGGAACAAAGCGGCTTCTGGAACAAGATTCTGGCCCATCCAAGCTACGATAGCTTTTGGCGCGAACAGGCGATGGATAAAATTCTCGCCCGTCAGCCGGTAACCGTACCGACCATGCTGGTGCATAGTTTATGGGATGCGGAAGATATCTACGGCGCGATCGCCGTCTATAAAGCCATCAAACCCAAGGATATCAATAACGATAAAGTATTCCTGGTGCTCGGACCCTGGTCGCATGGTGGCGGGATTGGCGAAGGCAGCAAGCTGGGCCAGATCAAGTTCAACAGCGACACCGCACTGCACTTTCGGCAGGAAATTTTACGTCCCTTCCTGGACCGCTACTTAAAAGACGGTGCAGCCAACATCGCCGTCGCGCCGGTATCGGCATTTGAAACCGGCAGCAATAAATGGCGCAGTCTGGCGAGTTGGCCGAGCGGCTGCGCAAGCGGCTGCAGCATCAAGCCCACGCCGCTGCATTTGCTGGCGGAGCAAAAATCGGGCTTTACTGCAGCGAAGGCGGATGCAGTAGGCTACGCTGAATACATCTCTGATCCGGCCAAGCCAACGCCATTTCGTGCACGCCCGATTGCCCCTTACGGCTACGACGAATCGAAGGGCCAGAGCTGGCCACGCTGGCTGGTGGATGACCAGCGTGAAGCGTCTGGTCGCACCGACGTGCTGACCTTTACGACCGATGTGCTGAGCGCGCCGCTCAAGATCAGCGGTGAACCGATCGCCAATTTGATCGCCTCAACCAGTGGCACCGATTCAGACTGGGTCGTCAAAATCATCGACGTCTATCCGCCCGAAGTGGCCAGCCAGCCAGGCATGGGGGGTTACCAGCTGATGATCTCGGCGGATATTTTCCGCGGTCGTTATCGCGAAGGCTATGAGACGGCCAAGCCAATCGCGGCCAATCAACCGCTGCTGTATCGCTTCGGTCTGCCGACGGCGAATCACGTGTTCCTGCCGGGGCATCGGATCATGGTGCAGATTCAGTCTAGCTGGTTCCCGCTCTACGACCGTAATCCGCAAACCTTCGTGCCGAATATTTTCTGGGCCAAGCCAGCCGACTATAAGAAGGCCGTACAGCGCATTTATCATGCGCCCGGCAAAGCCAGTTTTATTGAATTACCTGTCGTAGAAGCCTCAAAATAAATCAAAAAAAGGCAGCCTAGGCTGCCTTTTTTCATGGGCTATCCGTTCAAAAGCCTGGCGGACGTTCCCCCGCCACAGATGCCAATTTTTCCAGCGCCAATCCGGCGCGCGCAATGGTCCCCTCATCGAACAGACGACCAATCAAAGTAACACCATGCGGTACCTTGCGCGGTGGCGAAAACTTCGGCAAGGGCTTGGCAGGATCCGGCGCCCAGTCACTGCGTGCTTCGGATACCATCACTGAACCGGTACGCAAGGTCAGCGAAGGATGGCCAGTGAAATTAGAAATCGTCAGCATCTCATCGCGCAAGGACGGTACCAACAGCATGTCGACCTGGGTAAAAATGCGGGCCATTTCTGCCGCCACTTTACGCCGCATGCGGTCGGCCTGAACCATATCCACCGCCGATAAAAATCGTGCTTCACGAAACAGATTCGGCCAGGCGTCCGGTACCTGAATCTTGAGCTGGTTGATGCGACCATCGAGCATGATGTCTTCGAACGCGGCCGCACCTTCGGCAAACAAAATCACATTCAGCGACTCATATGGCCAGTCGGGCAGACTGACTTCGGTGGGGATCATGCCGAGCGCCTTGACGGCTTCCAGCGCGGCGCGGTCGGCATCCGTGGCCGCACCATCTTTCATCCAGCCAGGAAAATAACCGACCTTTAAACCCTTGACCGGAATACTGGCATTGAAGTCTAACCGCGCAGGAACGCTGGCGACGTCGCCTTCATCCGGGCCGGAGATGGCCTTCAAAACCAGCATCGCATCTTCGACCGTACGCGTCATCGGTCCTAACTTATCCAGTGACCAGCAAAGCGTCATGGCGCCGCTGCGCGCAACTCTGCCGTAGGTCGGCCGCAGTCCAGTCACGCCGCAGCGCATGCTCGGGCTGACGATGCTGCCGCCCGTTTCGCTACCGATGGAAAATCCGACCAGCGCAGCAGCCGTGGCCGCGCCCGGACCGGCGCTCGAACCCGAGGCGCCCTCTTCCAACAACCAGGGGTTCATGGTCTGGCCGCCAAACCAGATATCGTTCAAGGCCAATGCGCCCAGACTGAGCTTGGCAATCAACACGGCTCCGGCGGCATTCAGACGCGCGATGACGGCGGCATCCTTGGATGGTATGCGATCGCGAAAAGGTTCGGCGCCCCAGGTGGTAGCAATGCCGGCGGTATCGAGCAGATCTTTGACGCCGTATGGGATGCCATGCAGCGGTCCGCGATATTTGCCGGCGGCGATTTCACGATCGGCTTGCTTGGCCTGCGCGAGCGCATGCTCGGCGGTCAGGGTGATGATGCAGCGTAGCTGGGGATCGAAGCGGGCGATGCGGGCGAGATAAATCCGGGTGAGTCTTTCCGAGCTGAGCTTTTTGGTCTCGATCCAGCGCGACAGCTTGGTCACCGGTGCGTAGGCGATGTCTTCGTCGAGCGTTGGCAGTGGTCCGGGATTGATAATGCTGCGCACGAACTGGTCGCGCATGACGGCACTTTTGGCCTTGCCGATTATCGGGTTCCATTGCATGGCAGGCGCGACATCCGCTTCCAGCGCGACTTTGCGCGGACCGGTACGACGTTCGACATAGCCGGCCATGGAATTACGCCAGCTTCCCGCTGCCATGGCACGCTCGGCGGCGGTCATGCTGATCTGCTGCAGTTTTTCAGCTTCGGCGAAGGTCGTTGAGGTGACTTCCGGACCGACCGCCGGCGACGTGCCAAAGGCCGGCGGCGCACCGGCGACCTCATCTGGCTTGATTTGATCAGCACGACTGGCGGTGGCTACGGCCAGTAAGCCCAGGGGCGCATTGATGAGGAATTGACGGCGAAATTTCATGGCAGCTCTTTTAAGTGAGTTCACGCGTAAGTAGGCGTAAGTAGGCGCAGAAAGATGAAACGAACTTACTTTATCAGGAAGCGCTAGCGCTTGCTTGGCGGCGCCGAAATACACCATAGTCCGGCAAAGACCAACGCGCCATTGAGTACTAGGAGCTCAAGTCCGATCTGGTAAGCGCCCAACAAGGCCGGCTGATAAAAATCGAGCAACAGGCACAGCAGCGGTCCGGCCAGCGCGACCCAAGGGGCCAGGCGATCCCGCACCACCCGCTGCGTGAGAATACCAAAACTGAACAAGCCCAACAGCGGGCCATAGGTAAATGCCGCCAGTTTGAGAATGAGGCCGATCATGCTCGGATTATCGGCCCACTTAAACAGCATGATCAGCAGCAGAAATACGCCGGCAAAGCTTAAATGCACCCGGTGACGAATGCGTGTGCGCGTGGCTTCGTCGAGTTCAGGGCGGCGGGCGATGCCCAGAATGTCGATGCAAAAACTGGACGTCAGCGCCGTCAGCGCGCCATCTGCGCTTGGAAAGAGCGCAGAAATCAGCGCGATGATAAAAAGGATTTGCACCGTCGATGGCAGATAGCCAAACACCACGCCGGGAAAGAGTTTATCGCCGCCATCGCTCATGCCCACCGACGAGGCAAAAAGACTCAGTAGTCCGCCCAAATATAAAAACAGCAGCACCACGATCAACATGATGAAACTGAGCAGCAGGATGTTTTTCTGCGCGTCGCGCAGAGTCTTGACCGAAATTGTTTTCTGCATCATTTCCTGATCCAGACCAGTCATGGCAATGGCGATAAACATACCAGCCAGGATTTGCTTGGCGAAGAAAGATTTGCTATTGATATCGGTGGAAAAAACCCGCGCCATATTTTGTGTTTGCAGCTGCAGCCAGCTGTCGGCCAGATTCAGGTGCAGCTCACCCAGCACAAACATAATGCAGATCAGCAGACCGCCCAACATGCAGCTCGTTTGCAGGGTATCGGTCCAGATCAGCGTCTTGACCCCACCGCGATACGTATAGAGCACGATCATGAGCAGAATAAAAGCCGTCGTCAGCCAGAACGGCAAGCCTAAGCCATCAAGAATCGCGTCCTGCAGAATCCGCACCACCAGATACAGCCGCGCCGTTGCGCCGAGGGTGCGCGAGAGAATAAAAAATGCCGCACCAGCCTGATAGGTACGGCGTCCCAATCGCAGGTCGAGGAAGTGATAAATCGATACCAGATTAACGCGGTAGTACAGCGGTAGCAGCACGAAGGCGATCACCAGATAACCGAAAAACTGACCGAGAATAATTTGAAAATAGGTAAAGCCATCATGCCCCACGGCCCCAGGCACACTGATGAAGGTCACGCCGGAGAGCGAAGTACCGATCATGCCAAAGGCCACCAGCATCCAGTGACTACTCCGGTTACCGATAAAAAAAGAGGCATTATTTGCCTGCCGCCCGGTGCGCCAGGCGACGGCTAACAGCAATCCAAAATAAACCACGACGACGATGAATAAAATGGCTGGCGACATGCGGACTTTCTAGAGAATGCGCAGATACTCTGCGCGTACCTTGTGCCGGTCGCCGCAGTCGAAATGCCACCACTCGGTACTGATGCCATGAAAGCCGGCCATGTCCATCATGGCGCGCAGCAGCTGACGATTCGCCACCTGTGTCGACGTCAAATCACCGCTGGCGAGAAAGCGTGCTTCGAGCGCTGGATGCGACAGCTCGCTCAAGTCGTCGAAGGGGGTGCCCATATCCAGCTCATGCCCCGACTGATCGATCAGCGTCAGATCAAGCGCCATGCCAAACGAATGAATCGATCCACGCTGCGGATCGGCCAGGTACATCTGCAGTGGCGTGTCTGCCAGCACATCCCATAACTGCTGCTGAACCCGCTGCGGACGCAAAGCATCCAGGATCAGCACCTGCAGTTCCGGCCGTTGACGCTGCAGCCAGGCGATGCCCAGCTCGAGCGCTGCGGCGGCATCGCGATGCAGCCAGGCGCAGTCGAAGTCGCCATACAAATCGCGGCTGGCAAAATTATTGGCGCTCGCGTAGCGCAGCTCGACGCTCACACCGGCGATACTGTGCAGGCGCCGGTAATCGGGGCAGCTGGCGATCTCTTCAATGTGCAGCGTCTTGGTCATGACATGCTGTGCCGGTAAGCGATTCAATCTAACGCGAGCAAGGCTGCGCCATCATCGCCGCACACTTGGATGCCGATGGCAGCGGTGTGGTGAGCACATCCAGCATGGCGGCGGTTTCGGCGTCCGGTGCACCATCAAATTTAGCTTGCCGATATTTCATCTGAAAGGCGGCGATGACGTTGGTGGTTTCCTTATCCAGCTGACCGTTTTGCGGCACCTGATAACCGACGCTGGCAAGCCGGCTTTGCAGCCACAGCGTATCGGGCATAGTGAGCATAAATTCGCTTTGCTTTTGCGCCACGCGTGCGGCATCCGGCCACAGGATCAGACCCTTGTCTGCCAGCCGCTTCCAGGGAAACAGGGGGCCCGGATCCGTCTTTCGCTGGGGCGCGATGTCGCTGTGACCGACCACGTTTTCAGGGGCAATCTGATTGCGCTTGATGATGTCTTCGGCCAGCTGCACGACAGTGTCGATCTGTTTGTCGTCGTAGGGAATATAGACCCGGCCTGCAGGCGTGTCTTTGAAGCCTTCGTTGACAATTTCAATGCCGACTGAGCTGTAATTAAGATTGGTGTGGCCGCGCCAGAACGATAAGCCGGCATGATACGAACGACGTTGTTCATCGACCAGGCCGAAAATTTTGCCGGTCTTGTCCTGCACCAGATAATGGCTTGAAACGGCTTGCTGGGTAAGGATTTTGAGTGAACCATCAAAAGGCACGGCGGTGTAATGAATCACCAGAAAACGTACCCGACTGTCCTGACTGAGCGCGCTATAGGATTTGTCGATCTGTGGGCCGGCAGCACAGCCTGCCAACAGGCTGACCAGCAGGGTGAGAATAAACATCAGGGAACGACGTTGCATGAAATGGTCCAATCTTTAAGGCGAATAAATGTTCAAATTGAGCGCGTGGTGGCTTTTTGTAGCGCCCAGCGCGCGGCTGCATGATGCGCTTGATTCTCTCGAATGGCTAGACTGACCTGATCACCCAGGCTGGCGCGAAAGTGGACTTCAATCAGCGCATGCAGTGTCGCTGCACGGCCGGTAAGAATAACAGGACGATCACCAAAGCGCGTTATGAGTACCTGTGCCAGGCGCGCCAGTTCAATACCGGCCTGCTGAAAAATCTGCTGCGCGCGCGGATCCGAATCGGCAGATTCCGCCACCGCCAAGGCCAGCATACCCAACTCACCTCGTCCGGCGGTCTGCATGAATTGTCGCGAGGCGGCCCAGTCGCTGCCACCAACACGGGCCAACACCGCCTGCCCCATCGGCGAATGACGCGCACTGCCGGGCGCCACATCTTCCATGCGCCAGATGGCGCGCAGGGCCTGACAGGTAATCCATACTGCACTGCCAGCATCGTCGAGTAAATGACCACGTCCGCCGGCACGATGAAATGCCCCCTCGGCGTCGATAAACGCCGCGATCGAGCCAGAGCCGGCATACACCAGATAGCCCTCACCGGGCGCAAAGGCAGCACGATAAGCGATCTCCAGATCATTCGATAAATGAACGGCCGACGGAGTGACCGAGAAGGCCTGCGCCAGCATGTCGCGCAGGGCGCCATCGTCAGCACCAAAACCCGTCAAGCCGGCGTGCAGACTGTCGATGCTGAGGGCGGGTAGCTGAGCTGATAACTGAGCTGATAACTGAGCCGCTATTTGCGACCACACCGCGCGCAAGCCTTGCTGTCCTTCGAGGCTGTGCATCTGCAAGGCGCTGCATCCACTAGCAGCACCTTCGGCAACGACGTTCGCACTTGCATCGACCAAGGCCCAACGCGTTCGGCTACCGCCGGCATCGATACCCAGCGCGTGCATCATGCTTGCTGCATCCTGTCTGTGCTCATGACCATTTCTCCGAAAAAGCCCTGCGAAACGCATATTGTAGACATAAAGCAACAGTTTAGTCCCAGGGACTGAATCGCTATTGTAAGCAACAAATTGTGCCTACCAGCGCCCATCTGCGGCGAAAGCGCGCCATTTAGCGCTGAAATCAGGTCATCGCGCTAAAAAATTATAATTTAGCAAAGAATTTTATTTGGCAAGTAATTTCACATGCACAATCCCCGACCTCGCTATACTGTTGTTTCCTTGGGGAAATCAAGCCCAATGTCATGCAGTCAACCGTACCCGGTGTGCCGCAAGGCGCATCACAAAAATTGAACTAATAGGGAGAGTACGTCGTGAAATTAAAAACATTAGTGCAAGCAATTGCCCTGATCGGCTTTGCCGCACCTGCCTTTGCGCAGGAAGCCAAGCCGCTCGAGAAGGTAGAAATTACCGGTAGTAGCATCAAGCGTATTCAGGTAGAAGGCGCCTTGCCTGTGCAAGTCATTTCGCGCGCCGAAATCGACCGCCAGGGTATCGTCACCGCCGAGCAGCTGATCGCCAGCCTCAACAGCAATGGTAGCGGCCCTGATAATCTGGCCAGTAACGCCGACGTCATCAGTGGCGCCAAGCGCGGCACAAACGGTGCTTCTTCTGCCAACCTGCGCGGCCAGGGTGCTGACAGCACGCTGGTACTGCTCAACGGTCGCCGCATTGCGACTTATGGCCTGAACGGTCAGGCAGTTGATCTGAACTCGATCCCGATGGCGGCGGTTCAACGTGTTGAGGTACTCAAGGACGGCGCCTCCGCGATCTACGGTACTGATGCGATCGGTGGCGTGATTAACTTTATTTTGCGCAGTAACTTTACGGGCTTAGAAGCGAGCGCGTTCAATGATATGACCGAACAAGGTGGCGGTAATATCGCCCGCGTTTCTGTCGTCGGCGGCACAGGTGATCTGGAAAAAGATGGCAAAAATCTGCTGTTTACGTTTTCCCGCAGCGAGAACAAAGCCTTGCGCGGCGACCAACGCAGCTTCGTCAATACCTTCCAGCCTAACCGTGGCCTGTCAGTCGATACCCGCGGCACGCCTTACGCGACTGTTTTTGCCACCACGGTCGGTGCCAGCGCGTTGAGTAAGACCGGTACTGGTCCGATTCAACCTGGCACCACTGTGGCAATGAACGGCATCAATACGCTGGACCTACCTGGTCAAGCAGGCTGTAGCTCGGTTCCTGGCCAGTCGGCCTACGACGAAGTGCTGTGGGCATCGCCTGCAGCGAAATGGGGTTGCGCCTGGGATACCGGCCGCGCGGCAGTATTGCAGCAGCCTGTGACGAATACCAACTTCGTTGCCCGTGCGCTGATCAAGATGGATGCCCATCAGATCACGGCCGAAGCAGTCGGCTCACGAGTGGAATCGCAAAAGTCGTTTTCACCTAACCAGATTTCACCAAGCGCGACTAATTTCCCAGTCAGCTCATGGTATCCAAGCACTGGATCGGCTTACAACAGTGTGTTTAATTCGCTGGTCGCCGTATTTCCAACGATCGAAGCCAACCGTGGTTTGCCCATCGCCTACCGCTGGCGTTGTATGCCTTGCGGAAATCGCGAGATTGAAACTTCTGCTACCAGCGGTCGTTTATTACTGGCCGCCGATGGTCCGTTGGGTAGCTGGGATTACAAGGTCGGCGTTTCGCAAGCCTTTAGTCAAGCTGAGTCCAAACTGGGCAATGGTTACTTCTACCGCGATGCCTTCATCTCGGCACTGGGTACCGGCATCATCAATCCCTTCAGCGCTGATGGTAAGCAAACGCAGGCGGCGATGGATTTGATCGCCAATACTTCTGCCAAAGGCGTGGTTCTGTACGGCGGCAAGAATACTGTCACCCAGCTCGACAGCTCTGCTTCCGGCGAATTATTCAAGCTGCCAGCTGGTACTGCCATGGGCGCGGTCGGCTTCGATTTGCGCAAGGAAGAGTACACATTCAATGGCGATCAACGTGCTGCAACTGCGCGTCCGGTAGTCTACAACGCACCGTTTGATGATGCGAACGCCTTGGCCCCTGTCAGCCGTTCTATCGCGGCCTTGTACGCCGAGGTGTTGCTGCCGATAGCGAAGAACTTTGATGTGACCGTCGCCGCCCGCCGCGATCGTTACACAGGTTTTGGTGCCAGCACCAATCCTAAGGTGTCCTTCCGTTACACGCCACTAGATCAGGTGCTCTTGCGCGGCTCTTACAACACAGCGTTCCGGGTACCGAACTTTAACCAGCTGTTTTATGGCGTGACCGAGTCCCCTTATGTTGGTAAGGATCTGGTTGATCCGGGCAAGTGCGCAACGCTCAAGGTCGATACGACCAAAGCGGGTTGCGAATCGATCACACCGAACACGCTGACCGGCGGCAAATCAACGCTGCAGCCAGAAACAGCCAAGCAAAGTTCAATCGGTATCGTTATTCAGCCGATGAAAAACTTTAATGCCAGCCTGGATTACTGGAGCATCACGCGTGAGAACACCATCGACAGCATTCCGCTGTCGACACTGCTGGCGAACTATGCGCTGTTCAAGGATAACTTCATCCGTGACGCCAGCGGTACCCTGGTGCAGATCGACCAGCGTTGGGTCAATGCCGGCGGTAGTCTGACGCGTGGCCTGGAACTCAACGCCAATGGCAGCGGTAAGCTCATGAGCGGTGCCTGGGCAGCTGGTATGGATGGTTCCTACCTGTTGGAAAAGAAAAGTCGTTCCTTGCCTGGCCAGCCTTATGGTCCAAGCTTAGTCGGCGTCTTCTCTCCTGTGGGCGATCTTGGTCTGCGCTGGAAGCACACTGCTTACTTCAACTTCAAGCAAGGCGACTGGAGCACCACGCTCACACAAATCTATCGCGCTGGTTACACTGACCAGGTCTTGCCTGGCGTTGCCAACGGCTCGGTCGTGCCATCGAACTGGAAGTCCGATGTTGATGCGTATTCCACCTTCAATATCAGCACAGCTTACAGCGGCTTCAAGGGCTTCACCGTCATTGCCGGCATCAAGAACATCCTCAATACCGACCCACCATTTGCCGTCACTTACGACAGCAATACAGGTGGCGGCAGTTCATGGGAACCACGCGTAGCAGATCCACGCGGCCGTTCCTACACGATGATGGTCAATTACAAGTTCCAGTAATTGCCAGGCGTTTTTGTATGACGAAACAGGGCGCGCGTCGCCCTGTTTTTTTGTCTGTCGTTTTGGAGAACAGGTATGTCAGCACCATTATTAAAACAACTTAGCCGTCGCTCCTTTGGCAAATTATTAGCCGCTGGTGCCGCAGGTAGCAGTCTGCCTGTAGCGGCAGCCGCCACGGGTGCATCGCCCGCGGTACGCAAGAGTCGTGAGCCAAAACTTATCAAACCGAATCGTTTGCATGAGGGTGATCTGGTCGGCCTGATCACGCCCAGTGGTCATGTAGATGATGAGAAGATAGAGAAAAGTATTCGTAATCTGGAATCGCTGGGTCTGCGCGTTAAGACCGGCAAATACATTCGCGAGCTACGCGGTAATTACGCCGGTACGGTGACGCAGCGGCTGGAAGATCTGCATGCCATGTTTGCCGACCGTGAGGTCAAGGCCGTATGGGCGGCCACTGGCGGCTCGGGTGCGATCTCTCTTTTACCCTTCATTGACTATGCGCTGATCCGCAAGAACCCGAAGGTGTTTGTGGGCTACTCCGACATCACTGCTCTGCATCTGGCGATTCATCGGCAGACTGGCCTGGTGACTTTTCATGGCCCGGTCGCCTCTTCCACTTTCAGCGATTATGCGAGTGGCTATCTGCGCGCACTGCTGATGTCACCGCAGTCGAGTTTGACGATCTCGATGGCGGCGGAAAATCACGAACGCGGACTTACACAGCCGGCCTTTGCTGTGCGCACGCTGGTGCCGGGGGTGGCGCAGGGGCGGCTTATTGGCGGTAATTTATCGCTGGTGAGTGCGCTGTCGGGGACGGATTATGCGGCGCGTTTTGCCGGCAAACTGCTGTTTTTGGAAGACATCAGCGAAGCGCCCTATCGTATCGATCGCATGATGACCCAACTCCGTCTGGGTCAGGACTACAACACTGCAGCAGCGCTGATGCTGGGGATATTTTTAAAGTGCGAAGCGAACGATGGCGAGATTTCCTTGACGCTGGCAGAGACGGTAGATGATCAGCTCAAGGCGCTCAGGGTACCGGCCGTACAGGGCTATTCCTTCGGTCACATCGCGCATCAATTTACTCTACCCATGGGGATCATGGCGCGCATCGATACGCAGCAGCAGACGCTGACTTTGCTGGAAGCGGCGGTAAGTTGAGATGTAGGGTGTGCACGGCATTATGTGCACACGCGTTATCACCGCATTATGTGAACACACGATCTCATTGAGCGATCTCACTGAGCGATCGCACCGCGATACAAGGCATCCAGCAGGCGTTCCTGATAGCGGTAATTCGCCGAATACTCGCCCGGCGTGGTTTCGGGATCGAAGGCGGTGCCGCCTGACATAAAGATCACGCCATGACGATTTTTAAAATCGATCACGAAGGCGGAAGTCAGTCCCCAGGCGTCACCAAAGTGACCTTCGCCGGTAAATCCGCCATCGGCCACCAGCCGGTCGCCCTGCCCCACGCCGGGGATATTTAAAAAGTGCTGATTGCCCAGCCCCCAGGCCTTAAACGCCCCATGTTCATCCGGCGCTGCGGCGCCATTACTGGCTTGCGCATTACCTTTTTCATTACTGCGCCACTGCTGCGCAAACATGGTCTTGATGGAGCCCGGCTGAAGAATCTGCTGATCCTGAAAACGACCTTCATGCATTAACATCAGCATGATCTGCCCCAGATCGAAAGCAGAAATACGCAGGCTGCCGTGCGGCCCAAACAGCGTTCCGTTGCTGCCGATACGGTAATCGGGTCCAGCGCGCACCAGTGGCGGCTGCGACGCATAGTCATCCGTTTGCGCGACCCAGGGGCCAGCCGGCTGCCAGATTTCCTGACCATCACGGACGATCCGTTTGCGATATAAGGTCGCCAAATTAGCCAGATCGGTGGCCGAAAATTCTGCCACGTTAAAGCCGCCATGCAGACCCATGGGCTGCAGAATCAGTCGCTGCATCAAGCGATCAAAACGTTCACCCGTCACGCGTTCCATGATGCTGCCAACCACACCCCAGTTCAAATTCACATAGGTAAAAAACCCCGGCCCATGATCGGCCGCCCACATCCTGCCCTGACCATACAGACGACCGCCAGGCAGTAGCAGCTCATCAAGCGAAACGCTGGCATCAAAGTTATAGCCAGCATCGTCACGCAGCGATGAGGTATGCGAGAGCAGCCTGCGCAAATTGATGACACGGTCGGGGAAATGCGGATTGCGCAGCGGGTAACCGAGATAAGCACTCACATCCGCATCCAGATCCAGCAGCCCGGCTTCGACCAGCTTCATCACGCCTAATGTGGTGACGAGTTTGGAAATTGAGGCGATCCGATACAGCGTCGCGCTATTTGCAGGCAAGCTGCGTGAAGACAAACTGGGAGGCATGCGCAGATCGATGTGACGCAGTCCGGTCTGGAACTGATACACCAGCTGACCGTGCCGAATTGCCAGCACCGACACGCTGGCCAACTGCTGCTGCGGCGTGTTGGCGATGGCGATGATCTCGGCATCCAGCCGGGCCGTTGCTGCTGCATCGAGCACATTGGGCGCAGCAGCCTGCACGTCAAGCCGGCTCATCAAGGCGGCGACCGCCACGCCCAGCATGCTGCGGCGCGCGGCTCGTCGGGCCGACTTGATCGACTTGGCAGACATGCGCAATGCCGCTTAGCGAGTCTTGAGCCACGCATCAATCAGCGGCAGTCGTTCTGTTCGTACCTGAATCCGATAGGCGATATTGGCGGCAGCCGTGTCTGCTTCGCGGCGCGCCTCTGGCGCCAGATTAGCCTGCGCATAAGCATTCACCTTAGTGATCATCGCCGGATCAGCCGAACCGCCGGCCAGACCTGGAAAATAACGACTACGTGATGAGGCGTCCACCTTGGCATTCACCTGCGCCAGATTAGCCACGGCAAAATCAAACGCCAAGTCCGGATGCCAATGCGCGACCTGTGCAATCATGGCCGCACTGACCGTCTCACCCGGCTCACCCGACAAAGCCAAGGCCAATGCTTCACGTGCGAGCGCGACATCCTTGCTTGCACCCAGCAGGTCATATAGCTGATCTTTGATGAGCGCTGATTTTTCGCTCAGCGCATCAGTATGTATCTGATCCCATGTCGCACGATCAGCATGCATGGCCACGACCGCCAGCAGCGTTTTGCGCAGCGGTCCCGGCAAGGCCGCAGGATCGCTATTGCGCAGGGCATAGCGACGACGCGCTTCGCCTATCACGGACTCATCCCCCAAAGTGGCGAGCGCTAAGATCAGTTCATTGCGCAGGATGCCGATGGTGTCGAGCTCCCCTTCACGATCGCGCCAGCCCAGCTGCGCCAGCATCGGTGCCAGACGGCTGATGGCATAACGGCGGAAGGCTAAGCGGCGTGGTGAATCAGTCGCATATTGCGCATCAATGTAGCCAAATACGGCACTGATCTTGCCCCAGATTTGTGGGTCGGCTGCTAGCGATGTGGCGCTTGCCAGATCAAGAAAATCGGTCGGTGACTGCAGCCCAGCCAAGCCGAGCGACCAGCTGTCCGACAAAATACCAATCTGGTCAATCGACGGCAGGGAACTGAAACGCGTAGCGATGGCACTAAAATGCGCCGGCGTATAAAGCGTGCGGTAGTAGCCGGCCTGACCGGCATTCACGATCACCGGTGCACAGCCCGCTACCGTGACGGTGGCGCTGCCATTACTCACCAGCGTGCTGACCGTGTTCCTGGCACCGACGCCCTGCATGATGACCGGCACCCGCCATTGCAGTGCTTTCTTCTGCGGCTGATCCTTGCTGAATTCACCCTGTTCGAGCTTGAGAGTCGTGCTGCCTTTATCGCAGCTGGCTGACGTCACGCGAATCAGCGGTACGCCCGGCTGCAAGGTAAAGTCGTGCGCGATGGCGGTGACGGGCTTGTGGGCTGCCGCTTCAATCTGCAGCCATAAATCGTCGGACACAGTATTGCCGTATGCGTGTTTTTTCATGTAACGCCGCACACCATCACGCCAGGCCGTCGGGCCGACATAATTTTCCAGCATGCGGATCACCGCTTCGCCTTTGGCGTAGGTGATGTCGTCAAATGCCTGATTGGCTTGTTCTACCGTGTCGATATGTTGCACGATAGGGTGCGTAGTCTTGACCGCATCGCGACCCATCGCGCCTTCGCGCACGGCAACTGCGGCGAGTGCCGAATTCCACTCCGGATGGAGCTTGGCCGTCGTACGGCTTTCCATCCAGGAGGCGAATCCTTCATTGAGCCACAAATCATCCCACCAGCGCATGGTGACCAGATCGCCAAACCATTGATGGGCAATTTCATGTGCAGCGAAAGTGAAGACGCGCTGTTTATCCGACTGGGTAGCGATCGCCGGATCGAGCAGCATGCCGTATTCAAAGGTAAAAATCGCGCCCCAGTTTTCCATCGCACCAAAGAACTGGCTGCGTCCTGGCGCGGCAATATTGTCGAGTTTTGGCAACGGATATTTGATGTTGAAAAAATCATTGTATTCACGCAGCACCGCCTTAGATGAGGCCAGCGCAAAATCAGCCTGCGCACCCGCCCCCTTCTTGGTCACAACGCCCAGCGAAATACCATCCAGACTAGTGCTGGTACGCTCGAATTCACCCAGACTAAAAAATAACAAATACGTCGACATCTTCGGTGTGGTGGCAAACTGTACTTTTACCCGGCCATCCGCTAACACCGTCTGCTGCGTGATGGGCATATTACTGACGGCCATTTCAGCAGCTGGCACGATCGCTTCTAATGCAAAGGTGGTGCGAAAGCCTGGCTCGTCCCAGGAGGGGATCATGCGCCGCGCATCAGAGTTTTCAAACTGGGTATACAGCGCGCGCTTTTTGTCATCTCCCATCCTGTAATCGAGCGCAAACAATCCCACTGCCTGCGTACCGATCTTGCCAAGGTAGTCGAGCGTGAGCTGATAACGGCCGGGCGCAACAGTGCCGCCAAATTGAAAGGTAGCAGTCTGTGCTTCTTCATTGAGCGTGACTTTGGGTGCTGCATCGATTTCCTTGCCGGCCGCGTTAGTCAGGCTGACCTTTGAAAACACCATGTCAATCGCGTTGAGCGTGATGCTGTCGGTCGGCTTCAGCACCTCGATCGCGATCTTTACCTGAGCAGTAAAATTCATCGCCTTGGCATCTGGCGTGATCCGCACATCGTAGTGGGTTGGGCGAACGGTGCGCGGCAGCTGGGTGGTCGTTTCTGCCGCCGGCACGGGTGCTGCCGCTACCGGATTGATCAACGCGGCGGGAGACAGTAGTGCAAACGCAAGGAGTAAATTATGGCGCATCGGACACCTCAAGATAGAAAGATAAAAGCACAAAGTCAACGATAACAAAGCCATGAAAAAGATCAACTCACAGTAGATCTATAATCCGGATCGATAAAGCGGTACAACTAAGCAGCACAATTAAGCAGGACGGCTGGCACGTGACTCAATCCAGATCGGCACCAGCTGCACAGCCATGATGGCGCTGAAAATCAACAAGGCACCGCACTGTCTAACCGTATTCATGGTCTCGCCCAGCCACAGCGCTGCTGTCAGTGCACCAAACAAGGTTTCTGCGCTGAGCAGGATAGCGGTATCGGCTGGCTTCGTGTAGCGCTGCGCGACGACCTGCAACGTAAACCCGACCCCCACGCTTAAGATGCCTGCGTACAGAATCGATCCCAGACCATCCTGTAATCCGGCCAGCGTGACCGTTTCGGCATAGCTCGCCCAGCCACTTGCAAGCAGGCCACACACTAAAAACTGCGCCACCGCGACGATCAAGGGCGCACCGCGCCGGCTAGCAACTTGACCGACTAACAGCACATGCGCACCCCAGAAAAGCGCTGACAGAATCACCCACAAATCGCCTTTGGTCAGGAGTGAAAATTCACCTCCGCCCAAAAGAAAGGTGCCCATCACGCAGGCAGCGGCGGCCGGCCAGATCGACCAGTGCGGCACATGACGAAAAAGCAGCCAGCCAAACAGCGGCACTAAAGCGGTATAGAGCGAAGTAAAGAAACTGGCATTCGTCACGCTCGTGGTGACCATGCCGATCTGCTGAAACGAGGCGCCAAAAAACAGCAGACCACCCATGCCGAGCCAGGACCAATAATCCAATCTGTCGAATACTATGCCCCGCGCGCGCAAGGTCTTCCATTCACGCCAAGCCAGCGGCAGCACAATCAGCGCGCCGAGCAAAAATCGAGAGCCGGTAAACGTGAACGGTCCGACCGACTGCATACCAATATTTTGCGCCACAAAGGCGGTACCCCAGATAACGGCAATGCCGAGCAGGAGCAGGTCTGCCCGCGCGCGCGTAAGAATGAAAAGCTGGGTCATGGGGGTGCCAAAAATATTTACAACTGGCATTGTTACAGATTCGCGACGGCCTTGCAGATAAACCTGGGGTTTAAGCCGGTAGACCCAGACAAATATCACCCACATCCCTGAGTGGGCGCAGATTCATCACATGCCCCACAAACGGCGCACGTTCGGCCCAGCCGCCGTCGCGCGCGGGCACCAGCCAGTAGCCGTCGTCGTCATGGACGATCCAGTAAGGCGGCTGTTCCATGTAGTGGTAGAGGGTGTGCATGCTGGGGCTATGAAGCGCTCTCTAAAACGTAATTAACGGGGAGACCGTTTTACGTTCTACCGTCACTTGCGACGGACGGTAGGAGACGACCAGCACTTTTTGAAACTCGGCTGGAAATTGAATCGATACGGCTTCTACATCCTGTTCGGCGCTCAGTTCTGCATGGATCTCCAACGGTGCAGCATGTGCATGCGCGGCGGAGCCACGCAGAAGCTGCATTGCCCGCTCACGCAGTGACTGTTGAAGCACGGTCGGCGCAGGCCACTGCCAGCGTACGACGTTGAGCTCGCTACGATCTTTATTGTAAATCTTTAGCGCATGTTGAAACTGTGTCTGCGCCTGCATTGCCGCACGCTGAAACATCGCCCCATCCATGGCCGAATGGGTGAGTAAAAATTCTTCAAAGGGTCTGCCGGGCATAAGGGCCTGATGCATTGCCTCGGCATAGTTTAGGTAGAGCGTCACGGCCAGATGCCGGTTATCGCGCAATACCAGCGTTGCGCGATTCTCGGTCGCCTCATGTCCCTGGGCGACCGTCATGGCCACCAACAGACAAAAGAATAGGATGACTTTTTTCATGCTTAGAATGCTCTGCAATCTGTTTCAGTAGCGGTTTGAACACCATTGGTTTTAAAAATGAAATTCCAGCACAGATTCGTGGTGCGCTTATACAGCACCTGATACGAAGTCCCATTTTGCTGCCATGCCAGCGTACTGGTGCCACCGATAGCGAGCGTCTCGGTCGTCGCGCTGAGCGTCATATTGGATACGCCGGAACCACCGCCCGGACCGGAGGGGACGCGCAATGGCGCAAACTTAGCACCCTGCTGCGCCAGATCCGGACTTGGTGTGCCTTTAAAACAGGACAGAACATAGGGCGCGGTATCCGTTACATGATAAGCATAGCCAGCTGGGGCATTCACATGGGTCAGCGTATTGCCGCCACAGGTCGCATCGCGCGTCGCGACACTGCCATCCGGATTGTAATAGCCAAAGATCGCATAACCATCCAGCGCCCAGCCGAGCGGATGCTCATCCCAATAATGGGTTGGTTGATCGGCCATCATACAGACTGGCGCAGCGTGATAATGATAGTCGTCGGCGCGGCCGGCGTGACCATTACAGATATCGAGCTCGCCCTGCGCCTTGGTATCACCGCCACCGGTAGCCGTACTGCAGCCACCTTGCTTACACGGATTGAAAATCGGAATGCCATTGATGGCGACGCCGATCGGGCCATCGACTGCTGAAGTCGTCATCACCGCGATCGCCGGCACCAGCGGAATTTTCCAGGCATTCGTGCCGATAAAATTCTGCGCGGTCGGGACTTGTAAAATCGTCTGAGTAATCCCGTTCATCATCGGGTGCGCAGTTTGAATGCCATAGGTATTGAAGTAAGCGTAGGTACTGTCGCAGGTAATACTCAAATTGTTAGCCGTCGCATACGATCCGAGTGAATGTGTCAGGGTTACGCAATTCAACATCGCCTGGGTACGGGTATTATTGAGATTCAGTGCAGCGGACGCAAGCTTGAGAGGCGTAATGGCGCTCACTAATACATCGCCTGTTACCTGGCTGGCCGTGTACCCAGACAAAGCAGGCGCAGCCGATAAAGCATAGACCGTAAATGTGTAGGTTTTGGTGCCGGCACCGGAAGAGCATGGTGGGGCATAGGCCAGTCCGCCGCCGTCATCGCTAAAGCCCAAGGTGCCGATGCCTGTGCTGCTCACGCTCAAACTGCTGACGGTCGAAGGGATGTTATATAAGAGCCAATTATATTTGACGGTGCCCGGACCAGGAATCGTGCTCATCACGATGGCATAGCTTTTGGTACCCGACGGTGCGCCAGACCAGGCCAATGGCGGGGTCTTGCTCGACCCATCGCAGGTGTATGTATTAGGTAGTGTGCCGCCATCAACGGCGGCCGAACTGGTAAGGAAAAAAGTCGCCGTCGGCGCAATCGTGGTCATGCTGAATGTGCTGTCGGTAAAACCAAGCAAGGCGATCGCCTTGACGGTATCCGTAGGGGACACTGTTTTTGCGATCTCCATCGATTTCGTAACGATGTCGGTGGTATAGGTAAGCCCCTGTTCGATCGCAATATATTTACTGACTGTGACCTTATTATCGAGCAGTGTGGCGACCCAGCCATATTGCGCATCGCCTTTGTAGGTATGCGCCGAATCGATGATGGCGCGCACGATCGGACCACGTCCTTCTTTGGCCAAACGTCCCAGCCAATATGTCATACCATCAGCGTCGACGGAAGGCCGACCCAGCATATTTTGAAAAACCTTGGTAATGAAATCGGCGTTGCTCATATTGCTGGAGTAGCCCGTGGTCGCAGTGTATTGCACGCCCACTGCATAAAAACTATCTGCGATCGCGTCGATATCAACGCCGTTTTTGATTTGATTAATCCAGTAGACCATGCCGTCGGCATCCGGCACACGATTAAAAAAGGCAATGTAGAGTTCAATCAGCGATTGCAGTTTAGCGGCAGGAATGCCAGCCGAGGCATCGGCCACCGCCAGATTCACCGTGTAGTCGGAAAATTTTAAGGTCGCTACAGCGGTCAAATCGTTAATGCCTTCGGTGCCTACTTTATCGGTCACCTTGTAGCCGGTCGCCGTTTTGACGATACTATAATTGGCTCGATTACCCGAGAATGTCGCGCTGCCATTGACTGTTGTGACCGAAGCCAGAAAGCCGGGCTTTAAGGAACTGCCGTTCGCGCCGGCATCACCGCCGCCGCTGCAAGCAGTCATAATAAGAGCCGAGATGAATGCGCAGCTGGCATACACAGTAGACCAACGCTGATGTGATGTAAGTGACGGCATCGCAGTTCCAAGTATTTTTAAAAATTGCATCCTATCACTTTTGATACCATAACGTCATTTACTAAAAATTAATCCGTAACAGCATCTCATTTTGCGCAAATAAACACGACCGATTGAGGTCCTTAAATTTTAAAAGCCATTTATGACGACGACATTTCATCATCAGCATGCCCGCATCTTCTCTTGAATTTACTGAACTGTTTGCCCTCGCTTACCATAAGGAACGCGTGGCAGCACGTCGCCTGTGCAAGAGCGCTGGCATCACTGAAGAAGAAGCCTTGCGACAGATTTTACAAACTGCGGCCGCTCCGGATTCGATCGACTCGTACCTCGCAGTGCGGCGCCAAACTGCCGAGCATGCACGGCACTGTCTGGCGCAGCGGCGCAGCGTACAGACGGCGCGGCGGCATGACAAAGCGCTGGCACGCACGATTGATGCGCAGGCATGGCAAGGCTGGTTCGATGGTTCTGCTACACCGAACCCAGGAAAAATGGGCGTTGGCGTACTGCTGCGCAGTCCGAATGGCCAGGAGTTCCGTATTTCTCGGGCTGTGGGCGACGGGGATGGCAATCAGGCCGAATGTCTGGCGCTCATCGCGCTGCTGCAATGCGCAGTGAAGGAAGGCGCGCAGACACTGGTGATTTTTGGCGATAGTCAGATCGTCATTGATGCAGTGGCGAATAGCGGCAGCGATCAGGGTTTTAGTGATTTGCGCCGCGAGGCGCAGACGTGGATGACGAAAATTAGTGTACTGCGTTTGTACTGGATACCACGTCACAAAAATAGCCAGGCTGACGCTTTATCGCAAGACGCATTGAAGTAAAGCCCATTTCAGCAATACAAATTTAAGCAAATTGCGTAAAGTCCGGTTTGCGCTTTTCAAAGAAAGCCTGAAATGCTTCCTTAGCTTCCGGCGTCTGCAGCAGCTGACCGAAATGCTGCATCTCCTTGATCATGACCGCGCCGATTTCTGCCTGCTGCGCACTCTTCATGAGCTGTTTGGTCATGCGAATCGACGACGCCGGCAAGGCAGCCAGTTTGGCCGCCTGTGATGTCGCGTATGGTAGCAGTTCATCGAGCGGCAAGACCTGATTGACCAGACCCATTGCCTGCGCCTCGGCGACCGAGAACGGCTCACCGAGCATGAGTTTTTCTGCTGCCCGGTGGTAGCCGGCCAGCCGCGGCAATAACAGACTGGAAGCAAATTCAGGACACAAACCGAGCTGGGTAAATGGCATGGAAAATTTGGCATTCTGCGCCGCATACACCAGATCACAATGCATCAGCAAAGTAGTGCCGATGCCGACCGCCGCACCAGAGACCGCTGCCACCACCGGCTTGGTGGCACCACTGAGCGCCATCATGTAGCGCACGACGGGACTATTGGCACCGGCCGGTGGGTTTTTAATGAAATCTTCCAGGTCGTTACCGGCCGTGAAAATTTCTGCCGCACCGGTCAACAGGATCACCCGCACCGCGGCATCGGCCTCGCCATCCAACAGCGCGTCTGCCATGCTCTGGTACATGACCGAGGTAATGGCGTTCTTTCTGGCCGGACGATTAAAGCCGATCGTCAGAATGCCGTCTGCCTTGCTGAGGGTGATGTCCATGTCTGTTCCTGTTTTATTTTTGCTGTGCTGTTTTAAATTACATGCGCTCAAAAATACCCGCAGCACCCATGCCGGTACCTACACACATGGTCACCATGCCGTACTTGAGGTTACGGCGTTGCATGGCATGGATCACCGTAGCTGAACGAATCGCACCCGTTGCACCCAGCGGATGACCCAGCGCGATCGCGCCACCCATCGGATTCACCTTGGCCGGATCCAGACCCAGATCCTGAATCACTGCCAGTGCTTGCGCTGCGAAGGCTTCATTAAGTTCGAACCAGTCGATCTGATCTTGCGTAATGCCAGCCGCGCGCAGTGCGATGGGAATCGCTTCTTTCGGACCGATACCCATGATGTCCGGCGGTACACCGCGCACAGCAAAGGAGGCAAAACGCGCCAGCGGTGTGAGATTAAACTGCTTGAGAATTTTTTCACTCACCAGCAGCAGCGCACCGGCGCCGTCCGAGGTTTGCGAACTATTACCTGCCGTGACCGAGCCCTTGGGTGAAAAGACAGGGCGCAGTTTAGCCAGCGCTTCGATCGTCGAATCAGCCCGCGCGCCTTCATCCTGACTGACAGTGCGGGTGCGCAGATCGATTTGGCCGGTGCGCAAATTAGGCACCCGCTCAATGATGTCAACGCTCGTCGTTTCGTCAGCAAATTCGCCCGCCAATTGCGCAGCGATCGCGCGGCGGTGCGATTCCAGGGCAAAGGCGTCCTGTGCTTCTCGGCTGACTTTCCACTGCGTTGCGACCCGTTCGGCCGTCAAGCCCATGCCGTATGCCATGCCGACATTTTCATCTTTTAGCATCGCCATGTTCATCGAAGGATGATGGCCCATCATCGGCACCATCGACATCGATTCGACACCAGCGGCGATCATGACATCCGCCTGACCAACACGGATGCGGTCGGCGGCCATGGCGACGGCGGTAATCCCGGAGGCGCAATAGCGATTGACGGTTACGCCACCCACCGTATTAGGCAGGCCGGCCAGCAGCACCGCCATACGGGCGACGTTCATGCCCTGCTCGGCTTCCGGGAACGAGCAGCCAACGATGGCGTCTTCGATCAGTTTTGGATCCAGCCCAGGCACCTGTGCGACGGCCGATTGAATGGCGCGCACTAACAGATCGTCCGGTCGGGTATTGCGGAACATACCGCGCGGCGCCTTGCCGATCGGTGTGCGGGTAGCGGCGACGATGTACGCGTCTTGAAGTTGTTTCATAGCTTACTCCTGTGTTTTTCGCGGATGACGCTTAAGTAGCGTCAATTAAGTAGCATCAATTAAGAAGCGTCAATTAATTACGAACCGGTTTACCGGTCTGCATCATGCCCATGATGCGTTCCTGTGTCTTGGGGTTATCCAGCAGTTCGACGAAGAATTTCCGCTCCAGATCGAGCAGCCATTGTTCCGATACCAGGCTGCCCTGATCGATATCGCCACCGCACATGACTTCGGCAATCATCGCGCCGAGCTTGTAGTCGTGTGCTGAAATAAAGCCACCATCGCGCATATTGACTAACTGCGCGGTGATGGTCGCCATACCATAACGACCAGCCACCGGCACCAGTGCCGGCATTGGCGGACGATAGCCGGCGTCAAACATGGCGCGTGCTTCCACCTTAGCCACATGCAGCAGCTCGTAGGCGTTGTAGACGATCACATCGCTGGCTGTCAGATAACCCATCTGCCGCGCTTCAAGCGCCGATTTTGACACCGCCGCCGTCGCCGCGTGGGTAAAGTAATTGCGCAGGAATTGCAGCAGGTCGTTGCCTTTGGCATCCCCAGCCGCGCGCACTGCCGCTTCCTTGAGACCGCCACCGGCTGGAATCAAGCCTACGCCCACTTCCACCAGGCCGATATACGACTCGAGAAACACAACGCGTCTTGCCGCATGCATGGCCAGCTCTGCGCCACCACCGAGTGCCAGACCGGCCACGGCAGCGACTACCGGTACGTTGGCATACTTGAGTGCCTGATGCGCGTTCTGCAGCTTGGCGATTTCTGGTTCGACTGCCTTGCCGCCACCGGCCATAAATAACGGCATGCTCGACTGCAGATCGGCACCGGCCGAAAATGGGCCGCCTTCGGCCGCGTCGGCATTCCAGATCACCAGACCTTTAAAATTTGCCTGCGCTTCAGCGATCGCCATGGCCAGGCCATTGCCAACGCCCGGATCAATCACATGCATCTTGGTCTTGAGGGACAGGATCAGCACATCATCATGCTGATGCCAGATCCGCACTGAGGCATCTTCAAAGAAGGTCGTACCGGCGGTTCTGCCATCGGCAGCGCCTTCGCCCATGACGGTGGCGCGAAATGCCTGGCGCGCATAGACCGGCAGGTTTGATCGGCCAACATAGGTTTTCTTGGTCGGTGACCAGGAGCCCTCGGCGGTATGGACACCATCGCGGCCATCAAATACCCAGGCTGGCAATGGTGCTGCGCACAGCGCCTTGCCGCTATCGATATCGTCTTTGACCCATTCAGCGATTTGCTTCCAGCCAGCTGCCTGCCAGGTCTCGAAAGGACCTGCGTTCCAGCCAAAGCCCCAACGCAGGGCCAGGTCGATGTCGCGCGCATTGTCGGCGATTGATTCCAGATGCACCGCCATGTAATGAAAGCCGTCACGGAAAATCGCCCACAAAAACTGCGCCTGCGGATGTGTCGATTCACGCAGCGCCTTCATGCGCTTGGCCAGATCTTTTTCTTTCAGGATGCGTCCTACCAGCTCATCGGTCTTGCCACCGGCAGCGACGTAATCACCCTTGGCGCTATCGATGCGCAGAATGTCCTTGCCGACCCGTTTGTAAAATCCGGCGCCGGTTTTTTGACCGAGCGCGCCGGCCGCGATGAGTTTGCTGACCAGCGCCGGCGTTTGATAAACCGGGAAGAAGGGATCGTCCGCCAGATTATCTTGCATGGTTTTAATCACATGTCCCATGGTGTCAAGACCGACCACGTCGGCGGTACGGAAGGTACCCGACTTCGCACGTCCAAGACGCGCGCCGGTCAGGTCATCGACCACATCGACCGAGAGGCCAAATTTTTCAGCCTGATGAATCGTCGCCAGCATGCCGAAGATGCCGACCCGATTCGCGATAAAGTTCGGTGTATCGATTGCCCGCACCACCCCTTTACCGAGCGTGGAAGCCAGGAAGCCTTCAAGCTGATCGAGAATCGCAGGACGCGTGGCAGCGGTCGGGATCAGTTCAACCAGATGCATGTAACGCGGCGGATTAAAAAAGTGCACGCCACAAAAGCGCGCCTGCAGCTCGGCATCAAAACCTTCGGCCAGCTTACTGATCGATAAGCCCGAGGTGTTGGAAGCAAAAATCGCATTCGGTGCAATGTGCGGCGCGACTTTTTTATACAAGTCGTGCTTCCAGTCCATGCGTTCGGCAATGGCTTCAATAATCAAGTCGCAGCCTTCTAGCAGCGCCATGTCATCTTCGTAGTTGGCTACTTCAATGAGCGCAGCCTGCTCTTTATTACCCAAGGGTGCAGGGCTGAGCTTTTTGAGGTTCTCGATCGCGCGTAGCACGATGCCGTTTTTAGGGCCTTCTTTGGCCGGTAGATCAAACAGGACGACGGGCACGCGAGCGTTGATGCAGTGCGCAGCAATTTGCGCGCCCATCACACCAGCGCCCAGAACGGCGACTTTTTTAACGATGAAATTTGACATACGACTCCTTTGTTATAACGTTCAAGGTGCACTACTCATGCATGCTGCTAATGCATGCATTCTCACGAATGCGCGCACCACCATTAGAATAAATCTGCCTCCAGCGCCATCAGACTGGCGCTACCGGCGCGCGCCTGTTTAATCAGCGTAGCGGTCTCAGGTAATAGGCGGGCAAAATAGAAGCGCGCCGTGGCCAGCTTGGTCTTGTAGAAGTTGTCGCCACTATCCTGCTTGTCCAACGCGATCTTGGCCATGCGGGCAAAGAAGTAGGCGAAGACCAGATGTCCGACGATGCGCAGGTACGGCACAGCGGCAGCACCGACCTCATCCGGATTGGCAAACGCCTTCATGCCGATTTCCATCGTCAGCTTAGTGACCTTGTCGCCCAGATCGGCCAAGGGCGTAATAAATTCTGACATCGCTTCATCGGTACCGTGCAGCTCACCAAAGGCCTGCACTAATGCGCCAAATTTACGCAGCTTGGCGCCGTTATCGCCCAGAATTTTACGTCCCAACAGATCGAGTGACTGAATCGTGTTGGTGCCTTCATAAATCATATTGATGCGCGCATCACGAACATATTGTTCCATGCCCCATTCAGCGATATAGCCATGGCCGCCATAGACCTGCATGGCTTCCGAGGTCGCGATCCAGGCATTATCCGTGAGGAAGGCCTTGATGATCGGCGTGAGGAGAGCCACCAGATCAGCCGCTTCTTTACGCACTGCCTCTTCAGGATGGTTGAGCTCGATATCAATCTGCAGGGCGATGAAGGAACTGAACGCGCGGCCACCTTCTGCATACGCTTTTGCCGTGAGCAGCATGCGCCGTACATCCGGATGGACGATGATCGGATCGGCCGGCTTGTCGGCCGCCTTGATGCCGGTGAGGCTGCGCATTTGCAGCCGGTCTTTGGCGTACACCAGCGCATTTTGGTAAGCCACTTCGGTCAGGCCGATGGACTGCATGCCCACACCGAGGCGGGCCGCATTCATCATGATAAACATGGCGTTCAAACCTTTGTTCGGTTCGCCGATCATCCAGCCGGTCGCCGCATCCAGATTGATCTGGCAGGTCGAATTGCCATGAATGCCCATTTTTTCTTCGATCGCGCCGCAAAAAATCGTGTTGCGCGCGCCAACGCCACCATCCGCGGTGGGCAGAAACTTCGGCACTACAAACAGGGAGATGCCTTTCGTGCCAGCAGGCGCATCCGGCAGCCGCGCCAACACTAGATGAATGATGTTGGATGACATATCGTGTTCACCGGCGGAGATGAATATCTTACCGCCGCTAAGCTGATAAGTCCCATCAGTCTGCGGAACCGCTTTGGTGCGCAGCATGCCAAGATCGGTACCGCAGTGTGGCTCGGTTAAGCACATGGTGCCGGTCCATTCACCGGAGACCAGCTTACGCAGATAAATATCTTTTTGTGCCTGGGTACCGTGTGCATGCAAACAGGCATAAGCGCCGCTCGACAAACCCGGATACATGGTCCATGCCTGATTCGCCGAATTGAGCATTTCGTAAAACGAATTATTAATCACCATCGGCAGGCCCTGACCACCGAATTCAGGGTCGCCCGCGAGCGCCGGCCAGCCAGCGTCGACATACTGTTTGTAGGCCTCCTTGAATCCGGACGGTGTCTTGACTTCATGCGTTACTTTATCGAGCGTGCAGCCTTCGCGGTCACCCGAATGATTGAGCGGGAACAGAACCTCGGCGGTAAATTTACCGCCCTCTTCCAATACCTGATTGATGGTATCGGCATCAATGTCAGCATGTTTTGGCAGTTTTTTTAATTCGTTTTCTGTTTCGAGCAATTCGTGTAAAACAAACTGCATGTCGCGTAGTGGTGCAATGTATTGGCCCAAGATATTTCTCCTGACTACTTGATGGATGGTGCTGCTTTATTGGCAGCTGAATGAAGAAGATGCAATGCTGGCCGGGACTCGGCAATTTCTGCTGATGTACTACTGTCACTGGGAAGATAACTCTGCAGCAGCCGCTCGAAGCCGATTTGCGCCCGATCCACTGCGCCAGGGCGTTTGATGAAGCGGGCATCGTGATGCAGTGCCAGTACCAGACCATACATTTCGAACACCAGCTGCATGGGATCGGTGTCGCTACGCAGATGGCCTAATTCTCTAGCCTGCTCGACACAACGCAGTAAGGCGTTTTGCCATGCCAGCACCATGTCGATTAAGGCTTCGCGAATCGCTCCGGGCCGGTCATCGTATTCCACCGCACCGCTGATATAAATACAGCCGGAAGCGATTTCTACCGTGACCCGTCTGACCCAATGGGCAAACATGGCCTGTAAGCGCGGCAGACCGCGCACTTCGCGCATGCTGGGATAGAACACTTCTTGTTCGAACTGATGATGGTAGAGCTTGAGCACTTCAATCTGCAAATCTTCGCGTGAACCGAAATGGGCAAACACGCCAGATTTACTCATGCACATTTTATCGGCCAATAAACCGATCGTCAGTCCTTCGAGGCCGTCACGACTGGCTAAATCGAGGGCGACATCAAGAATAGCCGCTCGCGTGAGCTCGCCTTTGCGCATAAATTTTGGACTTGAATTAGACTGCATAGTGAAACAAACTCATCCTGTATCGGGTCCGGCACGCCGGGGGATTGTCCGCAAATCGAACGTACGTACTATTATGCACTGATGGAGGAATGTCAATCCAGAATTGGGCAATAAATCTAGAGGAAAAAGTCAAATACGTACAATCATGCTGACGAAATGTTGCACCTGGCTTGGCGTGCCAGCCTTACGTTATGAAAAAGCTAATATTGATCCAACAAACGGCGATCGCGTTTGGTCGGGCGACTTTTCAGTTCAGCCGTCGGTTCACGGAAGTAGCGCCGCTCCTCCTCGATCTGCTGACGTTTGAGCAGACTGGCTTGGGTTTCACGGTACATTAACTGCGCGACGCTAGCCGAACCCCGATGGTCGGATAATAGCAGTACCTCGACCTCCCAGCGGGTAGCGCCGTTATCGATCTCCAGCACGTCGCCGATCTTGAGCGCCTGCGCCGGTTTGACGCGCACTTCGTTACAGCGCACCTTGCCATGATCGACGGCGCCCGTAGCCAGACTTCGCGTCTTAAAAAAGCGCGCGGCCCAACACCATTTATCTATTCGCAGACCTTGCATGTCCTACCCTACTCCGTATATTTTCCCCAACTTATCAGTCGCAGAATATTTTTATAAATCAGATACGCCATGCCATACCAGAGTCGTTTATACCAGACGATGTTGTCATAATCCTGCGCATTCACAACGACACCATCGGCAATCGCACGCAGGATTTCGTCGCGCAAGGCGCCGCTAAAGGCGGCGTCCCGCACCACGATATTGGCCTCTTGATTAACGAATAGCGATAAGCCGTCATAATTGCTCGACCCCAGCGTTGCCCAGTCGCCGTCAACGACCGCGACCTTGCCATGTAATTGGGTCTTGCGATATTCAATGATCTTCACGCCATGTGCGAGCAGCTTGGGATAGTAAGACTGCGCCACAGCGTCCTGCAAACGGAACTGGCCTACCCCTAACAGCAGGATCACTTCAACGCCGCGTGAGGCAGCACGCGAGAGCGCATCGCGCAGTTTGCGTCCCGGTGCAAAATAGGGATTGGCGAGGATGGCCTGATTGCGTGCCTGACCCAGGGCCTGTAGATAGGCGCGTTGTATCGTGCGCCGATTACGCAGATTATCGCGCACCACCAGACTGGCCAACATCGGCCCACTCAGATCATTGACGACCGCCGGACGTCGGTACCGTAGCAGTTCCCAGCGCTGATGCAAACGCAGCGGACCCAAGCGCAGCCAGTGACTAGCGGCCTCCTGATGAATCTGCGTCACCAGCGGACCGGCAATGCGGGCAGCGATATCCCAGCGCGGTGCTGGTAGCAAGGCATGCGAATCATCGTCAGCGTGTAAATCGTCGACAATATTAAGCCCGCCCAGAAAAGCTAGTTTCCAGTCGAGCACCACGATCTTGCGATGCGTGCGGGCGATACCGCGTCTGAACCAGGGATTAAAAATACGGCATTGCACGCCAGCGCTCAGCAGTTCCGACTGCAGCTGCGCGGATTGTTCATTGCCTGTACCGACCCAGTCGACGATGACGTTGACGACCACGCCGCGTCTGGCCGCCTGCATGAGCGCCGCCTTGATCAGCTGACCTGTTTCATCCGCCTCGAAAATATACGTTTCAAGAAAAATTTCTTGCTCGGCTGCGTTAATAGCCAGCAGAAGGGCAGGAAAAAAATCGGCGCCATTCACCAGCAATTGAATCTGATTATTCGCACTGAATTTAATCGAACTCATAGGTGGCTGGCTTCATCGACCAAATAAATTTTGATTCTACCCCATCACTTGCAAAGTCAATGGCAAAGTCAGCCTGAGCGTCGCAACGATGGGGGCATGGTCCGACAGACGCGCCCACTGCGCACCATGCAAGACCTCGGCCGCCTCAACCTCAAAGCCGCGCACATAAATACGATCGAGTCGCAGCAAGGGCATGGCGGCGGGAAAAGTACGGGCTGGCTTACTTTGCATCTTGCGACCTTTTAGCCGGTTCAGCAAGGAGGCCAATCCCACGCCACGACTGCTTTGATCGAAGACTTCCTGAACACCGATTTGCGCTCGCAAGTCTGAGCTCAGGCGATCGCCCCAGTCATTAAAGTCTCCGGCAATGATCACCGGTGCAGGCTGTGGCGCGCAGACCTTGACGGCCTCAATCAGCGCCGCCGCCTGACGCTTGCGCCCGCCCGCAAATAAACCGAGATGCACCACAAAACAATGTATCTCTACCTGTGTTTGCGGGCATTGCAGAACGCAATGCAGAATGCCGCGTTCTTCGTAGGCGTGATCGGAAATATCCTGATTTGACATCGACAGAATCGGCAGACTGCTCAGTAGCGCGTTGCCGTGATGGCCATGGTCGTACACCGCGTTTTCACCGTAGGCGACGTGATGCGATTCACCTGCCAGAAAATCATGCTGAGATTGCTGCGGCCAGTGTGCCTCAGCGTTGGGCAGGGCATCTGACGCGTAGCGCAGAGCATGCAAGTCATGCCGTCCCTGCACCTCTTGCAGGAAAACGATATCGGCCTGCAGTTCGCCGATGGCTTTTTTGAGCGCCAACACCCGTGGTCGATTACCAAACGAGGTCACGCCCTTGTGAATATTGTACGTCGCGATGCGTAGTTTCATTCAGCCATTATAGTGGCGTTCAATACGTTGGACAGATCAACAGAAAGGAAATTGCGTTGGCAATGCGTTGACAAGTCTAGAACGCCGCATGACCGGGAAGCTGCAGAATAGCTTCTGCATTGGAGGGCGAAAAGCATTGGTCGGCTGCGCTGCGATAATCGAGCCAGCGATAGGCAATATGTTCACGCGGTGCGAGGGTGATCTCGATCTCCCGCGGCACCAGTAAGCCGAACACATGCTCGGTATTGTGTGTCACGCCAGGTGCGTAGCGATGCCGCCAGACCGGGTAGATTTCATACACATTCGATAGCTGCCAGTCCCGCAAATTTTGTAGCGGCACCGACAGCCCTGCACCGACTGCAATGCCGGTCTCTTCGAAGACTTCCCGCACAGCCGTTTGCTGCAGCGGTTCATCCAACGCATCGAGCGATCCCGTGACAGACTGCCAAAAACTCGGCCGGTCGGCGCGTTCGATCAGCAAGACTTGCAGATCGGCCGTGTAAATAACCACCAGCACGGATTGCGGGATTTTATGCGCCGCCGTCATCTCAGCTACCGCTATCAGACTTCAATCGAACGCACACGAATATGCAGTTCTTTCAACTGCTTCTCATCCACTGGGGAAGGCGCTTGCGTCAACAGACATTGGGCACGCTGGGTTTTCGGGAAGGCGATCACGTCGCGAATCGATTCGGCACCAGTCATCATTGTGACGATACGATCCAGTCCGAACGCCAGACCGCCATGCGGTGGCGCGCCGTACTGCAAAGCGTCGAGCAGGAAACCGAATTTTTGCTGTGCTTCTTCGTCACCGATCTTGAGCGCCCGGAAAACCTTACTCTGCACATCCGCACGATGGATACGCACTGAGCCGCCACCGAGTTCCCAGCCATTCAAGACCATATCGTAGGCCTTGGCAATGCACTTACCCGGATCGGTTTCAAGATAATCTTCATGGCCGTCTTGCGGCGCGGTGAAGGGATGATGGCAGGCAGTCCAGCGCTGATTGGTTTCGTCGAACTCAAACATCGGGAAGTCGATCACCCACAATGGCTTCCAGGCGTCTTCGAGCAGATTATTTTTCTTGCCGAAGTCAGAGTGGCCGATTTTGACGCGCAGCGCGCCGATGGCGTCATTGACGACCTTGGCGCGGTCAGCACCAAAGAAAATCAGGTCGCCATCCTGTGCACCGGTTTGCGCGATGATCTGCGCCAAAGCGGCATCATGCAAATTCTTGACGATCGGCGACTGCAAGCCTTCACGGCCTTTGTCTTTTTCATTGACCTTGATGTAAGCCAGACCCTTGGCGCCGTAGATGGCGACGAACTGGGTATAGGCATCAATCTCGGAGCGCGGCATGGCCGCACCGCCTGGCACACGCAAGCCGACGACGCGGCCGTTTTCCATCGTCGCCGCACCCGAGAAGACCTTGAATTCGACATCCTTCATGACCTCGGTGAGATCGGTAAATTCCAGCTTGACGCGCATGTCCGGTTTGTCGGAACCGTAGCTATGCATGGCGGTGGCGTAACCCATGACCGGGAAAGGATTCGGCAGGTCGATATCGAGCGTCTTTTTAAACACCAGACGCAGCATGCCTTCGAACATGTCACGAATTTCCTGCTCCGACATGAACGATGTTTCGCAGTCGATCTGGGTAAATTCGGGCTGACGGTCGGCGCGCAAATCTTCGTCGCGGAAGCATTTGGTGATTTGATAATAGCGGTCGAAGTTGGCCACCATGAGTAATTGTTTGAACAGCTGCGGCGACTGTGGCAGAGCGAAAAAACTGCCCGCATTCACGCGTGAAGGCACCAGATAATCGCGTGCGCCTTCCGGGGTCGATTTTGTCAGCATCGGTGTTTCGATATCGATGAAGCCGTTTTCGTCGAGGAATTTACGCACTTCCATCGTCACCTTGTAACGCAGGCGCAGATTATTCTGCATCTGCGGACGGCGCAAATCGAGTACGCGATGCGTCAGACGGGTGGTTTCGGAGAGGTTATCGTCATCCAGCTGGAACGGCGGCGTGACTGACGGATTGAGGACTTCCAGCTCATGTGCCAAGACTTCGATTTTGCCTGACTTCAGATTGGCATTGGTGGTGCCTTCCGGACGGTGACGCACCAAGCCGGTAATGCGCAGACAGAATTCATTACGCACCGATTCAGCGGCGGCAAACACGCCGGCACGATCCGGATCGCAGACCACCTGCACCAAACCTTCGCGGTCGCGCAGGTCGATAAAAATAACCCCGCCATGGTCGCGCCGGCGATGTACCCAGCCGCACAGGCTAACCGTTTTACCAAGGTGGGCTTCCGTAACGAGACCACAATAATCCGAGCGCATAGACATAATCAGTTTCCAGTATTTTCAGGTTCTTTGTTCAGAGCGAGGCAGCGGCCTTACTCGGGTGAGGCCGGGGTAATCAGCAGTGCTGCTTTTTGCGGCACATGCTCGGGCGCGACCACGCCCATCGAGACAATATATTTGAGTGCAGCATCGACATCCATATCGAGTTCAATCGCATCTTCGCGTTTCATCATCAGAAAAAAACCGGAGGTCGGATTCGGTGTCGTCGGTACATAGACGCTGATGTAATCGCCTGGCAGATGATTTTTGACGTCGCCGCCTGGAACACCGGTCAGGAAAGCGATGGTCCAGCAGCCGGCATGCGGATACTGCACCAGCATAGCCTTGCGAAACGCATTGCCAGAAGAAGAAAACAGCGTGTCAGATACCTGCTTGACGCTCGAATAAATCGTATTGACGAAAGGGATGCGTTCCAGCAGTGATTCCCAAAGCCGCACGACCTGCTTACCGAAAAAATTACGCGCAGCCAGCCCGGTGAGAAAAATCGTCACGACTGTCAGGATGGTACCGAGGCCGAGAATATGAAAGCCAAACAAGGCCTCCGGACGCCATTGCACCGGCAGCAGCAGCAGAGACTGATCCATGGTGCCGATGATCAGATTCAGTACCCACAGCGTTATCGCCAGGGGCACCAGAATCAGCAAGCCGGTAATGAAGTATTTGCGCATCGTGATGTCTCCGTTCCTAGGTGGCCGAAGGGGTGCCGCCGGAAGATTCGGATTTGGTCGCTGCCGGCGCGGCTGGGGTCGCTGGGGTGCTGGAAGCGGCCGGCGCGGCCGACGCTGTCGATTCGCTGGTGCTACCAGTCGTCGTGGGTGCCGACGATTCAGTACTCGAGCTGGTGCCAGGTGCGGCTTGTCCGCCGCGGAAATCCGTCACATACCAGCCGGTGCCTTTCAATTGAAAGCCGGCGGCAGTCAGCTGCTTCTTGAAGCTGGGCTTGCCACAGGAGGGGCAATCCGTGAGCGGTGCATCGGACATCTTTTGCAAGGCATCCTTGGCAAACCCGCACTCTTCACAGCGGTAGGCGTAAATTGGCATTTCAAATTCCCGGGAAATCTTGTACAACCTGCGATTATAAGGCTTTTCAGTCGATATCTTCTAGATTGCGGCATTCGAAGCGCGACTTCACGCGTCCCTGGCCACGCAGCCTCAGTTGAACTCGGCCAGCCGCAGCAAAAGCTGGAGCAATAATCCACCCGCCAAGACGCCGCCGCCAAAGTACAGCACGAAGTTAAACAGCCGATTCGTACGCTGTTGTTCAGCCAATAATAAACGTAGCAAACTGTCATCGCGCTCAACCGGCGCACTCAGGCGGGTGAGGGCCTGATGCGCCAGTCGTGGCAATTGCGGCAAGAGCTGGCTCATGTGCGGCGCTTCGATTTGGATCTGCGCCAGCAGGCCGCGCCAGCCGAACTGCTCACTCATCCAGCGTTCCAGGAAGGGCTTGGCAGTCTGCCAGAGATCGAGATCGGGATCTAACTGGCGCCCCAGACCTTCAATATTGAGCAGCGTTTTTTGCAGCAGCACCAGCTGTGGCTGAACCTCGATATTAAAGCGCCGGGAAGTCTGAAACAGACGCAGCAGCACCTGTCCGAAGGAGATATCGCTTAAAGGCCGGTCAAAAATCGGTTCGCAGCAGGCCCGCACGGCAGATTCGAGTTCATCAACCCGGGTTCCTTTGGGCGCCCAGCCGGATTCAATATGGGCCTGAGCCACACGTTTGTAGTCACGCTGAAAAAACGCCAGAAAATTCTGCGCCAGATAATCTTTATCGAAATCCGTGAGCGTGCCAACGATGCCAAAATCGAGCGCAATATACTGCCCAAGCGTTTGCGGTTCGATCGACACGAGGATATTCCCCGGATGCATATCGGCGTGAAAGAAACCATCCCGAAAGACCTGGGTGAAGAAAATTTCCACGCCCTCGCGCGAGAGTTTTTTCATGTCCACGCCGGCCGCGACCAACTGCTCGCGCTGCGATATCGGTATGCCATTCATGCGCTGCATCGTGATCACCGATTCGGCGCAATAGTCCCAAATCATCTCCGGCACCGCCAATAAATCGGACGCCGCGAAATTGCGTCGCAGTTGGCTGCCGTTGGCAGCTTCGCGCATCAGATCGAGTTCGTCATGCAGATATTTATCAAATTCGCTGACCACTTCACGCGCCTTGAGCCGTTTGCCGTCGGCCCACAGTCGCTCAATCAGACTGGCTGCGCTATGCATTAAGGCGACGTCGTCACCGATCGATTTTTTCATCCCCGGACGCAGCACTTTCACCGCCACCTTCCGGCCATCCTTGAGCACCGCAAAGTGCACCTGGGCGATCGAGGCCGAGGCGACCGGCACCCGCTCAAATTCGGCGAATAAGACATCCGGATGCGCGCCCAGTGAGCGCTCGATCTGCGCTATCGCCAGTGCGCTGTCAAAGGGCGGCACACGGTCCTGTAAAAAACTCAGCTCTTCTGCAATATCGAGCGGCACCAGATCGCGCCGGGTCGATAGCACCTGACCCAGCTTGACGAAGATCGGCCCCAGCTCTTCGAGCGCCCGTCGCAAACGCACGCCGCGCGGTGCACGCAGATCGCGCAAAATAAGGAGTTTGCACAGCAGACGCACGAGCAGCGGGCCCTTCCTGCCATTCTCATTCAGGGCGGACAGAATAATGTCGTCCAGCCCATAGCGCAGGCTCACACGAAGGATGCGCAACAGGCGGATTAATTTCCAGGGCATCGTTGTTCCAGTTTTTGTAATCGTTTTTGCAGGCGTTCGGCATCATCGCGCAGGCGGCTCACTTCCAGCGCCAGTTCAGCGACCGCGGGCGGACGTATGAGCAGCGGATTTTCTTCGGTCAGATAGTCGATGATATTGTCTGTCAGACTCTGACGAGTCGCCTTGGCTGTCTGCGCCAGAGAACGCGCGCCGGCCACGATGCGCACGGCAGGAATATCCCCCACCCACTGCGCCAGATCTGATTCTGCATCCCAGTGCAGCGTCTGCATGAGCTGGGCAATACAGCTGGCCAGTTCGGCATCGCCTTCAATGCGCACAAAGGCAAAGGCCCGCTCGGGATTCTGAACCAGCAATGGCAGATCAGCCAGATTGAAGTGAATCGTGACGTCGGCACTGTCTGTTTCAGTGCCTGCTTCGAGCATGCCGTCGGCACTGATTTTGAGCAGGATGGCCAGAGCACCCACATCCAGACAGGCGCGTTTGCCGCCGTGGGCAGCGAGTTTTTCGCGTGCCCAGCGTTCTTGCGCCAGCAGATGATTGATTGCCGCCACCAGCAAAGAGGGAGACCAAGAATTCATGGATTTATGCCGAACAAAATAAAACCGCCCGTGAAGTCCACGGGCGGTTGCAAGTTTAACAGCGTCAGCCGTTTTTTTACGCTATTTGCTGTATCCCGGCCAAAACCCAGCCGCCCGAACCAGACATCGGCTTGGACAGGTTCCAGACTTCGGTAAAGGGTTCAGCGGCGCCTTCGGCGCTTTCCTTGATCAGGCCGGAGAACTTCACGCTCGCCAGATGATGATCGCCCGACTGCTCAATACCGAGCATGTCTGCGTGCAGATTGATCACGTCGGTATTATTGGCGGTCGCACCGCGCTCGTCGAGCTGCATACGAATTTCAGCGAACATTTCCGGCGTGGTGAATTCGCGGATGTCACTCGCATCGGCCCGATCCCAGGCAGCCTGCAGACGGATGAAGTAAGTTTTGGCATTCCGCAGGAAGCCGGCCGTATCGAAATCGGCGGGCACACCGAAAGGCACAATCGGCGCGTTCGCTGCAGCAGCATCGAGCGCTGCCGGGCTGGCGGTAGAAGGTTCAATCCGCGAACCGATTTCCGGCGTCTGCGAATAGGCATGTGGCTGCGCCTGAGGCTGTGGTGCCGACTCATAGGCATACGGTGTTTGTGCGGCGTAGACCGGCGCATCGTCCTTACGACGGAACATGCGGAAGATGAAGAACCCCGCCATCACCAACAAACCGATCATCAGGATCGAGCCCAAGCCACTGGCCAGCGCGCCACCCATACCAAAATGCGAGAACAGTGCGCCCATGCCTAAACCCAGCAAGGCACCACCCAAAATGCCCTTCCATGGGCTAGGTGGTTTGATGGCCGGCGCAGGCGCTGCAGCGGGCGGTGCAGCCGGCCGTGCAGCCGATGTAGCCTGGTTGGAGGATTGTGTTGGTGCCTGGCGTGACACACCTTGGGACTGCTTACCAAAGCTGCTGCCGCCGCCCATACGCTTGGCGTTCGCATCACCGATTACCATCGTCAGACTACTGGCTACCAATAACACCGCGAGTAAAAATTTTTTCATCGTGCCTCCTAAAGTTTGGTTCCTGTGTGCAGCGCCGCTACGCCACCTGTCAAATTGAAGTAATCAACCCGTCCCAGACCTGCCTCCTGCAGCATCGATTTGAGCGTTTCCTGATCCGGATGCATACGAATGGATTCGGCCAGGTAGCGATAGCTTTCAGCATCACCAGCTATTTTCTGACCAAGCCATGGTAGCACCGAAAAAGAATACATATCGTAAGGTCTTTTGAGGGGTGCCCATACCTTGGAAAACTCCAACACCAGCAATTTTCCACCTGGTTTTAATACCCTGTGCATTTCAGCCAGTGCCGCGTCCTTGTGCGTCATGTTACGCAAACCGAAGGCCACTGACACGCGATCAAAATAATTGCTTGGAAAGGGTAATTTCTCTGCGTCGCACAGGGATATGGGGATCGCCAGACCTTTATTCAAGAGCCGATCACGGCCCACCCGTAACATCGACTCGTTAATATCCGTCAGCCATACCTCGCCTGTCGGGCCAGCCTTTTTAGCAAAGGCCATCGCCAGATCACCCGTGCCACCGGCAATATCAAGCACTTTAAAGCCCGGACGAATACCGGCCTGGGCGATGGTGAACTGCTTCCATAGGCGATGCAAGCCGGCTGACATCAAGTCGTTCATGATGTCGTATTTGCCGGCGACCGAATGAAAAACTTCGGCAACTTTATGTACCTTGTCGGCTTCGTCGACGGTCTTAAAACCGAAATGCGTGGTGTTGGTCATGCGCGCTGCTCCAATGATTTGAACGCATTATACAAGCCGGATCTGCACTGCTACCAGACACAGAGAATTCCCTCTGTCTCGCCATGCGCAGATTAATGCTGATGGCCGCAGCCAGCTGCGGGGGCCGCGCCTTGCGGGGCATCACGCCCTGTGTCGCCGGCAAAACCGGCGGCCTGCAATCGCTGAAGATAATCTTGCCAGAGTTTCTCCTGCTGCGCGCCCAGACCATACAGATACGTCCAGCTATAGATGCCGCTATTGTGGCCATCGGAAAAACTCGGCTGCACGGCGTAATGACCGACCGGTTCAATCGCCGTCATGCGCACATCACGCTGCCCAGTCTGCAGTACTTCCTGCCCTTGGCCGTGACCGCGCACCTCGGCCGAGGGCGAATACACCCGCAACAGCTCAAAGGGCAGCAAAAATACCGCCCCATCGTCAAAGGCGATTTCGAGCGTACGGGACTGTTGGTGCACAGTCAGCTCAACAGGTGCTGGCGTTTTTTTACTATCGCTCATGGGGTCTTCTTAGAAAGTTCAAGCTGAGATTTTACAAGATCTCGTGTCGAGTGTTGCTTAGGCGTGTTCCAGCGTTGCATGGGCTGGTGACTAGTTATATTCTTGATAATTTTTATCCCCGAGCCTTAAGAAGGAGACAATATGAAGCGCTTTCCATTGGGTCGCATTGCCGCTCTCATGATGATTACTTTTTGTAATAAGCAGGCCATCGGTGCAGCGGTACCATTTCAACAGTTGAGTGCAAATGTGACGAATGTCAATTTTACGAATCAAAGCAGGGTCCCTCAAGCGCCCATTTTTCGGCGTCATTTGTTAAACGTAAATGATGCAAATATTGATTACACAAATAGTACTTATACAACGAGTACGGATGCGAATATCACGCATACAAATTGTACTGATGAACATACAAGTTACAACTGCCTCGCCGATAAATACTATTTCAGCTGGGCGTATTTCGGAGCAGTTGCCGGGGCAGCCACAGTAGTATTAATTTCCTGCCTCAAATATTTTTCGGATCGACAACGCAGAAATCAGTATTTAGAGGGCTGGCACATGGTGGATGACTCAGCGGGGCGAGGAAATAATAATTTATACAGGGACTGGCACTTAAACATCCTCAACCAGGAAGAGTCACCGCAACTGTTACCGCAATTGTCACCGCAACTGTCACCGCAATTGTCACCGCAATTGTCACCAAGATCTATTTACCAGAATCTTTTGGAACCCATCGAGACGCTTCTTCTCGATTTGGGTGAAATTCGTGGCGCATCTTCTAACCCTCAGGCTGCAGATCATGCGCAGCTTACGGTTCGTGCAATACCTTCTGCCGCTCTGGCCGGCGATCTTGACCAAGCGACTGTCGTCAATATTCACCCACCGAAGCCGGATCCGGATCCGGAGGCAACTATTGATCATAAGCCTTAACTGGTGCTGGCGTTTTTTTGCTATCGCTGATGGGGTCTTCTTAGAAAGCTCAAGGTGAGATTTGATAAGAGCTCGCGTCGAGTGTCGCTTAGGCATGTGCGAGGCTTGCATGCACTGACGCGCAGTTATATTCTTGATAATTTTTATCGCAGAGACTTAAAAGGAAACAGGATGAAGCGCTTACCCTTGGGTCGCATTGCCGTTCTCATGATGATTATTTTTTGCAATAAGCAGGCCATCGGTGCAGCAGTACCATTTCAACAGTTGAATGCAAATTTGACGAATCAAAGCTTGCCCCCCCAAGAGCAAATTTTTCGACGGCATTTATTAAACGTAACTGATACGAATATCACTCATACAAATAGTACTGGTGCATGTACAAGTTACAACTGCATCGCCGATAAGTACTACCTCAATTGGGTGTACGGTGCGGTGGGGGCGGTGGCCTTATTTTACGGCATCAAATATTTTTGCCGCTATTGGCACAGAGAAGATCTTGCGAGGATACGTCGTGAATTAGAAGCGGACCCGCCAATGCCTGAAATGGAATACTTTCCCGATGGCGTGCCCGGACCAGTCGAAGAACCACCAGGAGAAGGGTCGAGTGCACAGGGTGGGATGGTTCATCTTCACTTATCGCCTCCTGAAAAACTACAAGCGCAAAATTTTCGACCGCCGTCTTTTCCTGCAAAAGCTATGCAAAAAAATCTTAGTCCAAAAACTGTGCAGGAGCGTCTTCCGAATTCAGACCCACTTATTCCAAGAGATTTCGAAACAGATTTAGAGAATCCGACATTGCATCTCCATATGGCGGCACCCATCCCACAACCCACGCGTCCCGCCCCTGTGCTGCCAAAAATCACGCGCGCCTCAACCGGTGCATTGCCAACAAGTCTGGAAAAAACGCCAAAGCAAGGCCAGCGGTATGTTGTCCCATGGTGAATGCAAAACGAAGCGCAACTTTGATCAATGTTTCAGGATACTGTGGGCACCAACCCCTGCCCACCGATTCACTCGATCAAATTTTTTCTCAAGCGCTCGCGCAACAAAGGCAATAAACCACGGCGCATTTCCAATGCGGCCTCATCGGGCGCACGTTGCGCAGTTGCCCACACCGGCGCAGGAAAATGCACATCGTCACGGTAGCGTGGAATCACATGCCAATGCAGATGCGGTACCACATTACCAAAGGCCGCCAGATTGATCTTATCCGGCCGCATCACTTCACGCACCAGCATTTCGACCTGCCACACCATGCGCATCAATGTATCGCGCTCGGTCACCGACAGATCCGTCATCTCCACCACATGCGACTGCCATATCACGCGACAAAAGCCCGGATAATAAGCATCATCGACTAAGACCACGCGTAACAGCGGCGTAGAAAAAACCGTCTCCCCGCCCGCCACATCACATAATTCGCAGCCGCTCACCGCTTACACCAGCACCCGTTCAATGCCACCGTTGTTGGCTTTTTCAACGTACTCCGGCATCCAGTTCTCGCCCAATAAATGGCGCGCCATTTCGATCACGATATAGTCGGCTGTGGTGTCGCTGTCATCGTTATAACGCGACAAACCCTGCAAACACGAAGGGCAAGAGGTCAGAATTTTTACATCGCCGGTAAAGCCGTCCGCGCGCAGTTTGTCGGCGCCCTTGAGCATCTCTTCTTCCTTGCGAAAGCGCACCTGCGTCGAAATATCCGGCCGCGTAACCGCCAGGGTGCCCGACTCGCCACAGCAGCGTTCGTTCTTTTCGATCTTCACGTTATCGATGGTGCTGATCAGGGCATTGACCGTCTTGACCGAATCCTGCATCTTCATCGGATTATGGCAAGGCTCGTGATACATATAACGCGTACCGTCGACGCCTTCGAGTTTGAGTCCTTTTTGCAGCAGATAATCATGGATGTCGATGATCTGGCAGCCGGGGAAAATTTTCTCGAACTCGTAACTTTCCAGCTGGTCGTAGCAGGTGCCACACGAAACCACGACTGTCTTGATGTCGAGATAATTGAGCGTATTGGCCATACGATGAAACAGCACCCGGTTATCGGTCATCATTTTTTCGGCCTTGTCGAACTGGCCGTTACCGCGTTGCGGATAGCCGCAGCACAGATAACCCGGCGGCAGTACTGTCTGCACACCGACATGCCACAACATGGCTTGCGTAGCTAAACCCACCTGCGAAAACAGTCGTTCCGAGCCGCAGCCAGGAAAATAAAAAACCGCTTCCGTATCGGCCGTCGTCATTTTCGGATCGCGGATGATGGGGATGACTTTGTCGTCCTCAATATCGAGCAGCGCGCGGGCGGTTTTTTTAGGCAGATTCCCAGGCATCTTTTTATTGATGAAGTGGATCACCTGCTCCTTGAGGGCCGGCTTGCCCACCGTCGACAGTGGCGCCTTAGTCTGTTTTTTGGCAAACTTTTTGAGCAGATCGTGCCCGAGTCGCTGCGCTTTATAACCCCAGCCCATCATCACCTGACGCGTGGCGTTGATGGTCGCCGGATCGGTGGCATTGAGGAAGAACATCGCTGCCGTCGTGCCCGGATTGAATTTTTTCTGGCCCATCTTGCGCAGCAAATTACGCATGTTCATCGACACTTCACCGAAGTCGATATCGACTGGACACGGCGTGACGCACTTATGGCACACCGTACAATGGTCGGCCACGTCGGAAAATTCATCCCAGTGTTTGATCGATATGCCGCGCCGGGTCTGCTCTTCGTACAGGAAGGCTTCCACCAGCAATGAGGTAGCGAGAATTTTGTTACGCGGCGAGTACAACAGATTCGCCCGCGGCACATGGGTCGCACACACCGGTTTGCATTTACCGCAGCGCAGACAATCCTTGATGCTGGTGGCAATGGCGCCAATATCGCTCTGCTGCATGATCAGCGATTCATGCCCCATCAAACCGAATGACGGCGTATAGGCATTGCGCAGATCCGCCGCAAACTCGGGCAAGTTGAGTAATTTACCTTTATTGAAACGTCCCTCAGGATCGATGCGCTGTTTGTAAGTACGGAAGTCGGCGATTTCTTCTTCGGTGACAAATTCAAGCTTGGTGATACCGATCCCGTGTTCGCCCGAGATCACGCCATCGAGCGAGCGTGCCAGTACCATGATGCGCGCAACGGCCGCGTGCGCGATCTGCAGCATCGCATAGTGATCAGAATTGACCGGAATATTGGTATGCACATTGCCGTCACCGGCATGCATGTGCAAGGCGACGAACACCCGTCCGCGCAAAACTGTCTTGTGAATCGCGGTGCATTCTTCCAGAATCAGACGGAAAGCGGCGCCATTGAAAATCTGCCGCAGATGGGCGCGTACTTCGTTTTTCCACGAAATACGGATTGTCCGATCCTGTACCACGTCGAACAAACGCGCATCGGGCTGGGTCGCGAGTCGTGCTTCAAATACCGGCAAAAGCCGATCCAACCCGAGCGCTGCCAGCTGCGGCATGGCCGACTGCAAAGGCTGATCCAGATGCGCCAGCAAATACGTCCAGCGAGCGGCCGTGGCGGCCAGCAGTTCATCGGCTTGTACGACACGGTCTTCGAGCAGCTCTTCGGCGGCGATATGCTCACCTTCAGCATCATCGCTTTTACCCAGCGGTAGATTGGATTTGCGGAAAAATGTCTGTAATTCTTCAACCAGCTGTAGCTTGTTGCGCGTTGAGAGTTCAATGTTAATGCGCTCGATGCCATCGGTGTATTCGCCCATGCGGTTCAGGGGAATCACCACGTCTTCGTTAATCTTGAAGGCATTGGTATGCTTGGCGATCGCCGCGGTGCGAGCGCGGTCGAGCCAGAATTTTTTGCGTGCTTCCGGGCTGATGGCGACAAAGCCTTCGCCGACGCGGGTATTGGCAATCCGTACCACTTCCGATGCTGCGCGGGCGACCGCGTCTTCGTCGTCACCAACGATATCGCCAAACAGCGCCATCTTGGGCAGTACACCGCGTTTGGATTTGGTGGCATAGCCGACCGCGCGCAGATAGCGCTCATCGAGATGCTCCAGACCCGCCAGAATCGCGCCACCTTTTTTGGTTTCAGCGTCGAGGTAATCCTTGATTTCGACGATCGACGGAATCGCGTCACGCGCCTGACCAAAAAACTCCAGACAAACGGTGCGGGTAAACTTGGGCATCTTGTGCAAAATCCAGCGCGCCGATGTGATCAAACCATCGCAGCCTTCTTTTTGCACGCCCGGCAAACCGGCCAAAAATTTATCCGTGACGTCCTTGCCCAAGCCTTCCTTGCGGAAGGTGCGACCGGGAATACTCAGGGTCTCGGTCTTGAAGGGCGTGGTAGTTTTGCCCTTCTCAGCCGGATGACGCCATTCGAGCGTGAAATGGGCCATTTCAACGTCATGAATCTTGCCGAAGTTATGGCCTGTGCGGGTGACTTCGAGCCAGTCGCCGTTCGGATCGACCATACGCCAGCTGGCCAGATTATCGAGCGCCGTGCCCCATAAAACAGCTTTTTTACCGCCGGCATTCATGGCGATATTACCGCCAATGCAGGACGCTTCCGATGAGGTCGGGTCGACCGCAAATACGAAGCCGGCTTTATCGGCGGCGTCGGAGACCCGTTTGGTGACCACGCCGGCGCCGGAATAAATGGTCGCGTAATCGCGATCAGCGCCCGGCAGACGCAGGATTTCTACCGCGCCCAGCGCTTCGAGTTTTTCAGTATTAATGACTGCCGACAGCGGCGTGAGCGGAATTGCCCCGCCGGTATAGCCGGTTCCGCCGCCACGTGGAATGATGGTCAGACCGAGCTCAATACAGCCCTTGACCATACCGGCCATCTCTTCTTCGCTGTCCGGGGTCAGCACCACGAAAGGATACTCAACCCGCCAGTCGGTGGCGTCGGTGACGTGCGAGACGCGCGAGAGTCCGTCAAACTTGATATTGTCCTTGGCGGTATAGCGCCCTAATACTTTGGTGGTGCGCTTACGCAGATCGTAGGTAGCGCGAAATTCGGCTGCAAAATCGGCCACAGCCTGGCGCGCCGCGATCAGCAATGCCTCGACATTGGCACTGCGCCGCATGGCAGGTACATCCCCGACATCGGCCAGATCGGTCGTCAGACGGCGTTTGTCGATTTCACCCAGCCGATGATTGAGCGCGTCGATCAGATCCTGGCGCCGGCGCGGATTGTCGAGCATGTCGTCCTGCAGATACGGATTGCGCCGCACCACCCAGATATCGCCCAGCACCTCATACAGCATGCGCGCAGAACGACCGGTCTGGCGTGCGCCACGTAGCTCGTCTAGCAGTCCCCAGGCCTGCTCACCAAGCAGGCGAATGACGATTTCCCGATCGGAAAACGACGTGTAATTGTAGGGAATCTCACGCAATCGCGTGGGAACGGCGCCCGCAGGGGCATCGGCGAGTAAGGCTTGGAATTGTGCAGGGGCGTTCATAAAACTCTTGGCTAGCGCTAAAGTGCCATTTTAGCTTATTGCCTCGATCAGGGTTCTAACAGCCCTAGCTTCTGTAGGTCATAGACAAAATTAAGCAAACCAACTAGCAGCCTGTTGCCATAAACCGTCGCTAAAGTGCAGCAGCACAAAGGTGATGACGGCGTAACGCAGAAATTTACCCACCGCCATATAGGCCACACAAGGCCAGAACGGCATTTCCAGCCAGCCGGCGACGGCGCACAGCGGGTCACCAATGCCTGGCAGCCAGGCTAGCAGCAGGGTTTTGGGGCCGCCCCGCTGCAGCCAGCCAAACCAGCGCGACTGGTGGTGGGCTGCAAATACCTTATGCGCGCCCTGTCCCATCCAGTAGTCAATCATGCCGCCGAGTGTATTGCCCAGGGTGGCCACCAGCACCACGGGCCAGAACATGTCAGGGCTGATTTTTACCAGCGCAAAGACCGCCGGCTCAGAAGCCAGCGGCATGAGGGTCGCTGAAATCAGACTGATAATAAATACTGCCGGCAGCCCGACCGCAGGCAGGGAAAGCATTGCAAATAACCAGGCCAGCGCAGATTCGATCATGGAGTAGAGGTGTTATGCAGGGCGTTAAGCGAAGTGTCCATTATAATGACTCACAGACATGCCAGAACCCTTTGCCCAATTATGCCCACCAATTACCTGCAAAAAATCCTTACCTCTCGCGTCTACGACGTGGCCATCGAAACGCCGCTTGAACTGGCGCCTTCGCTCTCGCAGCGCATGGCCAACCCGATTTATTTCAAACGTGAAGACATGCAAAGCGTCTTTAGCTTCAAGCTGCGCGGCGCGTATAACAAGATGGCGCACCTGAGTCCGGCGCAAATTAAACGCGGCGTCATCTGTGCTTCGGCGGGTAACCATGCGCAGGGCGTGGCTTTGTCGGCTGCCAAGCTGGGCTGTCGCGCCGTGATCGTGATGCCGACCACCACACCACAGGTCAAGGTCGATGCCGTGCGTGCACGCGGCGGTGAAGTCGTGCTGTTCGGTGATTCGTTTACCGATGCCTATGATCACGCAGTCAAACTCGAGAAAAAAGAAAAGCTGACCTTCGTTCATCCCTTTGATGATCCGGATGTGATCGCTGGTCAGGGCACCATCGGCATGGAAATCCTGCGTCAACACGCCGGCCCGATCCACGCCATTTTTGTCGCCATTGGTGGTGGTGGTTTAGTCGCCGGGATTGCCGCCTTTGTGAAGGCCGTGCGCCCGGAGATCCGTATTATTGGTGTGCAAACCACCGACTCCGACGCCATGGCGCGCAGCATCAAGGCCGGCCGGCGCGTAACGCTGGCCGACGTGGGCCTGTTCTCGGACGGGACAGCGGTCAAGCTGGTGGGCGAAGAAACCTTCCGCTTAACCAAGCTGTATGTGGACGAAATTATTCTGGTCGATACGGCCGCCGTCTGCAGCGCCATCAAAGACGTGTTTCAGGATACCCGTAGCATTCTGGAGCCCGCCGGTGCGCTCTCCATCGCCGGCGCCAAGGCTTATATCGAGCGCGCTCAGTTGAGCAAAAAGCCGTTGATCAATCAGACCATGGTCACCATCGCCTGTGGCGCCAACATGAATTTTGACCGCCTGCGCTTTGTGGCAGAAATGGCCGATAGCGGCACCGCGCGCGAAGCCGTGTTTGCCGTCACCTTGCCCGAAGAGCGTGGCAGCTTTAAACGTTTTTGCGAGCAAATCGGCCCGCGTAATGTGACCGAATTTAATTACCGCATCAGTGATGCGAGCCAGGCGCACGTTTTTGTCGGCATGCAAATCGCCCATCATGACGATGCCGGCAAGATCGCGCGCAATTTCGAAAAGCATGGCTTCACCACCCTCGACCTGACCAATGACGAGCTGGCCAAGATGCACATCCGCCATCTGGTCGGCGGTAAAAGCGCGCTGGCGCAGGATGAGCTCTTGTATCGCTTCGAGTTTCCCGAGCGTCCGGGCGCCTTGATGCGCTTTCTCGATTCCATGGCGCCGAACTGGAATATCAGCCTGTTCCATTACCGCAGTCAGGGCGGCGACGTGGGGCGTATTCTGGTCGGCCTGCAGGTCCCCAAAAAAGAGATGAAGGCCTTCCGCGCATTTCTGGCGACCTTAGGTTACCGCTTCTGGGACGAGAGCAAAAATCCGCTATACAAGTTATTCTTGTAAAAATTGACGAAAACCGGAGAACGTCGCCATGCAAAGCAGCACAAAACAATACCGCTACTATGATTTTGTCATGGCAGCCTTCGTCACCATTTTGCTCTGTTCGAATCTGATTGGTGCAGCCAAGGCGGCCGAAGTTACGCTGCCATTTTTTGGCACAGTCAGCTTTGGTGCGGGTGTTTTGTTTTTTCCGATTTCCTATATTTTTGGCGATATCCTGACCGAGGTGTATGGCTATGGTCGTGATCGGCGCGTGGTCTGGGCTGGTTTTGGCGCGCTCGCTTTTGCTGCCATCATGGCTGCAGTCATACTGGCCCTGAAGCCAGCTGCCGATCCTTTTAATGCCGAGTATCAGACCCATCTGAACGCCGTCTTTGGCAACACGCCGCGCATCGTGCTCGGCTCCATGCTGGCTTTCTGGTGCGGCAGTTTCGTCAATAGCTACGTGATGGCGAAGATGAAAGTCTGGATGCAGGGCCGCAAACTATGGATGCGCACGATTGGCTCGACTGTGTGCGGCGAACTGGTCGACTCGAGCCTGTTCTATGTGATCGCGTTTTATGGCATCTGGTCCAATCAGCAGTTATTGGCGGTGATCGTGGCGCAGTATTTTCTCAAGACCGGCTGGGAAGTCGTCATGACACCGGTGACGTATCAGGTGGTCAATTTCCTCAAGCGCAAAGAGAACGAAGACTACTTCGACCGCAATACCAATTTCAATCCGTTCCACCTTTAATTTATTTTGAGAGCGATGCACAGCAGTGACAACACCCAATCATCCGCAGGCATCCCCCCTTGGCAAGGCTGCCACCTACCGCAGCCAGTACGCGCCCGAACTGTTATTTCCGATCGCGCGCGCCGATAAACGCGCCGAACTGGGTCTGACCAGTGGCCTGCCATTTTTTGGCCTGGATATCTGGAACGCTTACGAAGTCTCGTGGCTCAACCTGCGCGGCAAACCACAGATCGCCATTGCGACGCTGACGGTAGCGGCAGATTCACCGAATATCGTCGAATCAAAATCCTTCAAGCTATATTTGAATTCCTTTAACCAAACCCGTCTGCCTGACGCCAATGCCCTGCTCGCATTGCTGCAGGCTGATTTGTCTGACGGCTTTGGCGCACCGGTGCAGATCAAGCTGACCCTGCCCGAACAATTTGCGCAATTACGCATGGGCGAACTGGAGGGCCAGCTGCTGGATCGGCTCGATATCGAGATCGATCACTATCAGCCTGACCCTGTACTGCTGCGTGCGGATGCCGACGCGGTGGCGGTCGACGAAACGTTGGTCTCGCATCTGCTGAAATCGAATTGCCTCGTCACCGGTCAGCCGGACTGGGGCAGCGTGCAGATTCGATATGTGGGTGCGCCGATCGACCAGGAAGGCTTGTTGCGCTATTTAATCGGTTTTCGCGAGCATAATGAATTTCACGAACAATGCGTCGAGCGTATTTTTGTCGACATCTGGCGCACTTGCAAACCGCAGAAATTAGCCGTCTTGGCGCGCTACACACGACGTGGCGGGCTCGATATTAATCCGTGGCGCAGTAACTTCAGCAGCGCCCAGGGGCCCTTAAACTTGCGCGGCGCCAGACAATAAAACCAAAAATTCCTTACCTAAGCGTAGACGCACTTGGCCGGCATTGCCCGGCGCAATCATTCAAGGCGCTGGCTTTCGGCGCGCATGGCAGTAAAATACGCCTATAATCCCGTTCCGGACGACATTCTTGTGCCTCACACCGTGAATCATTTTAGTCAAATTCTCTCTCCTGCCAACGTGGCGCTCGACATCGATGTATCGAGTAAGAAGCGCGCCTTTGAGCAGGCTGGCCTGATGTTTGAAAATAACAGTGGCATCGCCCGCTCGACCGTGTCGGATAATCTGTTCGCCCGCGAACGGCTCGGCTCCACCGGCTTAGGCCATGGCGTGGCGGTACCGCACGGCCGGGTCAAGGGCCTCAAGGCACCATTGGCAGCCTTTGTGCGCCTGGCGGAACCGATCCCGTTTGAGTCGCCCGACGGCGAACCGGTCAAGCTGCTAATATTCCTTCTGATACCCGATAACGTGACACAGCAGCATCTGGAAATTCTCTCCGAAGTAGCAGAAATGTTTTCCGATGCGGCGTTTCGTGACATGTTGTCGACCTCCGACGATGCGGCGGCGATTCATGCGCGCCTGATTACGTGGCAGCCCAGCACCCAGCTATCCTGATCGCGGGAGCGTGCTGTGCCTTGAGTTTTACTCGAAAGCGAACGCACTATGGCATTTTCTGACCCGCTCACCATTCAACAGCTCTACGACGATAATCGCGAGTCGATGGAACTGGGCTGGTTTGCCGGCTTTCCCGGGGGCGAACGGCTGATTTCTGGCGATGCGACCTCGGCGGCTGATCAGGTCGGCCATCTGAATCTGATTCATCCCGGCCGGATCCAGGTCTTCGGTCATCAGGAAACCGAGTACTACCAGCGCCTCTCCCCCGCATCGCGTTTGTATCAGACCGAAGAACTCATTAACGGCAAACCGCCGGCCTTCATCATCGCCCAAGGTCTGGAAACGCCGGAGCTGTTATTCGAACGCTGTGACGCCAATAACATCCCGCTCTTTTCGACGCCCTTGCCGGCTGCACAGGTGATCGATTTCATGCGCGTTTATCTGTCCAAAAAACTCGCCCAGCGCATCACCATGCACGGCGTGTTCATGGACGTTCTTGGCGTGGGGGTGCTGATTACGGGTGAATCGGGTCTGGGCAAGAGCGAACTGGGACTCGAACTCATCTCGCGCAATCACGGTCTGGTGGCCGATGACGCGGTCGAATTTGCCCGTATCGCACCGCACATGATCGAAGGGCGCTGTCCGCCACTACTGCAAAATCTGCTGGAAGTCCGCGGGCTTGGCCTGCTCGACATCAAGACCATTTTTGGCGAAACCGCTGTGCGCCGCAAGATGCGCCTCAAGCTCATCGTACACCTGGTTCGCCGTACCACACTGGAAGAAAATTACGAACGTCTGCCGCTCAATTCGCAGACTCAGGAAGTACTCGGGCTGGCAATCCGCAAAGTCATCATCCCCGTGGAAGCCGGACGCAATCTGGCGGTGCTGCTTGAAGCGGCGGTGCGCAATACCATCTTGCAGCTGCGCGGCATCGACACGCTCAAGGATTTCATGGACCGTCAACAAAAGGCCATGGAAGGCGAATAGCACCTATGCGCATCATACTTATTACCGGCATCTCCGGCTCAGGTAAATCGGTCAGTTTGAATGCACTGGAAGATGCTGGTTACTTTTGTGTCGATAACTTACCGCCATCACTACTGCGCGCTTTAGTCGCTACCCGCTTAGCCGAAGGGGCAGAAAATCTGGCGGTAGCGATGGACGCGCGCAGTGCCGTCTCGCTGGCTGGTTTGCCGGCGGATATTCAATTGCTCAAAGCCGAGGGGCATGACATCAAGGTGGTATTCCTGACCTCGACCACGCAAGCCCTGGTGACGCGTTTTTCCGAAACCCGGCGCAGCCATCCGCTCTCGCACCGACTGGCGCATCATGAAAATCCGCCCAGTCTGCTGGAATGTATTTTGCAGGAGCGGGAGATGCTGGTCGCCGTCGAAGGACTGGGGCATGTGCTGGATACCTCAGGTCTGTCGGCAGGCAAATTACGCAGCTGGATCCGCGACTTGCTCGATACCGAGACCACGCCATTAACGCTGCTGTTTGAATCCTTTGCCTTCAAATTTGGTGTGCCGCTGGATGCGGATTTGGTCTTCGATGTGCGCATGCTGCCGAATCCGCATTACGATCCTAAATTGCGCGCCCTCACCGGACGCGACACAGAGGTAGCGGCGTTTTTGTACGCGCTGCCGCAGGTGGGCGATCTGTTGAACGACATCCGCAGCTTCGTCGAAAAATGGCTGCCGTCCTTCAAGGGCGATAACCGCAGCTACCTCACCGTAGCCATCGGCTGCACTGGCGGACAGCACCGTTCGGTCTACATCGCCGAACGTCTTGCGCAACATTTTCGCGCGCAGGAACATGTAGTGTTGCGGCACCGCGAGTTGGGGTAATCACACTCCCCTCCGTTTAATCTTCGCCGGTCGCGCGCGTGTTTATAAAACGTGTACACCCTACTCTTTTTTTTATTTTTTACGATCATGCGTGTGCACTGTATTTAATGCACACGCTTAAACCATTTGTCGAGTCTGGACAACACGCAAAATTGTCTCGCAAGTGGGCATCTATACAATCAGCTTCCCCCAGTAAAATCAGATTTAATTTAAATGACATCTACGCGAATTTTCATATTCGCCATCATCTTTTCTGCGCATGGCATTTGCGCCAATTAAAAGAGTCGACTAAATCTACAACATAAATCATTTATCCCTTGAAGATTACGGCTTTATATATTTTGGCTTACAGCTCTATTCATATCAATTTAGACGTCATAATTTATTTGAAAGGAAACTGAAAATGATGCCGGGACCAGCGCAAAAAGTAGCGGCCAAAAAAGTAGCCGCCAAATCGAACGTTATTTATGCGGAAGAGCAACTGGCCTACTTAAGAAAAGATCCTAAAAACGCTTGTCTAGCGTATGGCTTCGTTTGCAGAGGCGATCTATTGCTTAATAGTCTGATGGGCCAACAATGCAGACTGCGGTGCTACAAGGATTTAGGTGGTGTCTATCGTATTGAAGTTGAAGAAGGCGCTGGAGACTGGTACATCCCTTATAGGCATGGGAAGGCGTTTTATTGCGATGTGCCCAAAGGGCAGCCGGACGGTACGATGGTCGTGACCTTCCCCATGAATGGCTGTGCATTAGAAGTCGTTGGGCAGCATAATGCAAATCGTTTTTTTCATGATGCAGATGGCACTTCCATGCCTGCTGGCGATAGAGTTTCCAAGTTACGTATTGATTATGATGAATATGCCGGAAAAGACCGGGAGGCTGAAAATTATGTGACGAGAAATTCGTTAGTCAAAAATAAAAACATTCGTCAGCTCGAGCCAGATTTACAGGTTGAGGTTCCTATTTCGGGCTATGACAATTTAGGCAGTAATTTTGAACACACATTAATTTGCATTAAAAGAGGTACTCTGTGGACGGTCTATCAAACAGTCGTTGCTGCAACAACACTTTGGCGAAAAGGGGATGAGAACGATAGCGGAAAAATTGAATACGCGCATATCAAACAAAGGGTACCCATCGTCATTGGCATTTTTCAGGATTAGCCCCCCATTTTTACAGTACGCGCAATAATTTTTTCACCGGCGCCGGCAAGGGTGCATTGTCAATCTCATCCGCTGCGAGCCAGACAAACCCGCCCTGCTCGACAACGGCATGCCGATGCAATAAGTTAATCCGGTAGGGCGCCACATGCAATTTAAAATGCGTAAAGCCATGCGAAAACGGCGGCAGACGTTGATAATCTCGAGCTACACCAAAACGCATCACCACCTCACCCAGCATTTCCTCAAGCGCGGCACTTTCTTCATCCAGCAGATGGGGTATTTCCGGCAACGACAGTAATCCTCCCCAAATGCCGCTATCGGGCCGCTGTTCAAGCAAGACCCGATCGCCGTCGGTAATGAGGAGCATGGCGGTATGTTTTTCGGGGACAGTCTTTTTGGGCTTACGTACTGGAAGATCACTCACACGATCGGTCGCCAATGCCACGCACCGCGACTTGAACGGACAGGCAGGGCATTGTGGTTTGCTGCGCGTGCAAAGCGTAGCCCCCAAATCCATCAGGCCCTGGGTGTAGCTGCCAATATCGTTTTGCGGCAGCAATGCCACTGCGCGGCGCCATAACAGCTCTTCCACCAGCCGCAAGCCAGGATAGGCATCCACCCCAAAGACGCGCGCAAAAACCCGTTTGACATTCCCATCCAAAATAGCGGCCCGAGTACCGTAAGCAAAAGCAGAAATAGCGGCCGCAGTAGAGCGCCCGATGCCGGGCAATTCTTGCAGCAGTACCGGATCCGCCGGAAACTGGCCGGCGTAGTCTTGCACGATGCGCTGCGCACAACGGTGCAGATTGCGCGCCCGGGTGTAATAACCCAGCCCGCTCCAATGCGCCATCACGGCCTCCGATGGCGCCGCAGCCAGTGTGGCAACATCGGGAAAGCGCTGCAAAAAGCGCTGGTAGTAAGGGATCACGGCGCTGACCTGCGTTTGCTGCAACATGATTTCTGACAGCCAGATACGATATGCCTCCTGCGTTTGTTGCCAGGGCAGCGCATGCCGGCCATGCTGCTTTTGCCAGGTGATGACGGTGGCCGAAAAACTGGCGTCGGCAAATCCCTCGGCATCGGCCGTAGCGGTTTGGTCGATGACACGCTTCATATCGACGACCTCATTTCTGGCACTGAACGCAGTAGAACGTCGAGCGCTGTCCCTGCTTGATCTGCCGCACCGGCGCCTGACAGACGCGGCAAGCTTCGCCGGGTCGATCATAAACAAAATAATTCTGCTGGAAGTAGCCAGAGCGGCCATTCACCGCAACAAAATCGCGCAGCGTACTGCCGCCCTGCTCAATGGCTGCGGCCAGAATTTCGCGGATGGCCTGGGCCAGTTTTTCGTAGCGTGCCAGACCAATGCGCTGGGCAGGGGTTTTGGGATTGATGCCGGCCTTGAACAAACTCTCCGAGGCGTAGATATTGCCGACACCGACCACGATGTCACCAGACAGCAGTACCTGTTTAATGTCTTGCCGACGTGTGCGGGTGAGACGGTAGAGCAGATCCGCTGTAAAACCTGCTTCGAGCGGTTCAACCCCCAGCCCGCGCAGCAGTAAATGATTTTCGACCGGCCCCTCTTCTTGCGCATGCCACAACACGGCGCCAAAACGACGCGGGTCATGCATGCGCATCAATTGGGCACCGAATTGCAGGTCGACGTGATCATGCTTGCGCACCGGTGTATCAGCTGGCAGGATGCGCAGATGACCCGACATCCCCAGATGAATAATCAGCGTGCCGTGGGCGAATTGCAGCAGCAGATATTTGCCCCGGCGGCCAACCTGCAGCACACTGCGTCCACGCAGCAGCGCATCAAGCGCGGGGGGAAACGGCCAACGCAGGCCGGCATGGCGCAATATAACGCCGGTGACGGTCTGATCCTGCACGTGCGGCGCAATCCCGCGCCGGGTGACTTCTACTTCGGGTAATTCGGGCATGGCGGGGAATTAAACCTTAATTAATTAATTTTCTTTCAAGGTGTGCAATCCGTGCCGCCCATCAAAGCTGGGTTGGGCGTAAAATCTGACCATGAACGCCGGCCCGGGAACCACCTTGAAAAACCTTTTGCTCATTGTAACCTTCTACGCATTCCTGTCGGGATGTGCCAGCTCGCAGCTGTCTGGCCCGCGGTTAGCCGATCCTCGAGACCCTGTTTCATCAGGCGCTATGGCATTCAGCACGTCGATTGAAGCGCCGCAGAGTAACGCCGCCGTGCCGATCAGTACTCAGCTCACTACTCAGCTCACTACTCAGATCACCACTCAGAACACTACGTCGATCACTGCGCCGATCACCGCAGATTCCGCCACCGAGATGGCCGAAGATCCCTTACCTTCGCTGGCTCTGACAAAAGAATTATTATTTAACTTGCTGAGCGCCGAAATTGCCTTCCAGCGCGGTCAATGGCAGGCCGCTTACATCACGACCTTTTCGGCAGCCCAGCAAACACGCGATGCGCGCATTGCCCGACGTGCCGCTGAAATGGCGGTCGCCGCCAAACAAAATACCGAAGCACTGGCAGCCATCCGGCTGTGGTACGAACTGGCGCCGCATTCGGAGGAAGCGACCCAATATTTAATCGGCTCCATCGTGCTGAGCGATGACATCGCCAGCGCCCAACCCATGCTGGCCCAGCGTCTGGCCGACGCGCGGCCGATTACACGCGGTCTGATGCTGCTGCAAATTCAACGCATGCTCTCACGGGCACAAAATAAAGCGGCCAGCTTTACCTTGCTCGAGCGCCTGGTTGAACCCTACCCGGACGTCGCCGAATCCCACATTGCGCTCGCCCAAGGCGCCCTGAGCGTCGACGATCCTGCCCGCGCCTTGCGCGAAGCGCAGCAGGCCATGCGCCTCAATCCGGATTCCGAGCTGGGTGTGCTGACCTTGGCGCAGGTGGTGGCAGAAAACGATGCGGTCGACCGCATCCTGCGTGACTTTATCAAAGCCCATCCGATGGCGCGCGAAGTCCGTCTAGCCCATGCGCGGCTGCAGATCGACCAGAAAAAATTTGCCCAGGCGCGTAGTGAATTCGAGGCGCTGCTGGCGCTGTACCCGGATGATCTCACCAGTCTGTATGCGCTCGGCGTGTTGGGCTCACAAAGTAATGACGTTAAAAATGCTGAAAAATATCTCACCTTGTATTTGGAAACGCTCGCCAATCACCCCGACGATGAGCGCGACCCGAGCCAGGCCCTGCTGCTGTTAGCGCAAATCGCTGAAGAGCGCAAAGATATACCCGCCGCACTCGACTGGTTAGCGCAAATCGAAGGTGGTGCCAATTATGTGTCGGTGCAAATTCGTCGTGCCCAGCTCAGCGCCAGACAAGGCAATCTGGACACCGCGCTTCGCTACCTCAACGAAACCCATAGCGAGGTCGAAGCCGAACAAATCCAGCTCATCCTCGCGCAAGCGATGCTGCTGCGCGATGCCGGACGTGTGCTCGAAGCCAGCGCATTCCTGCAATCTGGCTTGCAGAAATTTCCCGCCCAGCCCGATCTGTTGTATGAACTGGCCATGGTGGCAGAAAAAAGCGCCCATTACATGCTCATGGAAAGCACCTTGCGTACGCTGATTCAGGTCGCACCCAATAACCAGCATGCTTATAACGCGCTGGGCTATTCACTGGCCGAACGTAATCTGCGTCTGCCTGAAGCGCTGAGCCTGATCGAGACCGCCCTCAAAATAACCCCCAATGATCCCTTCATTCTCGACAGTCTGGGCTGGGTACAATACCGACTCGGTAAACTAAAGGAAGCTGAAGTCGCCTTACGCAGGGCCTATACACTGCGCTCTGACCCTGAAATCGCCGTGCATCTGGGCGAGGTCTTGTGGGCTGCAGGTCAAAAAGAGGATGCATACCGTCTCTGGCACGAGGCCAAGCTTAAAGATCCACAAAACGACGTTCTCAAATCGACGCTGGCTCGCCTGCACGCTGAGCTGTGATGCAGCACATAATGCAGCGCGTGACGCTACTCGTCCCACGGGTCTGCCTGCTCAATGCGCTATTGCGTGCACTAGCGACTGCGCTGCTTTCCGGCTGTGCCAGCCTGCCATCACCGCCACCGATCATTGCGCCGCAAAAGTTGACTGCGCCGGTTTATCATGCCGCCATCACGCTCTCCGGACGGCTGTCATTACGCTATCAAAAAGAAGGCCGCGAGGAAGGTCTGCAGGGCAGCTTTCGCTGGGCGCAAGATCCGCAGCGGGTCAGCATCGATCTGCTTTCGCCACTCAATCAGACCCTGGTCAAGCTGGAAGTCGAACCTGGCCAGGCGCGCCTGACGGAGGCGGGCAAACCGACCCGCGTAGCCGATGATCTCGATACGCTCAGTACCCAGACCCTGGGCTGGATTCTGCCAGTCACAGGCCTGCGCGGCTGGCTGCAGGGTTTTTCACTCGTCAACGGTGAGGCGTTTATACTGTCGGCGCCGGGCCAGGAAAAAGTGGCCCCAGTGCAGACCGCCGATGGCTGGCAGCTGCACTACCCGGAATGGCAGCAAGATACGCAGTCAGGCCAATGGCACCCCAAGCGGATTGAGCTGCAGCGCACGACGACTGCCTTCGGTCAAATGCGTATTCACCTTATTTTGGATCAATGGCAAACGCCTTGATGAGCTATGAGCAAACACCACCCAGACCCCGCTTCTGTCTCACTACGCGATTGCCCGGCGCCGGCCAAGCTCAATCTTTTCCTGCATGTGACAGGGCGACGTCCGGACGGCTATCACCTGCTGCAAAGTGTTTTTCAACTGGTCGATTACAGCGACGTGCTCCACTTTACGACCCGATCCGATGGTGCCATCCGACGTACCAATACCATCCCCGGGGTGCCTGAACATACCGATCTGGTGGTGCGTGCGGCCCGCGCCTTGCAGGCTAAAATACAAATTCGCAGCGGCCAGGTCTGCATGGGCGTTGACATCACGCTGGAGAAAAAAATTCCCATGGGCGGTGGCCTGGGCGGCGGATCGTCCGATGCAGCTACCACACTGTTAGCGCTCAATCATCTGTGGAATGCCGGCATGACGCGCAGTGAACTCATGCAGATCGGACTCAAGCTAGGCGCAGATGTGCCCTTTTTTCTGCTGGGCGCCAACGCTTTTGTTGAAGGCATCGGCGAGGAACTGCAGGCCATCGAGACGCCTGCACGCTGGTTTGTGGTCCTTGAGCCGGGGCTGGTGATACCAACCGCAAAGATATTTAGCGCAGGTCAATTGACACGCGATACCAAAACAGTCAGAATAACGGACTTTTCCGCAGCTTCAGATAATTTCGGAAAAAATGATTTGCAAGACGTGGTCGTCGCGTTTTATCCGGAAGTTGAACAGGTCATTACATGGCTGGGTCGATTCGGCAATGCGCGCATGACGGGCTCCGGATCCTGTATTTTCAGCGCTTATGAAAACGAAGCGCAGGCAGATGAGGTACTGCAAAAGGTACCCGCGCAATGGAAAGCATGGAAGGCCCGTTCGTTAGCACGTCACCCGATGGAAGCGATGCTGTCGGCGTAACTCAGAATTCGTTTCGCCTTGTGCGGTGTTCACACAAGGCGCGACAAAAGGTTGTGTAGGGGAATCGCCAAGCCGGTTAAGGCACTGGATTTTGATTCCAGCATTCGAAGGTTCGAATCCTTCTTCCCCTGCCATTCAATGCTGCACACGCATCAGATTGATGTGAAATAACGATAACGATAAATATAAATCAGGTAAGCCGCCAATTCGAGACTAACGTAAGTCATGAATTGGCGGCTTTTCAAACTTCTTACGTTCTTTTTCAGGATTCCTATGGCAGTCGAAAACCTGATGGTTTTTACCGGTAGCGCTAATCCCGAACTGGCTGCCGGCGTGGCTAAGCAACTTAAAATCCCTCTTGGTAAAGCCTTGGTATCGCGCTTTTCCGACGGTGAGGTGGTCGTTGAAATCAATGAGAACGTGCGGGGCAAGGATGTCTTCGTGCTGCAATCAACCTGCGCACCGACGAACGATAATCTGATGGAAATCATGCTGATGGTCGACGCTTTAAAGCGCGCCTCAGCCGGCCGGATTACGGCAGCGATTCCCTACTTTGGTTATGCGCGCCAGGATCGGCGTCCGCGTTCGGCGCGGGTAGCGATCTCGGCCAAAGTCGTCGCTAACATGTTGCAACAGGCGGGTGTTGGTCGGGTTCTGATCATGGATCTGCATGCTGATCAAATCCAGGGATTCTTTGATATCCCGGTCGACAATATTTACGCCTCGCCGATTTTGCTCAGTGATCTGGTGGAAAAAAATTACGATGATCTGCTGGTCGTCTCACCCGACGTTGGTGGCGTAGTGCGTGCCCGTGCATTGGCCAAACGTCTGAACTGCGACTTAGCCATCATCGATAAGCGCCGTCCGAAAGCCAATGAATCCGAAGTCATGAACATCATCGGCGAAGTCGAAGGCCGTAACTGCGTGATCATGGATGACATGGTCGATACCGCCGGTACACTGACCAAGGCCGCCGAAGTATTGAAGGAACGTGGCGCCAAAAAGGTCGTCGCCTATTGTACGCATCCGGTGTTGTCCGGCCCGGCGCTCGAACGCATCATCAATTCGCCGCTGGATGAACTGGTGGTCACCGATACCATACCGTTGACCGCCGCTGCGCAAGCCTGCCCGAAGATCCGCCAGTTGAGCTGTGCAGATTTGCTGGCCGAGACCTTCAAGCGCATCACCCGTGGTGATTCGGTGATGTCCTTGTTTGCGGACTGAGGTTTAGAATTCACTTTTACGCGGCAAAACGCCCCGTAAAAGTTCACAAATCTCCTGGTCGCGGGAGATTTTTTACCGCCGGCCTCAAAGCCGGCATCATTTGGAGTTGATCATGAAAGTAATCGCATTTACACGCACTGAGCAGGGGTCCGGAGCGAGCCGCCGCCTGCGCATTGCTGGCCAAACGCCAGGCATCATTTACGGTGGCACGGCAGCACCAGTCGCTATCAAGCTCGATCATAACGCGCTGTACCATGCGCTGAAAAAAGAAGCCTTCCACTCGTCGATTCTGGATCTCGAAGTCGATGGCACATCACAAAAAGTATTGCTGCGTGACTTCCAAGTCCACGCCTACAAGCAATTAGTTCTGCACGCAGATTTCCAGCGCGTCGATGAAAATCAAAAAATGCACGTTAAAGTGCCTCTGCATTTCATCAATGCCGATATTTCACCTGCTGTGAAATTATCCGCTGCTGTGATCAGCCACGTGATGGCCGATCTGGATATTTCATGTCTGCCAAAAGATTTGCCCGCTTTCGTTGAAGTCGATTTGTCGACACTGGAAGCCGGTCATTCAATTCACCTGGCCGATCTGAAACTGCCATCTGGCGTGACTGCTATTGTTCATGGTGATAATCCGACGATCGCTACTGCGTCCATTCCAGCAGGTAAAGTGGAAGCGGCTGCAGAAGCCCCGGCCGCAGCAGCCAAGAAGTAATCAGAAAATTTCGGTGCAGTTCGCCGAAGCAGAGAGGCCCGTCATTCGCTTGACGGGCTTTTTTTATGTACGAATAAAAGCGACTCACATGGGCCGCAGCTTGGTAAAAATACAGCGGACTGGACGGGTTTGCCGCTGGCGGTGATAATTCACGCCACCCTGCCCCTGCATGCCTCACTACGAAGAACAACACTATGCCCATTCGCCTGATCGCCGGCCTCGGCAACCCCGGCCCCGAATACGAACAAACGCGTCACAATGCCGGCTTCTGGCTGCTCGATCAGTTCGCGCCCGGCGTCTTCACGCGTGACAAAGGCCTGAATGCCCTACTGGGAAAAACGCGCATCGCAGGGAGTGATGTTTGGCTGCTCAAACCGCAAACGTTCATGAACCGCTCTGGCCAGTCGGTCGGTGGATTGGCCAAATTTTATAAACTCGCGCCAGAAGAAATCCTCGTAGTACACGACGAACTCGATCTCGAACCCGGTACGGCGCGCCTGAAAAAAGGCGGCTCTTCTGGCGGTCATAATGGGCTCAAGGACATCACGGCGGCGCTCGGCACACAGGATTACTGGCGACTGCGCATCGGCATCGGTCATCCGCGCGCGCAAAACAGTCCGCAGCCGGTGGCCGATTTTGTGCTGCATCGTCCACGCAAAGAGGAGCAAAACCTGATCGATGCCAGCCTTGAAAAAAGTCTTTCCATCCTGCCCCTGCTGTGCGAGGGGAAGTTCGATACCGCCATGCTGCAATTACATACCGTATGACGCATTCCAATAGCCTCTCCTTCTACGCCGGACCTGCAGCCTTGCGACAGATTCGCTCGCAGGGAATGCGGGCGCAGGATGTGGCTGTGGTGCCTGCCGCTGCCGGTGGTCCCAAAGGACTGATTTTCCACGCCCTCGATCAATATTTGTTTGGTCACTGGCTGCCTGCTGCGCCGCGCAAGCGGACCCTCATCGGTGCATCGATCGGGGCCTGGCGCATGGCGGCAGCTTGTCACGCTGATCCGGTCGCAGCTTTCACGCGTCTGGCAGATTTATATTGTGCGCAAAGTTATTCGACGCGTCCCTCGGCGGCCGAAGTCACCGCAGTCTGTGTGCAGATTTTGTCTGACTTCATTGGCGGCCATGAAGCCGAGATCACCCACCATCCACACTACGGGCTGCACATAGTGACAGTGCGCGGGCGTCATTTACTTGCCGCGCCATCGAACCGACTGTCCGCTATGACCGGTTTTGCTGCCGCCAGCGTCGCCAATCTTTTCTCACGCGCCAGCCTGGCGCAGCATCTTGAACGGGTCGTCATCGGCGATGCGCGCGATCCGGTGGCCTGGCTCAAGAAAGAATTCGATGCCTTTCGCACCCATTTTGTCCCGCTGGGTAGTGACAATATTGCGTCTGCCCTGTTAGCTTCCGGCACCCTGCCACTGGTAATGCAGCCGATGCGCACAATGCTACATGCGCCTGTCGGCAACTACTGGGACGGCGGGCTGATCGATTATCATTTGGCACTGCCGTATGCCCGCCTGCCCCATCTTGCAGATAATGTCGATAATGCCGATGGCAGGCTGGTGCTATATCCGCACTTTAGTCAGCACATTATTCCCGGCTGGCTGGACAAATCGCTGCCTTGGCGGTCTGGCAATCGCCAGCATCGTGCCTGGTTGGATAATGTGCTGGTCGTGGCGCCATCGGCTGCCTTTTTAAGCACTCTGCCGCGCGGCAAACTCCTCGACCGCAAGGATTTTCAGGCCTACGGCAGCGACCATGCGGGACGGATTCGCGACTGGCGGCAGGCGATCAGCCAGGGTCAGCGGCTGCGCGATGACTTTGCCGCCTTTGTCGCCGCACCAGAGCGCCAGCACATCGAGGCACTCTGAAACCGGCGCTGGTGGCGCGTGAAGCGTTACAATGTCGTCTTTAGGGTCTGCGTCGTTTTTGGTCCCGTTTTCCATCGATTTAGAAAGTCTTTCCATGAGTCTCAAATGCGGCATCGTCGGCCTGCCCAACGTCGGCAAATCTACCCTGTTCAACGCGCTGACCAAAGCCGGCATCCCGGCTGAAAATTATCCCTTCTGTACCATCGAGCCCAATGTCGGCATGGTGGAAGTACCGGATCCGCGTCTGCAGGCCTTGGCCCTGATCGTCAAGCCAGAGCGCATCCTGCCATCGACGGTCGAATTTGTCGATATCGCCGGCTTGGTGGCGGGCGCCTCCAAGGGCGAAGGCCTGGGCAATCAATTTCTATCGCACATCCGCGAAACCGACGCCATCGTCAACGTCGTGCGCTGCTTCGAAGACGACAACGTGATCCACGTCGCCGGCAAGATCAATCCGCTCGATGATATTGAAGTCATTCAAACCGAGCTGGCCTTGGCCGACATGGGCACGGTCGAAAAGGCCATCCACCGCGAAAATAAAAAAGCCCGCTCCGGCGATAAAGATGCCGCCAAACTGGTGGAAGTCCTCGAACGCATCATGCCGCATCTGGATCAGGCCAAGCCGGTCCGTTCCATGGGGCTCGATGCCGAAGAGCTGGCCCTGATCAAACCGCTGTGTCTGATCACCGCCAAGCCGGCCATGTATGTCGGTAATGTGTCCGACAGCGGCTTTACCAATAACCCTCTGCTCGACCAGCTGACCGCCTACGCGGCATCACAAAATGCGCCTGTGGTGGCGATCTGTGCAGCGATCGAATCCGAAATCGCCGATCTGGATGATGCCGATAAGGCAGAGTTCCTCAACGATATGGGTATGAGCGAGCCAGGCCTGGACCGTCTGATTCGCGCCGCCTTCAAGCTGCTGGGTCTGCAAAGTTATTTCACGGCGGGCGTTAAGGAAGTACGCGCCTGGACCATCCACGTTGGCGACACCGGCCCGCAGGCAGCCGGCGTGATCCACACCGACTTTGAACGCGGCTTCATCCGCGCCCAAACCATCGCTTACGAAGACTTCATCGCCTTCAAAGGCGAAGCCGGCGCCAAGGAAGCGGGCAAGATGCGCGCCGAGGGCAAGGAATATGTGGTCAAGGATGGGGATGTATTGAATTTCTTGTTTAACGTCTAAGTAGCAAAGTCAGTCACGCTTGGGACATGTCGCAATTTTAAAGAAATTGCGACATGTTTCATTGACGTGTCGTCGCCGACGACATAAACTGGGGACATGTCGCAAAGATCGTCAAATTAACCCATGTCCATCTGGCTTTCGCACCTGCCCTACAACGACTTACCCGCACTGCCGCCTGCTGCAGTACTTGAAACACGTCCCGTGCTCAAGCAGTGCATTGCTGCGCGGGCTGCCTTGGCGGAACTCAAACAGGCAGCCGAACTGATTCCGAATCAAGGTGTGCTGATCAACGCCCTACCACTTCTGGAAGCGCAAGCCAGTTCGGAAATCGAAAACATCGTCACCACGACAGACCGGCTGTTCCAATACCAGAGCACCGGTGAGCAAGCCGATCCCGCCACCCGCGAAGCCTTGCGTCACAGTAGCGCATTGATGGAAGGCTATCGGGTACTTAAGCAAACACCCTTGAACACCCGCACCGCCGAACAGGTATGCACTCGCATCAAGGGCATCGAGATGCAGGTGCGCCGCGTACCCGGGACGGCACTAATGAATCAAGCGACGGGCGAAGTCATTTACACGCCGCCTGTCGGTGAAGATTTGCTCAGGTCAAAACTCGCTCACTGGGAACGCTATCTGCATGAAGCGCGTGATGTTGATCCTTTGATCCGTATGGCGGTTGGACACTATCAATTCGAGGCAATCCACCCCTTCACCGATGGCAATGGTCGCACTGGTCGGATTCTGAACAGCTTGTTCCTGATCCAGGAAGATTTGCTGACACTCCCGATTCTGTACCTGAGCCGCCATATCATCCGAAATAAGGCCGAATATCACCGACTGCTGCTCGAAGTAACCCGTAGCCAAGAATGGGCGCAGTGGATTACCTACGTCTTGCAGGGCGTCGAAGAAACGGCACGTTGGACTACCGCAAAAATATCAGCGATTCGCGATCTGTCTGCATTGACCATCACGCATGTAAAACAGGCTGCCCCAAAAATATACAGCCGAGAACTGGTCGATCTGATCTTCGACCTGCCTTACTGCCGCATCAATAATCTCGTCGACAGAGACATCGCCGGTCGGCAGGCAGCTTCGCGCTATCTCAAGCAGCTCGTTGAAATCGGCGTGCTGGAAGAAAGAACCATTGGGCGCGATAAGCTGTTTGTACATCCGAAGCTGATGCAGCTGCTCACGCGGGATGACAACGCGATGAGCGCTTATTCACCAGCTGAATCAAAAGCCAAATAAAAAAGCTGAATAAAAAAAGCTTACTTGCGATAAAAAAAGTCAGTCATGCACGAAATGACAAACATAATGCACCGGCTCGAGCGCCTCTAGCTCAAAACGGCTCGCTGCCGGGACATGGAAACGCTGACCGTCTTCATAAATTTTCCAATCGCCTTCTTCACCGATACGCACACGACATTTTCCTTCGACGATCTGCATAATTTCCGCCACATCGGTAGCAAAGGTGATCGTGGAGGGGAAAATGACGCCGACGGTTTTTTTGGCGTGATCGGGGAACATCAGGTTATAGGACACGCATTTTCCGTCGGCATAAAGATTGGCCTTCTTGGTAATGGAAACGTGCTCGAATTGGGGTCGCATCGGGATTCCTCTTTGTGTGATCAAGTGCCTGTGTCGGAGCGCATAATAAGCGTGCAAAAAACGCGCAGACTTGAGTGTGCACCGCCACGCTGCGGCGCCAATGCGGCAGATCAAGCTCGTGACACATTGGATTAAAATCCTGTGTACTCTGGATGCACTACGACGGGATAAGCCCGATGGCATAATGTCAGCCATCGACGCTGTAATAGCCCTTCACGAAAATGAAAGCCCGCCAGAACATGGCCACACTGACCGCACTGCACTTTTACCCCATCAAATCCTGCGCCGGTATCGCCCTGCGCGAGGCGACGCTGACGCCGGCTGGTCTGATGAGCGAGCATCTCTATGACCGCGAATGGATGCTCATCGATGCGCAGGGACAGTTCCTCACCCAACGTGAATATCCGCACATGGCGCTTATTACGCCGCGCATCCGGTCCGATGTGCTGGAGCTGTCTGCACCGGGTATGTTGACGCTGGAACTGCCCTTGGATTTAGCCGATCCAGATCAGGCGCCAACCCGTGAGGTCGTGATTTGGGAAGAGCGCGTGAAGGCCTATGACTGCGATGAGGTGACGGCGACCTGGTTTTCCAAAGCGATCGGCGCGCCTTGCCGTCTGGTGCGCGCGCATCCGCATGCCAGTCGCCATAGCAATCCGCGCTGGGTTGGCAGCTTGCCTGCGCCGACCCTGTTTGCCGACGGCTATCCGCTGTTACTCATTTCGCAGGGCTCACTGGATGATCTCAATACCAGGCTGATCGCGGCCGGCCGCCCTGCTTTGCCGATGAACCGCTTCCGACCGAATATCGTGATCGATGGCATACCGGCTTTTGAAGAAGACTTTGCCGAGCACATTGACTTTGGCAACGCCAGGATCAAGCCCGTCAAGCCTTGTCCGCGCTGCCCGATTCCTTCGATTGATCAGCTCAGCGGGCTAGTCGGACCAGATCCGCTCGATATTTTGCAACACTACCGCAGCAATGCTCTGCTCGATGGCGGCATCAGCTTTGGTATGAATTCCGCCTTGCTCGATGGTGAAGGCGCTGCACTGCGGCTTGGACAAGCGGTGCAGGTCAAACTGGCGCTGTAAATTTTCAAAGGCTTGATGCGTATCGAGCTTGATATGTACCGAGCTTGATACTGATCGAGCCTGATGCGCGCATGCCGCTGGTTTGCATCAGTATCGTGGGCGACAAATCCCGGTGTAATGCGGGATTACCCTCTCCCTCATCATGTCTGCTGCCGCCGAAATACGTCATCTGCGTGCCGAGCTTGCCCGCCTGTTGCGCCAGGCGCACGAGAATCAACGCATCATGCAGCGCCATCAGGCACTTGATCTGTGTCTGATCAGCGCCGGCAGTCTGCGCGAACTACTGACCCGTGTATTCGTCAAGATTGAGGAAATTTCCGAACTCGCCGTCGTCACTCTGGCGCTCATCGATTCCGACTATGGCATCCGGAGGATTATGGCGGAGTTAGCGATTCCCTTAAGCCGCTTTCCGCAGCTGCTGTTTTTTGATGATGAACAGGATGCGCTGGCCTTGAAGAACGCGCTGGCATCCTCCCGGCTGGGACCGTATCAGGCAGCGCTGCATGGGCGGCTGTTTCCGGCCCCGGCACCGGTCCCGGTATCGGTCGCGATCGTACCCTTAATGCGCAATGCACAGTGGATCGGGTTTATCAGCTTTGGCAGTCTTGCCGCGGATCGGTTCACCAAAGAGATGGCGACCGACTTCATCGATCATCTGGCGTCGGTACTCGCGCTGTGTATCGATAATGTGATGCATCACGAACGGCTCAAATACATCGGCCTGATCGATCCGCTCACTGGGGTGAATAATCGTCGTTATGTCGAACGTCGTCTGCGTGAAGAAGTCGGCCGTATCGATCGTCAGGGCTGTCCACTGGCCTGTCTGTATATCGATGTCGATCACTTTAAAAGCGTCAATGATCTGCATGGCCATCAAACCGGTGACGATGTATTGCGCGAAATCGCCAATCGTATTCAGGCCGAACTGCGCCTTTCAGATGCGCTGGGGCGCTTCGGCGGCGAGGAATTTTTAGCGCTGCTGATCGACACCAACGGACACGATGCGCTGCTGGTCGCCGAACGTATTCGTCACAGTATCGCGCAAGGCTCCATGCGCAGTCGGCGTAATACGCTGCTTTCCTTGAGTGTATCGATCGGCGTGGCCACACTGTCGGCACCACTGCCGGCGGGTGAACCGGATCAACTCGCGCAGCAGCTGGTGGCGCAGGCTGATCAGTATCTGTATCAGGCCAAGATGGGCGGGAGAAATCGGGTGATCGGCGAATGACGGCGCATGTCGAAAATGCGCTGAGGAAGTGGTGCTGTAATGAAGGTGTCGCTATTTAAGGCGTTGGTGCCAAAGCGCTTTGCAGCAGAACATATTTTTGCTGCAGCTGTTCGGGCGTTTCGCGCCAGGCCGGATCGAGCGGAATGCAGGCGACCGGACAAACCTGCTGGCACTGCGGTTCGCTGAAATGCCCTACGCATTCGGTACACTTATTCGGATTGATCTGGTAAATTTCCGGGCCCATAAAGATGGCATCGTTCGGGCATTCCGGTTCACACACATCGCAATTAATGCAGTCATCGGTAATGATGAGCGCCATAGTTTATTGTTCCGCTTGACTGACTTTCTCCTTGAGCCAACGCTCAACCGAGGGAAAGACAAACTTGGAGACATCGCCACCCAGATAAGCGATCTCGCGCACGATGGTGCCGGAGATGAACTGGTACTGGTCAGACGGCGTGAGGAACATGGTTTCCACGTCCGGTAACAGATAACGGTTCATGCCCGCCATTTGGAACTCGTACTCAAAGTCGGACACGGCGCGCAAACCACGCACGATCACGCGCGCATCGTGGCGGCGTACAAAATCCTTGAGCAGACCGGAAAAACTTTCGACCTGAACGTTCGGGTAGTGACCCAGAACTTCATTCGCGATCGACAGTCGTTCCTCGAGCGAGAAACAGGGCTTTTTATTCTTGCTGTCAGCGACACCGACGACCAGCTTGTCAAATAGGCCGGAGGCCCTGCGTACCAGATCTTCGTGACCCCGCGTGAGCGGATCAAAGGTTCCCGGATAAATGGCTATGACCATGACGACTCCACAATAAGCGATTCATTACAGTAGTATTACATGACAGATTATGCCTCAATTTGATGCGTTTTTTTGCTTTGCAGCAAATGATAAAACATCGCTCCCGCCCTGTCAGCGCGCACTATATGCCAGTCTTCCAGCCATTTTGGTGCGATTTCATCAAGTAAACATAATTCTGATTCTACATAAACAACACCACCTTGCGCCAACAGCGGTGCACACAAGGGCATTGCCTTGGCCAGCCAGTCAGCATGATAAGGTGGATCAAGAAAGATCAGATGAAACGGGCTGCTGCCGGCCAGCCGCTGCGCATGAAACAGGACATCTCCCCGCAGAATGCTGATCTGTTCGGCATGCAGTTTTTCCTTGTTGACTTCCAGCTGACGCAAGACGACCGGATTATTCTCGACACACACCACGCGTGCCGCACCACGGCTGGCCGCCTCAAAGCCCAAAACGCCCGTGCCGGCAAATAAATCAAGACAGTGCAGTGACGTCCAGTGCGCATCAAACAGGTGATTGAGCCAATTGAACACCGTTTCCCGTACTCGGTCTGGCGTAGGCCGCAATCCCTCTGCCGCCAATACGGGCAGCGGGGTGCGTTTCCATTGGCCGCCAATAATACGGACCTGATTTGCTACCCCGGCGCGCGCTGGCGCCGGCTTGGGTCCTGCTTTACTGCTGTGTTTTTTTGACATGCAATGAAAAATAATCAAGAGGGACCGGAATGCGCCATTAAAACATAATCAAAGCGCAATACCGACGCTGACTCGCCTAATCCGCCCCGCAGGCTCTGTTAAAATGCCGTGAAGGTCGCGGATCAGCCAAAAAGTCTGCGTCAACGCAGCGATTGTATCCGCTTGAACGGCGCACCGCCGAGCTGATTTTCCGAGTCCCATGCCGATGTTTAGTTTTTTCAAAAGTAAATCCAAAGAAATCGCGCCGTCGGCTGAGTCGGCGGTGTCTGCCGAGCTGTCGTCGCCTGGCGAACCCGTCGCAGAAAAACACGTCTGGCTCACACGCCTCAAGACCGGCCTCGCCAAAACCGCTTCTAATTTGAGTATCTTGTTTGTCGGCGCTAAAATCGGCGACGAACTTTATGAGGAGCTCGAAGCAGCCCTCCTGATGTCCGATGCCGGCGTCGACGCCACGCAGTCGCTGTTAAAGGATCTGCAAAGTCGGGTTAAAAACGACAAACTGACCGAGGTCGCACAAGTTAAAGACGCCTTGCGCAGTCTGCTGCTGGACTTACTCTCACCGCTGCAAAAACCACTCATGCTCGGTCGTCATCAGCCGCTGGTGATGATGCTCACCGGCGTCAATGGTGCAGGCAAAACCACGACCATCGGCAAATTGGCCAAGCATTTGCAAGCTCATCAGCAGTCGGTCTTGCTGGCCGCTGGCGACACCTTTCGCGCCGCTGCCCGTGAACAGCTCATGGTGTGGGGCGAACGCAATCAGGTCGCCGTGATCGCCCAGGAATCCGGCGATCCGGCAGCGGTCGCCTTCGATGCCGTGCAGGCCGCCCGTGCCCGCGGCACCGATGTGGTGATGATCGATACCGCCGGTCGTCTGCCGACGCAATTACATCTGATGGAAGAACTCAAAAAAATCAAACGCGTGATCGCCAAGGGCATGGATGGTGCGCCGCATGAAATCCTGCTTGTCATTGATGGCAACACCGGACAAAATGCATTAGCCCAGGTCAAGGCTTTTGATGATGCGCTCGGCCTCACCGGACTGGTCGTCACCAAACTCGATGGCACAGCCAAGGGTGGCGTTTTGGCAGCCATCGCCAGGACCCGTCCGATCCCTGTTTATTTTATCGGTGTCGGTGAACAGATCGAAGATTTACAGCCCTTTAATGCGCAAGAATTTGTTGATGCCCTGCTCTCATGATTGAATTTCATAACGTTAGCAAACAATACGATCAAGGCGCGCCCGCTCTCAATGACGTTAGCCTGACCATCGCGCGCGGCGAGATGGTGTATCTGGCCGGTCCGTCCGGCGCAGGTAAGTCGACCTTGTTTAAATTAATCGCTGCCATTGAGCGCCCCAGTAGTGGCAGTGTGCTGGTCAATGGGCAGGACGTCGGTAAACTTAAGTCGGCCAATTTACCTTTTCTGCGCCGTAGTCTGGGCTTGATCATGCAGCAGCTGCGACTGCTTAACGACCGCACTGTGCAAGACAATGTCATGTTGCCACTGCTAGTGTCCGGTGCCCCGCGCGATCAGGCCGAACAACGTGCGCGGGCCGCGCTGGATAAATTAAGTCTGCTCGGCTTTGCCCAGGCGCTGCCACAAAGTCTCTCGGGTGGCCAGCAACAACGCGTCGCCATCGCCCGTGCGATCGTCAATCGGCCGCAAATTATTCTGGCTGACGAGCCGACGGCCAATCTTGACCGGGTCAGCGCTAATCAGGTGATCGATGCACTCAAGGCCTTTCATCAGGCAGGCGTGACCTGCCTCATCTCTACTCACGACGAACGCATTTTAGATACCGCCTCGCGGGTGATTTATCTGCAATCGGGGCAGATCGTCGAAGGCTGGCACGATGCCCCCACCAAGGACAGCCCATGAAATCCTGGTTCAGCCAACACATTCATGCGCTGCGCGATGCACTACGCCATCTGGGTCGTCGTGGTAGCGGATTTTCACTCAATATTCTGGTGGTGGCGATTGCCCTGGCACTGCCCTTTGCCGGCCTGAGTATTCTCGATAATCTACGCCCGCTGGCCAATCAGATCGCGGTCGATCCTGAGATCAGCCTGTTCCTGCGACTCGACACCTCCCGTGAAGACGCCATCGCGCTCGCGGTACCGATTCGCAAAACGCTCAGCGCGGCGGGCAGCAGTGGGAAACTCCTTTTCGTCGCGCGGGAAAAAGCGCTCGTGAGCTTAAAAGATAAAACCGGCCTGAGCGATATCCTCGCCACGCTCGGCACTAATCCGCTACCCGACAGTTATCTGCTCACCCTGTCTGCCTACGACAGTGCGCGCGATGCCGCACGCGTGGATACGCTGGCAGCCGCGCTCAAGGCATTACCGCAGGTGGAACTGGTGCAAGTGGATTCTGCATGGGTTAAACGCCTCTCGGCGCTGCTTAATGTGCTGCGTCAGACCTTGCTGCTGATCGCTGTCACGCTGGCGGTAGTGGTGATTGCGGTGGTGTTTAATACGATTCGGCTGCAGGTAGTAAACCAGCGCGAAGAAATTGATGTGGCCCGTCTGGTCGGTGCCACCGATGCCTTTATTGCCCGGCCTTTTTATTACGCCGGCATCCTGCTCGGCGCCGGCGCTGGGCTGTTGGCACTGGGAGCAGTCGCCTCCGGCATGACACTGCTCAATGACAGTATCATTGAATTTGTCCAGCTCTATGGTTCACAGTTCCGACTGGCCCCCTTGACGCTGGCTTATAGCGCGCTGCTGTTATGCGTATCTGCCGGCTTGGGATTATTGGGCGCACAGCTATCGGTGCGGCGCCAGCTCGGACGCGTCATCCCTTAGAACGACGCCGTCCTTGCCTTGTACGGCTAGCGTGACGGTGCGACGCGTGCCGCCAGCTTGGCATCCGACTTCAGAAAATCCACTTCATCGCTGAGGATGTGAGCAGCTTCCTGCAGCAAGATATCTTTGGCGTTTTTACGTTGCTTTTCTGCTGCCAGTTCGACTGCCAAACTACGCTCGCCGACTTGCAAGCCATCGTCCTTGGCGTTGGGACTGTCTTCATCAGCGTTTTCATCCACCACGGTTTTTTGGGTCTTGCGCGCCTTGGTGCGTGCTTCGCGCACATCGATTTCCTTGCGCCGCTCTGCTTCATTCAAGGACACGGTATTTTTCTTGCGCTGAACCAGAAGCTCGGCAATATCTTCTTTGAGATATTGAAAATCCTTGTTCTTGGCAATCCGGCTTTCGTAACGCATTTGCAGCTGCGGCACGACTGCCTTGACGTCACCCACAGGACGGTAATCGGCCGGCGCAATTTGCAGCCATGGCAAGGCGTTTTCATAACTCGATTCACCGAACGTCGTTGTATCAATCATGCTCGGAAAACTGATGTCGGGTGTAACGCCACGTAACTGGGTCGTGCCGCCATTGATGCGGAAAAACTGCGCCACCGTCATTTTGAGTTCGCCAAACTTGGCCTTGTCGTTGCGCGCCATCTGATCCAGACTCAGCATGGTTTGCACCGTGCCTTTGCCAAAACTTTGTTCGCCGATCACCAGTCCGCGACCGTAGTCCTGAATCGCCGCGGCAAAAATCTCCGACGCTGAGGCCGAACCACGATTGATCAGCACACCTACTGCACCATTCCAGGCTGGGGCGGCGATGGTGTCGCTCTCGGTGCGAATTCTTCCCTGCGCATCGCGCTGCATGACGACCGGCCCTTTGCCGATGAATAGTCCGGTCAGCTCAATCGCTTCCGACAATGAACCGCCGCCGTTATTGCGCAGGTCAATCAGCACGGTTTCAACTTTGTCTTTCTTGAGTTCCTCGAGTAGCTTGGCGACATCGCGGGTAGCGCTCTTGAAGTTGGCATCACCGCGGCTGCGTGCTTCAAAATCAAGATAAAACGTAGGCAATGCAATCACGCCAATCTGCCGTGTGATGGCGCCTTCCTTGATCGGTATGATGGATTTTTTGGCGGCTTGTTGCTCAAGACGAATCTGATCGCGTACCAGCTGGATGACTTTTGTTTTTGCATCCGGGCCGGCATCTGCCGGTAAAATTTCCAGCCGTACCTGCGTATCTTTAGTGCCGCGAATTTGCGTCACCACATCATCGAGTCGCCAGCCAACGACGTCGGTCAGCTGACCGCTCACGCCCTGCCCAACACTGACAATACGATCACCGACCTTGAGTTTGTCTGAACGCTGCGCCGGGCCGCCTGGTGTGAGTTCACGGATCGTGGTGTACTCATCGCGCTCCTGCAATACCGCGCCGATGCCGACTAAGGAGAGCTTCATGCTGATGCCGAAATTAGCGGATTCACGCGGGCCAAGATAATCAGTATGCGGTTCAATCGCATTGGCGTAGGCATCGAGAAAAATCTGAAACACATCTTCGCTCTTGACGCGCTGAGCACGCACGAGCGAGGTATCGTAACGTTTGCCGAGGGTGTCGCGAATCGTCTTGTCGTCTTTGCCGGCGAGTTTTAGACGCAGCCATTCATTCTTGACGCGCAAACGCCAGATGTCATTGAGCTCCGCCTCATCCTTGGCCCAGGATGCTTTACTGCGATCGAGTATCAAGGCTTCTTTTTGGCTAAAGTCAAAACCTTGTGCAAGCAATTTTCGCGCATAAGACAGCCGCTCAAAATACCGCGCTTCATAGGTATTGAACATTTCGAATGGTGCGCGCAGATTACCGCTGACGATGGCATCATCAAGCCGGGTACGGTAAGCAGAGAAACGATCGATATCCGACTGTATTAAAAAAATGCGGCCGCCGTCGATCGACTTGAGATAACGGTCGAAGATTTTTTCCGACATGCTGTCATCGAGCGGCGTTGCCTTGTAATGGAAGCGGGTAAAAATTTGTGCTGCCATACTGGCCGTCTGTCCCTGTACCGCTAGAGGCGCTAATACTGGCGGGCTGGCAGGAATGGGAACGCTTGCCTGAGCGGTAAAAGCGAAGGACAGTAAAAGGTATAACAGCTTTTGTTTCATGCCAAATCCTCGAAATAGTACGCAGAGTATAGCTGAGAGTCGGCTCAGTGTTGGCCTGGCTTAAGTTGCCTGCCACAGCCATGACTTTGATGCGCCAAATGATTTCGCTTCTTAAGGCGGCCGGGATGGATATTTTTGTGGAATTTTACGTCCAAGTTTGTATGAGCAGGCTTTTAGCGGACTTTGAGCGGGCTTTGATCTGGCGCGATGCCCCTGAAAAACGCCCTCGCTACGCAGTCCATCCGCGCGCAGTGTCGCTTGAATTCTTATTTTTTAGGCCATGATTAATTTTTTAATATCTTTCAATGTTGTAATTTTTTGTGAGGGATTAGCACTCACTTAAAGAGAGTGCTAATATAAGCATCAGTTAGACATTTCGCTGCATTGACCGCCCCCGTAACGGGAGAGAGAGTAAGGAGAAAGTATGAACACTGCAAGCGCATTGGTTCCGGCAAATAATCTGCTCAACCTCGGCTTTTCTGGTGCACTTGGCAACATTGATGCCTATATTTCTGCCGTCAATCGTCTGCCCATGCTCACCCATGATGAAGAAATTTCGCTCGCGCGCCGCCTGCACGAGCAAAACGACCTGAACGCCGCCCAGACTCTGGTGCTGTCGCATTTGCGTCTGGTCGTATCGATCGCGCGCGGCTACCTGGGTTACGGACTGCCGCACGCCGATCTGATCCAGGAAGGTAATATCGGTCTGATGAAGGCAGTTAAACGCTTCGATCCGGACCAGGGTGTACGTCTGGTTTCTTATGCCATGCATTGGATTAAGGCCGAGATGCATGAATACATTCTCAAGAACTGGCGCCTGGTGAAAGTCGCCACGACCAAGGCGCAACGCAAATTATTTTTCAATTTACGCAGCCATAAAGAAGGCCTTGATTCCATGACACCGGATCAGGTCGACAGCCTGGCCAAGACGCTCAACGTCAAGCGTGAAGAAGTCATCGAAATGGAAACCCGTCTGTCGGGGCGCGATATTGCCCTCGAGGCGCCGACCGATGATGAAGACGACCGCTTTGCGCCAATCGCCTACTTATCGTCCGAGCGTAATGAGCCCACCAAGGTACTCGAAGCGCAGCAATATGATCGTCTGCAAACCGAAGGCCTGGCCTCAGCACTGGCAAAGCTGGATCCACGCTCACGTCGCATCGTTGAAGCGCGCTGGTTAGCCAATGACGATGGTTCGGGCATGACCCTACATGAACTCGCCAGCGAATATGGCGTGTCGGCTGAACGGATCCGCCAAATCGAAACTGCCGCCTTGAAAAAAATGAAGACCACACTGGCAGATTACGCCTGATTTTTTAGGCTACTTTGCACTGCATTGCGACAAAACGCCGCTAGAGATCCGCACAGATGTGCACATCTCTAGCGGCGTTTTTCATTTCGTGCATCCCTCAGTTAATCGCACCATTGCTTCAAGCGGATTTTTGTCCGGCGATCCACTGATCGACAATTTTTTCCAACACATCCATCGGCACTGAGCCGGTCTGCAAAACGACATCGTGAAACGCAGGTAAAGAAAACTTTGTTCCGAGTGCAGTTTTGGCCCGTTCACGCAATTCAACGATACGCAGCATCCCCAACATATAGGCGCAGGCCTGACCGGGCCAGGCAATATAGCGCTCGACTTCGCTAGCTTCAATGCCGTATTCAATGGCCTGCTCACGGGTCCAGCCCTTGGAGTGCAGGCCGGTGTCGACTACCAGACGTCTGGCGCGGAAAAGTTCCGAACCCAGCGCACCCAGCAAACCGACAGCATCGTCACGATACCAGTCCTGTTCTACGGCCAGCTTTTCTGTGTAAAGCGCCCAGCCTTCGGAATGCGCACTGCCACCGCCAAAGATGCGCATGGTGCGAAATTTTGGCAGGCCGGTCAGCTCAGCCTGAATCGCCAGCTGAAAATGGTGACCGGGAACCGCTTCATGGTAAGACAGGGAACGCATTCTGGACATGTTGAAAAGGGGGCCTGGCAGAGGAACCCAGAACACACCGGGCCGACTACCATCAGGTGCAGGGATGTTGTAATGCGCAGCGGCGCTGGCTTCGGTCAAGGCTGGCTCACGCAGCACTTCGACTGGCGCGCGTGGCTTAAGATTGAACAGCGCTGTACTGCGCTTTTCAGCGTCGCGTACCATGGCGGTATAACGCATCAACAAGTCTGGCCGCGGGTCGCTGCCGGCCACTGGCTGCAGACTCGCTTCGAGTAATGCCATGCGTTGCGCAATGCCGCCTTCCTGAAAACCTAATTGGCGCAGTAAGCCATCCATGCGCGCTTCAATCCGCGCGACTTCACGCAAACCAATCGCATGGATATCGCCTGCCGACAAGACGGTGCCAGTAAATTTTGCCAATGCGACCTGATAGGCTTGAGCGCCATCCGGCAGGCGCGACAGACCGACCGCATCACCGGTGCGGGGATAGATCTCTGTCATAAATGTCTGAATCCGAGCATAGGCCGGACGAATCTGCTGCTCGACGATGCGGGTCGCGCTAGCAATAGCCGTGGCGCGTTCTGCTGCACTCAAACCACTGATGCGCTCAATGCGTTGTGCGAAGGTGGTCACCAACACATTTTTTTGCGCGGGCGGCGCAAGGAAAGTCTGCACCTGCGTTTGCGCGCGTTCGAGAATGACGCGGGGTGGAATCAAGGAGCGTTCGGTCGCAGCACGTCCTGTGGCAATGGCCTCATCCATGCGGTCGGCTATTTGACTCAGCCGGGCTAGATAGCTACTCACATCCGCAGCATTGCGTAGCGGATGGGCCGTGGTCATGAAGCGAACGGCATTGATATGCGCGCCGGAAAATTGTGAAAATACAAAATTGTGATCTGCATACGGCTCACCAGCGATGCGGTGTTGTAGACCATTGCGCATGGTTTCTGCTGACGACCGTTGGGTCGTTTCGAGCGGGCCAGCCAAAAATTGATTAAGTCGAGCAAGACCAATACGGGCTAAAGCAATTTCCTTTGCGCGTTGTGCTGGCGTGATCGGTGTGAGTTGGCGATCCTGCACATCTTGCTCAGCGCCGGAAAAGTACTGCGTATCCGTGGCCATTTCCGCTGACAGTCTGACCCAATCAACAGCAAAATTGTCGGCCCAAAGATCAAACCCCTGTTGCGACTGCGGCGCTTTTGGCCTTACTTCGTCAAGAGCACTAGCCAGCGCCAGTGAACTGATCGACGTGGTCGTCAATGCTAGAAATAGTAGCGCGACAAAACGACGCTTGGAAGTCATAGAGATCATGGAACCCACCTTATCGTTGGACAGTGCTGACAATAGCATATCGGAATGTTACGTCAAGCAAGAAGGTGGGACGACTGTCAGATAAGCGAACTCTCAGTGATAAGCTCACCCGCATTGGCTATGCGACTGCCGGTGAGAAGATATGCAATCAGCTCGCGCACTGGACGAATCTCTTGACCAAAGGGGAGTGGTTCCGAGCCACGGAAAAACAGACCCCGTTTTACATCGCCCTGCAACGCAAACACCAGCCGCGTATCGATACAGAATTGTCCGGCCTTGGCTGAACCATCCCGCAAGCCGCATTGTTGCAGACAATCGAAACCTACCGTACATTGCTGTGTCCTGGCCTTGGCTTGCAGCTTGGCTTCCTTCTCCAGATAGTTTTCCAGCCACGGCGTTCGTACCCCGCGCGCAGGTAATCCGGCGACGCTCATGAAGCTGACGATGTCTTCCGGCTTGGCACCGGTAAGCACTTTTTTAAAATTAAGATGGGCATCGCCCTCCTCTGTCACCGCAAACGGTGTACCGAGCTGGACCGCGCTCGCGCCCAGTGACAGCAGCTCGGCAATGTGCGCCTGACTGTGGATGCCGCCAGCGAGGATCAGCGGAATCTTGTCGCGGCCTAATCCAAGCTGATCAAAGAGTGCAAAGGTCTCCTCGAGCACGCTGGCAAAAGCAAAATGCGGATCATGAATCGTGGCCAGGCTGGCCGCGCCAAGATGGCCCGCAGCGAAGTGAGGGTTTTCGATGACGATGGCATCCGGCAGTCGATTTTTGCGCTGCCATTTTTTGATCACCAGCCCGATCCCGCGCGCGTCCGACAAAATCGGTATCAGGGCGACATCTGGATAACCGGCAGTCAGCTCAGGCAAATCCAGCGGCAGCCCAGCACCCACCACCACGGCGTCGGCGCCGCTTTCGCAGGACTGACGCACATACGCAGCATACTCGGCAACAGCGCGCATGATATTGACGGCGACCATGCCGCTTCCCTTGGCAAGCGCATGGGCGGCGGTGATTTCGCGATCAAGTGCGATCAGATTGACGCTATTGATGAGCGCCTTATCGCGCGACTTGGCCGTTTGATGCAGCAGGTCAGGATGGTGATGCCGCAGATCGACGCTGGAAATGGTACCGACGGCACCGCAGGCCGCAACACTGCCGGCGAGCCGATGCGCCGATATGCCAATCCCCATCCCGCCCTGAACAATCGGCAGCAGCGATTTGCCCTTGATGAGCAGTGGCGCAAAGGCTGTCTGTTGGATTGCATCGATTGCCATCGGCGTCATCCCCTTTGACTGGCAGAATGACATGCCATCACCTGCGAGAATCCGGCATCGACATAAGTGATCTCGCTGGTGATGCCGGACGCCAGATCGGACAGATAAAACGCCGCGACATTACCGACTTCATCAATCGTCACGTTACGGCGCAGTGGCGCATTCGCGGCCACCATGCCGAGCAGTTTACTAAAATCTTTCACGCCGCTGGCGGCCAGGGTTTTGATAGGTCCAGCGGAGATGGCATTGACGCGAATACCCTTCGGGCCCAGCGTCTCGGCAAGATAGCGCACACTGGCTTCCAGCGAAGCCTTGGCAAGTCCCATCGTGTTGTAATTTGGCGCGGCGCGCATCGAGCCCATATAAGTCAGGGTCAGAACCGACGAGGTGGGCGTGAGCATCGGCAAGGCTGCCTTGACCATGGCAGGAAAACTATACGCAGAAATATCATGCGCGATTCTGAAGGCATCACGCGATAGCCCATCGAGAAAATCATCCGTGATCGCTTCGCGCGGGGCAAAACCGATGGCATGCACAAAGCCGTCCAACTGCGGCCACGACTTGCCTAGATCAGCAAACAGGGCATTAATCTGTGCATCCTGGCCCACATCACAGTCATACACGAGCGTGCTGTCACATTCCCGCGCAAACTCGGTGATGCGTTCCCTAAACCGTTCGCCCACATACGTGAATGCCAGCTCGGCGCCTTCACGATGGCAGGCTTTGGCAATTCCGTAGGCGATCGAGCGGTTCGACAGCACACCCGTGATGAGGATTTTTTTACCGGATAAGAAAGACATGAGAAAGCCCTGAGGATGGCAAAGCGTAATCCGTAGCGGATGGCCAGATCCTAGGGCTAATGACGGCTCAATTCTTTGATATGCATCAAGTTAAGCCAGAGAGGTGCTGTGAATGGCAGAACAAACTGGCGCCGGGCGCAATGAAGTCGCCTCAATAAAGTCACCCGGGTGAGGCAATGCGGAGACCTTGCTTAGTTTTTAAGCAGTAGAGTCAAGTCATGTACGATCGGCTCGGGGCCCTGACCATGACGAATAAACAGACGGATCTGCCCCTGCTGATCAAACACAAAACTGCCAGCGGTATGATCGATGGTGTAACTACCAGCGGTCTTGCCCGGCTGTTTGGCGAAGAATACCTTGAACTCTTTCGCCACTGCCTCGGTGCCAGCAACATCCGTGCGCATGCCGAGAAAGCGTGCATCAAAGGCCGGTACGTATTGGGCCAGCAGTGCCTGCGTATCGCGTTCCGGATCGAGCGTGACGAACAGGACTTGTACCTTGTCGGCTAAGGGGCCGAGCTGTTGCATGACGGAGGCCATTTCGGCCATCGTGGTAGGACAAACATCCGGACATTGTGTGTAGCCGAAAAATAGAACGACGACCTTGCCTTTAAAATCGGCCAGTGTCCGCGTCTGACCAAGATGGTCATGGAGCGAGAAACCCTTGGCATACGCAAGGCCGCTCAGGTCGGTATTGGTGAAGACTGGTTTTTTTTCAGCGCAGCCCAACAAGGCGCAGGCAAGAAAAAATGTCATCAAGAGCTGTCGCATGGGTGTGTCAGTCTCAGAAATAAAGGTAATGATCAATCAACAGCGCGGCAAACAGCAGTGACAGGTAGATGATCGAAAAGGTGAAGGTGCGGCGCGCCAGTAAATCATTGTAGGCGCGATAGAGTCGCCAGGCATAGGCCAGAAAAATCGCGCCCAACACGGCCGCACTGACGAGATAGATGAGTCCGCTCATCTGCACTGCATACGGCAGCATGGTGGTAGCGACTAAGGCGATAGTGTAGAGCCAGACATGGAACTGGGTAAATGCCATGCCATGCGTAATCGGCAGCATGGGCAGACCCGATTTGAGATAGTCATCGCGGCGATACATTGCCAGCGCCCAGAAGTGCGGTGGAGTCCAGACAAAAATAATCAGCACCAGAATCCATGCCTGCATCGGCACATCATTGGCGATCGCCGCCCAGCCGAGCGCCGGTGGCATGGCGCCGGCCAAACCGCCGATGACGATATTTTGTGGCGTGGCAGGCTTGAGGATCACGGTGTAAATCACCGCGTAGCCGACAAAGGTAGCGAAGGTCAGCCACATCGTTAATGGATTCACGAGTGCATACAGAACCCACATGCCGAGCCCGCCGATCAAGGCGGAAAATATCAGTGTTTGGTTGACGCTGATTTCGCCCATTGCCATTGGCCGTCGGGCTGTGCGCGCCATCCGCGAATCGATTTCGCGCTCGACCAGACAGTTCATGGCAAATGCGGCGCCGGCCAGTAACCAGATGCCGATCGTCGCCGCAACGACGCGCTGCCAGTCGGGTAAATCGGGCGTGGCAAGGAACATGCCGATGACAGCACAAAATACCGCCAGCTGAGTGACGCGCGGTTTGGTCAGGGCCCAATACTGGGCGAATTTATTCGGCGATGCGGTCAGGGTCGTCATGGAAAATCCGAAAAGTGGCTTCAGGCTAGTGATTTGCTGCTGGAATTGCTGCCGCGCTGTGATTGATCATCGGCGCCCTTGTGCAAACTGGCTGCGGAGTGGACACGGTAGTTTAACATGCTCAGCAACAGCACCATCAGCGCCGCGCCAGCATTATGTATGACGGCCAGCGCGAGCGGCCACTGAAAAACCACCGTCAGCAGGCCCGTGAGTATTTGCAAAACTGTTACTGCCAGAATCCCGCGCGCAATGTTTTTCAAGCCCGTGATCTTGAGCGCCTTGAATGCCAGCCAGACGAGCGCCGCAGCGACGATCCAGGCAAACATGCGATGTACCCAGTGAATCGCTGTCAGCGCAGCGAAAGGCAAATAGCTGCCATCTGCCGTCATGCCCAGCTTGCGCCAAATCGTAAAGCCGTGCGCGAAATCCATTGGCGGCAGCATCGCGCCCTGACACAGCGGAAATTCACTGCATGCCAGAGCCGCATAATTGGTGCTGACCCAGCCGCCCAGCGCTAATTGGATGAACAAGAGCAGACTCACCAACACCGCCGGCATGCGTAATGCGCTGGCGATCGCATCGACTGGCACAGCCTCACTTTGACGCGCCGCCAGCCAGGCCAGCAGGGCGAGTAATCCGAGTCCGAGCAAAAGATGGATGGTGACGATCACTGGCTGCAGTTTGAGCGTGACCGTCCAGGCACCAAAGGCGCCTTGCAGACAAACAAACGCGACCAGTATGGTGGGAAGACCTGGCGCGAAGCGGCTATCGAGCCGGGCCGATTTTAACCAGCGGCGCCAGGCAATAAAGGCGATCGACAGCAACAGCACACCAATCATCATGGCCAGATAACGGTGGATCATTTCGATCCAGGCCTTGATGACGGTCACCGGTCCGGTGGGCATGGCCGAAGCCGCTGCGCTGATAAAGGCATCTGCCTGCAGCGGATTGGCGTGACCATAACAGCCCGGCCAGTCCGGACAGCCCAGACCCGAATCGGTTAATCGGGTGAAGGCACCGAAGACGATCAGATCAAAGGTCAGAAACAGAACGACCCAAATCAGCTTGCGATATTTATCGGCCTCAGCGGATACCCACACCATTGTCAGTGGGAGTAAGGCCGCCATGAGACCCGTCAGTGCGAGTTGGATCAGCATGCCGTCCTTATCCGATAGCAGAAGCGCGTAGCAGTTTGGACAAATCTTTCTTGACCTTGCTGGGATCGGGTTCTTTGGGGAAGCGCATCATGAGATGTCCCAGCGGGTCAATCAGGTACAGATGGTTTTCCATCGCTCCGCCAGTTTCAACCGGCAGCCAGGCGCGCAGCGGATCAGCTGCAACGCGTAGCATGGCAGTGCCATCGAATTCTTTCATCAGCGTGATGTCAAGGGGCTTGTCATCGGTGATCAGCCAGACCCGCTCAATACGCTCCATTTCTTTGCCCTGCATGAGTCGCAATTGACGCATTTCCAACAGCTGACGACGACAGGCGGCGGCACATTCACCTCCATCGATATGTAGCAGAATCCATTTGCCGCGAAATTGATCGAGCGATGCTGGACTACCGTCAAGCTTGGTCACGCTCAACTGCGGAATTGGGTAGTCTCGCGGATCAATCAGGTCGCCGTAATTGGTGCGGCTCTGCGGTTTAATCACGTAGTAGGTAAAGTAAGAAGCAATGAGCGGCGAGGCACAGATGGCGACGACTAACAGCATTTTCCAACGACCCAGTGTCTTTTGCTTTTCGTTCAATTTAGGTTGATCCACGACGCCATCCAGTCACAAGAAAAAAGAGCAGTGCAGTCAGCGCCAGTCCATACCACTGGAAAGCGTAACCACGGTGTTTATCAATGCCCAGCGAGGGCCGCGGCCAGTCGCGCACCAGGCCATCGGCTAGGGCACTATGCTGTTCGAGCACATAAGGCAAAAAGGCCAAATGACTCGCTGCTGCGATATCGGTGGGCGTTACGTTTTGCAAAATCGCACCAGGACTCAGCGCAGGCGCTGTACCCAGCTGCATAACATGGCCGACATCGCGTTTGACGAGTCCCTCGATCTCGATGACGCCGGTGGGCGTGATCAAGGCCGGTAATGCTGCTCTGTCAGCGAGATTGCGCGCGACCCAACCGCGCTCGACTAACACATGCTGCGTGCTGCCGTCGATTTGCAGGGGCATGAGCACATAAAATCCGGCCTGGCCATTCTGTGGCCGATTATCCAGAAACAGCGGCCAGTCGGCATTAAAGCTGCCGCGGACAGTGACTTTGGCGTACTCGATCGCGTCTAGAGGCACTGCTACCGGCCCCAAGACCAACGCCGGGGCTGATTCACGCAGCGCGATGCGATTTTCGATCGCCTGCTTTTCATCCCCACGCCGGGTCTGCCATTGCCCTAATACGATGCCTAGCAAGGCCACTAGCGTGGCAGCAAAAAATGGAATCCAACGAAATTTAAATTTAATCCGCATTACAATATGACTTCTTTCCCTATTGCGACAATACCGGCGTTTGCGCTGACGTATTTTAGCAAGCTAATCAAAGACCTGCCCGCCATGAAAATTTTCATCGCCATTGCCTTTTTACTGATCATCGGCAGCCTCGCCTCCGCCCTGTTTTTTGTCATGCGTGACAAAGGCCAAGGCAAACGCACTGTCAAAGCCCTCGCCCTACGCGTGGGCTTTTCGATCACCTTATTTCTCATCATTTTAGTGATGTACTACTTTGGCCTGATCCAGCCGACCGGCATTCGCTACTAAAACCACGACACCATGTAAAAAGCCGCACCTGAGTGCGGCTTTTTATTATCGACATTAGGCTATCGGCAAACTATTACAGCCAGTAGACCACAACGTACAGTCCGAGCCACACCACGTCGACGAAATGCCAGTACCAGGCCGCGCCTTCAAATCCAAAATGGTGATCCGGCTTAAAGTCACCGCGCATGACACGATACAGCACGACCGACAACATGATCGCGCCCAGCGTCACATGGAAGCCATGGAAGCCGGTCAGCATGAAGAAGGTTGAACCATACACGCCGGAAGTGAGCTTCAGATTGAGTTCGCTGTAAGCATGCGAATATTCGTAGGCCTGGAAGCCCATAAAGATCGCGCCCAGTAAAACAGTAGCAAAGAGCCAGATCGCTGTCTTGTTACGTTGCCCCATGATCAGCGCATGGTGCGCGATCGTCAGGGTCACACCGGAGGTCAACAGTAAGGCTGTGTTGATGGTCGGGATCGGCCATGGGCCCATGGTGGAAAACTTTTCAATCGTACCGGCTGGGCCACCCGTACCCCAAATACCTGCGTATTCAGGCCAGATAAATTTGTGATCCAGATCCGCCAGCCAGGGCATGCTGATGGACCGCGCATAAAACAGTGCGCCAAAAAAGCCGGCAAAAAACATCACCTCGGAGAAGATGAAAAAACTCATACTCCAGCGGAAAGAGACGTCGATTCGTGCGCTATACAAGCCAGATTCGGATTCACGGAACGCTTCGCCGAACCATTTGTACAAAACGACCAGGGCCGAGAATATACCCAGCAGGTTGGCATACATACCCCAACCATAACCGTTGACCCAAGCCGATGCGCCAGCCATCGTCAATAACAGCGAAGCGCCTGTGAGCACTGGCCATTGCGACGGACCCGGAACAAAATAATAGGGCGCGTTACCGGCGCTAACGTGTTGAGAACTCATCTCTATCTCCCGAACCAAATATAAAAAGTTACTGTGCTACGACTGCTTTGACGATCGTCAAAAGAATCGCGATAAAAAAAACTGCGCCAAGCACACCGGCAATCACGATGTGTAGCGGATTCAACTTTGCGACATCACTTTCATGGTCGCTCTTTTTGCGGATGCCAAAAAAAGACCAAAACACCAATTTCAAGGTCGCCAGAAAAGACATCTTGCGTTGGCTTGCCTGCTTTAATTCATTCATGCTTCATGCTCTTGGTCTTTCAATCTCAGGTCGACGGCTTGCTCTTGCTCTTGCCCGCGACCTCAAAAAACGTATACGACAAGGTAATGATCTTTACATCCTTCGGCAAGGCCGGATCGATCGTAAAGACGACTGGCATTTGCTTAGCCTCATTCGGGCCCAGCGTTTGCTGGCGAAAGCAAAAACATTCTACCTTCTTGAAAAACTGTTCTGCCTGCTGTGGCGCATAGCTTGGAATCGCCTGCGCGTCGACACTGCGTGGCTGCTTATTGACCACCTCAAAAATCACAGTGGCCATTTCGCCTGGATGAACTTGCAAGCTATTGACTGTCGGCCTAAAGCGCCACGGACCCTGCGTATTCGCGTCAAACTCGACCGTGATGGTCCGGGTCATGTCGACTTGCGTATTCACCGTAGTCTCGAGCGCGATATCCTTGGGTGTAAGGAGATTCACGCCAGTCAGCTCACAGATCTGTTTATAGATCGGTATCAGCGCATAACCAAACCCAAACATCAACACCGCCACGACGATCAGCTTGCTAAATACCTGCCCATTCAGGCGCCGTGTTTGCTCGACTGCTTCGGACGCTGGTTCGTCTTGTTCACGCATATCAATGGAGCCAGAGACGATTAACAAACAAACCCACAAAGAAACACAGCGCCAAGGACGCGAGTATTAACGCGGTCTTGAGATTATTCGGCTTCTTCGATTCGGACATTCTGACCTCTGGGTAATTCACATCATGCATATAAAACATCGCTGGCGGGACGATACCCGCCAGACCGGTGGAGCTATTACTTGACTGTTGGTGGTGTTTCAAATGTGTGGAAAGGCGCTGGACTTGGAACAGTCCACTCCAAACCTTCTGCACCATCCCATGGTTTGGCGGCGGCCTTTTCGCCCCCTTTGATGGATGGCAGAACCACGAAGAACAGGAAATACACCTGTGTCAAACCAAAACCAAATGCACCAATCGACGCCAGCATATTGAAGTCGGCAAACTGTGCTGGGTAGTCGGCATAGCGACGTGGCATACCAGCCAGACCAAGGAAGTGCATCGGGAAGAAGGTGACGTTAAACGTGATCAACGAAGCCCAGAAATGGAACTTGCCGCGCGTTTCGTTGTACATGTAGCCAGTCCACTTTGGACCCCAGTAGTAGAAACCGGCGAACAGAGCAAACAACGAACCGGCCACCAGTACGTAGTGGAAGTGCGCTACAACGTAATAGGTATCCTGCAGCTGAATATCGATCGGTGTCACGGCTAGGATCAGACCGGTAAAACCGCCCATGGTAAAGACGAAAATGAAACCCACGGCAAACAGCATCGGCGTCTCGAAAGTCATGGAACCGCGCCACATGGTCGCGATCCAGTTAAAGACCTTCACGCCTGTTGGTACGGCGATGAGCATGGTGGCATACATGAAGAATAACTGCGCGGTGACCGGCATGCCGGTGGCGAACATGTGATGCGCCCAAACGATAAACGACAAAATCGCGATCGACGATGTTGCATAAACCATCGATGAATAACCAAACAGCTGCTTACGGGCGAAGGCTGGAATGATGTGCGAGACGATGCCGAAGGCCGGCAGAATCATGATGTACACCTCAGGGTGACCGAAGAACCAGAAAATATGCTGGTACATTACCGGATCACCGCCGCCGGCGGCGTTAAAGAAGGACGTCCCAAAATGACGGTCTGTGAGCGTCATGGTGATCGCGCCAGCCAACACAGGCATCACGGCGATGAGCAGGTAAGCAGTGATCAGCCAGGTCCAGCAGAACATTGGCATCTTCATGAGCGTCATGCCCGGTGCGCGCATATTCAGAATCGTGGTGATGATGTTAATCGAACCCATGATCGAGGAAGCACCCATGATGTGCATGGCAAAAATACCCATGTCCATGCCGATACCCATTTGCGTTGACAGCGGCGCATACAGCGTCCAGCCGGCAGCCGTTGCGCCACCCGGGACAAAGAAGGATCCGACCAGCAGCAAGGCAGCAGGTGGCAGCAGCCAGAACGAAAAATTGTTCATGCGCGCAAACGCCATATCGGCAGCACCGATCTGCAGCGGGATCATCCAGTTAGCGAAGCCAACGAAGGCCGGCATGATCGCACCAAACACCATGATCAGGCCGTGCATGGTGGTCAGCTGATTAAAAAATTCCGGCTTAAAGAATTGCAGACCCGGCTGGAACAGCTCGGCGCGAATTCCCATTGCCAGCACGCCACCGGAGAGCAGCATGATGAAAGAGAACCACAGGTACAGGGTACCGATGTCTTTATGATTGGTGGCAAACAGCCAGCGCTGCCAGCCGTGCGGGGCGCCATGGTCGTCGTGATCATGGGCATGGTCATGTGCGTGACCGTGATCGTGTGCGTGATCGTGTGTAATTGTGCTCAAAACGAACTCCCAGAGTTTCTAGAATGTCGGGGAGCAGCGCTTCGCGTCGCTGCCCCCCACAAAGATTACTTGCGTACTTTTACTTGCGTGCGGCCAGAATCTGTCCTGGCTGGACAATGTTTTCTGCTGCCTTGTTCGACCAGCTGTTACGCGTATAGGTAATGACGGCGGCGATGTCGGTGTTCGACAAAATCGCCTTCCATGCTGGCATGGAATTTTTTCCATTCAAGAGAATATTGATTTGTCCGTCGATACTGCCGTTGACGACCATGGAACCGTCGAGTGCCGGGAAGGCGCCAGGAACGCCTTTACCGGTCGCCTGGTGACAGGCCACGCAATTGGCGGCATAGACTTTGGCGCCGCGCTGTTTGAGCTCATCGACAGTCCAGACCTTGTTCGGATCTTCTGCCAGCGCAGCCATTTCCTTTTTCTTGCCGTCTACCCATTTGGTATAGTCTTCAGCTGACAATACCCGAACGACGATCGGCATGAAGGCATGATCTTTACCGCACAGCTCAGAACACTGACCACGGTAGACGCCGACTTTTTCAACTTTAAACCAGGTATCGCGCACGAAACCAGGAATTGCATCCTGTTTAACGCCGAAGGAAGATACAGACCACGAGTGGATCACGTCGTTGGCTGTAGTGATGATGCGGATTTTCTTGTTAACCGGGACGACTAATTCCTGATCGACTTCGATGAGGTAGTTTTCGTTTTTAACTTTGGTCGGATCCGTGATTTGTTCCTGTGGCGTAGACAGGTTTGACAAGAAGCCGATTCCTTCGCCTTCACCTTTGAGGTAGTCGTAACCCCATTTCCACTGCATACCGGTGGCTTTGATAGTCAGATCGGCATTCGAAGTGTCCTTCATCGCGACCACGGTCTTGGTCGCAGGAAGCGCCATGCCGATCACGATCAGGAACGGTACGATCGTCCAGGCGATTTCGACAGCAGTACTTTCATGGAAGCTGGCTGGCTTGTGCCCCAAGGATTTACGATGCTTCAGAATCGAATAGAACATGACGCCAAACACGGCGACAAAGATGACCAGGCAAATCACCAGCATCAGCGTATGGATCGAGTAAATTTGCTCGGCGATCTGCGTGACTGGTTTTTGAAGGTTGAGCTGTAAAACGGCAGGCCCACCAACACTGTCTACTACCACCGCCCAGGAGGGCGAGCCCATCGCTAGGAGCAGTGCTCCGAGCGTCAACGATAAAAGGCGCTGCGCATGTTTCATAATTTCCTCAAAAGCCCAAAATAATAATAATTCTTCTTGCAAGAACAACACTGAAAATGTGATGCGAAACAGTGCTGCCTCTAAAATTGATGTGCATTTTTTTGCTTGATGAGTCGGATAGCGAACAGTCTCACTCAGACTTTAACTGCAAGATTATATGACAAATCGAGCAATGTTATCAAGCAGAACCCCTGTATCTAATAGCTGATCGGATTAAAGCGGCAGCCCGGGAAAGCGACGACCAAACACAGATTCATCGGTATAAAAATACGACCGTTGCTTATTTTTTAGGCAGATCAAAACGAATGATCGATTCACCTGACGCCGTTTTACGCGGCGCCGGACGAAATGCATGGCCGTAAATAACTTCAAATGTTAATGCAATTCGGCCATCCTTGCTGCGCGCGGCGTTCAACGCAGCCGCTACCTGTGCCAACGCCTTGCGTCCCATCAGCCCCTTCCTGCGTGAGCGCAGCGGATTACCGCCCCAGGCGCGCACATCGGCCATGAGTTTGGCGACCGAGTCGTAGGTCACGGTGATTTTTTCCATATCCATGACCGGCGTAGAGAAGCCGGCATCGATGAGCATGTCGCCATAATCATGCATGTCCACGAAGGGCAAGGCATGGTCTGCCAGATCGACCTGGGCAAAAGCCTCCCGCAGCTCCTTGAAGGTATCAGGGCCGAAGCAGCAAAACATGAGCAATCCGTCAACCCGCAAAACGCGTCGCCATTCCTTAATCACGAGATCCGGCTGCGGATGCCAGTGCAGGGCCAGATTGGACCAGATCAAATCGAGCGACTGGGCTTGCAGGGGCAGCTGGGCAAAATCACCACCTAACAGGGCTTGTCCGGTCTGGCTGCGACGCTGCGGCAGAAGGCTGGCCAACAGGCGGTCTATGGCCGAGCGGGCTACACGCTGATTTTGCAGCGCCTCGGCGAGCATAGCCGGCGCGCCATCCTGGCCAATGACAAGCGCATCGGCATAACGTTGCTGCAGCACTGCCAGATCGGGACCAGTACCGCAGCCGGCATCGAGTACCCGCTCAGGCGCAATGCGTACCAGTTCCAGGCGCTCAAACATGCGCGCAGCAATTTCACGGCGCAAAAAATCCGAATCGTTCAGACGCGCTGGACGAGAAAACAGGCGGCGCACCTGCAGCAGATCAATCGGCGCAGACAATGCGGCGTCCGCCGTTGTAGCCGTTGTAGCCGTTGTAGCCGTTGCATTCGTTGTATTTGTTGCACTAATGGGCGGTATAGATGAAGTCACGCTGCGGGCATTGGGTCGGGTGAGATAATGTCTGGCAGTTTACACGTTTGGAGCACAGCATGCCGACTCGAATGGCCTCCATTGCACAGGATATTTTTTTGCGTCTGGTACGATGCCTGCGGCTGCCCTCCTGCTGCGCTTTGTGCAATATGGCGGCCAGGCCGGCTGATGGGGTTTTGTGTGACGGATGTCGGCAGCAGTTTTTGCAGATCGACGTACCGCGCTGTGCCTCCTGCGCAATCCGGCTTACAGTGCTGTCCGATGCCCTGTGTGGCGCATGTTTGCACCAGCAGCCCGCCTTTGACGCCACCATCGCTGCAGTCGACTACCGCGCGCCCCTGGATCAGCTTTTACTAGGCTTAAAATTTTCCGGGCAACTTGCATTTGCGCCCCTGTTTGCTGAATTGTTGCGCGATGCGCTGCTCGATCATTCCCGGCTTGACGGCCAGACCCTGCCATTGCCAGAAGTCCTGCTCGCCGTTCCATTGGGAGAGCATCGACTCATTGAGCGCGGCTTTAATCAGGCGCTTGAAATCGCCCGAGTATTAAGTCACCTTCTGGGTCTGCCCTTACTAACCCATCTGCCACTACGAGATCGGGAAACCCTGGCGCAGTCGCGCTTGCCTATGTCACAGCGTCACCTGAACATGGCCGGCGCGTTTGCCATGCCAGCCGGCGCATCTGCCTTGCTCACTGGACGCCATGTGGGGGTGGTCGATGATGTGATGACGACCGGCGCGACGCTCAATGCCATGGCGACAGTATTAAAACGCCATGGCGCGACAAGAGTGACGAATTTGGTGTTTGCGCGTACGCCGATTTAAGAAAATCGACTGAATAATATTGACAGCAGCATTCATGAAAATTTAATGGAATAATCATATAAATTTATTAATTCATTTAGTTAGAAATTAACCGGAATACAAAGCACCGCATGCGATTTTGTGATTATTCAAACACCTCCACACGCCAAACTAGAAAACGCCAGATGCTTGAATGTGGATTTAAAGCAGATTATAATCTAACTTTAATCCTATATAGGGAGCCTCCATGTTACTTGACCGATCAGATCAGGCAATCTCTTCTACCGAACTTCAAAAGAATGCTCGGGTCCTGCTGGACCGTATGGCAGATGGCCGTCAGGACCGTTATGTAGTGATCCGAGATAACCGGCCAACAGCGGTAATGCTGCCGACGGCCCGCTATGAAGCACTAATGACGGAACTAGAGGACTTACGTGTCGAGGCGCTCGCTCGGGATCGTCTGGCGTCCTTGAAAACAGTGAAATTGGTGTCACATGAAAATATGGTGGCACTTTTTGCGGCGGATGTTTGATGGCTTGGGTCATCCACTATCACCCCGATGTCGAGCAAGATTTACGCGCGTTGGGACGCAGTGAAGCCAGGATCATCCTGAAAGTCATAGAGGAACGTATTGCTGAAGGTGAGCCAGACAAACTGGGGAAGCCACTTTCCGGTGAGCTAGCCGGTTTTCGACGTATCCGAACCGGACAGACGCGAATTGTCTATCGTGTTGATGGCACACGAATCGAAGTGTTGATCATTGCTGTCGGTATGCGACGTGATAACGAAATCTATGACTTGGCTGTTGGTCGCATCGACTAAATGACGCTGCACCGATGAAGGTTTTAATTATTTTCTGTAGACTTTGCGAGTTCAGCCGCTTCCGTCAAGCCAACAAAGTTTGGTGCGGCTTCAATGAATTTTGCCGATTCAATGCACGTTCTTACATCCGCTAACGCACTGCGCAATGCATCTTCTGCAATCAGGGCTTCGCGGGTAAATTCGAGAGCGATATTGCCTGGCCGGGCAATGCCGATGAGCGCATCATCGCACCCTGCGGCACCCAGGCGTTCAACGATTTCATCCAGATTACAATCATCAGCGGATAGCTGATATTTCAGTGTAAATGTGTATTCCATCGTAACCTCTAAAGTTTTTTAGCTGCTGCGTTCAGCGCATTTTGTGCCGAACAATTATCGATGACGCGTTTTAGTGCTTTGGCGTGCTTACCCGCAGATTTATTCTTCGTTCCAATACGAGACAGCATCCGTTTTCATCGGCGTATTGGAGGTCATCATAAAGTTATTTCTTTGCGTAACTTTTCGTAATATGGAACCATTTAAATCAGATTAGAGCGTAGGCACCTATTGACAGGTTGTCAAACGACAGCCGAAAACATGTCTCATCTTTGCCAAGACCTATGCCATAGCGTGGGAAGAAAATATTCATGTAACCGAGTCTACGTGGAAACCAGTTTTTGCAGCGCACAGCACTTCATTTTGACAGCGATAACATCGTTATCGCTATGCACGATGTAACACTACAAATTTCCACTACACCAACAGCGGCTTAATGCACACTGCGAACATGTTGATGCCCTCCGCTTCAAAAATGATGTCGTCGGCCCTTTTTCCAAATTTTGATTTCAAATACAAATCATGCATGTCCTCTTCGTCACGATGAATAAGCCGCCATTCACAAAGGTAATCCATCATCGCTTTGTTGGGATTCGACTTATGAAAATTTCCCAAGACAAGTCTTCCACCTGGCTTCAACATATCAAAGGCCAAATCAATGAGTTTGACAACAAAATTGGCAGAGAAATAATCAATTAATCCAATGCTGTACACGATATCTTGGGGTGCAATATCGAATCGACTAGGCTCATCTACCAATATCATTAAATTTTCACGAAAAAGTTGAATATTTGCGTTGAGTTTCAATTTATTTCGGCGATTTTCAACATATGCGAGCGCTTCAAAATCGATATCAATCAGATTGGCGTGCAATAGCGTCGGATCTAATAGTATGCTGAATGCATCAAATACTTCCTCCGCGGGGCCACAAGCAAAACTCGTTATTTCCGTCACTGCCGCATCGTTATTTTTGATCGCAGTTGAAATGTAGTTTCCAACCACCTGCCGACGATTTCTTACCGCCTGCGCGGCGGGAAGAGCAAGAAAACATTCATCCAGCAGCGCCCCTATTCTTCCAACCCCACAAGGTTTATTTTCGTAAATTTGCATGATGGTCAGATAATCTCCCGCATAGCCTCTCGGCTTGGCATAGAAACGGTCGACAGTCCCAGCGAGCGTTGTGTATGGCAATAACTCACACTGAATTTCCTCGCCAATAGCCTCCTTTATTTTTACACTCAATGTAGACTTTGTGCCAATGAGTTCCTCCATAAATTGAGTGAACTCAACGATTGCACTTCGCACGACACATTCCATTTCGTTGGGCATGCTGCCGCCATTATGTATAGCACGCTGGTCGGCGGTGACCATCATGCGTTTAAATGCATTAATTTTCTCAGCCAGTTCTGGAACATCATATTTATCAATGTTATTTTTTTGAATATTAATACTATTCCCGTACAATTTTTCAACTGCCCGCCAATGATGCATGCGCTCGGCTCCAGCGAAAACAATCGCACGATAAATATTTGCTGAGAATTGTGAATCTTCGCGTATTTTTTTTTCAAACGTCTGTCGAGAAATAGTTAATAACACTGTTGGCACGATAGCTTCAGCTGTGACCAATGCGGGTAATCCTGATAAAAATTCTAAGTCACAAATAAAATTACCTGCCCCAATGGTAAATACGATCGAGCGAGTACCATCAGTACGCTCATCAATTAAGGCGACTTCTCCTTCAATCACCATATAAAGTTCGCTCACCGTCTCCTCTGCAAGGAACAATCTTTCCGCTGCGAGTAAGTGACGTTCATGACTATTTTTAATCATCCAATTACGATCATTTCCTTCAAGTGCGGCGTACGCCGAAGTAGTTGTACTCATATTGATCTTTCAGTAATTAATAAGAATTAAACTGCTGACACTTCAACCCTGCTCAACTTAAAATCCAAAAAGTCGTAAAATTTTTCGATTATTTTATGCGTGATGCAATTTTTCCAAATGCAAGGCCAGAGAAGAAACTGACCTAAATTCAGAAACCATTTCAATAGAAAGTTCGATTGAAATCTCCTCGCAAGCAATGTTTATCCATTGAAGCATCCCGATTGAATTAAGCCCTAACTGGGGAAACGTTAGATAGATATCCACATCGACTGGACTCATATGTAAATAATTTGCCAGACTTAATTGGAGTGCCGTTTCATAGTTAATTGTGTGTCTAACTTCCTCAAGATCTCTGTCTCCTAAGTCTGCGGAATTTTTCGTCTTTTCTTTAAAAATAGTGTTTTTTGAAGATTGAGATAAATTTAACGTTCGCGATGGCTGATCTTGAACAGAATTCGGCTGAAGCATCTTCTCAAGTTTTTCAATTGTTGCTAGCGTCAGCCCCTCCTCTTTCGTCCTAATTGGCTGGCTAAAGAAACTTTCCCGCTCGTCTGCTATTACATTCGCTGCTTTTACGAGTACTCCTTGTTCGCTCTCTGTGATCTTTACATCTTCAGACGACTGCATTTCCCGAGTAGATATTTTTGGCGTACTAAAAAGAAAATTCCTCAACCGGTCCAGATCACCCTCACAGACCAGTAGGTTCACTTCACGATTCGCAAGCGTCGCCATCAGGGCTGTCTCACCATGCTTTGTTTGCATGGCGCGCATGCCGGTCTGCTTGAACAGCCATTGTTCAGACGCTGCATCGATGTGCATCCCTCCGTCTCGCCAAAGCGGCCAGGCGATCGAGTGGTAACCGTGCGTTGCCGCAAAGCTGTCTAAAAATGCATTCGCGCCAGCATAGTCAGCCTGCCCGAGATTCCCCATCACACCGGCGATCGACGAAAAGAAGATCATCCAGTTCAGTGGCTGCGTTTCGGGGTGCTGCACAAGATGGTCCTGCACTGCCCGATGTAAATTCCAGGCACCGGTGATCTTGACGCCCATGACCGCGTCAATTTTTTCTTCGGTCTTGTTGAGAATTAAATCATCGTGGATCACCCCAGCGGAATGGATGATGCCGTCGAGCCGACCGTAGCGCTCATGGATCGTTTGCAGTACCGATTGCACATCGGCCAATTGCGCAACATCACCGCAAAGATACGTGCACCCGGCCGGAAGCTGTGCCGACTCGGTGCGCCCCATCAGGATCACCGTGACGTCCTTGATCTGATTGAAGGTACGGGCAAAGATCTGGCCTAGACCACCAGCACCGCCTGTGATCAGATAGACGCCGCCTTCCCGGATGACTTGCTCGCGTTGAGCTGCCGGCGAATTTATTACGAGATTTACTGCAGGAGTAACTTCGACCAGTCTGTGGATCTGACGCTGGTCATTTGCCAGGTAACGCACTTCGATAGAGTCTGCTGATCGACTTGAGGGAGTCGATGACTTGCCTTGGCCAGATTGGGCGGCCAGCACCTCACGCGCTTCCAACACTTCGATCTGCGCATCAGAATACACTGCCGGTACCCGGATCACCTTGCCTAATACTTTGGGGTTTTCCATTGCAGCCGTCTTGAGTAAGCCGACAATCGGAGCAATGGCATATTCCGGCACCGAATCCCGCGCCGTTAAAACGAATATCGCATTATCCTTGGGCTTGGCTGCCATAAAGGATTTAATACTGTCAAAGGCTTGCTTGAATTGTGCGATGACGTCTTGGGACGATACCAAATCGGGAACCGTGCAGATGAGGCGATGTACCGTTACTTTTGTGCCAAGAACCGCATGTTCCTGTATCAAATTCTCCAATGTTGCGTCTTGCCACACGTTGCGCGCATACAGGACCTTATTATCGAATGAGGTCACGGGATCCATGCTGAGATTAATGTCCCGATCCAGCTTCATTCGTTGCGCATTGAGTCCTTCGAATGCCAATAAAACATGGCCGTCTGCGTCGAGCAGGTAAATATCGCATTGTCTGGAGTCGATCTGCGATTGTATATTTTCCTTTTGGCTTACCTGTATTGGAACGCGTGCTATCACGTAACTATACTGAACACGATTCAAATCACCATAGCTGCGCAATTCTTTGAGCGCAAAAGGTACGTAAGGATCGTGTGGTTCCCGTGTACTGCCTTGTTCATTACTCTTGGCCGAAAAACCTAATGCAAAGCCCGCTTGTAGTGCACTGTCCAACAGACAGGGATTAAAAATAAATTCAGTCTGGGGCTCGCGAATCTGCAATTGCGCCAACACTTCGTCCTTACCATAACTTAGTGATTCAATACACTGAAAAGTCGGCCCGTACTTAATTCCCTGAGCAGCTGCGTAACGATAGAACGCGTCCCCATCCAAGGTAGAGCCACAGCGACTAAGGACACCGGCAATATCGATCCGCTCAGGCAAGCTCAAGGGAGCGTCAAATAAAACTGTTCCCTGACTGTGCAATATGTCAGTGCCGCTCCTGATTTCGTATTGCACGTAACCAGTCTGGCTACGCAGACCAATCTGTATATGGTGCGGCTCAGCATCCACAATGATCGGATACATCCACAGAATATTTTTTATAACGAGCGAAGAACCTGTGTGATCAACTTTACCCATCACTGTCGCCGCCCTAACCATCTCCAGATACGCTACACCTGGCAGCACCCGGTGGCCATTAACGACGTGATCTTTGAGGAAGAATTCCTTGCCCGTGAAGGTACTGGTAAAGCGCTGCTCGTCCAGCGTTGAGGCGTCCTGGTGAACCAATGGATGCAGCTGAGCCTGGCTGGCGCTGCCTATCAAGGCAGGCAATGTAGGGCCTGACTTAATCCAATAGCGTTCTTTGGCAAACGGATAAGTCGGTGCGCTGATTCGTCTTGGCTTATCTTGACCGTACAGCTTGTACCAGTCGAAAGATAAACCTTTTGTCCACAGGTCGAGCAGTTTGCCGTATTTACCCTTCTCGATCCACGCGTCGATTGCGCAATGAAGATCTTCATCTCCTTTAAATATCGCCAACGATTCCTTGTTTCGTTTGACCTGTCCCCGATACAGATTTTCGAGACTTTCATTTTCTTGCTCACTCTTATCCAAATAGCGCTGCAGCTTGTCTTGTAATTCTCCAAGGGACAATACAAGCAATCCAAGCCGCTCCTCCATCGCCTCTCTGCCTACCTGCAGGGTATAGGCGAGGTCTGCCAGAGGGATGTCGGCATCCGTTTCTATGAATTCAAGAAGCTTGCCCGCGTACTCCCTCAAGCGTTCCTGATTTTTCGCTGACAGCACGATCATCAC
>CANCDR010000006.1 GCA_947374865.1 Oxalobacteraceae bacterium
ACGCGCTGCACCGAGTGCGGCATTGTCTGGCATGACAGGCGTTGGTGATTGATAAGAAACTGATTGGATATCCATAATACCTCCCTGATGGTAAAACACGACTGGGAAACCCCAGCCGGGTGATTAACACAGCGTCGGTGGCTAAACTAGCCCACCGACGGTATTGCCAGGACTTGATTAACCGCGTAACAGCGCCAACACACCGTTTGGCAACGAGTTCGCTTGCGCCAACATCGCCGTACCAGCTTGCTGCAGAATCTGACCACGGGTGAGGCTGGCCGTTTCCGAAGCGAAGTCTGTATCTTGAATTCGGCTACGCGATGCGCTCATGTTTTCCGAAGCCGACTGTAGGTTCGAGACGGCGTTGGCGAAGCGGGATTGCATAGCGCCGTAGAGGCCGCGTTGTTTGTCGATACTTGCCAGTGCGCCGTCAATTTGTGACAAGGCACGCGTAGCACCCGCAGTGCTTGATACGTCAATCGTATTCACAGCTTGAAGGCTACTATTTTGTGCTGCACCGACAAACCAGCCCAAAGCCGTAGCGCCAGATATGCCAAAAGATTGGTTGGAATCAAGTTTTAATTCTCCAACGCATACCAGTGTGCCGGTGGTTGCGAGCGTACCAGCACCTGATCCAGCGTCAGTGGTAATTGTTCCAGCGCCATTTGAAGCGGTGCCTGTTAAGGTAATGTCTTCGCCACTTGCGTTAGTAATAACAATGCCAGCCCCTGTATCATTTAGTTTTGCAGTGACACCTGTGGACCCTGAAACACCGTTAAATGCACTTACTGCATCGGCCAAATCAGTCGCTAATGGACCTACGGAAAACGCGATTGTTACCGGCTGACCGCTAATTTGATTAGATTGCACAGTGAGCGAGTAAGACGATGCTGCAGTAAATGACATATCTATACTAGTAACCGCAGAAGCAGAAACATTGGTTTGCGCTGACTTAGCGTTGATAGATGCTGCAACTTTTTTTGCAGAATCATTCGCAGTAGGAGTGAAATCAACTGCACCAGTCGCACCTAAAATTGAAAAGGTAGCGCCTGTCGCTCTACGAGCCGCGCCTGCAGAAGAAAGCTGTGTTAATGCAGTCGTACCCAGCACCATATCACCTGACGTGTCTGTTGCTGTAGCAGGCTTCGCACCCATTGTGTTATTGCCATACGCATAGGTCCTAAAATTGGCATTAGTAACACTGATGTTTTGATTACTATTCGCCCCAACTTGAAATGCCATGCTTGAAGCCGTGCCGTCCATCAGATTCATGCCGTTAAATTGGGTCGTCTGTGCTGTGCGATCCATTTCCGACAAAAGTTGGTTGACTTCATCTTGAATGGTTCTGCGATCCGATGCAGTGTTAGTCGCGTTGGCTGCCTGTACAGCTAGTTCACGAACACGTTGGAGATTGTCAGAGGTCGTCGCTAAGGAGCCCTCTGCAACCTGTGTCATCGAAATAGCATCATTGGCATTTCGACCTGCTTGATTGACACCCTTGATTTGCGAGGTAAAGCGCTCAGCAATCGACATGCCGGCGGCATCGTCTTTAGCATTGTTAATCCGTAAGCCAGATGACAAACGCTCAAGAGAAGTGCTCAAACTTGCTTGCGAAGTATTGAGGTGGCGCTGTGAATTGATCGAGCCAAGATTGGTATTGATAAATGAAGTCATGATAAATCTCCTTAAGCCTACAAATTAAATTTGACTAAAAAATGAAAAGACACCTGTCATACAGTTTCAGTAGAAGCGCAGCGATCACGACAGCAAACAATGCTCATGATCGACACAGATTCCACCTACAGCTGAATGGCGCTGCCCCATTACCCATGCACTGCTTAAAATTGTGGCCCCCCACAATTCGCAAAAAAGCGAATGACACATTTCGTACACGTAAATCAAAGCTAAAACCCAACATAAAACCTTGCGCAAAATTGTGGCCCCCCACAATCCGCTACGTTCAGACGCACCATTACTGACGCGCCAAATCGCAGAAGCACATGACAAAACACGAACACATCAATCCAACTTAAAACCACCTACAAATTGCATTACCCAATTCAAAAATATTTCCAACAAATGTCTGGCTAAAATTGTGGCCCCCCACAATCCGCTGCGCCTGGACGCACCATCACTGGTACGTCGAATCGCAGAAGCGAATGACAAAGTACAAACGTGTAAAACAAAACCACTTACTTCCCACTTCACCTACCGCAGCAACGCGCAAACATGCACCTCCACTGCTTAAAAAAATTGCTAGTATTTAGCTGGCAGCCAGAACCAGGGGTCGCCCAGAATCGACGCTTCCCCCTCAGCCTATTTGCAGATAGAATTCGTTCTTGTCCGCAGACACCCGGTCCTTTCAGAGCGCGTAGAACAGCGCTCTTTTTTCAGGCCAAGCGAGTACCTCCTTCATCTCAAAGGGATTGCGAGGTACGGTATTTTTTGCGGGGCGCAGCAGTCCACAACACAGACCTGGGTCGGCATTCACTGTTCTCCAGTCCGAACCCGGACGAGAACATGCTTCCTCAATCGTCGCGTCGCTTTAGCGCGCCAAACGTTTATCTTTTTTCAGCCGATACCAATCCCTTCATTCCGTTTAGACGAATAATTCCCCGACTCAAAGGTGAGTCATTTTTACTTTTCTCCGCCGGGCGCAATAACATCGGCACCCCGCGGTCTTACATTCTTTGTTACGCAAAACTTTTAATGCTCAAAAACATACATCCCACTTTTTACCGCTACGTTCACTCCAGCTACCAGCTCTGGGCGGCGACACCGCTGCGCAGAACGAGCTTCATCAAACGTGTTACTCTCCAGACCAGTCGCGCTAATGTGTTACGAATACAGCATCAGCAAGACAGCCCGTCAATTCAAATTTCAGTTTGCTCATCAATCCAGCATGAGCGTCTTTTTATTAAGGCATGCAGCGGCCCAGCGACGGAAGGTACGCATTCCGGCGATAACGCTTAACGTCAGATAGGGCCTGCTGCTTTTATTGCCTTTCAATTTTCCATTCAATGCTCAATCACTGCAGATGCAACCCCTTCGCCGGACCAATAACAGCACAGGTCAACGGCGCCAAACGCAGGCATGCATCTACATTCACATTCACATCAATTCACATTACCTACGCATTACATCAGCTTATGCATCACGACCAATTAACCGCGCAGCAGCGTCAACACGCCGTTTGGCAGTGTGTTCGCCTGTGCCAACATGGCTGTACCAGCTTGCTGCAGAATCTGACCACGGGTCAGGTTCGCTGTTTCAACCGCGAAGTCGGTGTCTTGAATCCGGCTACGGGAAGCACTCATGTTTTCCGACGCAGTATGCAGATTGGCGATCGCGTTGTTAAAACGGGACTGCAAAGCACCATACAAACCACGCTGGGCATTAATCGCATTCAGCGCGCCGTCAACGAGTGACAAGGAACGGGTAGCAGAATCTACGTTCGTGACGTCGATCATGTTGACTTGTTGCAGGCTAGAGCTTGCTGTAGCAGCCGTAAAGAAATCACCGATATTTGCACCGGTAACACCAAATGGCTTACTCGAATCAAGGATCACCTGGCCTGTAGCCCATGCCGTTGAAGCACCACCGGCTGCAATGACTGCGCCGCCAAAAGTCGCCGCATTCACATTGCCTGCTGCGAGCGATGATATTTGAATATCTTCACCGCTCGCATTGGTGAGGGTGACGCCATCATTCGTGGCGTTCACTTTTGCTGTAATGCCTGTAGATGCTGTAATGTTGTTGAAGGCAGTGACAGCACTGGTTAATCCGTCCGACGTGGCGATATTATCAATCGACATCGATACTGTTTTTTCTTGACCAACAGCGTTATTCGATGCGACCGTAAAGGCGTAAGTACCAACAGCTGCAAAGCTCAAATCGGCTTGTGTGATCGCCGTAGCAGAAACATTCGTCGTCGAAGTTTGAGCGTTCACTAAAGATGCGACTTTTTCGGCTGAATCATTGGCAAGATATGAAATTGTTGTAGACCCAGTTGAGCCACCGAGCGTAAAGCTATTATTTGTAGCAATGCGAGAATTTAACGCACCAATGGTGGCTGATGAAAGCGCATTCGTCGCAGTCGAACCCATCACCAAATCACCTTTAGTCGCCGTGGCAGTCGCAGCCAAGGCACCCATTCTGTAATTACCAAATGCGTTGGTACGGAAGTTACTGTTTTCAACGGTGACCGTTTGATAGGCATTCGCGCCTACTTGAAAACTCGCCGTACCTAAGCTGCCATCCATCAGATTAGTGCCGTTAAACTGCACCATCTGCGCGTTGCGGTCGATCTCGGTCAGAAGTTGGTTCACTTCATCCTGAATCGTTTTGCGATCGCTGGCATTGTTGGTCGCGTTGGCGGCCTGCACAGTCAATTCGCGAATACGTTGCAGCGCATCCGAAGTAGCGACTAAGCCACCCTCAGCTACCTGCGTCATTGAGATGCCATCATTTGCGTTCCTGCTCGCCTGATTGACACCCTTAATCTGTGATGTAAAGCGTTCGGCGATCGACATGCCCGCGGCATCGTCCTTCGCGTTATTAATTCGCATACCAGACGATAAACGCTCCAGCGCAGTCGAAAGACCAGCTTGCGACATCGATAAATGGCGCTGCGAATTGATCGAGCCAATATTGGTATTGATAAATGAAGCCATGGAAAAATCTCCTTTGGATTACGTAATTCGTACAAATGTCTAAATAGGGGGCCTGTTACCCTGGTTAGCCGCCTTGGGTAGGGCGGTTTAACCGGGTGATACTTCTTTTAACGGGCAGCTTTGAAAAAACATGAGACATGAAGCGGAAATATTTGTCGCATGCTCAACAAAGCTGCTGTCGAGTTAGGTGTATCGGTGGGTATTGGGAAAACTTGAGGGGTGCGCCAAAGGTCGTTTTGTAGTTGGATTCTACAGAAAGTGGCTTTGTTCGGGGTTTTGAGTGGGGTGAGGGAGTGTTAATGTAATTAAATATTATGATTTGATTAGGTATGAGCGAGTTTATTAAACTTTCCGTATTACTCTATCTTAGTTTTTGTATATTTGATCTGCGAACAATTATTTATTCAATTTTAGTAAAGTTATTACTTGTGTTGCCGTTAAGGTAGTAATGCCCACAAGGTTGATTGTATTTTCCTAGTTTTTTGATATTTTTTCGGGATGTTCAAATGAGTATAATTTCCTATCTTGCAACTTCGCAAATTGTCGAATTGACTACTTCGCAAATTCAGACATTGAGCACTAGTGAAATTATGGACTTGACTTCAAGTCAAGTTATGGCTCTAACTACATCTCAGATTGATGTTCTCGATACGCAGCAAATATCGTTAATAACTACAAGCGCTATTACTGGCCTTACGACTTCGGATATTTTGGTTCTTGGGACGAGCGCAGTCTCTTCTTTAAAAACAGCTCAAGTTGCTGCGTTATCAACTGCGACTATTTTGGCCCTCGGAACTAGTCAGATTACTGCGCTAACGACATCACAAGTAGCTGCCTTATCCACATCTCAGGTCATCGCATTAACGACTTCGGACATAATGTCTTTCGGGACAAGTCAAATTTTAACGTTAAAGACTTTGCAAGTTGCTGCCTTAACGACGTCAGACATCCTAGCCTTGGGTACAAGTCAAGTAATGGCTCTGACAACAACGCAGGTCGCTGCGCTGACGACGACACAAATTTTCACCTTGGGAACAAGCCAGATAGCTGCCATTGAGACGTCAGATGTTAGTGCCTTGACGTCATCGCAATTAATATCGCTAACAACGTCCGATATTCTTGCCTTAGGTACTAGTCAAGTCATTGCCTTAAAGACGGCGCAGGTCGCAGCATTAACAACGACAGAAATTTTCACTCTTGGAACAACTCAGGTCACGGCCCTGACAACGTCGCAAGTGAGTGCATTAACTTCATCTCAAATCATTACGCTAACGACGTCTGACATTATTTCTCTTGGGACAAGTCAGGTCATAGCCTTAAAGACCGCTCAAGTCGCTGCATTGACAACAACTGATATTTTGACCTTGGGAACCTCTCAGGTCGTTGCTTTGACGACGTCGCAAGTCAGTGCATTAATCACATCTCAGGTCATTACATTAACGACTTCGGATATCATCAATCTGGGAACTAGTCAGGTTGCAGCATTGCTCACGGTGCAAGTTGCTGCCTTAACGACGTCAGACATCCTAGCCTTGGGTACAAGTCAAGTAATGGCTCTGACAACAACGCAGGTCGCTGCGCTGACGACGACACAAATTTTCACCTTGGGAACAAGCCAGGTAGCTGCCATGGAGACGTCTGACGTGAGGGCATTAACTTCATCGCAAATAATATCGCTGACTACATCAAATATATCTTCCTTAACAACAAGTAATATTGCTTCGTTGAAGACTACACAGATAGTCGCCTTAACAACCTCAGATGTTAAGGCATTGACAACTGGGCAGGTTTCAGCAATAAGTACCGCTGGAGTTGAGGCATTAACCTCAAGCCAGGTCATTGCATTAGGTACATCCCAAATTGTTCATCTACATTTAGGCACTCCAATCATCCTCGATCTCAACCGAGACGGCATCAACACCTTGAGCATCTCCCAGGGCGTCGAATTTGACCTCTTCGCCACCGGCAAAAAAGTCAACACCGGTTGGGTCGGCGCAGGTGACGGTATCCTGGTCATGGATAGAAGCCACGACGGCAGCATTAACGACGGTAGTGAGCTCTTCGGCTCCGCCACCGTCCTCGCGTCCGGCAGTACGGCATCGAACGGCTACCAAGCCTTGCAAGAACTCGATACCAACGGTGACGGCGTCATTGATAGTGCTGATGCCGCCTTCAAAGATCTGCGTGTCTGGGTCGATGCCAATGCCGACGGTGTAAGTGCCGCGGGTGAGCTAAAAACCTTGGCCGAGCTGAACATCGCCTCGATCAACACATCAGCGAACAATGTCGTCGAACAAAACAATGGCAACTTAGCCTTGATGACCTCGACCTATACCTTAACGGACGGCTCAGTCGCCAAATCTGCCGACGTCTGGTTCATCGCTGATAAAGATGCGCCAGCCAGCTCTTCGGTAGCAAGCCCACCGGCAGATCTGCGCTCCAGCGTCAATGCCCTGGTTCAAGCCATGGCAGCCTTTGAGGTCGATGGCAGCGGCGATGTAGCGAGCACGCCGAAGATTGATGTGCTGCACGACGGAACACTGGCCTCAGCCGGGGTCGCAGTCGGTGGTCTGGTGGAGGTACTCAAACAGTACGATGCCGACGGTAATCGAATCGCGGGCCTCAACAACACGCTGGCAGCACCTGGACAACCCGCGACGGTAACGAAGCCGCCAACGGGTACGGAGGGCTTCCTCGCCTTAGGCAAGTAGTAAAGCTTAAGGTAGCAGGGATGAAGGGCGGCAAAGCTTCGGCTTTGCCGCCCTTTTTTATCCTCTGTTCAAAGGATGGGTAGGCCCCCATTTCCCTGCAGCTGAGTTAGAATTGCGAACAAGAAACGGTTGTCGATTTCATTTGTATTAGGTCCAGAATGGTTCTGAACTTGGTCGTCTTTTTATAATGCCAAATGCACAATGCAAGATAACTACCTCCATTCCAGCATCCAGTGCCTAACCGCCATCGCCCAGCATCACGGCCTGCAAGTCAACCCCGAACGCCTGATCCAGGACTACGCACTCACCGCTGCAGAACCGCCATCCAGCCTGCTGCTCACCATCGCGCTCGAAATCGGCCTCAAAGCGCGCTTTGATCGACTTACATGGGATGCGATCATGGACCAGGGTGGCGTGTTCCCAATCCTGGCTCGCAAAACCGATGGCAGCAGTGTAATCGTCGTCGGTGCGCGCGCAGCGGCAGATGGTGCGCCAGACCGGCTCGCTATTCTTGATCCACTGGCCGACATGGCGAACATCACCTTAGTCGAGCAAGCCCAGTTCACTCGCCAATGGGCTGGCGAAGTGATGTTCTTAAAACGTAGCCATGCTTTAACTGACCCAAACCAGCCCTTTGGTCTGCGCTGGTTTATTCCTGAAATTCTCAAGCAAAAAGCCGCCTTTCGTGACATCGCCATCGCTGCAGTGGCGTTACATTTTTTGGCGCTGAGCTCACCGATTTTCTTTCAGCTGGTGATCGATAAGGTATTGGTGCATCAGAGCGTGACTACGCTGTGGGTACTTGGCGGCGGCATCGTGATCGCCCAGCTTTTTGACGCAGCTTTTGGTTTCTTCCGCCAATACTTGACGCTGGTGGCGACCAACAAAATCGATATGCGATTAACGCGGCGCGTGTTTTCGCATCTGCTTTCTTTGCCGATTGATTATTTCGAAACCTCCACCGCCGGCATCGTCACGCAGCACGTCAGGCAGCTTGAAAAGATTCGTAACTTCCTCACCGGCCGAATGTTTTTTTCTGCGCTGGACATGACAGCGCTGTTCCTGTTTTTACCGATTCTGTTTTTCTATTCGCCCAAGCTGGCCATGATTACGCTGTTGTTCACGGTGCTCATCGGTGCTGTGGTCGCGGCTATGGTGCCGACTTATCAGCGTCGTTTAAATGCGCTGTATTCAGCCGAAGGCCAGCGTCAAGGCATGCTGGTCGAAACCATCCATGGCATGCGCACTGTTAAAGCGCTGGCGATCGAGCCGACCCAGCGTCGCCTATGGGATCAACGCTCCGCAGAAGCGATCACGATGCACTTTCGCGTTGCACGCATTTCGATATCGGGTAACGCCATCACTGACTTCCTCGGCAAACTGCTGCCGGTCGTCCTCATCGTGGTAGGCGCGCAGGACGTGTTTGATCAAACAATGACGGTCGGTGCCCTAATCGCCTTCCAAATGCTCTCTGGACGCGTTGTGGCCCCTCTGCTAGCCATCGTCGGCCTCGTCAATGAATACCAAGAAACTGTCTTGTCAGTAAAAATGCTCGGCCAAGTCATGAACCGCGCACCAGAAGGTCGGGTCGGAGCAGGCGGCTTGCGGCCAAAGCTCGACGGTGCGATCACCTTTGACGAAGTCACCTTCCGCTACCCAGGTGCCAGTGCCGCCGCTTTAGATCGCGCCAGCTTCACCATCCCGGCAGGCAAAGTGATCGGCATCGTTGGCCGAAGCGGGTCAGGCAAAACCACCCTCACCAAGCTCATCCAAGGCCTCTACAACGTCCAAGAAGGCATCGTCCGCTTCGATAGTGTCGATGCGCGCGAAATCGATTTGTCTTACCTGCGTCGTCAGGTCGGCATTGTGATGCAAGAGAATTTTCTGTTCCGCGGCACCGTGCGACAAAACATCGCCGCCACCAAACCTGATGCCTCGTTCGAAGAAATCGTCGCCTCCGCAGAAGCCTCCGGCGCGGCAGAATTTATCGAGCGTCTGCCGCAAGGCTACGATACGCTCCTGGAAGAAAACGGCGCCAATTTATCCGGCGGCCAAAAGCAGCGCCTGTCGATTGCACGCTCGCTGTTAGCTAAGCCGACCATCCTCATCCTCGACGAAGCCGCCAGTGCGCTCGACCCGGAAAGCGAAGCCATCTTCATTCGAAATCTATCAAGAATCGCGGTCGGTCGCACCGTCGTGATGATCTCCCACCGACTCTCCACGCTCGTCAATGCGCATGCCATCATGGTGATGGATCAGGGCCGCTTGATGGACAGTGGCCGCCATGACGAATTGCTTGCACGTTGTTTAACTTATCAACAATTATGGAACCAACAAACAAGCCACATTTAAGTCGTGCGGTCGAGCGCAATTTGCGCGGCGCCGGCGACAAAGAGAAGGGCGACTTGAGTCGTCTGGCGAAGCTGCGCGCGGTGTTCGGACTGGGTGATCAGCAAAGCACCAAGGACGGCAAAACCGTCATCGACTTTTTGCCCGATGCGGATGAAATCGAACGCAGCCCACTACCTCCTTTAGCGCGCATCACTGTGCATACGCTGGTGGTGGCACTGATTAGTTTCATACTGTGGGCTAGCTTCTCGCATGTAGACCGGGTCGTGATTGCCCATGGCCGCTTAGTCACGCCGGTGCCAAACATCGTCGTGCAGCCGCTAGAAACCTCGATCGTACAAAAGATCCATGTACGGGTAGGGCAGGTCGTCAAAAAAGGCGACATCTTAGCCACCCTCGACCCCACCTTTACCAATGCCGATCAATCCCAGCTACGCACCCGTTTGCGCAGCCTCGATACCCAATCCCGATCGCTAGAACAGGAAATCGCCGGTGCCGCCCCCAAAGGCAAAGCCGCCAGTGACGCCGACAGTCGCCTGCAAGCTAATCTGTCGACTGAGCGCCAAGCTAATTACAAGGCCCAGCTAGCTAAGATGAGTGAAAACGTCGAGCGTCTCTTAGCCGGCCTAGAAACCAATCGCCGCGATCAAGCCATCCTCACCACGCGGGTCAAATCCTTGATGGAAATCGAATCCATGCAAGAAAAGCTAGTCGCCCAACAGTACGGCTCGCGCATGGCATTTTTAGGTGCGCAAGAAAAGCGATTAGAAGTCGAGCGCGAACTGCAGCAAGTTCGCAATAAAGAAAATGAACTCAAACGCGAACTAGCCGCCAGTGAAGCAGAAAAATCCGCCTTCACCAAAGGGTGGCGCCAAAAGATGATGGAAGACCTGCTCGCCACCTCGCGGGACCGGGATTCGGTGAATGAACAGTTACAGAAGGCTGATAAACGTTTTAAATTGATCTCGTTGGTCGCACCAGCCGATGCGGTGATTCTGGATATTGCCAAGCTATCGGAAGGCTCCATCGTACGGGAAGCGGAAGCCTTCTTCACTCTAGTGCCCCTAGCAGCGTCTTTGGAAGCAGAAGTTCAGATTGATTCGATTGACGTAGGCTACATTAAGCCTGGTGATGCGGTGCATATCAAGCTGGATGCCTTTCCTTTTCAGATGCACGGCACGCTGGATGCCAAGGTACGTACCATTAGTGAGGATGCCTTCCGGCGGGATGCGGCAGCACCTGGGGCGGGCTTGGATGCTTATTACCTGAGCCGTATCGGTTATGGTGACGCCAAGCTACGCAGAATGAACGCCCAATCGCGTCTGCTGCCGGGGATGACGGTGACGGCGGAGATTGTGGTGGGAACTAGGTCGGTGATGTCGTATTTGTTGTGGCCCTTGACTAAGGCGATGGATGAGTCGATTCGGGAGCCATGATTTTTTATAAGCTTGCAATGTTTAGTCATAACGTGAATAGAGTCGATCATTCGAATTAATTCATTTTTATTGTCTTACTTAAGCAAATGTTTTTTGCTAAATGACTTATTATTTATATAATATTTGATGGTGTTCATTTTTTAGACTAAGGCAAATAGCCTTGAAAATATTCTTTATTGCAGAGTTGATGTTAATTTTATAAAATTTCTCGTAAAAATTTTTTAATTCAAAAAATATTAAATTGAACGCTTTTTATGAGGACGTAACTTCAAAGCTTGTAGGTATATTGAATATCTTTCAACTGTAATATGGACTACATGCTAATTTTGCGGTCAACCTCGCGCCTCGTGCGCCCCAGTAAGCCTCAATTAAAGGATTATCGTGCTCCAGATCGAAGATATTAAACAGACCGCTATTAACGATATAGCCAACGTAGATGTATTGCGTCTGATGGTGCCGCATAAGGCTCATATTGTCGAAGTTGGCTCAAGCAGTGGTGCATTGGCTAAGGCTTACCTAGCAAACAGTCCATCCACTCGCTACACAGGTATCGAAATCGTCGAGGAATATGCGGAATCGTCGAGATATAACTGTACCGATGTCATATTCGGTAATGTCGAGCATATCGACGACATTAAATTTGCTGAGCTGGGCACAGCTCAAACCTGGGTATTTGCTGATGCGCTAGAACACTTGTATGACCCATGGAAACTACTCAAGAGGATCCGTGTCAATGCTAATGGACCGGTCGAAATTATTGCCTGTATCCCAAATGCTCAAAACTGGGGTATCCAGTCGATCCTTAATAACGGGACTTTTCTTTACCAGGATTCTGGTCTGCTTGATCGCACCCATATACGCTGGTTCACACGCATCTCCATACTGCACCTGTTTCAGTCCTGCGGGTATCAGGTGGTAGAGATGAGTGTCCGGAAATTTCACGATCCGACAGACCAGATGAAAGATGCGATAAGGGCGATGGCAAACGCGGTTGGTGCTGACCCTGAAATGGCGGTGATTGATTCCATCCCTTTCCAGTATGTATTGCGCGCAGTTGCCGTTGAGTGAGTGTGCTGCTGATATGAAAGCAATCAACCTATACCACATCGCTTATAACGAAACCACAAAGGATTCGGTGCGTCCCGGTTTTCATCTTCTTGATAACTTGTCTGGACAACGCAATGACTGGCGCGAGTACTGGCCAATCCGCCGCTTCTTGCTTAACGAGATAATGGATGAGGAAAGCTACTATGGATTTTTCTCGCCTCGATTTGAGGAAAAAACAGGGCTAAGTCATGCCAGCGTGTGCGCCTTCGTCAAGGCGCACCAGGATGACTATGACGTCTACGCCTTCAGCCCACAGGTTGATATGGGAGCCTTCTTCCTCAATTTATTTGAACAGGAAGAGTTATTTCAGCCTGGTTTCAGTCAGGCCTGCTCGACTTTTTTTGAAGCCATCGGACAGCCAATTGACCTTTCTAAGTTAGTGATGGATTCACGCCACATCATTTTCAGTAACTACTTTATTGCTCGTCCAGCCTTCTGGCGCGCTTGGCTAGGCCTCAATGAACAGCTTTTTGACTTCTGCGAAGGGCAGGAGTCTTTAGTTAAGTACAATATGACTGAGCCCACAGCCTACCCAGGTGGGGTTCAGCGGAAGGTATTTCTTATGGAGCGCATTGCGTCCTTAATTCTAGCCACCAAATCGGAATGGAAGTGCAAGACTTTTAATCCTTTTGTGCTAGCATGGTCAGCTAGTCGGTTGAACCAGTTCCGCCAAGAGGCCGTGCTCAATGATGCTCTGAAAATGGCAATTCGAGAACAGGGATACCCAGAATACTTTGCTGCCTATGCAGCCCTCCGCGATAAACTCCGCTAACATGGTTCTAATTTGAACATGCCTTCCATATTCCTAGTAAATCGCTTCGATTACCAATTTGCAAAGTCGACGCTAGGTGAGCAAATTCTCAAGACAGAGTTCATCACTAATTCTGCTGATGTGGTTAATGTGCTTGTGACCGAGCGTATGCCGAATATTGTCTTCGTGGACAATATTGACATGCGGCCGGACGGTCTTTCACGCTGTCATTATGAAGCTGATCGCATTGCTCGTACATTCGACTCTAACTTGTCAGAGCTACGCACACGCATTTTCAATTTTCCGCAATCATCTCCGGGTTGGGACTACTTCAACACCTATTTCACCACCATTTCGTTATTGCGCTGGAAGCGTTTCGCACCACTACTTGTCGATGCTATGCCTGAACGAGAAACATTGGCTTTTTTTACGCTTGATAATACTCAGGATTTTTATTTCGATTCTTCCTTGCAGCGTCATTTCTTAACTCAAGCCATTATTGAAAAGTACAGGAACGCACAAAAATTTTCGGTTCCTCATGTGTCGCCTTACTTGCCCAATGCGATGAACTTTTCGCTCGACTTCGATCCCTCCGACTCGGCATATTCCGAAGCATTAGTCCATCTACCTACCGTCTACTACGATTATGAGTACCATCGGAAACGCCTCGCCGGTTTCCATGGTGATAAGCTGTTGGACTTAGCTAGTCCCTATTTCGATATACCGATCGCGCACAACCGAATCAATCTGCGGCTAGATAATGTTATGCCAAAGCCAGCTAGTCTAGCTGAAACAATCTATGCATCTGAAGTTCGGCGCTTGGCCACCGACCTGTATGGATTCATTTGCCCTGATGCTCCTGCCTTCTTAGCCCAAGTGGAACGACAGGTAGCACGGTCACTGTCACAAATTCGACTGTTCGACCAACTTTGCAGCGCACCCAAGTTCGCCAGTATCAGGTACCTTTATATTTGCGACTATGACGTCGCGTTATCCGGCCCCCTTACTACTTGGGCTAACCTGCGCGAAATACCAACTGAGGTACACCCTCATTCGAGCTTTTCGGTCAATCCGTTCCCAGTCATGAAACAAGGGCGAAAACATGGCTATGCGCGAGATCCTGATTCGTACACAGAACTTGGCAATGCTCGCTCCGTTTGGGCGCACCCACTGGTATTTGAAAATACGCCACAGACCTGCCCACCGCTTGTACTTTTACTGTTTAACGCACTGACCGATCCTGGTGGTGTACCAACCTGCCAATTTAAGACCATCGCTCAATTTGCCTTGGCGGTAATTAAACTGTGTGCCTCCAAGGGTGTTCCTTGCAAACTACGTTCTAAGGCCAGTTGGGATGTCAGTGAATTGTTAGCTAATCATCTCCGGCGTGAGGGAATTCTGGATGCGGCGATAGATGAGGTGTTTGCTACAGGTGCATTGAGTGACTGGATAGCAAAGACTACAGTGTGTATCGGTATCGACCAGCCTTCTACAGCTTTGGCCCAGTTCGCCAGCAAAGGGGTTGCTTGTATCCAAGCGGCAGATCGCGAGTACTCGGAACCAGAATTACATACGCTGCCTTCGCGAAATGTACGCTTAACTGATTACAATGGTGCACTTAATAAATTGATGGCAATCCTATAGATGGATCAGAGCGTATTTCCTCCTCCACCTCACTGCATGTGGGCAACCTAGTCAGCTTGATAATTATGAATCAGCATATACTCGGAGAAAGTCGTTGGATAATAATAGTTCAGATAAAGATCCATCGGTAGTCGCAGATATCAATGTGTTGCTTGTTGGTGGGTGTGGCTACATTGGCTCATATATGTATGACAAATTGAAATTGTCTGGTTTTAGCGTTAGCGTGATAGATCGTGGGTCGCGCGGCAATCCGGGCGCCATTCCGGATGTGCTTACCGCCGATTACGACAGTCTAGATGAAACCTTTCTCAGCTGCTTTGATGCAGTACTGTGGTTCGGCGGTCATTCCAGCGTTGACCAGTCTATTAAAGACCCAAAGGGCGCGCTGTCGAATAATTGCCTAAATCTTTTCAACTTCTCCAAGAAGCTGCGCTCAGATACTAAGTTGATCTACGCATCTTCCGGCAGCCTATATTCGAACAAGGAAGCTAATACGGTTGCTTCGACTGAAGCTTCTTTGGCGTTGATACCTTCGCAAAACCCTTATGATATTTCGAAGTTCGCATTTGATTACATCGCCCAAAATTTTCTGGAAAATTTTTATGCATTGCGCATGGGTACTCTGTCGGGATTCAGTCCTAATATCCGTGAAGAGCTAGTGTTCAACGCGATGAATTTGTCGGCCGTGCGCACCGGGCAGGTGCGCCTAAGAAATAGCGAATCAAACAGAACTATTCTATTCCTCGCTGATCTTTGGGTATTGCTGCGAAAGCTGCTGCTGACTAAGCAGAAGCCGGGTATCTTCAATGCTGGTAGCAATTCTTTTCGTATGGGCGAACTGGCGCACGCTGTTGCGATGACCTGGGATGCTCAGGTTTTATATGAAGGTGATTCAGAAACATATTCATTCTTGCTTGACACAACTAAGATGAAAGCCATTTGTGGCGGTGAATTGCTGGCCTCAGACTTACGGGTGCGCTGCCGTGAATTTATTAGCGACTATCGAGCCGGTAAAGGAAGAGTCTAGTGGGTAGCTACTTTATCAAGCAATGCCTTTGTTGTGGCAGCAGTGATCTTCACATGGTACTTGACCTCGGTGTTCAGCCTCCAGCAAATAGCTATACGCATGGCACTGACGAAAAAGTAAGTGAATTTCCCCTAGGCTTAAATATCTGCAGTATCTGCTGGAATGCGCAGCTAAGCTATTGCGTAGACCGCAAGACAATCTTCGACGAATATGCCTACGTTAGCGGCACCTCAAAGACCCTTGGTAAGTTTTTTACCTGGTTTGCACATGCCCTTGCCAAGAGTGTGCCCACGGGAGGCCGTGTACTGGAGCTTGCTTGTAATGATGGTAGTCTGATCCGCGAAATGCAGCTTGCTGGCCTCAATTGCATTGGTGTCGATCCTGCTAGCAACATCACCAAGGAAGCACAAGAAGCAGGGTTACCTGTCATTTGCGGCTATTGGCCTCAAGCAGCGGTAGAGATTGATGGTAAGTTTGACGTCATTGTATGCATGAATGTGGTTGCACATGTGGATGACCCATTGGCCTTCTTGGCGGGTTGTCGCGACAAGCTAAAGTATGGTGGCACAGTCATAGTGCAGCCTTCTCAAGCTCGTATGTTTGAGCATGGGGAATTCGATACTATGTACCACGAACATATTTCTTTTTTTAATACGCGTTCGATGGCTGAATTGGCCTTGCGTTCAGGATTGAAATTGGTTGATGCCTTCCTTGTCAAGATCCATGGGGACAGCCCAGTCTATCTTTTACAACATGCCGATGATACAAAATCGGTCAACTTTCGAGATCCGTTCATGTTAGGTGACTTCGCTATTATCGAAGACTTATACGCTTATGAAAAATCAGCCAAATTGTTCGACTGGGAGACCTATGAACACTTCGGTCGCACAGCACGAAAAATTGTTGATAGCGTGGTTGCGATAGTTGCCGAACAGCGCAGGCTAGGTCGTAAGATTGTGTTCGTTGGTGCGGCGGCTAAGGCTATGACTCTGGTAAATGCCTGCAACATCAAGCCCGACCTATTTATTGATGAGAACCCACTCAAGATAGGACTAAATGCGCCTGGTTCAGGTACCCGTATCGAGGCAATGGCAGCGTGCGGTAAGCTTAATAGTGAGACTTTCTTCGTCTTCTCTGCTTGGAATTTTCGATATGAATTAGCGGCCAAGGTGCGCGCAGAAGGTGTGCCAGCTGGTTCGGTGTTCTATTCGTATTTCCCATCCGCTGAGTTCTTATAATTCCTATGATCTGAAAAGCTAACATGCGTACTGTTATTTGTCATTTCTACAACGAAGAATACATGTTGCCGTGGTGGCTCAAACATCACTTAAATTTGTTCGATTATGGAATACTAATCGACCATGGTTCGACCGACCGATCTGCTGATATATGTCGTGAGTTGGCCCCGCAATGGCGTTTAGTGCGCAGCCGGCTCACCCACTTTGATGCTTATTTGACTGACCTCGAAGTGATGAACTACGAGCAGGAAATGGTAGGTTGGAAGATCGCACTTTGTGTAACTGAATTCCTAGTATGCAGCGTTCCACTTAAAAACCTAGAATACAACCTTAAGCAGATGGGTCGTAGTGGTTGCGCGGCCTCTGGCATGCTGGTGATCGATGAAAATCCAGGTGTCATACCTACCTATGATAAGCCATTGCCACTGCAAAAATACTACGGTATTGATGATAATGCCCTCACCGATCAAAAAGAGCGAATAGCAATCGGCAATATCGGTTTACAGCCGACTCGTAACCGCTTCTATCACTGCAATCCCGTTGGTATGTATTTTCCTGGTCGTCACAGTTCTCATTTGCCTGACGCTAGTTTCCGTCTTCTTAACCTGAAAATACTGGTTTACCATTACGCACCGTGGTCACAGCAGACTATAGAGCGAAAGATGCAGATTGGGAAAAAGCTTGATCCTAAGGACGTAGAGCGAGGCTGGGGGGCGCACCACTTGCGAAATGCTGAGACCTTACAGGGTGATTACCTGCGCAAGAAAGTGGTGAGTCAAAATTTTATGGAGGATGACCATACTCGAGACGCGATCAACCTCAGCTGTCGCTACTAGCTACTCAGGACATCGCGTACTGGGTGCACGAGTTCCTATTAGCTAGCCAGTCAATGCAGTCTTTTGTTATGCTTATCAACACAATGAAGGTTGCACCGTTCTTAGAAGTTAAAGTTATTCGATACTGATGTTTATTTTATTGTCGTATCAATCTGGAATGATGGTAATGGCGTATTGATTGGGATCAATCCATGTGTCTGCAAGTGGCGCGCAAAGTTCAACAATAAATAATCGTTGTACCGCCGAGCGTAAATTTGGGCACCGAAAGGTAATCCATTAGGTCCTGTAAATACAGGTAGGTTTATGGTTGGTACGCCGCACAACGTCCAGATAAGGCAATTATCAGGTCGGTCAACTGAAGCCAGTCCTTTAAGTGCTTCGCCACCGGTTGATAGATCAATGATAATGTCGTAATCTTGCTTAAGGATGTTATCAAGATGATGAGACAACACATTTTGTTCAGATTGCGCCTTATTGTAATTGCTCAATGTGATCTGATTGCCACGTGAAATGATATCGTACATTACCGAGCTAACTAACGTCTTGGCGGCGAACTCTTCCTTAAAATAGTATGCCAATGCTCGGTCATAAATCGTGGTGTGGATCTGATGTGCTTGTGAAAATTCAGATGGTAATTCAAAAGTTTCAATCACCACCCCTGGCAAGTCAGCGAGTCGCTGACCGAAATCTACCAAGGCCTGCTTGGCATACGGTTCGGCTTCTTTCCATTTCGGGCCGCGGAGTAGGCCTATGCGCCATGGGCGATCGGCGATGGTTTGGCGAGTAGGATCGTTTAGTATTTCATGGGCGATCGGATAATCTAAACCGTGAACCCGCACGATATCAAACAATAGTGCCAAGTCATCTACGCTCCGAGAAAACATACCCACACTGTCAAGAGAGTCTGTGGTCTTGAGCATTGCCGTGCGCGGCACAAGGCCGAATGAGGGTTTAAAACCGTACACACCACAGTAGCTGGCCGGACGGATAATCGAGCCTGCAGTTTGCGTACCTAATGCTAGAGGAACCATATGGGCAGCGGTAGCGGCTGCAGAGCCGGAAGAAGAAGTGCCTGGGATATATCCTAGCCTGTGGGGATTGTTGGTCGGTCCCGGTGCATGCACGGCAAATTCGGCCGTCACCGTTTTACCCATCAAGATGGCATCTGCCATGCGTAAGTAGTAGACTACTCTCGCATCATTTCCGGGAGTGAAGCCTTTCCATATCGGGCTACCCATCTGGGTAGGCATTTCCGCCGTGTTAAAGATATCTTTGATGCCGATTGGGATGCCACACAGCTTGCCTCCGCCGCCAATCTTCAGTTTCCGGTCAGCTGCCTCAGCCTGGGCTAGCGCCTGTTCGGGCTTCATCCATGCCCATGCGTGTAAGCGATGTTCATTGCATTCGATACTTTCAAGGCAAGCCTGTGTCACTTCGGTGGCACTGACTTTACGCGACTGAAGCAGCGGTATTAGTTCACTGGCGGTTAGGCTAGAGAGAGTTGGGGTGTTATTTTTCATTTCTCACCCTTAGCCTTGCGGAAGCCTTCCACTGCAGCACTGAACTTTTCGTCAGTAAGCGCTGTTATGTTTAAGTTTCGGCGATGTTGGGCCATGACTTCGTCAAACTCTTGTTGGCTAAAACCAGTAATCTGCAGATACCAGTCTAATGCAGGAGGTCGCTCGGTATCAGATTTCTTGGCCAATTCAAAGGCTTCTTCGCGTGTGAGAAGCCCCGCGCGCACGTCCACGCTTGCATGGTCGGTGCCACGTCCGAAGCCACGTTTAAGGAATTTAGTATGGTCGTGTACGCCAGCCATGCGGCATTCAACGCTCTTGTAGTTCTTATAGGTACCTTCGACCTTATCTTCACGCCAGCCGTAGACGTCGCGCATAAATTCCATCTGACGTTCGTCATCCCAAAAAATAAAATCGCCCAAGTGAATGCCGACTACACCAACTTTCTCGATATCCTCGACTGACGGCATTCTGAAAGGCGCCATTTCACGTGCACTTATTTCTTCATTAACCATTTCGTCCGGATAGCGCTTTGCCGAGACCTTGGTAAAGTAGTCGCGGTCGAACTTTCGCACAGGATTACGGTGAGTGGCTCGTCCTGAGGTTTCAGCAATTGACTCCCCCCAAATCATGAGAGGGATATTGTACTTTACGGCAATCTGCATTGGGAAAGCGCCGACACCTGAATGGCAGTGCCAACAGGCATCGCCAATCTTATACAAAGATTGGCGTGCCAATTTGTTCACCAGAGCAGTGCTCGGGGAAAACATAATATGGTCAACTTCGAACTTATCGAGGCAGTTCTGCAGATTATATTTCCCTGTTTCTGTAAACCACGTGTGGCTGAACGTCACCGCCAGCGCGCGCATACCGTAGATTTTAGTAAGAACGTGTAGTTGGAAGGCGCTATCCTTCCCTCCGCTGATCGGTATGATGCAATCGTATTCATTATTTAGTTTCTTGTATTGATCGAGGATCTTGACCAGTTCCGTTTGGCGCTCGGTCCAATCGATACGAATTTTATGTTCAGACGACTGGCAAGCCTGGCAGATTCCCATTTCATCGAAGACTACGCCCTCATTCGACTCCGGCATGCAGCAACGATTGCAATAATTCAGTTCAGGGAATAATGGTTGGCCATAAGTAGAGGTAATCATTGCAGGACCATTTCGTTAAATACTAGGTTCACACAAGCGCGATAGCCGTATGATATCAAGATGTGGAAGGATACAGGGCGGTGCCCATGCAGGAATTGAAGAAATGACAGTTCGTCCGCAGCCTAACCCCAGCACCATGGCGTAGGTTTGACATCCTGCTACTATATTGGCCCATGCAAGACTAGCAGCTAAAGTTGGTGCACTGTCGAGTACGATGAGGGGATTTACTTGGGACTTCAGCCAAGCGTCATATTTGCCGGGCGGGTCTGATGGATGCGGTCGCAGACGTATTTCTGCATTGGGCGCCACATGCGCGAGAGCCCGATGATGCATAAAGTAGTTGAGCGCTTCGAACTCCCCAGGGATGGCCAATGTGCCCCAAGCTTGGCGGATCGGTTCGAGAACGTATAGCACTCGGTCATTTCCGTACACCGCACCAGTTGTTTGTTGTGACTCTACCTCAGCTACCATTCGTGATAAGTAATCGTTCGGTTGCTGTACTACATTTATAGTAGGGAAAGTAGCTTGCGCGATCTTCAATGCATATGGATCGCTTACCCATATTTCGTCTGGAAGCACTTGATCGCCTTCACGGCTAAAGCGTTCGTGATAATTGGTCCAGTGGTCGATAACAGCTACCGATTTGATCCCCAAGTTGCGCGCTAAGCGGCGTGCATCGTGCTCTAGGTTGCTCCCCCAGCCGGTACCAGTAATGAGCAAAGCAGCCTTGGAGATGGTTGCTTCCATATTCGATTGATTTATCTGTCCTGAGCGTTCGTGCCAAATTTCTTTGGCAGGGCCGGATAGAAAAACAGAAGCTTGCTCGCCGTCCAGCCAAGCATAGATGTGATTTGCTGCTCCGGCATCATGGGCGACCACTGCTAATGGGTGAGGAAGGTCTACGATCATTGCTCACCAAATTTTGTGAAGTACATGATGTCCTGTGGTACACCGTCAACTAACTCCTGCGCTATTCGCACTCCGTCGGACTGCATACCGCAACCTTTCATGATTCGTATCATTGCATCATTACATCTCAATGTTCCACCAGTGACCTTGCGCGTACCAATTGTGAGTAGGGCGGCCATCAACGTGGCCCAAGCATCCTTGCCCAAACCCTTTCCCTGCTCGCCGTCGCCAATCAAAATACCAATGTCAGCTGTCCCGTGCACCAGCGAGCGGTAGGCAGTCATCGTGCCTACAAATGTATTCTCATGGTAAATTGCAAAGAAAAAGTTATCACTGTTGACAAAAGAATTGAAGTAGGTAATGGAGCTGTCCATACTGTGGTTGAAAAAGCGCTGATTACTGAACTTCATTAATTCGGGATTTCTAAGCCACTCAAGGTATCTTGGTGTAAGGTTAATCTCACTGAAAGTTTGCAGTGTCACTTTCTTGCCGATTAAGGTCTGGTGACTAGGTGTGCTTTGCATCTGCCCTCCTATTACATTGACCGCAATGTAGAAGTGTTTGCCAAAACTTTAGAAATAGCAAATACAAAGTCATCGATATCAGCCTCAGTCATCGGCTCACGCATTAAAGGAGTATAAATAAGTTCATCTTCATGCATCCTCTCGACCACCGGACAGATGCCTTTACTGTAGTCATAATTGACTTGGGGGTTCATTGACCACGGGAATCCGTTACTGCCAAGTGCGATTTTCTTTTGATACATAGGTGCTAAATAGAGTGGCCTGACATAAGCTTCGACCCATCCGGTCTGTTCCCAAATTTGCGGTGGTGGTAATTCTGCATTGACAGCTTTGACAAATGTACTACGCGTAATTCCAGTTACACTTGCATCATACTTCACTGGGTAAAGATAATAGGCATGGCCAGCTCCCTCTGCGAGGGTAACGCCAGTGAGCCCTGGTATATCCGCCAGTTTTGTGCTGAAATAGTTAGCTAATCTCATCCGGTGCGCCAAATAGCCATCAAGCCGGTCTAACTGGGCGCAGCCGATAGCAGCCTGCAGCTCGGTAAGTCGGTAATTCGAACCCAGCATATTGGTTAAATCTTCTACCTGGTGCGCTTCAATCAAATTTTCACCATGATTACGAATTAGTTGGCAACGCTGCGCCAGTTGCGCGTCATTCGTGACCAGCATACCCCCTTCACCGGTGTGAATATGTTTATGGTAATTCAGGCTGAAGCCACCGATATCGCCGATTGCGCCAATGGGCCTGCCTTTGTACTGTATCCCTGGGGCCTGCGCGGCATCTTCAATTACCTTGATTCCATGGCGACGTGCCAAGGCCATTATCGGATCCATATCGGCAGCCTGTCCGAAAATGTGAACTACCATAATTGCCTTAGTGCGCGGTGTTATGCAAGACTCAATGGTGACGGCAGTCAGGTTGAACGTATCGGGATCAATGTCAGCAAATACAGGTATGCCACCATAAAATAAAATTGCCGTCGCGCTAGCAGACATGGTGTACGGGGAAACGATGACTTCATCTCCTGGTCCGATTCCAATTGCGCCCACCGCAGTCATTAGTCCGGTAGTCCAGGAATTCACAGAAATAGCGTGTTTAAAGCCGTATTGATTCGCCCATTTTTCTTCAAATTCACGAACCTTCGGTCCGCCCAGCCATTGCGGTCCTGGGCTACCAAAAAAACCTGATAATTCACCACTGTCCATCACTTCGAGGACAGCTCGCTTTTCAGCTTCGCCCATCGTACGACGCACAGGAAAAGCCGCGGTTCGTGTTGGCGTGCCACCTGCTAAAGCCAATTCAGCCAAAATCATTCTCCTAAAGTTTTATGCGATTTCGACCCAGCGACCATGTTCGCGTGCAGAACATAACAAAGCGTCTATTGCCATTGCGGTCTGTAAGGCTACATTTACGTCACAGCTGGATTGTTCGCGACTCCCCCGTGCAAGTCCGACCGCTTCATCGACCATTAAGTCCATTGCCTCCAACGCCCGCGATTCTTGGCTTTCTGGCATGCCAGGTATAGTGTAGCCCGAATATTGGGGATCATTACAGGTGGGTGTTAGTGTAATCTTGCGTCCGCCTAGTGCAATGTCGACTATGACTCGTGTACCGAACACGCGTAATTCGAAGCATGTAAAAGCATTTTGGTCTGTGCCAAGCATTGTGAGCTGAAATGATTTACCTGACGCATCCATGAATTCAAACTGTGCATCTAAGCTTAAGTCCATACTTTTTGACCAATCCGATTCGCTAGCAGCAAGAGGTGAGCCCAACGCTCTAGCCCTGATCGGACGAGCGTTACATAGTAATGCCGTCAGATCAATCATGTGAGAACCATTATTCGCGATACCTTTACCGTACATTCCCACTAGCCGTTGAATGTCGCCAAAATCACCTGCTGCAATTTGCGCCTGCAGATGACGCATGCTTGGATCCCAACGCCGTGAGTAATTCACCAATGACTTCACATTTGATGTATTAACAGCAGAGGCAATATTTTTGCTCTCATCAATTGATATAGACAGAGGCTTTTCAATCACCAGTACCTTAACCCCAGATGCTAACGCAGGATCAATGACATCCCAACGGGCGGTACTAGAAGAGGCGACTATTGCTATATCAATTGGACCAGCCGCAAACATAATTTGCGGATCAGTGTAAGTATGCGCGACGCCCCAACTTTGCGCTGCCCGCTGAGCTTTGCGAATGTCCTGATCGCATACTGCTACTAACTTTGCTTGAGGGTGGCGGCTGAAACCTGCTGCATGCGTAAGTGAATATTTTGTTGAGATTGAATGGGCATCCCATTGCGTACCAATTAGCCCGCATCCAATGATGGCAACTTTAACAGGCAAAATTGAATGCATAATTAATTCCCTCGCCGCAGACATCCAACACGCCATATTAGTATCAGCATAGCGCGTAAAATTTTATAGTTAGCGAGCAAACCAGAACCGAAGCGCGGCTTATCCTGTCGTTCGCGAGTAAGAACTGGCAATTCAGTCATACTGCAACCCTGGACAATAGTAAATACTGCCAGTTGAGTACCGATTGACTTAAAGCTATCAAAATAGCCAACACGAGAATAAATCACCATCGCATATCCCTTAAGTCCACATAGTGGGTCAGAGATTCCCCATAAGAGCTTTGCAGTTATGGCAAATATTTTTTCTGAGAAGCGCTGCAATCGATCACGTACACCAAGAACGAGAACGAAACCTTGGTCTAGCCGATCAATAAACTCACGAAGCTGCGCTGGATTATGCTGCCCATCAGCGTCAATGGTAATTGCATATCTACAACCAAGTATTGCTGCGCGCGCAAAGCCAGAATTAAGCGCGCCATCATATCCAATGTTATCGCTATGTGTGACGACTTCTGCACCAGCCGCCAATGCCAATGTAGAAGTCAAATCGCTTGAGCCATCGTCGATTACGATTGGGATACCGTACTCATGCACATTGGATATGACAGCACTGATCGTCGCTGCCTCATTAAAAGCAGGGATGATGATGGCTATTTGAGATCGTTCCATTTCAAATAGTCCCCCGCAGACATGTTGCGCATAAGTTTTTTACCTTCAATTTGTAGTATTGAAGATGGCGGTATTGCGTCGGAAGGACAGGGGCGTAAAACGGTAAAACAATCCCGATTCAAAACGCTATCAACATTTAGATCTCGCACCAGTCGAATGGCACGACGCTGTAATACAGCAGTCTGCTGTTCGTTATCTTCCACCTGTTTTATTCCACAACCTAAGGCATTATCGAGTTCACGAGTCGCATCGACCATATCACGCCATGCCTTAGGACTCATTGAAAATCCATGGTCTGGCCCTTCGCGGCTGACATCGTCGGTAAAATGTTTTTCGATCATACGTGCACCAAGAGCAACCGCACCTAAAACGGTACTGTGTCCGGGTGTATGGTCACTCAAACCTAATACCATCTCTGGGTACATAGCACGATAACTTTTTAGCACATTTAACTGGATATACTTAAAATTCTCAAGGCTAGCTGTATAGTTGGTATTACATTGCATGAGGGCGATTTTTGAATTAACGGATAGCACCGTCTCAACAGCCTGTCTAACATCGTCCATGTTAGATGCACCAGTTGCGATGATGGTGGGCTTTTGTTTAGCAGCGATATACTCGATAATTTCAAGCCAAGTGATATCGCCAGAACCTATCTTGAATGCAGGGACAAATGGATCTATATGATCGACTAACTCCTTGTCATAGGGACTGGTAAAAAAACAAATGCCAGCTTTGTCACAGGTTTCTTTAAGGGTCTTGGTCCACAAGATGGGCACGCTGGCTGCCTGGTATACCTCCGCAACACTTTTTTTCCAGCTCGATTGGTGAGACTGTTGCATGCCAAGAGCTTTGAATCCGGCATCGGAAACAATTGTAGCGGCGCTAAAATGTTGAAATTTTGCTGCATCAGCACCAGATTCGGCAGCCATGTAAATGAGGTCTTTGGCTCGTTCAAGATCACCATCATGATTGGCGGCGAGGTCGGCAATAAAATAGGTTGGATTAGAAGCGCCAATAGATTTTCCGGCGATGTGAAGAATAGAATCAGGCTGCTTCAAGATATGCACTCCGCATTAAAATGATTTCATCTGAAAGTTTAGGCAGCTTCAAACCTGTAGAACTCTCAAAACGACTACAATCCATCCGCATGTCTTTTGGACGGTAGGCACTAATACCAACCCTCTCTGAGGATGGACACCGATGTAAGTTGAAATCTGGCAGACCCAGAGCGCGAGCAAATGCAAAAGAAAAATCAGCTTTGCTCATACCCTCACAGCTACCTAAATTAAAAATGCCAGTAGGTCGTTGTTGTACCAAGTGCTCGATCAGTGTGGACAAGGTCTCCATTGAAAGAGGAGAGAACAAAACATCATCGAAAACAGATAGCGGCAAGTTAAGGCACAGGTTTTTATAAATCCAATCACTGAAGCTGACTCGATGTTGGCATCGACTTTTTCCAAAGAAATTCGTCCGTATAATCGTGTGCCCAACACCTGCTACTGCTAGTTCAGCAGCAGCTTTAGAGAATGCATAAGTATTACGAATTACTATCCGATCTTCCTGATGCGGACCAAGACCATCGTAAAGTTGATCGGTAGATAAATGTATTAAGTGGCATGTTGGAGAATGTACTTTTATCCAGCGACATAAATTGTCAACGACAGCAAGGTTAAGCAAATAGGCACTTTGGGGATTAGATTCGCAGGCATCAACATTGGCAAGTGCTGCTAGGTTAATTATGCAGTCTGGCTTGAATTGGTCCAGCATTGCCTTAGTAGAATTTTCATTACTTAAGTCTACATTGGCATCTGCGATACCACTAAAGCCGTGCCTGATAACGGTATGGCCACATGTTTGCAGCTTAGGGACTAAAGTACATCCAAGCATGCCAGTTGCGCCAGTAACGAGAAGTTTTGCCATGAGTAGAGTTGTCACGCCATTTAAACAATAGCTGCCAATTAATTAATGTCACCGTTTTTTCGTAGAGCCTCGTACATCAACTCAGCCCGCTTCCAATCTTCAGGCGTATCAATATCCTGAACCATGTGTCGAGGGAGAACATGGGCTATTGAGTCGTGAGAGAAAAATATTTTATCACTGCGGTAAGCCTCTGCTGAGCCCCAATAAAACTGACCCGCATCTTGATAAGCCTCTTCCAAGTCCTGTGAGCGTGTATTGTAGTTGGCGGGTTCGAACATCTCAACAAATCCATCTTGACTGACCTTGAAGGCACGTTGAATCGGAAATGGAAATGTTGTAGCACTAAAGACATAACCGGTTACAGATTTATTCATCAACAGATTATGTGCTTCTCTTAATGCACTAACTTGAATGAACGGGGCAGTTGCATATATGCAGCAAACTTGTTCTACTGGACCGATATTATCCTGCACCCAACTCACGGCATGCCTGATAACTGGGACCGTGGTTGCGTGATCATCAGCTAAAGTGCTTGGCCGGTCAAAAGGCGTCTCTGCACCAAACGAATTTGCAACATTCCTGATCTCTTCATCGTCAGTACTAACAATAATTCGATCGAATAAACCACATTTTTTTGCCGCCTCAATCGAATAAGCGATGAGTGGCTTACCGCAAAAGTTACGAATATTTTTGCCAGGGATTCGCTTACTACCACCACGTGCTGGAATGATAGCAATCTTCATCAGCAATCTCGACTTAGTAAAGCGAGCGCATGCAACCCTGAGCTATTAAGCACTTCGGGATTTGTTCCTGAACTATATTCAAAGCCATCATTAACAGCGATGCCAATTTCGCCAATACGATTGGTGGAATAATCTGAGCGATCATTAAAAATGATGGAGGGTTTGATCACATAATGATCGTGAAACTCCAGCGTAAGATGCGAATCGTCGAACGGACACATGACCTCGTGCAATTTCTCACCAGGGCGGATACCAATGATTTTTATGGGAAGGCCAGGCGCCATCGCTTCAGCCAGTGCGGTGACAGTAGCCGAAGGAATCTTGGGTATAAAGATTTCACCACCGTGCATACGCTCAAAATTCTTGAGAACAAAATCCACGCCTTGCTGCAAAGTAATCCAAAATCTTGTCATGCGCGGATCTGTGATCGGCAGTTCAACTGCACCGTTATCAAGCAATTTTTGAAAAAAAGGAATGACGGATCCGCGGGAGCCGACTACATTTCCATATCTTACGACAGAAAAACTCGTTCGACGATCTCCTACCATATTGTTTGCAGCCACAAACAATTTATCCGAGGCCAGCTTAGTCGCTCCGTATAGGTTAATCGGACTAGCCGCTTTGTCGGTAGATAACGCTATTACTTTATGGACGTTTGCGGCTATCGCAGCCTGAATTACATTTTCAGCACCATAAATATTGGTCTTAATACATTCCATCGGATTGTATTCTGCGACTGGAACATGCTTCAAAGCTGCAGCATGAATCACATAATCTACGCCGTCCATAGCTTGCTTTAGGCGAGCTTGATCTCTAACGTCACCTATGAAATAGCGCATTTGCGGCGCATTGAAGGTTTGCTGCATTTCATATTGCTTTAGCTCATCGCGTGAGTAAATGATGACTTTTTTTGGCTGGTAACGTGCAAATATAGTTTTGACAAACTGTTTTCCGAAAGACCCTGTGCCGCCGGTAATTAGTATGGATTTATTGCTAAACATAACTGGGCCATTTCGAAGTATTGTGTTTTAGTACATTTTAACAAAAGTGCTCTTACTACATCTATTTATCTCATTAAATGGTATCCCCTCACGCTTGATTCAAATGAATGAAATAGAGTGTTAAAAGTCTTTTTGTTCGGCTGATATGAGCAATTTTGGGTCGATGGCGCCCGCATTGCGGTTACAAACCCTTGTGGCTCGCCTTCCGAACGACTCATTACTTCACCTGCAAAATCGATGGCATACGGCGCAGTGTCCAATCAGATCTCGTGGTTTTTTATCCCGGGCGTGGGGTCAGATCTTGAAATGACAGTTTTTAAATTGCTCCGCAGATGTGGGGGGGGCGTATCAGCACAGGCTAAAGCTCTCGTTGACGAGGCCATACATTCGTAGGAGTCAGCAGAATTGGTGAGTTAAAAATATTTGCAGATCGAACTTGCGCCCTTGCGTTCAGACTTGGGCTTCTTGAAGTGGATGACGGGGATTATTCTTGCTGGCGTTGTTTCGCTGGTAATCAAGGCCTTCTTTCACGCATAGCAGCGAGGATGTTACATCCACCAGCAGTTATCCTGCTGGAAAAAGCGAGGGCGTGGGGTCAGATCTTGAAAAGACAGTATTTGAAGTTCTACGCTCATATAGTCGCGATGAAAGCTTGAGTAATAAATGTCTTACCAACTTTGCCGGTCCTACTAGCACAGGTATTTTACGCGACAAAATATCATCAGATGATATACTAATTCCATGCAAGACCACACAATTCATACCCTTTTAGATTTGCATGCGCAAATCATTGATCAAGAAGATGGCTACTGGGTCAAGATTGAAGCTTGGGAGGTCAAGGTGACGCAGCACATTCCTTATGGGATACGGTATTCACTTACCTTGCACGCCCCTAGTGGTAAGCGTATCTTGGGGTATGACAACGCTCACTCAGTAAAGCAAAAGGGAAAAAGATATTCTGGGCAACGACTGGCATTTGATCACCAACATCGGCATGTGGCTGACAAGGGTGTACCGTATGAATTCAAAAATGCCCATCAGCTGTTAAATGATTTTTTTAACGAGGTTGATCGGGTGCTCCAAGAAGTGAGGTCAAAATGAAAATCATTAAAATTGGCATTGCATCACAAGAAAAAATCCGTGAGCGTGTTTTAGCTATCGCAAAAGGCGAACTAAAACCTAAGGCATCAGATCCTAAAATCTGGTTTACTTCGATGCGTTCGCTTTCACAGGTGTTAAGTGACGAAAATCGCGCGCTCCTCGACGTCATTCGTACGGAGTGCCCTGCATCGATCAGCGCGCTTGCCGAGATCACCGGGCGCAAGCAAGGTAACCTGTCGCGTACGCTGAAGACAATGGCACATTATGGCCTGGTGACCATGGAAAAAAATGATCGAACAATGCGACCGATTGCAAATGCTGAGCGTTACCAGATCATGGCTTGATAATTTCTGCTCGAAAAGCATCAAATTATGAATCAAAGCAATATCGATAGAGAGTTCGCCATGAGAAAAGAATACGATTTCAGCGAGGCACGTAAGAACCCTTATGCCACGCAATTGAAGAAGCAAATTACCATTCGTTTGGATGAGGATTCAATCGGCTATTTCAAAGGAATTTCTGAGCAGGTCGGAATTCCGTATCAAAGCCTGATTAATCTTTACCTGCGAGACTGTGCCGCACATCAGCGGAAGTTGGATCTTCGTTGGAAATAAAAGGGGGGCATGGAATCGGTCTATTATTCAAAGCCGAATGCGTAAAAAAAAATGCCTAAACCTTACCTCGCAAAGGATTGCTCAGGCGAGCTTCATGCATTCGCAAATGCAAGACAAAACTGCTCGCAAAGCCAATCAGCGTTAATGCAAATATTATGAAAATAGTTCGTTTAAAAATTGATCCTGCATCCTTGAACATGAATAAGCTTGGACGTGCCGATATGAGGCGCATTGATGCCACGAATGAAGCTGATATCGCAGCACAGCAAGTCCAAGATGAACTTGCTGCCATGCAGGACACAGAAAAATTCGCCAAACGTGTGAGAAAGCGCCTAGGTCTGAGTCAGGCAGCTTTCTCGTTGCGCATTGACGTTTCCTTGGATACGATCAGAAATTGGGAGCAAGGAAAACGCTGCCCAACCGGCGCTGCAAAGGCCTTACTTAAAGTTTTGGATAAGGTGCCTGAGGCGGCGCTGGCCGCTCTGTCATCATAAAGACTTGTTAGGTCACTTATTTAATGCATAGCTACTAAGTGCGCCACACTAAAACGCTCAGCCAAATCGGCAAGTCGTTTGTCCAAGGTCCATAATTTTGCGCCAGGTGTCATCAGTGTTGATGTCAACAAGATCATGTCGATCAGGCCGCATCCCATCCCATAAATAGATTCGCGTTCGATGAATGCCATGGTTTCCTGCAACTCGGCATGTTGGGTCATAGGCAGCAGACCTAAATCGTTTAGCGTTTGTGCTCTTGGTGCCGGGGGTGTTCCACAGGCTATCTCACCGATGACCATAGGATGCGTAAGGGCCAAGTCGCGCTTGAGTAAGCTAACGAGCGCTTTATTACTGTACCTGAAGTGGTCAATCCAAACGGATGTGTCGATGAGAACGCCACTCATTGGGTTATCTCGGGCCGGCGTCGAGGCACCTCCGCCATCTCTGGCACTGTGCCCCCCAGGGCTGCTAAGCGATTGCCAGCGCGAACGCGCACGAAAGTCTTGATAGCTTCGCGGAACAGGTCGGCCTTCTGCATGGCGGGGTCGGCGACCTCAAGGGCTTTGTTATACAACTCGTCATCAATGGTTACGGTCGTTCTCATTGCCACTCCTTGAATCAATAGTGATGTAAGTGTGCATCTGATGCCGCATCTTTGCAAGCAAATTGCTGGGGTCAGGTCTTGACATGACAGTTTTTGAAGTTCTGCGCAAAAGCTGGGACATCCACTACTTAAAAATTTAGCAACACCATTTGGCAAAGTAAAAATAGCAGGCTTTGCTGATCCGCGTTTCTAGTAGGTACGGTTGTATTTTGCTGACATTGTGATCATCTAATTACATGCGTCGCTGGCCAGCGGCTAGAATACTTTGATGACAAAAGATCACGATTCTGGCTACAAGCTGCTGTTTTCGCATCCCGAGATGGTGCGTGATTTGCTCACTGGATTCGTTCAAGGAGAATGGCTAAATAATGCCGATTTTTCGACCCTGACGCGGGTGAACGGTAGTTACGTCACGCAGTCCGATAAACTCGCACAAAGACACGACGATTTAGTTTGGAAAATCCGCATCAATGACCGATGGCTCTACGTCTATTTACTGCTTGAGTTCCAATCGTCGATCGATCCGCTCATGGCGCTACGCATGATGGTGTACGTGGGACTGCTGTATCAGGACTTAGCCAAGCGAAAAGAATTCGCTGCGGATGGCAAATTGCCACCGGTATTACCTATCGTCTTATACAACGGTGCGCCGCGTTGGACTGCACCAGTGCTCATGGAAGAGTTGGTAACGCGGCCGCCGGCCGGATTGGAATCTTACGTTCCGCGTTGTCGCTATTTGCTGCTCGATGAAGGACAGTATGGTGCCGACGACCTGAACCCTTTGCGTAACCTGGTGGCCGCCTTGTTTCGGCTTGAAACGCAACGGACATTAGATGATGTGCGCAATGTCGTTGATGCTTTGATAGAATGGCTTAAAGAGGAAGATCAACGTTCATTGCGGCGTTCGTTTGTGATATGGATCAAACTGTTGTTACGCACCAAAATGCCTGATGCGGACATCGATGGTATAAATGACCTACAGGAGGTACGCTCTATGCTCAGCGAAAATATCCAGAGTTGGTTTGATGAATATAAGGAAAAGGGACGGCAGGTAGGATTTCAGGAAGGGCGTCAGGAAGGGCGTCAGGAAGGACGTCAGGAAGGGCGTCAGGAAGGGCGTCAGGAAGGGCGTCAGGAAGGGCGTCAGGAAGGCGAAGTTCGGGGCCTTCAAAAAGGTGAGGCCCTCGCTCTGCAGCGGCTATTATCTAAGCGTTTCGGTGCACTTCCATCCAATATCACCGACCAAATCGCTACTGCATCTGTAGAGCAGATCGAAGCATGGATCGATAGCGCAATTGATGCGCACCAGCTTACGGATGTGTTCGGTAGTTCTGGGGTCAGGTCTTGACATGACAGTTTTTAAACCTCTGTACCGAGCACTGATTTGTCAGTGATCCAAAGTCAAACGCATAAGCACTAAATTCAATTCCCTCCCTGCAAATGTGGCATGTCAAGACCTGACCCCACGGTGTTGTATGATGTGTGGACATTCATTTTAAGTTCACTTCAATGATTATCTCTTCCGCCACCGATTACCGCGAAGCAGCGCGTAGTAAATTGCCGCCGTTTTTATTTCATTACCTCGATGGAGGTGCGGGGGCTGAGCAAACTTTGCGGGGGAATGTTGACGATTTGCAGCAGGTTCGGCTGCGTCAACGGGTTCTGCAGGGCTCGGAGCAGCTGGATTTGTCGACTGAATGGTTTGGCGTTAAACAAGATATGCCGCTCGCCTTGGCGCCTGTCGGGCTAACGGGGATGTTCGCTCGACGCGGCGAAGTGCAGGCCGCGCGCGTTGCGGCGGAGCGCAATATTCCTTTTATTCAGTCAACGGTATCTGTCTGCTCGCTGCAGGAAGTGGCGAGCCAGTCGTCCAAGCCGATTTGGTTCCAACTGTATGTACTCAAGGACCGCGGCTTCATGCGCGATGTTCTGCAACGCGCAAAGGCGCTGGGTGCGACGACCCTGGTATTTACGGTCGATATGCCGGTACCCGGTGCGCGCTATCGCGATGCGCATTCCGGCATGAGTGGACCCTACGCCGGTATGCGCCGCATGTTGCAGGCGATGCTGCATCCGCGGTGGGCCCTGGATGTGGGATTGCTCGGGCGGCCGCATGATCTAGGTAATATTTCTGCTTATCGTGGTCATGTGACGGGGCTGGCAGATTACATTGGCTGGCTGGGCAATAATTTTGATCCCGGCATCGGCTGGAAAGATTTGCAATGGATCCGCGACGAATGGCAGGGACCGATGGTCATCAAAGGCATCCTGGAAGCCGACGATGCACGCGAGGCACTGTCCTTTGGTGCTGACGGTATCGTGGTGTCAAATCACGGCGGACGTCAGCTCGACGGCGCCTTGTCGACGGCGCAAGCCTTGCCGGCGATCGTCGATGCAGTCAAAAATAAGATGACCATTTTCGCGGACGGTGGCGTCCGAACTGGCACCGACGTTTTCCGCCTACTTGCCCTGGGCGCCGACGGCGTCCTGATCGGCCGCGCCTTCGTCTATGCGCTAGCGGTGCATGGCGCAGCCGGCGTCCGTAATCTGCTCGCCCTAATGGAAAAAGACCTGCGCACCAACATGGTCCTCACCGGCGTCAAATCAGTCCGCGACATCGGCCCCGACGTTCTTGTGCGTGGGGTCAGGTCTTGACATAGCGTCTCGAAATTGCATCATTCAAAAAATCAGGATTGACATCGCTAGTCTGGCGTTGATTTTTATCGATCTCTTTGTCGCCTTAGTACAATCCAGGCAGCTACGATTGTAAAGGTGGCGACGATAAACGCGACGATCCAAAATCCTTGCGGATGGTCTGACAGTGGAATGCCACCGACATTCATACCGAGCAATCCGGCGATAATATTGATCGGCAACGCCAATACCGTCACGATCGTTAATACAAACAAGCTGCGATTATTTTCTTCGTTGACGGCAGCGGCGACTTCTTCTTGTAAAAGTTTGATCCGTTCTTGCGTCGAAGCCATGTCGCTCAGGACCAATGAAAATTCCTCGGACGATTCGCGTAGCTCTTGCGTATCCAGTTCGCTAATCCATAAGGGCGGTCGTTGAAGTAGTCGAAATAGAGCTGCGGGTTCCGGCGCTAATAGCCTTTGTAATCGCACGAGAACGCGGCGCGTCGAACCTAAATTGGCGCGTTTGTGATTCAGTCTGCCGGCTAATAATTTATCTTCAATTTCATCGACGCGCATGACTGCATCGCGAACAATTTTTACCAGCACATCGGCTTGATCGCGCAATAAATGGATGAGAAGTTCAGCGGAGGAGCGAATCGGTTCGCCATGCTCAATTGCGCGACGTAGGCGATCTATCGATTGCAGAGGTTTTTGGCGCGCGCTGATAAATACCTGCGGTGAAACGCTGACCCATAGTGTTGAAATGTCACTCGGATCAAACGAAAAATCATGCAGCACATCGTTAATAACTGCGATTAATGTATTTTCAGCTAATTCAATCCGAGTGGAGCGCGAACCTTGATGCAGCATTTCAAAAAATTCATCTGCCAGATTAGCGTGTTCATGCAGCCATTTTTCACTGGCCATATTCGTCAGGTTAAAGTGCAGCCAGATAAATTCATCTGTTTTTCTTACGCTCTGTTCGCGCAACCATTCGAGCGACTGTGAGGAGTCAATCTGCTGCCGCATTCCGCTCGAATTAAAGACATAAGCCCACACCAGCCCAGTTTTGTCCGAACCATACGATAAGCTGACATTATTCATTTTCTCTCCAAATCGTGGGGTCAGGTCTTGACATAGCGTCTCTTTATTCCATCATGCTAAAACTCATCATTGACACGCTTTGGGGACATCAATAGCCTGCATGGATGGCCCGCCCACTTCGTCTTGAATTTCCAGGTGCAATTTATCACGTTACTTCGCGCGGGAATGCGCGTGAGCCGATTTTTTTAACTGACACCGATCGTTACCAGTTTTGTGATCAGCTGCAGGAAGTGATCGAGCAATACCATTGGCTTTGCCATACTTACTGCCTGATGGGCAATCATTATCATCTGCTGATCGAAACGCCGGAGGGTAATTTGTCACGCGGGATGCGGCATCTTAATGGGGTTTATACGCAACGATTTAATTATCGACATCATCGCGTTGGCCATTTGTTTCAGGGGCGTTACAAAGCGATTTTGGTCGAGCGGGAGTCGTATCTTCTCGAGCTTTGTCGTTACATCGCACTCAATCCAGTGCGGGCTGACATTGTCGATCAGCCGGATCGCTATATTTGGAGCAGCTATCTTTCAATCGCCGGGCTTGCCTCGCCTAAACCTTGGCTCTCGGTCGATTGGATTCTATCCCAATTCGATCCGCATAGAATTATTGCGCAAAAGGCTTATGCAAAGTTTGTCAGGCTTGGTATTGCAAAGGATTCTCCCTGGTCGGCATTGCATGGGCAGATGCTCCTTGGATCGCCGAAATTCATCGCCGAAATGGGGCCGCGTGTTGAAGAAATGGCTGCGATGCGCGAGGTGCCGAGGGCCCAGCGTTTGTTGACGCGCCCGTCATTGGCAAACCTGTTTGGTGCAGTGACGGGCACTGAAAAATCATTGCGCGACCAACAAATTCGGTCTGCGCATGGCTATGGTTATCGTCTGAGTGAGATTAGCCAAAATACTGGATTGCATTATTCCACCATCAGCAAAATCATCAAACATGAGAGGTGACGGCACTGCAAAAAATCTGTCATGTCAAGACCTGACCCCACGACTTTGCCAGCGCCAGACGTCAACGCACATTTCTGCGATGCCTTTTTTTGCGCGCCAGGCGAGATCATGTTCGGCGAGCGATACATCGGCAAAACACTGGGCAATGTCGCCAGGGCGGCGCGTAACGAACTGGTAGGGGATGGGCTTTTGGCATGCGGCCTCGAAGGCATGCAGAATTTCCAATACGCTGGTGCCTTGACCGGTGCCGATGTTATAGGCTACTACGCCTTGCTGTGACGCTAATTTTTCAAGCGCCTTGATATGCGCGCATGCCAGATCGACGACATGAATGTAATCACGCACACCGGTGCCATCGACGGTAGGATAGTCGTTGCCATAAATACGCAACAGATCACGACAGCCCTCGGCTACCTGCGCAATCAGTGGCAGTAAATTATTGGGCGCTCCGAGTGGGTTTTCGCCGATCAGGCCGCTTTCGTGAGCACCGACCGGATTAAAATAACGCAATAGTGCAATACGCCATCCGGAGTCACTGATCGCCAGATCGCGCAAAATTTTTTCAATCATCAGCTTGCTCTCACCGTACGGATTGGTCGCTGAGAGCGGAAAATCTTCCGTGATGGGAACCGTTGCAGGTTCTCCATAGACCGTCGCTGAGGAGCTGAATACGATGGTTTTTACGCCGGCTTCTAACATCGCGCCAAAGAGCGCCAGACTACCGGTGACGTTGTTTTCATAATAGCTGAGCGGCTGCTCAAGCGATTCGCCGACCGCTTTCAGTCCGGCGAAATGCATCACCGCTTCAATTTGATGTTGCTTAAAAATCGATTGCAGTACTGTCTGATGGCGTATGTCGGCGTTGATAAAATCTAATTTTTTCCGCGTAATTTGTTCGATGCGTGAGGCAACTGAAGCGAGTGAATTAGACAGATTATCGACTACGATGACATCATGACCTGCGTCGAGCAATTCGACACAAGTGTGCGAACCGATATAGCCCATCCCGCCGGTAACAAGAATTTTCAACTTGAGGTTTTAATTTCTGCCAGAGCTGTTTCGGACTTGCGCCGAATAGTGGCCGGTGGAGCGTTGCTAAACTTGTTCCACCAGCATACCCAGCGAAAGAGTGAATGCGATTTTTAGGTCGACATACACAATTTACGCTTCGGGTTTATTTTGAACGACGATGGCAAGGTCGCGTTTGATGCGCGGCAAATGAATTGAATGTATTAGTGTTTAAATGCGCTAATTTTTACAACAAATATTGACCCTACAGCCTGAAATATGTCATGTCAAGACCTGACCCCAGCATCGCATTGATAGAAATGTGTCATGTCAAGACCTGACCCCAGCATCGTTGATAGAAAACTGTCATGTCAAGACCTGACCCCAGCATCATGTCAAGACCTGACCCCAGCATCGAATTCGATGATCGCTTGATCTACTGCCAGACTTTCGCCGGCTTTGGCGAGTAGTTTGCCGATGACGCAGTCTTGTTCTGCTTTGAGGATGTTTTCCATCTTCATCGCTTCGATGACGGCGAGTTTTTCGCCGGCTTTGACGATTTGGCCTGGGACGACGGCTAACTCGGTCAACAAACCCGGCATCGGTGAGAGCAAAAAGCGTGACATGTCGGGCGGAGTTTTGTGCGGCATGAGGGCTTGTAGCGGTGCGGCGGCGGCGTCTAACACCAACACGTCGGCCTGCGTGCCCCAGTGCGAAAGTCGGTACTTCAGACCGACACGCTCGATCTGCATGACGACGGGTTTGCCATTGACCGTGCCGCGATAAATCAGCTGGCCAAATTCCCAGTCACTGATGACCTCATGCGGCACACCATCGATCGTGATGCGATAGCCACCGTCGATTTTGCCCGCGTTGACAGGCGTTGACTGCTCGCCGACCAGTACCATGAAATCTTCCGGCGGCACATAGTGATGGCCGGGTAGCTGGCCAGTCAGGGTGGCGTTTCGTTCGTTGTAATGACGCTGAATAGCCGCGCTGACGGCGACTAACAGCAGCGGTTCCGGATGCGCCAGCTCGGCGGCATTGAAGCCCTTCGGATAAACCTCGGCGATTAAGCCAGTATTGAAGGTTCCCGACACAAAGCCAGGATTTTGTAATAAGGCTGCGTGAAAAGCGATGTTGGTCGAGACGCCGCGAATGGCAAAGCCGTTGAGCGCTTCACGCATGCGGGCAATGGCCGCACCACGCGTTGGGGCATGCACGATCAGCTTGGCGATCATCGGATCATAAAACATCGAGATCTCGCCTCCCTCGGCGACTCCTGTGTCAACGCGGACTTGTCCTGCGACTTCTGCCGGCGGCTGAAATTTTACCAGCCGGCCAGTCGACGGTAAGAAGTTACGCGAGGCGTCTTCCGCATTGATCCGACATTCGATGGCCCAGCCTTCGAGCTTGATCGCGTCTTGCGTGATGCTGAGTTTTTCTCCCGCGGCGACACGAATCATTTGTTCGACCAAATCCAGGCCGGTGATGAGTTCCGTGACCGGATGCTCGACCTGCAAACGGGTATTCATCTCTAAAAAGTAAAATGAACGGTCCTTGCCGACCACGAATTCAACCGTGCCCGCGCTTTGGTATTGCACCGCGCGCGCCAAGGCCACGGCTTGCTCGCCCATCGCTTTGCGAGTGGCGGCGTCGAGGAAGGGACTCGGCGCTTCTTCGATCACTTTTTGATGGCGGCGCTGCAGCGAACATTCGCGTTCCCACAGATAGACGATATTGTCATGCGCATCGCCGAGCACTTGAATCTCAATGTGCCGCGGTTCTTCGACAAACTTTTCGATGAAGATGCGATCGTCACCGAAGCTGTTACGCGCTTCATTTTGGCAGGAGACGAATCCTTCACGCGCTTCGGCTGAGCTGTGCGCGACCCGCAGACCTTTACCGCCACCACCCGCGGAAGCCTTGATCATCACCGGATAGCCAATGCCGTCGGCAATGCTGACGGCTTGTTCAACGCTTTCGATCACGTCGGTATAGCCCGGAATGGTCGTGACACCGGCTGCCATCGCCAGCTTCTTGGAGGCGATCTTGTCGCCCATGGCTTGAATCGCGTGGACCTTGGGGCCGATAAAGACGATGCCTTCTTTTTCCAGACGGTCGCAGAAGTTTGAATTTTCAGACAGGAAGCCGTAGCCGGGATGTACCGCCTGCGCGCCTGTCTGTTTGCAGGCGGCGATGATCTTGTCAATCTGCAGATAGGAATCTTTGGAAGGCGCCGGACCGATGTGCACTGCTTCGTCGGCCATTTCAACATGGCGCGCATAGCGGTCGGCGTCGGAATACACGGCGACCGTTTTGATCCCCATCTTGCGGGCTGTTTTAATCACGCGGCAAGCGATCTCCCCGCGATTTGCAATCAGAATTTTATTAAACATGATTTTTTCTCATTTTTTTATAATGGAATATTGCCGTGCTTGCGCCACGGGTTTTCTATTTTTTTGGCTTTTAACATGGCTAGCGAACGGCAGATGCGTTTGCGCGTTTCGTGCGGCATGATCACGTCGTCAATAAAGCCGAGTTTGCCGGCGATGAACGGATTAGCGAACTTCTGCCGGTATTCTTCCGTGCGTTCGGCAATTTTTTCGACGTCGCCGATGTCTTTGCGGAAGATGATTTCTACCGCGCCCTTAGGACCCATGACGGCGATTTCGGCCGTCGGCCAGGCGAAGTTGACGTCGCCGCGCAGGTGCTTGGACGACATCACGTCATAGGCGCCGCCGTAGGCTTTGCGGGTAATCAGCGTCACCTTCGGCACCGTGCATTCGGCATACGCATATAAAAGTTTGGCGCCATGCTTGATGATGCCGCCGTATTCTTGTGAGGTGCCTGGCATGAAGCCGGGTACGTCGACTAAGGTTACAACGGGAATATTGTAGGCGTCACAAAAGCGTACGAAGCGCGCAGCCTTGATGGACGATTTAATATCCAGACAGCCCGCCAATACCAGCGGCTGATTCGCCACGATGCCGACGGTCTGGCCTTCCATGCGTGCAAAGCCGATCAGAATATTTTTGGCGTAGTCGGGCTGCAGTTCAAAGAAATCGCCATCGTCGACGACTTTGATGATCAGCTCTTTCATGTCGTAGGGCTGGTTCGCGTTTGCCGGCACCAAGGTGTCGAGCGACATGTCGAGCCGTTCGGCCGGATCATTGGTGGCGCGGATCGGCGGTTTTTCGCGGTTATTGAGCGGCAGATAATCGAAGAATCGACGCAGCATCAGCAGGGCGTCGACATCGTTTTCAAAGGCCAGATCTGCCACGCCGGATTTCGTCGTGTGCGAGATGGCGCCACCGAGTTCTTCGGCGGTGACTTCTTCGTGCGTGACGGTCTTGACTACATCCGGGCCGGTCACAAACATATAAGAAGTATCTTTGACCATGAAGATGAAGTCGGTCATGGCCGGGCTATAGACGGCGCCGCCGGCGCAAGGCCCCATGATCATTGAGATCTGCGGTACCACACCAGAGGCCAGCACATTACGCTGGAAGACGTCGGCATAGCCGCCTAGCGAGGCAACGCCTTCCTGAATCCGCGCGCCACCGGAATCATTCAAGCCGATCACGGGTGCGCCGACTTGCATCGCCTTGTCCATAATCTTGCAAATTTTTTCTGCATGGGCGCCCGACAAGGCGCCGCCGAAGACGGTGAAGTCCTGCGAGAACACAAACACCATGCGGCCATTGATGGTGCCATAGCCGGTCACCACACCGTCGCCAGGGATCTTTTGTTCTTCCATGCCGAAGTCGGTGCAGCGGTGCTCAACGAACATGTCCCATTCTTCAAAGGAGCCGGCATCGAGCAAGAGTTCGAGACGTTCGCGGGCGGTCAGTTTGCCTTTGCCGTGCTGCGCGGCGATGCGGTTGACGCCACCGCCGAGGCGCGCTAATTCGCGCTTCTCTTCGAGCTGGTGAATGATGTCTTGCATGGTTACTCCCTCAAACGAAATTCATGTCATTAAAATAATGCGCTCATGTTGGCTCTGCATTTCGCCGCCAATTATCGATCGCAATCCTTGCGTCCTACTTACAGCCTCAATCTGTTTTACTTTTTTGCAGACAGCCGAGTAAATAACTGGCCGCCGTCGTCGGTGAAAGGCTACCGTTGGCGACCCGCTCGAGCGTTGCATTCAGTGTCTGCGCGACGGCGGCATTGGCCTGAAATTGCGCCTTGAGTCCCTGTTCTACCAACGCCCACATCCAGCTCAGCGCCTGTCGTTGACGTTTGGCGTCGAACTCACCGACCTCACGCATTTTGGCCTGATGCGCCAGCACGGCATCCCACACAGCCTTGATGCCGGTTCTACTTAATGCGCTGGTCTGCAAGACCGGTACGCTCCAATGTTTGGATACCGGGCGCAGCATGTGTAACGCCGAACGCATCTGGCCGCAGGCTAAATCCGCCGCGCGTGCATCAATATCGGCTTTGTTATAGACCACCATATCGGCTAATTCAAGGATGCCTTTTTTGATGGCCTGCAGATCGTCGCCGGCATTGGGCAGCTGTAGCACGACAAACACATCGGTCATGCCAGCGGCGGCAATTTCGCTCTGGCCGACACCGACTGTTTCGATAATGATGACGTCAAAGCCAGCCGCTTCGCACACCAGCATGGCTTCGCGGGTTTGTTGCGCGACGCCGCCTAATGCGCCTCTGGCTGGCGATGGACGGATGAATGCCTCCATGCGTTGCGAGAGCAATTCCATGCGCGTTTTATCGCCCAGGATCGAGCCGCCGGTCAGTGAGGAGGAGGGGTCAATCGCCAGCACAGCGACCCGATGGCCCATGCCGATCAGATCCATGCCGAGCGCTTCGATGAAGGTCGATTTGCCGACCCCCGGCGCGCCGGAAATGCCGACCCGGATCGATTGACCAGCATGTGGCATGAGATGTTCGAGTACCGCATCGGCACGCTGCCGATGGTCGCTGCGGGTTGATTCGATGAGCGTAATCGTCTTGGCCAGTGCGCGCCGCTGGCCGGCCAGAACACCGGCGACCAGCGCGCTATCGATTTGTTGTTCCTGCACCGACGGACTATGCATGTGCGGCATTTCAGGCGCTTGGTGCACCGAGTGATGCATCAAGTGAAGCGCGAATCTTCAGCAGGACTTCTTCGGCACATTGCGGGATCGGCGTACCAGGGCCAAAGATCCCTTTGGCACCCGCGGCGTACAAGAAATCATAATCCTGCGCCGGGATGACGCCGCCAACGAAGACCACGATGTCGGATGCACCCTGCGCACGCAAGGCCTCGACTAAGGCCGGCACCAGCGTCTTGTGTCCTGCAGCGAGCGTTGAAATGCCGATCGCATGGACGTCGTTTTCAATCGCCTGGCGTGCGGCTTCTTCAGGGGTCTGAAACAGCGGGCCGATGTCGACGTCAAAGCCCAGATCTGCAAACGCGCTGCCGACTACTTTAGCGCCGCGATCGTGACCATCCTGACCGAGTTTGGCTACCATAATCCGTGGCCGGCGGCCCTGGTCGACGGCGAATTGTTCGATCATGCCTTTTAAGCGGGCCCAGTTTGCATCGTCATCAAAGCCGGCACCGTAGACACCGGAAACACTCTGGATCGTCGCCCGATGGCGGCCCCAGACCTGTTCCAAGGCGTCGGAAATTTCACCGACTGTCGCGCGTAAGCGAGTCGCCTTGATGGCTAAATCCAGCAGGTTACCCTGACCGGTTTCGGCGGCGCTGGTAATGGCGGCTAAGGCGGTCGTCACCGCGGCCGAATCACGGCTGGCGCGAATCGATTTTAAACGTTCGATCTGTGCAGTACGTACTGCCGTATTGTCGATCTCGCGCGTTTCCATCGCGTCTTGCTTATCCAGCGTGTATTTGTTGACGCCGACGATGACGTCCTTGCCCGAATCAATCGCGGCCTGCTTTTGGGCCGCGCTGGCTTCGATCTTGAGTTTGGCCCAGCCCGATTCGACGGCCTGAATCATGCCACCCATTTGCTCGACTTCTTCAATAATCGCCCAGGCTTCATCAGCCATGTCTTGCGTGAGCTTTTCCATCATGTAGGAACCGGCCCACGGATCGATCACGTTGGTGATGTGGGTTTCTTCCTGAATGATGAGCTGCGTATTACGCGCAATGCGGGAGGAAAATTCGGTCGGCAGGGCGATCGCTTCGTCGAGTGAATTAGTATGCAGCGACTGCGTGCCACCAAATACCGCCGCCATCGCTTCGACGGTGGTGCGCACGACGTTATTGTAGGGATCCTGCTCAGTGAGCGACCAGCCAGAGGTCTGGCAATGGGTACGCAGCATCATCGACTTTTGCGTCTTCGGGGCGAATTCTTTCATGATACGCCACCACAGTAAGCGCGCCGCGCGCAGCTTGGCTACCTCAAGATAAAAGTTCATGCCGATGGCGAAGAAAAAGCTCAAGCGTCCAGCAAAATCATCCACGTCCATGCCCGAGGCGATCGCGGTGCGCACATATTCTTTGCCGTCGGCCAGCGTGAGCGCGAGTTCGAGCGCCTGATTCGCCCCGGCTTCCTGCATGTGATAGCCAGAGATCGAGATCGAATTAAACTTCGGCATATTTTTAGCCGTGTAGCCGATGATGTCGGCAATGATGCGCATCGATGGTGTGGGCGGGTAGATGTAGGTATTGCGCACCATGAATTCTTTGAGGATGTCGTTCTGGATCGTGCCAGAGAGTTTGTCCTGTGCCACGCCTTGCTCTTCGGCGGCTACCACATAGCCGGCCAGTACCGGCAATACCGCGCCGTTCATGGTCATGGAGACCGAAATTTTATCGAGTGGGATGGCATTGAAGAGAATCTTCATGTCTTCCACCGAGTCGATCGCCACACCGGCCTTGCCGACGTCACCGGTCACGCGCGGATGATCCGAATCGTAGCCGCGATGGGTCGCCAGATCGAAGGCGACCGAGACACCTTGACCACCGCCGGCCAAGGCCTGGCGATAAAAGGCATTCGATTCTTCGGCAGTAGAAAAGCCGGCGTACTGACGAATTGTCCACGGCCGTACGGCATACATGGTTGCCTGGGGGCCGCGCAAAAATGGTTCGAAGCCGGGCAGGGTGTTCGTGTAAGGCAGATCTTTGGTGTCTTCGGCCGTGTACAGCGGCTTGACCGTGATGCCCTCGGGCGTGATCCAGTTCAGTTTGTCGACATCATTGCCGGGCGCGGATTTAGCGGCTGCACGAGTCCATTGATCGATCGACGTTGGGGGAATTTTTGGGGCATCGGATGCTGTGGTCATAAGGGGCTTCTTCTAAGCTGGTGCATTAAAGAGATCAGTATTCTTGGCAAGAACCACGCAGGCGTCTGGCTTTCAGTCGATTTTGTTGGACTGAACAGTCGGAGGATGGCTGTATTTCAGCTAAATTGTAACGTGCGAAAGGACTATTTTTTGCACATTTGCGCAGCAGGAGGCTGCTTCTGTCCTGTTTAGTGGATAAAGCATAATAATTCAACAATAAAAAAGGTCTGCTACGGGGCGCGCTTATTTGGCCAATAAAATCCGTGTAGCCTGCGCGACGAGGCCTTGAATGCTCGTCACATCAGCCGCGCCCGCCTTGATTTCTTCATGCATGGAAGATAAATAGCGTACGCCTTCGATCAGTTTGTCGGTCAGCTGTGTGTGCATGGCTGGACGATTAAAGAGAAATTTATTCTGTTCGTGCGCATCGCAATACAGCTGCAGCCATTCGATCGTCGCTGCAATCCCAATGTGGCGCGCTTGCATAGCTTGTATGCTCGTCAGCCGGGTGGTGCTGAGGGGCTCCGGCAAATAGACACAGTCCTTGTGCGACAAAATTGACAGCCAGCTGGCGATATCACTCAGATGCGTATAACTGCGACCGGCAAAGCTACCGTAGGGCTCGGTCAGCCCATCACGGCGGAATAAAATTGCGCTGGCAGCACCGAGAATATTGGCTGCGTTGCCAAGGATCAGATCACCCAGCGAAATACCGCCGACGATGGTTTCGGTGCTGAAGATCGGCGCGTGACCGGCGACATTGAGCGGCTTTCCATCCGCACCGACGATTTGGCGATGCGAGGAAATCAGCCCGATATTCGCTGCGCGCATCATATAGGCCGCCATGGTGGCGATTTTTTGCGGCTGCAGTTCATCATCGCTGTACAAAAAATTGACATACTCGCCGCCGGCCAGCGAGAGGCAATGTGCAGCGTGGGCCGATTCGCTCATCGGCGCACTGCGTTCGTAGCGGACGCGTGGATCCATTTTGCGTGCGGCGGTGATCTGGTCTTTGGTACGCTCATCACTGCTGGTGTCGCAGATGATGATTTCGAGATGGAGATACTGCTGCGCCATCGCGCTTTTTAACGCAATGGCCAGCTGCTCTGGCTGCTGATGGGTCGGCATCAAAATACTCACCAGAGGCAGCCGTTCTTTGGCGGTTTTTTTACCAGCCGGGCTGACAGCGACGCGCTTACTTTCTTGACTGCCGGCCTTGCCTCTGATGGCGACGCTCGCCAATACCGACTCCAGATCACGCACAAATTGCGGGCTATCGAACAGCGAGCAAGTCAGCCGATTTTCTTCTAACTGGCGCTTCATGGCTTCGATCTGCGGCCGATCCTTGGCCAGTTCGATGGCCTTGCGCTGGTAGTCTTCGATCTCGGTCGTGATCAGCTGTGGCAGACCAACAGCGTGTAATAAACTGCCCGCCATGCGCGAAGCAAAGGTCCGACCAGCGTAGGTGAGCAGCGGCAGCCCAGCCCACAGCGCGTCGCTGGCGGTGGTGCCGGCATTGAAGGTAAAGGTATCGAGGAACAGATCGGCTACCTGATAGCGCGCCAGATACTGATCGGGCGGCACGCGGTCGGCAAAGATCACCCGTTCGCGCGCTACGCCCTGCTTTTCTGCGGCATGCCATAAATTCGTGCGCACAATGTCGTGGTCCGACACCAGCCATAACACGCTATCCGGTACGGCCTTGAGAATGTTCATCCAGACCGCAAAGACTTCGGCAGTGAATTTAAAATTATTATTGAAGGAGCAGAAAACAAAGGCATCCTCAGGTAGATGACAGGCTGCGCGCGTGGGTTTGCTGCTGATGGCGCGTTGCCGGTCATTGATCTGGAATGAATTCGGCATGTAGAGCGGTTTTTCCGTGAAGTAGGGCTTGAGCGCTGCGGGAAAAACGAAGGTATCGGCGATCACATAATCGATCTCGGGCAGGGCAGTCGGACCGGGAAAACCGAGGTAAGTGACCTGCAGCGGCGCTGGCCGGTACATCAGAATATTGGGTCGGGCACCGGAAGTCAGGCCCTGCAAATCAATCAGGATATCGATCTCGTGTGAAAGAATGCAGCGCGCGGCTTGCTCATCGCTCATGTCGCCAATGCGAATGTAGTTATCGAGCGCGTTGACGACGCGTGCGCGCAAGGGCGAGCCGTCTTCGCGACTCCAGCAAAAGCCATACACGTCGACCTTGTCGCGGTCGTGCAGTTCGTACAGTTCAGCAGTCAGGATTGACACCGCATGCGAACAAAAATCGGACGACAAATAGCCAATCCGCAGTTTGTCGTGCGCGTAGCCTTCCTTGTTACACAGGTGGGGCAGGGTGGTGTCGACCTTGGCTTTGACGAAGCGGCGCGCCGCATCCAGCTGCATCTGCGGATCGCCCGAAGCGGAGAGCATGGCCAGCGTTGACGTATGTTCGATCAGCGCTTCGACCGTGACGCCCTTGATGCTGCTGTAGGCCGGCCATTTGCACTGCTTTTGCCGCAGATGGACCCAGTGTGTGATGACGTTGGGTTGGTCGGGATCGGTCAGCAGACTCTTGGTGAGGACTTCTTCGGCTTCTTCGAATTTCTTTTCCATTTCGAGCAGCCGGCCAAGGTTATTGATGGCATGTAAAAAGTACGCTTTGCCGTCACCTTTTTTAGGATTGATCTTCTTGACCACGGTGCGCCACTGATCCAGCGCTTCGCTGATTCTGCCCTGCTGTTCGAGCGCCGTACCAAGATTAACCATCGCCTGCGGAAACAGCGGATTCTGCTCAAGCGCTTTGCGATAGGCCCGTTCGGCACCGAGGAAATCCTTTTCGGCAGAGAGCAGTGAACCGAGGTTGAAATTAGCCGCATAAGCTAGGGGGGATACCGTATTGGCCAGCCACATACGATACAGCGCGATCAGCTTTTCATTGCCGGGTTGACCAGCCCAGCGTTCGGCCGCACCGATTAAATCCATGAGCGACATTTTGCCCGTCGCGGCATGGGTAAATTCAGGATCGGCGTATTGCTTGGACTGTGCGGGTTCGGCTGGTAGCATCGTTGAGTTTGTCGATTGTTGATGACGTTTTATGGAGATGGTGCATCGGGATTGACGTGTGTATTGACTCTATCGCTTAGCTGCTTGCGAGTTTGTTCCAGTTCGGTTTCGAGCGAACGTATTCGCTGCTGCGCTGCGAGTAAATCCTTGTTCGCCTTCTGCAAATTTTCACGGGTTTGCAAGGCATCGGCCAGACTTTGCTTGAGCAAGCCATGTTGAAAAATGATGTCTTTCAGATTGCGCATGGCTTCGTTGAGAGCAGCATGGCTGATCGGTCGTGCCATGATTTCCTGTACGCCGCCGATCTGACCACCCAGCCAGGATTCTTCATCGACCACGTCGTTGACGCTGTTGAGCAGCAGCCGGAACAGGCGCAGCATGAGTTCATGTTGCTCGGCCAGATCGCCGCTCTTGAGTTCAACTTTAAAGCACAGCTGTTTAAGTCGGACACTGACCTCATTGAGCGCGGCTTCGGTGTACGCTGCTTGCATACTGTCGGCCAGCGCTTCGGATTCTTGCGCGAGTTCCGGGGCTTCTTGCAAGAGCGCGCTGAGCGCATACGACAGAGTGCGGTGCAAAAGCTCACGCAGAATACGAATCCGTACCTCTTCGGCAGGGATCGCTTCGATAGTGGCGGGTGATGTGCGTTGACGAACGGCGAGCGCTTCGATGCCGCCCTTGAGTCCACCCTGCGTAGCTTGGGCGTTCAGCTTGCGCACTTGCACCGGCTTGGTTTGCGTCGTTCGCTGCAGTTTAGTCTGAGTCTGGGTCAGCATCAGCATACGCTTAAGCGTTGTGCCATAGCTGGCCCAGTCCTGTTGTGCCAGCGCGTGATCGAGCAACTTGCCTAAGTCGGCCAGATCGGCGGGCATGCTGTTGAGCGAAGCCGCAAACTGCGCGAGCATGCGTTCAGCCGTCATGACTTCTGCACCACCGGTAATCTGTTGGTAGATCTCGCGATAGGCTTCGGGCGTTGGCGATATGCGTTGACTGGCAAGCCGACGAAACGTTTCGCGCGCGACGTCAGCCGGATTATGCAGATCGATAGGTAAAATTGGGCTCATGGCCTGATCAAGTCGAAAGTGAATATGTTGACGCAATTGCCAACACCTCTATCATAGGGCGTTGCCGCTGACTTGATTAACTAATCAGGCCTTGAAAGGCTGGCCAATTCTGTGCTTGGGACTGCTTACTCCACCAGCTGATTTTTGATCGCGTAATGGGTTAGTTCGGCGTTATGCCGAAGTTTCATTTTTTGCAAGAGTCGGGAGCGATACATGCTGATGGTTTTCACCGACAGCATCAGATCGACGGCGATGTCGCTGACACTTTTACCGGAGGCGATCATGATCAGCGTCTGGTATTCTCGGTCCGAGAGCGTTTCGTGTGGCTGTGCTTCGTGGTCATCGCCGATTTGATTGGCTAACTCTTGGGCCAGTGAGGCGCTGATGTATTTGCGGCCCAAAGCGACCTGACGCAGCGCGTCGACCAGCTCGGCCGGTGCGCTTTGTTTATTCAGAAAGCCAGCGGCACCGGCTTTCAAGGCGCGGATGGCGTATTGGTCTTCGCGATGCATGGACAACATGAGTACCGCCATGTCGGGGAATTCTTTTTTGACCTGCTTTAAAATATCGATGCCGTTCCGGTCGGGCAGGGAAATATCGAGCAGCAGGACGTCGAAGTCTTGCTTACGCGCGGCCCGAATGGCGTCGCTGCCGCTGGACGCTTCACCGGCGGCCACGATGTCGCTGGTCTCGGCCAAAATCTGCTTGAGACCTTCGCGCACGATGGCGTGGTCATCGGCGATTAAAACCTGAATACTGCCCTTAACTTTCACCTTACGTCTCGCTTCTGTTGTTAATGTTTAAATCCAGCGGGATTCGGATTGATACTGCGCTGCCGCCCTGTGGCAGACGATGCATAGCGAATTCGCCCCCCATGGCACTGGTCCGTTCTTTCATGCCGCGAATACCAAACGAATGGGGTTTATTTTGATCGGCGACCGAAATACCCCTGCCATTGTCGCTGATTTCCAGCCGCATGCTCTGTTCAGTTTGTGTGATCTGTAGTGTGACCTGCGTGGCCTGCGCATGTTTGCTGACATTGTTGAGCGCTTCCTGAACGATGCGAAACAGGGCTGTGGCAGCGTCATTGAGTACCTTGTCCGCCAAAAAATCAAACGAAAACAGGCAGCGAATGCCAGTCTGTTTTTCAAATTCACCCGCCTGCCATTCGAGCGCCGACACCAGACCAAAATCGAGCATGGCTGGACGCAGATCATCGGCGATACGATGGACGGCATCAATGCTGCGGTCGATCAGTGTATCGATGTAGGATGCCCGCTGCGCCAGCTGTGCATCATCGACCGGTAGCCGCTTGACCAGCAATGCCATCGCCATTTTAATGGCGGTCAGATTGCCGCCTACATCATCATGAATTTCCCGCGCAATGCGGCGGCGCTCCTGTTCCTTGACACTGTCGACATGGGCTGACAGCTCGGCCAGTCGGGCGCGCGAATGGATCAGTTCCTGTTCCTGCGCTTTGCTGTGGGTGATATTGGTGATGATGCCATCCCACTGCACCATGCCGTCTGGCCCTTGATGCGGGGTGCTGCGCAGATTGATCCATTTAATATCGTGCCAGCTGGCGATATGAATCCGGCCTTCCCAATTCCAGGCCTTCAGGGTTCGCATGGAAGCCGCCATCGATGCTTGGTAGGCCGCGCGGTCATCGTCCAGAATCAGCGTGTCAAATAGTGCCGCATTTTGCAGCAGCGCTGGTGCGGCCAACCCTAACAAGGCGTGGCAGCCCTCAGACAAATATGTAAAGCAGCAGCGGTCATCAGGAAAGCGCTGAAATTGCATGACCAGGCCCGGCAGCCAGTCGGCGTCGAGTTTGCCGCTCATGTGTTTGAACCAAGAGCGCAAAGCGCGTACCTGGGACGCAGTATGGGCGGCTTCTCTTGAAGACTGGCGTGATATGAGCGGGAAATGGACAAAATTGGCTGCGGGGTTAGTGGACTCAAGTTTAGGGGCGATTAGTGCATTAATTAGCGTATTGATTCGTTCAGTGTTTAGTGCAGTACTTAGCGAAGTACTTAGCGCAGTACTTAGCGCAGTACTGCGCCCAACGCCAGACTATCAATAACACCAGCCATTTTAAATCGCTTATTTCGACTCTAGCATAAGAATTTTGCCTGGACGCGCATTGGCGAATAGTTTGTGGCAAACTCTGACGCTGCGCGGCCATGTCGTGGTGTCACCATGACATTGTTCATTTCATACCGTCGCTTTTCAAGCTCCAATCCATATTTAAAAAAACGAAGGAACTGGCATGTTTGACATAAAAAAAATCTTCCCTGTTTTGCTCCTGGCGGCTGTATCGGCCAGCGCCGTTGCCGCCGCTGCAGTCGTCTCTGAAACGCCGGCCGCCATGCGCGCCTATCAGTCCCTCGCACTCAATGCCACCGGCGACCGCTTAGCGGCAGTCGAGTCGGTCGATCCTGGTGGATTGCCCGACCGACCGCATGCCACCATCGTGGTCCGTGATCGCAGTAGCGGAAAAGTAGTCAATGAATACGACCCGTGCCCGCAGTGCCGATACAATGCGCCCAGCTGGTCGCCGGACCAAAGCGCGCTGGCCTTCATTGGTACGGACAGTAAAGCTGCCAGTGCGACCTTGTATGTAGCGCGTCAGTCCGGCGTCGTCGCCCTGGTGACGCTCAAGGGGATCGCCAATACAGCGCGCTGGTCGCCTGATGGTTCGCAGCTGGCCATGCTGGCTACCGCTGACGCCAAAAAAATGACCGGTGCGGTGGAAGCCGGCGCACCCTTGGTCGGCGAAATTGGTACCGAGGAAGATGAGCAGCGCATTGCCATCGTTTCGGCGCAGGGCGGACCGCTGAAGATGGTTTCGCCGGACGATACCTTTGTTTATGAATATGACTGGACGGTGGATGGCAAAGGCTTCGTCGTCACCAGCGCCAAAGGCAATGGCGACAATAACTGGTGGGTCGCGACCTTGGGCCATGTAGACGCTGCCAGCGGCAGCCTGCGCGTGATCGCAGCACCGAAGATGCAGATGAATTTGCCCCGTCCTTCACCGGATGGCAAAAGCGTTGCCTTCGTGGGCGGCATGATGAGCGACTTCGGTCCGATCGGCGGCGATATCTATCTGGTAGCGCTGGCCGGTGGCACGCCACGGAATCTGACGAAAAACTTTACCGGTTCTTTTAATGGTCTCAAATGGCGTGGCAGCAGTCTGCTAGCAACGGCTTTGGTGGGTGAGAAGCAAAGTCTGATTCTGCTCGATACCGTTAGCCTGAAGTCGGCGTCGCTCTGGTCTGCACCGGTCTCTTTATCGGCTAACCGCGATGCCAATTTTGCGTTCAACGGTGATGGCAGCGTGGTCGCCTCGGTCGCGCAAGACTTTGTGCAAGCACCGCACATCATCGCCGGACAGCTGCCCGAAGTAGCGACCATCACCCATGACAATGATGGCTTTGCGCCCGAGGTCGCTGCGCGCAGTCTCACCTGGCGCAATGAACAGTTCACTATGCAAGGTTGGCTGTTATCACCGATGACGCTCGAAGCAGGTAAAAAATATCCGCTGATCGTGATGGTGCATGGTGGCCCGGCGAGCGCTGCCACGCCGCGCTATGTTGCAGGCGACGAGCAAGCCAATCCTCTGGTACGTGATTTGATCCGGCGCGGTTATTTTGTCTTCATGCCCAATCCGCGTGGCAGCTATGGTCAGGGCGCGGCGTTCGCCAGTGCCAATAAGCGTGATCTGGGCGGCGGAGACTGGCGCGATATTCTCGCTGGCGTGGATGCGGTGCTCAAAGCGGCGCCGGTGGATGGGCAACGTTTGGGACTGATGGGGCATTCCTACGGTGGCTTCATGACGATGTGGGGCGTGGGACACAGCCAACGTTTTAAAGCGGCGGTAGCCGGTGCCGGCATCGCTAACTGGATCAGTTATTACGGCCAGAATGGGATCGACCAGTGGATGATTCCGTACTTCGGCGCTTCCGCTTACGACGATCCGGCCGTCTACCGCAAGGCCTCGCCGATCGAATCGATCAAGGCAGTCAAGACACCAACGCTGATTTATGTCGGCGAACGCGACGTGGAATGTCCCCCAGCCCAGTCGCTCGAATTCTGGCACGGCCTGCGCGCGATGGGCACGCCGACTTCGCTGGTGATCTATGACGGTGAAGGGCACGCTTTCCGCAAGCCGTCTAACCAGCGCGATCTGCGCGAACGCACGGTGGGGTGGTTTGATCGGTATTTGAAGTAGGGCACTGTAAAAGTTGGGAATGGCCACAGACAGTTTGAGCGCGAGCTTGAACTGTTTGTGGCTTTTTATTTAATTACAAGACTATGTGCCACCGCTGCGCTGAAAATATCATCGAATGGATACGCGCCTAAATGAAACAGGTCGGCTGTCTCGTCTCTTCGGGTATTGAAGGAAAACTGAGGTATTCTTTGTCACACTTAATCAAAACAAAGACCTCACCATGTTGCCTTTTCTTCCCCGCGCTAGCCTATTGACGCATACCCAACTCGCCAGTCTTTTGGTTGCCGCCACATGTGCTTTCCCTTTTGCTGCCGCGAGCCAGGCACCACCCGCATCAGGGCAGCATGAACAGCATCATAATCAGCAGTCCAACAAGGCATTAAGCAAGCTGGCTGACGCATTCCAGCTTGCGCGCTGCAAGTTTGATCCGCTGCTTTTTGCGACGGCCAACGGCGATAGTCGTTACGACGATCAGATCGGATTAGCCATTGCCCCTGCGGTGCGCGCCAAACAGTTCGCGCTTTACCATCAGATGCAGACGCAATTAAAGTCGATCCCCCGCTCACGTCTGAATGTGAAAGACGCGCTGAATTACGATTTGCTGGCCTACGAACTCGACAGCGCATTGCTGATGGAAGGCTTCCCCACGCATTTGCTGCCGCTGAGTCAGATGGATAATGTGCCGAGCACGCTGGCTAATTACGCTGACGGTAACGGCTCACAGCCACTGACGACGGTCAAGCAGCATCAGGCGTATCTGCGTCGACTCAATCAACTGCCGTCCTGGATCGATCAGGCGATCGCCAATATGCAGGAAGGGATGCGCATCGGCGTGGTGCAGCCGAAGGCGATTACCGTCTTGATGCTGCGTCAATTCAAGCAACTTCGCAGCGCTACACCGCAAGAGAGCATCTTCTTTTCGCCGGTTGCTCGTCTGCCGGCACAGTTTTCTGCGGCAGACAAACAGCGCTTGAGCGTAGCCTACCGCAAGACAGTCGCCGAGCAGCTGGCACCCGCACTGGAACGTCTGGTGCATTTTCTTGAAACCGATTATCTGCCCGCGAGCCGTGACAGCACTGGCTGGAGCGCGCTGCCCAATGGCGCGGCCTGGTATCTGGCGCATATTAATGAGAGCACCAATTTGCCTCTGCAGCCAGAACAGGTGCATGCCCTTGGCTTAAAAGAAGTGGCCAGAATTCGTCTGCAGATGGCCGACCTTGGCCCTAAGCTCGGCTACACCGGACCACCGCAGCAATTGGCTCAGTGGGTCGCGCAGCAGGACAGCTTCAAGCCGTTTTCCACCGATGCCCAGGTACTGGACGCTTACCGGCAAATCTACGCCACGGTGCAGCGTCGCCTGCCCGAATTTTTTAGTCTGATCCCGAAGGCGCCATTGTCGCTGCAATTAGAACCCGAACTCACGCGCGCAACGGCGTCCGATCATTACACGCCGTCTGCCGCAGATGGCTCGCATCCTGGCGTGTTTTGGCCAGTCGTCAACGACCCCAAGAAATACAGCCGTGTTGATATGGTCAGTCTGTTTCTACATGAAGGTCTGCCAGGTCACCACCTGCATGCGGCGCTGCTCAAAGAAATCGATCTGCCAGACTTTCGCAAATTCAGCACCGAAAATCCCAACAGTGCCGCCTTTACCGAAGGCTGGGCGCTGTACTCAGAAACGCTGGGTAAGCAGTTAGGTCTGTACGATGATCCGGTAGCGTATTTTGGTCACCTGAATGCGGAGATGCTGCGCGCCGCACGTCTGGTCGTCGATACCGGCATGCATGCCAAACAATGGACGCGCGAAAAAGCCATTGCCTACCTGGTCGATACCTTAGGCTGGAATGAAGCGCGGGCGCAAAATCAAATTGAACGCTATATGGTCACGCCTGCGCAGGCACTGAGCTACAAAATTGGTTCACTTAAAATCCTGGAATTGCGCGCCCGTGCGCAGCAGGCGATGGGACCGGCATTCAGCTTTCGCAAATTTCACGAAGTGATCATCGGCGATGGTACGTTGCCGTTACCGATCCTGGAGGCGCGTGTCGATACCTGGATCGGATCAGTAAAGCAGTGAGCTTTGGCAGATGCATCCTCGTCACTAGGAGATAAAAATCAGGCAAACACACCCTAATCAACGCCGCCGTCAGATCATGCACGCGGGCGCTGCTACTGCGCTCAGCTTGCCGCTCAGTTCGCCTCTTTGGTGCAGCGCCACGACTGTGCAGACCAATTTGTATTTTCCGACTGCGTAGCGTTGGAATACGACGGATGCCCAAAGCGCCGGTCTGCAGCCGGATTCAATCGCATCGGCGCTGGACTATGCGCGGCGCGCAGCCAGTAAGCAGATCGTCGTGCTGCACGCCGGCCATCTGCTGGCCGAGCAATATGTTGATGCCACGGTCGATACCATGGCCGATGTCTACGCCGTGCAGAAGTCTATTTTCAGCTGGCTTGTCGGGATTGCGCAATCCCGTGGTCTGATCAGTATTGACGATTCCTTATCGATCTATCTTGGCGATGGATGGACAAAACTTCCAGCGGCAGACGAGCGGCGAATTTTGGTGCGCCATCTGCTGACCATGACGACCGGGCTTGATGACTCCATGGCCGCAGCAGGTCAGACCGGCGTGACCTGGCACTACAATAACGTGGCATACAACTACTTTAAGCAGGGGCTGTGCCGGCACCTTGGCGTCGATCTGAATCAGCTGACCGAGGCGTGGCTGGGCAAGCCTCTTGGCTGGACACAGTGTAAATGGGTTGATCGCGCCACTCTGCTGCCCAACGGTCAGCCGATCAGTGCACTGCTCATGAGCGCGCGTGACCTGGCGAGGTTCGGCCTGGCCATGCAGGCGGGCGGTCGATTCGGCAGTGCCTATGTGCTCAACGATGCCGCTTACCTGCGCGACAGTCTGCGTCCCGGTTCCCCGACAAATCCGGCCTGGGGATACCTGTGGTGGATCAATAACCAGTCGCATTACATGCAGGCATACTCGCCCAAAGTGATTCCGGGCGCCTTGGCCCCCGACGCGCCATCCGACTTGATTAGCTCCCATGGCGCAAATGATCAGCAGCTGCTGGTTTTACCTGGCCGTTCCTTGGTGATCGCGCGGATCGGCACCAAAGTACCTGCGGAACTCGGAAGTTTTGATCGGGAATTTCTGCGACTTTTATTGGCCGGGGCTTCCTAGCGGAAGTTTTGCCGTTCACCGTCACCAGCATGAGGTTTACGTGAATGGCGTGGCGATATTGGGTGTGATTGGGTGTTATTGGGTGTTAATTGGCGCACCAAAGACAAAGGGCTAGAGACCGAAATCTCTAACCCTTTGGTATTACTGGTGCGGCTGGCAGGAATCGAACCCACGACCCCTTGGTTCGTAGCCAAGTACTCTATCCAGCTGAGCTACAGCCGCGAAAAACGAAATTATAGCACTAAGCTTGCGCAGATTGGAAGGCTAAAGGCATAACTATTTTGATTTTGTCTGCCAAAGCCTTCGCCTTCATACCAGAGGTCGGTTTTTGTAAAGTAATGTTCACCAGCTTGGATTTACACATTCCCAGAGTACTATCGCGTTTTACTTTTAATTATTGAGCAACTTAAACATGCGTCATTCGATTTTTTCTGTCGCCTCCGGGCTGTGCCTGTGCCTTTGCCTTTGCGTGACTATCTCCGCCGCTGCCCAACAAACTGCCAGCGATGCGTCTCCTGCAGCGTCTGAGTCAGCGCTCCAGCAAGTCGATACATCCAACGCCGAACGCGCAGCGCCTGCCCAACGTGCCCGTCCTGTCCGACAGGCACGAGAAGAAAAATTGGAAAAGGTGACCGTCACCAGTACCAAACTCACCGATGTGGATCAGCGCCGGCTATCGACTGCCTCCAAGATGGTGTTCGGCCGCGAAGAGCTTGATCTGGCTGGCGACAGCACGATCGGCGAAGTACTCAAGCGCCTGCCAGGCGTGACGATTGGCGGGCGCCCTGGCCGAGGCGGCGATATTCGCATGCGTGGTCTGGGCAGCGGTTATACGCAGGTGCTGGTGAATGGTGAGCGCCCGCCGGGTGGTTTTTCTATGGACTCGCTGTCGCCCGATCAGGTAGAGCGGATCGAAATTTATCGCGCACCCGTCGCAGAATTTTCTACCCGCGCCATTGCCGGTACCATCAACGTTGTGTTGCGCGAGGATTTTCAGCTCAAGCAAACGCAATTACGACTTTCCGATGGTATCGAAGGTGGGCGTCATGCGCCCAACCTGTCAATCACTTATCCAGGCACGGCGGGCAGTCTGAACTATGCCATGACGGCGTCGGTGTTTCAAAATCAAAAACGCAGCCAGGTCACGCGCGAAGAACTGGGTCTGGACCCGCAGGGCAAAACGATCCTCGATCAAAAAGAATACGACGACAGTAGCCAGCGCATGCGCGGCATCCATCTGACGCCACGCCTGACTTACCGTTTTGATAGCGGTGATGTGCTCAATGTGCAGCCATTCCTGATGCAATCACGCAGCGAAAGTGCCGGTAATAGTGTGCTCGAGCAGAGTGTTGGACCGCCGGCGCCCTTCGCTGTATCGCATTGGGGTAGTAGCGCAGAGAGTCTGGCGCTGCGGATGTTCGGTAGTTGGCAGCATCGTTATGAGAATGGTGCACGTCTGAATATTAAGTTCGGCGGTGGCGCTGGCAATAGCAGTAGTCACACACTCCGGAATCAATTTTCTTCCGATGGCGTTCTGCGTGACGTGATCGCCGATGTCAACGATGTTAAGGATCATAACGTCAACTTCGGCGGTAAATATACCCAGACCCTGGGCGACGGACATGCGCTTGCCACTGGCCTTGATGCTGAATGGGGCTGGCGTTCGCAGACCCGTACTTCTCTTGATAATGGCCAGCCGCAGTTCATTGAGTCGGGTGAAACCCTCAGCGCGCAGAGTCGTCGTCTGGCCGCCTTTGTGCAGGACGAATGGGATATCACGCCGGTTTGGGCGACTTCGCTAGGTTTGCGCTGGGAAGGCATCACGACATTGAGTGCGCGCACCGCTGGTGACGTAACGAATGTCAGCAGTGTCTGGAGCCCGGTGGCGCATCTGGTGTATCGCATACCGGGTTTTGCCAAAGACCAGATTCGCAGTGCCGTCACGCATAGCTATCGTGCACCCACCTTGGCCGACCTGATCGCGCTGCCATCGATTTCGAATAACAATGGTCCGACGCGCCCCGACCGTCTGGGTAATCCGGATCTCAAACCGGAGTTATCGACCGGCGTCGATCTGGCCTACGAACATTACCTCACCCAAAGCGGGATCATGAGCATCAGTCTGTTTAATCGCGGGATTCGAAATCTGATTCGTCGGCAAACGAATTGGGTGATGACGAGCAGCGGCATGCGCTGGGTTTCGCAGCCATTTAACGTCGGCTATGCGACGACTTCTGGGCTCGAAATGGAAGCCAAATTCCAGCTGCAGGAATTTTTGCCGAGCGGTCCGAGTATGGATGTACGCAGTAATGTGAGTGTTTTTAAATCCAAAGTAGATGGCATCCAGGGACCGAATAATCGACTTGACCAGCAGCCCGGCATGACGGCCAATCTTGGTCTTGATTACCGTGTGGCGGGATTGCCGATGACTGTTGGTGGCAATCTTAACTGGACTCCGGCGTATATTGTTCAAAGCAGTACCATACAGACGACCAGCGCGCACATGAAGCGCCAGCTCGACCTGTTTGGAGTGTGGAAATTTACCCCCGATTTGCAGCTGCGGATCGCAGTCAATAATCTCGTCAATAACGATTATCTGACCAGCAGTTCGATCGTGCAGGGCGGCGTGAATCAGTCGGTCGATATTGGCGCGCGTACATATGCGACCTGGACTGCGCGACTTGAAATGAAGATTTGAGGGTGCGAATTATTTACTCGGTGTGGAAAAAAATGGCAGCGAATGTCGATGCGGTGTGACATCTGATTTGCGCTGTGATTTGCGCTGTGATTTGCGCTGTGATTTGCTCTGTGATGCGGTGAAGCTGTGCGCTTTGTAACGGTGTGTAAGTGCGGTCAACGATCACTTTGAATCTGCCGTTTCTTGTCCTGTAACACAGGGATTTTCCCGCCAGATCAACTACCAAAGAGGAATCACATGAACAAATTAGTCGCCACAATGATTGCCAGTCTGTTTGCTGCTTCCGCTTTTGCGCAAACGCCCGTTTCAACAACGCCTGCCGGTGGATTAACAGCATCTCCCAGCGTGGCACCAGCGGTAGCGCCGGTAAAAAAGGATACTAAGGCAGAGGCTAAGGCAGCAGCTAAAGCAGACGCGAAGGCGGATGTCAAAGCAGAGGCTAAAGCAGCGCCAGCCGAAGGCAAGGCAGAGCACAAAAAGTCCGTAACAAAAACCCACGCCAAGGGCCATGAAAAAGAGGCTGGTGCCAAGTCTGCAACGACGGGGTCTTCGGTAGCAGCTTCAAGCACTGACAAGAACGCTAAAACAGAGACCAAAGCCGATACTAAGTCTGAAGTCAAAGCGGAAGCAAAAACGGATACTAAAGTCGATACCAAAGCGACTAAAGTACCCGCCAAGGCAGATACAAAAGCAGCGCCAGCAGTGAAGTAATCCGGCGTGACAGGCACGAAAAAAAACAGGCTTCGGCCTGTTTTTTTTGCTCATCCCATGAGATCGGGTAAGAATTTTATAAAGATCCATAGCAGCGCACAGTTGAGGAGCATCGTCAGCCAAAAAACAAACTGAAAGGCCGGCTTAATCGATTTGTGCCGTAGGAGTTTCTGGGCCACCCAAGCGCCTGGCCAGCCGCCGGCGATGGCCAGCAGATGTAGTGTGGTTTCGGGGGTGCGACTGTCATGTCGGCGGGCGGCTGATTTGTCGCGCGCGTAGAAAATAAAGCTCAGCAAACTTAAGCCGCCATACCAGCAGCTCAGGGCGATCAACAGATGCATGGTGTCATTCAGTGAGGCTCAAACCGGCTCAAGCAAAATTAAGCAGGCCAGGCAAACTTAAGCCACCACGTTCAGGCGAGTCCCGATATGGTCTTGCGCCGGCAGGCTGGCCTTGGTGTTGGGGCTTTGATAAAGGTCGACAGGGTTATTGCCGTTGTCTTTATTTTCGCGCTGTAGCCGGGTATTGCTGGCCGTGGTCGAATCCACCGCATCCCGGGTCTGCACCGGCGCAGGGTTCTTGTCACTATCCCCAGGACGAATTCTTTCCGCCATCGGCCGCACAATTTCGGGCGCCGTCACTGATCGGGTAGCGGAATTAAAAGAACCAATAGCCATACAGACTTCCAAAAAGTTAGCAAATAAATACTTTTTTATTTATAAATACACTATGCTTCAACTTACTTAACGGAAGAATGATGCGGTTCTGAAGGGTTGGATACAAAAAATTCCAAGCTTAGGGTGTTATGCATCCCCCAGCTGTGAAAATTTTAAAGAGGGCTTGAAATGACGTATCCGAAAAGATACAATGAAAACGTCAATACTTTTTTAAAATCAGACGAATTTGATGATTGGCTCGCCCGTTTAAAGGATACTGTCGGTAAGGCAATCATCATTAAGCGTATTCGTTCTGCGGAAATGGGAAATTTTGGTGACTGCGCGCCGGTGGGAGAGGGTGTCGTTGAGATGCGTGTGCATTATGGACCGGGTTACCGCATCTATTGTAAGCGTCAAAAAGAAGTCATTTATTTTTTACTGATTGGTGGAGATAAATCTTCCCAGAAACGCGACGTTTTATTTGCCAAAGCAATGGCTCGAAAAATAACCGAGGATTGAAAGATGACGAAATTTACCCCTTTTGATGCGGCGGACTATTTAGATAGTGACGAAACCGTAGCGGCATACCTTACTGCTGCGCTGGAAGAGAACGATCCGGATTTGTTTTTAACGGCAGTCAAGGACGTAGCGCGTGCGCGTGGCATGTCACAATTGGCAAAAGATACCGGATTAGGGCGCGAAAGTCTTTATAAGGCACTTTCGCCTGGCGCCAGGCCGCGTTACGACACAATTCTTAAAGTGGTTAGAGCTCTAGGCATTACTCTCACAGCTATTCCACAACACCCTTAAAAGTTCTACTGATTAGCGACTCTTAAACCAGTCGGTGCGCGATCAATTCGATCTTGATGTAGGCATAAAACACCGGCGCAGCGACCACGCCGTACAGGCCAAAAGCAGCTTCCATGGTCAGCATGGCGACCAGCAGTTCCCAGGCGCTGGCCTGGATGTGGTGGCCGATGATGCGCGCGTTTAAAAAATATTCCATTTTATGGATGGTGACTAGGAACAGGAGTGACCAGAGTGCCACATCAAATGAGTGCGTCAGTCCCACCAGCACCAGCACGGAATTCGAGAATAGATTACCAACGACTGGCAGAAGTCCGATCACAAAGGTCAACAGTACCAGACTTTTCACCATGGGCAGGTGAACGCCGAACATGGGCAATACCACCATCAAATAAAGGCCAGTTAGTACGGCGTTAATACCTGCAATACGAATTTGTGCAAAAACGATGCGCTGAAAGGCATCGGCCAGTCGCGCCAGTCGCTCGCGCAATGCGGCTGCCAGCGGCAGGTGGGTGACAGGGTGGCCGGTATCGTGCAGCGCAGCCATGGCGCCGATGATCATGCCGATCAGTACATGTGCTGCAGCCCGACCGGCGCGCTCGCCGAGTAATTTGGCTTCGTCGGCGTGCGAACGCAGCCAGTTTGTGAACAGCTCACGCAGGCTGGCTGCATCTTCGGGGATCATTTGACGCAGCCAGTCGGGAATTTGCTGGCGCGATGCTTCGAGCATATCGGCTAGCCTTTGCAGCAGATTTTGCAGATTGCCGGCGTCACTTTGAAAAAACAAAATCGCCGCCCAGATGCCTAGCGTGAGTGCACCGACGACCAGCGTTGCCAGTCCAGCCACGGCGACCATTTTTGCGCGCCTGCTGCTGAAGTGACTTTCCAGACGCGGCGCCATCAAATGCACCAGAGAGTAGACAAATAATCCCGAGAGCAGCGCCGAGAGCAGTCCATATAAAATAATAAAGAGCAGACTGCATCCCATCATGATGCAGGCGGCGATATGGGCGGGCGTAACAGTCGGTTTGTTGGACATGAGGGGCGCTACCGAGGTAGCTAATCATCTAAAGTAAAGACATGATAGCAAGGAAAACGTGCCTTTTTACGCTCGTTTTGTGTCGCATCGAACCGAGAATTTTGGCATCTGGCTGCCGTTTTCGATATAAAACAAAGAAATCCTCGCACAGAGATAGCTTTTCATGCGGTTCTGGGTATAATGCGACATCGTTGAGATTCGAGCTAGTGGTGCAGTAACAGTCTGTCATTCCTTTCTTGGTTCTATCACGATGTATCGGGCGAGAGCCCATTTAACTGTATGTATAGGAAATGTAATGGCAACTGGTATCGTAAAATGGTTCAATGACGCTAAAGGCTTCGGCTTTATCACTCCGGACGAAGGCGGCGAAGATCTGTTCGCTCACTTCTCGGCTATCCAGTCGAACGGCTTCAAGTCATTGCAAGAAAACCAACGCGTCTCGTTCGAAGTCACTGCTGGTCCTAAGGGCAAGCAAGCATCGAACATTCAACCTATCTAATAGGCTGAATCTAGCGAATAAAAATCCCCGGTTCGCCGGGGATTTTTTTTGGCCTTTTTTTTGATGCCGCCCAAGCTATGCAGCCGCTGCATGGCAGCTACATAGCGTGTTCATCGTTGCTAAATACCCGCTAAATACCCGCACACAAATACTTCGACAGCGCAGCAGCCAATTGGTCCTGCTCAGCGCTGCGCGTCAACTATAACGCTATAATGCTTGATTACGCGGTCCATGAAGTGCGCGCTTCACTTTTTGGACGGCAGGATTTCACCACCGGCACCCCATTTTTTTCCTCGATTACTTTACGCTAATACAGGAGCTTTCCCATGGCACTTCAACTTCCAGCAGGTATGCAAATTACGGGCGACATCAAGCCCGGCTTCGACGCGATTCTTTCGCCAGAGGCGCTCGCGCTCGTTGCCAAACTCGCGCGCGCCTTTGAGCCGCGCCGTCTCGAATTAATGGCCGAACGCGTCACGGTCGCCAAACGTCTGGATGCCGGCGGCACGCTTGATTTTCTGCCGACTACCAAGCATATCCGTGAAGGCGACTGGAAAATCGCCCCGATCCCCAAGGCGCTCGAATGCCGTCGGGTGGAGATCACGGGCCCGGTCGAGCGCAAGATGGTCATCAATGCCTTTAATTCGGGCGCTGATGCCTACATGACCGATTTCGAAGATTCGAATACGCCAAACTGGGATAACCAGGTCAGCGGCCATATCAATCTGAACGACGCGATTCGTCGCACGATCAGCCTTGAGCAAAATGGCAAATCCTATAAGCTCAATGACAAAATCGCCACCTTGTTGGTGCGCCCGCGCGGCTGGCATATGGAAGAAAAACATGTGCTCCTGGATGGCAAACGCATCTCGGGCGGTATCTTTGACTTTGCCCTTTTCATGGTCCACAACGCCAAGGAATTATTAGCGCGCGGTGCGGGTCCTTACTTCTACCTGCCGAAACTGGAGTCGCATCTGGAAGCGCGGCTGTGGAATGACATCTTCGTCATGACCCAACAAGAGCTCGGTCTGGCACAAGGTACCATCAAGGCCACAGTCCTGATTGAAACCATCAATGCGGCCTTCGAGATGGATGAAATTCTCTACGAATTGCGCGAGCACAGCGCGGGTCTGAATGCCGGACGTTGGGATTACATTTTTTCCTGCATTAAAAAATTCAAGCTCGATAAAAACTTCTGTCTGGCTGATCGCGCCAAGGTCACCATGACCGCGCCTTTCATGCGTTCGTATGCGCTGCTATTACTCAAGACCTGTCACTTCCGCGGTGCCCCAGCCATGGGCGGTATGGCCGCACTGATTCCGATCAAAAACGATCCGGAGAAAAATGCGATCGCCATGGGCGGCGTGCAAGTCGATAAGGCGCGCGACGCTGACGATGGTTACGACGGCGGCTGGGTAGCCCATCCGGGTCTGGTCGATCTGGCTATGACCGAATTTAAACGCGTATTGGGTGACCGGCCGAACCAGTTTGATAAGCAGCGTCCCGATGTGCACGTTGCCGCCGCTGACCTGCTCAATTTTAAGCCGGAGACCCCGATCACCGAGGCGGGTCTGCGTTACAACATCAACGTCGGCATCCATTATCTGGGTGCCTGGCTAGCCGGTAATGGCTGTGTCCCGATCCATAATCTAATGGAAGATGCGGCGACCGCCGAGATCAGCCGCAGTCAGGTCTGGCAGTGGATTCGTACACCCAAGGGCGTGCTCGACGATGGCCGCAAAGTGACCGTTGAGATGGTGCGCGGTTTGATTCCGCAGGAGCTGGTGAAGGTCAAGGAAATCGCCGGCAATGGTCCGACTTATGACCGCGCCGCGCAAATTTTTGAGCAGATGTCGACCTCGGACGACTTTGCAGAATTTTTGACGCTGCCACTGTACGAAGAAATATGATGTTCCGGACCGTCAGGGTCTGGAGGTAAAAAAAGCAGCCTTCGCAGGCTGCTTTTTTCATGTCCGAGAACTTAGTGCAGATCTGCCGGGTTTAAATCCCGCCCAGATAATCACCTTTGCTCAGTTCCACGCCATTGTGGCGCAGAATGGCGTAGGCGGCGGTGACGTGAAAGTAAAAGTTAGGCAAGGCAAAGTTGAGCAGGTAATCCTGACCGACGAAATCGAGAATCCGTTCCGGACCGGCCGGTACTGAAATGGCGCGCTCTTCGCTGCCGTTGATCTTCTCAGCCGGGATGGTCTGGATGAAGGCAATGGTTTTGCTGATGCGGGCCTGCAGGTCGGCTAAACTTTGTTCCTGGTCTTCGTATTTAGGATTCTCGACACCGGCCAGACGGGCGCAGGCACCCTTGGCGAAATCGCAGCTGACCTGAATCTGCCGCGTGAGGGTGAACATATTGGGAAACAGACGCGATTGCAGCAGGACTGTCGGATCAATTTTTTTGTCCGCGGCGTGGCTAGCAGTTTTGTCCAGAATGGCTGACAGGGCCGTCAGGGCTTTGATGAATACTGGGGTCGATGCGGCGTACATTGAAATGGCCATGAGAGTCTCCGTGCGTGAAGTTGAAAAAATAAGTCAGTCAATAATTCGGTAAAGCGGTCGATATCGTAACAAACGGATAATAACTGATGCACACCATTCCTGCTCCACGGTGATTAAAATTCGCGTAGCATAGAGCGAATGAATTTGAAAAAGAGATGCCTGCCATGATAAGTAAAGCCTCGCGCAATAAATCCCGTCGCCGTTTCCTTCTTGGCGGACTTGGCCTGACTGGCGCCATGATCCTAGGCTGGGGTTTCATGCCCCCTCGTCAGCGGATGAATCTGTCGGATCGACTGGCGCCCACGGAAGACTTGATTCCCCTGAACGGCTGGATCCGTATCGCGAAGGATAATTCCATCATGCTGGCCATGCCGCGCAGCGAAATGGGGCAGGGCGTGCATACGGCCTTGCCGATGATGGTGGCTGAAGAGCTCGATGTGCCCTTATCGATGGTCAATATTGAGCAGGCGCCGGTGGATAAAATTTTCGGAAATGTGTCGATGATGACGGATGGGCTGCCGTTTCATCCGGATGACGACGGCATTGTCAAAAACACGGCGGTCTGGCTGACGGCCAAATTCGCCCGCGAACTGGGCTTGAATGTGACCGGTGGCTCGTCGAGCATGAAGGATGCCTGGGGTTCTGCGCGGATTGCGGCTGCGACGGCGCGCCGGATGCTCATCGAAGCCGCAGCCAAAAAATGGCATGTCAAACAACGCGAATGTGTGAGCGAGGACGGCTTCGTCCTCCACCCGCCGACCGGCAAACGCGAAAGCTATGGCGAACTGGCCGCGCTGGCGGCGTTCAGCGAGCCGGAAGACGTGCGGCCCAAGGATCCCAAAAAATACCGCATCATCGGCACCGATCAGCCGCGCCGTGATACGCCCGTCAAGGTCAATGGCAGTGCCGTGTTTGGCCTTGATGCACGTCCACTGGGCCTGATTTATGCCGCGGTCAAGATGTGTCCCATCATTGGCGGTCGGGTAAAGAGCTTTGATGCGGCACCGATTTTGGGGATGCCTGGGGTGCTGCATTCGCTGGATTACTCGGCCGAGGCGAATGCCGCGGCCGGCGTAGCGGTCTTGGCGCGCACCTGGTGGCAGGCTAAAAAAGCGCTGGCTGCCATGCCGGTAGTGTGGGAAGACGGCCCCAATACCGGCCTCAGTACCGAATCGGTATTTGCCGATCTGAAGAAAAAACTCGACACCGAAGAGGGCTATACTTATTTTAAGCGCGGTGATATGGAGTCGGTCAAGGCGGGCGCTAAGGTGATCAAGGCGGAGTATCGTGCGCCTTTCCTGGCCCATGCCACGATGGAGCCGATTAACTGTACCGCGCAGGTCTGGAATGGTAAGGTCAATCTGTGGGTATCGACTCAGGTGCCCAGCCTGTGCATTGCGGCCGCCGCTGAGGTGGCCAAGGTCGATAAAGATCAGGTATCACTGACCGTCACCTATCTGGGTGGTGGCTTTGGACGCCGGCTTGAAATTGACATGGTGCGTCAGGCCGTCGCGATCGCCATGAGCGCAGGCGGATCGCCGGTGCAGGTGATCTGGTCACGCGAAGACGACATCGCCCACGATATGTTCCGCCCAGCGGCCATGGCACGCTTTACGGCGGCCTTGAATGGCGCTGGCAACGTGCTCTCGTGGGATAACAAATCAGCCAGTGGTTCGGTCACACAGCAGGTGATCGCGCGCAGCTTTGGCCTCACTGTCAGTGGGCCGGATAAATCGGCGGCAGAGGGTGAGTTTGACATTTCCTACGAAATTCCCAATTTAAAGGTAGCGCATGTGATCGCACCGACGCCGGTGCCGCTGGGTTTCTGGCGTTCGGTCGGACATTCCCATAACGCCTTTTTTACCGAGAGTTTTATCGATGAACTCGCGCATGCCACAGGCAAGGGACCGGTTGATTTCCGCCGTGTGCTGCTACAGGAGCATCCACGCCATCTGGCTGTCCTCAACGCCGCCGTCAGCCTGGCCGGTACGCCGCCTGAGGGACGCGCGCATGGTGTGGCAGTCCATCAGTCCTTTGGCAGTATCGTCGCGCAAGTCGCCGAAGTGTCCGTTGATGGGGGACTCATTCGCGTACACAAGGTAAGCTGTGCGGTCGACTGCGGCATGCCGATTAACTCGAACCTGATTTCGCAGCAGATGGAATCAGCGGTGACGTATGGCCTCACGGCGGCGCTGATGGGCGAGATCACGATTAAGGCTGGTCGGGTGGAGCAGTCTAATTTTCATGATTACCCATTGCTGCGCATGAACCAAATGCCGGTCGTCGAAACAGTCATCATCGATAGCACCGAGCCGCCCGAAGGCATGGGCGAACCTGGTGTACCGCCGATCGCACCGGCAGTCGCCAATGCGGTCTATATCCTCACCGGCAAACGGCTGCGCAGTCTGCCGCTGACACTGTAAAAAAGACGAGTTCGACAGTGCGCAGGTTTCCCTAACTGATGAAAATGCGGTAAGCTGGCATTTTACGAACGACCGTTCTTAAATGACGGCGACGGCAGATCAATGTTAGATCGATTTTAGGAGACCGCATGCGCACCCCTCAGCAATTATTCGACCTCAGTGGCAAGACCGCCTTAGTGACCGGCGGTTCGCGTGGCCTTGGTCTGCAGATCGCCGAGGCCTTGGGTGAGCAGGGTGCGCGGATCGTCATTTCATCGCGCAAGCAAGCGGATCTCGACGAATCCGTCATCCATCTCAAGGCGCGCGGCATCGATGCCTTCGCGATTGCCGCCGATCTGGGCCAAGACAGCGGCGTCACACAGCTAGTCACGGCAGCGCTGGCTCAGCTGGGTCATATCGATATTCTGGTCAATAATGCCGGCGCTACCTGGGGTACGCCGGCCGAAGATCATCCCATCGAGGCCTGGGACAAGGTCATGAACCTAAACGTGCGCAGTATTTTTTTACTCTCCCAGGCAGTCGGTAAGGCCTCGATGATTCCGCGTCGTTACGGGCGGATCATCAATGTGGCATCGATCGCCGGTTTGTCTGGCAATAGCCCGGGCACGCTGGAAACTATCAGCTACAACACCTCCAAAGGCGCATGCGTCAACTTTACCCGCACACTGGCCGGTGAATGGGGCAAATACGGCATTACCGTGAATGCCATTGCGCCCGGCTTTTTCCCTTCCAAAATGACCAAGGGCATTCTGGAAAAACTCGGTAAGGAGAGCATGGCCGCCCACGCCCCCATGCAGCGCATCGGCGACGAAGAAGATTTGAAGGGTGCAGCGATTTTATTCGCCTCCGACGCAGGCAAACACATCACGGGCCAGATTCTGGCTGTCGATGGCGGCGTGTCGGCGGTCTGATGGCGACGCCACCTTTGCCAGGGCAGGGCGCGCAGCCGTTTCCGATCGAAATCCCCTTTTTGCATGACATCGGCGTGGAGTTTTTAGGCGCTGCCGATGGTCGTGCCGAGGTCGCCCTCACGCTCGCGCCACGCCACATGAATAGCTGGGGCGTGACCCATGGCGGCATCATCATGACCCTGCTGGATGTGGTGATGGCCTTGTCGGGCCGTTCACTCGATCCGGATGCGCGCGCCGGGGTCACGGTCGAGATGAAGACCAGCTTCATGCAGCCAGGTGGTGTTGTCGGCGAGCGGATTGTCGCCCATGGTTTGGCCCTGCATCGCTCCACCACGATGGTCTTTTGCGAGGGTGAAATTCGCCGCGGCGATCAGCTAGTAGCCAAGGCCATGGGGACCTTTAAATATTTGAAGCGGATTTCGCCAAAAAAGGACTGAAGAAATATGAAAAATTTTAAAAACCGCGTTGCAGTTATTACCGGTGCCGGAAGTGGCTTCGGTCGTGAATTTGCATTGGTCGCGCAGCAGCTGGGCATGCGTTTGGTGTTGGCCGATGTGCAGCAAGATGCGCTCGACAAAACCGCCGCTGAACTCAGCGCGCTCGGTGCTGAGGTACTGGCTTGCCGCTGCGATGTGCGCATAGGGGAAGACGTGCAAGCCTTGGCGGATGCGACGATGGCGCGCTTTGGTGGGGTGCATCTGTTGTTCAATAACGCCGGTGTTGGTTCGGGCGGACTGATCTGGGAAAACACCGTCGCCGACTGGGAATGGGTCCTGGGCGTCAATCTGTGGGGCGTGATTCACGGTGTGCGCATCTTCACGCCGCTGATGCTGGCAACAGCCAAACAGGAGCCCGATTACGAGGGCTACATCGTCAACACCGCCTCGATGGCCGGCTTACTCAATCCGCCGACGATGGGCGTCTACAACGTCTCCAAACATGCGGTCGTCTCGCTCACGGAAACCCTGTATCACGATCTGGGTCTGGCGCAGGCGCCTATCGGTACCTCGGTGCTGTGTCCGTATTTTGTCCCGACCGGCATTCACCAGTCGCACCGGAATCGACCTGATGACGTTAAAAGCGGTCCCGTCACCGCCAGCCAGCGCGCCTCACAGTCGATGTCGGACAAGGCCGTCACGAGCGGTAAAGTCACCGCGGCACAGGTCGCTGAATGGACTTTTGATGCGATCCGTGAAGCGAAGTTTTATATTTTCTCCCACTCTGGCGCATTGAGCGGGGTGCAAACGCGGATGGAAGAAATCGTCAGCCAGACCAATCCCGGCGATCCGTATGCCAGCGCGCCACAGGTGCGTGAATTATTACAGGCTAAACTGAAAGCGGTTTAGAAAATGGGTGCATCGATTCGCTCAGGGCAGACTGCACAGCTAGCTAACGGCATTCGGCTGCACTACGCCAGCGCCGGACAGGCCGGTGCACCCTTGGTGCTCTTTCTACATGGGTTTCCAGAATTCTGGGGCGCATGGCAGGATCAGCTGGGCGAATTTGGCGACGATTACTTTGCCGTCGCGCCTGACTTACGCGGCTTCAACCTGTCTGATCAGCCCGCTGATGCAGACCAATACCTGATTCAGCACATCGTCGAAGACCTGCGCTTGCTAGTTGCGCAGCTGGGTTATAAAAAATTTGTTTTGGTCGCACATGATTGGGGTGGCGCGGTGGCCTGGAATTTTGCCAATGCGCTGCCGGAGCTATTAGAACGTCTGATCATTATTAATTCGCCGCATCCGTATTTATTTGCTCAGGCGCTCGTCCACGACCCACTGCAGCGGGCCGCCAGCGATTACATGAACTGGCTGCGCGCTGCGGGATCAGAGACTGCGCTGGAAAAAAATGATTTCGCCCTGACAGAGGGATTTTTTTCGCGCAAGGGCCAGCCAGCCTGGTATTCCCCTGCAACGCGCGAGCAATACCATGCCTGCTGGACGCATGGCTTACTAGGCGGGGTGAATTATTATCGTGCTTCGCCTCTGCATCCGCCTACGCCAGAGGACCCAGCACCGGCGCTACTCACCATTAGGAAGGAAGATTTTCGTGTCCGTGTCCCGACCATGGTGATCTGGGGCGAACAGGATCAAGCCTTGCCTACGTCACTGCTCGATGGGCTCGAAGAGCTGGTCGACCAGGTGCGTATAGAGCGCATTCCGGAGGGTTCGCACTGGGTCGTGCACGAGCAGCCAGCGCGGATTAATCAGCTCTTGCGCCAATTTTTGACGGCGCCCTGAAACCGACCAAGTAATCGTTCTGTCAAAAATCGGCGCGGGTAAAATAAAAATCCAGTAAAATGCGGTCTCGAAGTTGAAGCACCTCCCGACCAGAGGCTGCAACGAGCGACCTTTCACTTCAGGTCGCTCTTTGCTTTTGGCAGGGAAAAAACCCCGCGAGGATGGCGAAATTGGTAGACGCACCAGGTTTAGGTCCTGACGCCAGAAATGGTGTGGGGGTTCGAGTCCCCCTCCTCGCACCACAGATTCTTTTATTTTTGGACGATTCACATGGTTACTGCAGTCGAAACTTTGGCAAAACTTGAACGCCGTGTCACGCTCACGGTATCACTCGATGAAGTGCGCACGGAGGTAGAAAAACGCCTCAAGGTTCGCGCACGCTCCGCAAAAGCACCGGGCTTCCGCCAGGGTAAAGTGCCGATGAAAATGGTCGCCGCCCAGTACGGCTACCAAGTCGAGTCCGAAGTCTTGAATGACAAGGTTGGTCGCGCTTTTAGTGTCGTCGCCGAAGAAAACCAATTACGCGTGGCAGGTTATCCGCGTATTGAGCCCAAGGCGAATTCCGGCGCAGCAGAAGGCACGATCGCATTCGATGCCAATTTTGAGGTGTATCCGGAACTGGTGATCGGCGATCTGGCCGGTGCCGACGTCGAAAAAACCGTGACGGCTGTGTCGGACGCCGAAATCGACAAGACCATCGAAATTCTGCGCAAGCAGCGTGTGCACTATCACACCAAAGGCGAAAAGGGCGAGCACGGCGATGGCGGCGCGCCTATTTCTGCCAATGGCGACCGCGCGACCGTTGACTTCGTCGGTACCATCGACGGTGTTGAGTTCGCTGGTGGCAAAGCAGAAGGCTATGCCTTTGTGCTGGGCGAAGGCAGCATGCTGCCCGAGTTCGAAGCCGCAACGCTGGGCCTGAAAGTGGGCGAGTCCAAGGTTTTCCCGCTGAGCTTCCCGGCCGAATACCATGGCAAGGATGTGGCAGGTAAAACAGCTGAATTCACCATCACCCTCAAAAAGCTGGATTGGGCGCATCTGCCGGAAGTCGATGCTGATTTCGCTCAGTCGCTTGGCGTGGAAGATGGCTCGATTGAAAAAATGCGCGAAGATATCCGCGCTAACTTGACGCGCGAAGTCTCCGGACGTGCCAAGGCCAAGACCAAAGACAGCGTGATGGACGCCTTGCTCAAGGTCGCTACACTGGACGTGCCGAAGGTATTGGTCGAGCAGGACATCGAACGACTGGTCGAAATGACCCGTCAAGACATGGCCCAGCGCGGTATGAATGCCAAAGATATGCCTTTTCCGCCGGAGCTGTTTGCGGCGCAGGCTGAGCGTCGTGTACGCTTGGGTTTGATCCTGGCCGATCTGGTCAAGGCAAATAACCTGCAAGCTACGGCTGACCAGGTCAAGGCGCAGGTAGAAGAATTCGCTCAGAGTTACGAAGACCCGCAGCAGGTTCTGAAATATTATTTTTCCGATCGCCAGCGCTTGGGTGAAGTCGAAGCGCTTGTATTAGAAGAAAACGTCGTCAACTATGTCCTTGGCAAAGCCAAAGTGACAGAGAAGGTGGTCGCGTTTGAAGAGTTGATGGGCAATACTGCGCAGGCTTAATCGTCGGCCGCCATCATACATAACACCGAACGCAAAATCGGACGCAAAACCAGAGGACGAACATGACAAGAGAATTTGAATACGCGAACGACACACGCATGCTGGGTATGGTGCCGATGGTGGTTGAGCAAAGTGGTCGCGGCGAACGGGCTTATGATATTTATTCCCGTTTGCTCAAAGAGCGGGTGATCTTTCTGGTCGGTCCGGTCAATGATCAGTCGGCTAACGTGATCGTCGCCCAGCTGCTGTTTTTGGAGAGCGAAAATCCAGACAAGGATATTTCGCTCTACATTAACTCGCCTGGTGGTTCGGTATCTGCTGGCATGGCCATTTTTGACACCATGCAGTTCATCAAGCCGAATGTATCCACCTTGTGTACCGGTCTGGCGGCTTCGATGGGGGCATTTTTACTCGCCGCCGGAGAAAAAGGTAAGCGTTTCTCGCTGCCGAATTCGCGCATCATGATTCATCAGCCTTTGGGCGGCGCGCAAGGTCAGGCGACCGATATCGAGATTCAGGCGCGTGAAATCCTTTATCTGCGTGAGCGTCTGAATACAATTCTGGCTGAACGCACTGGCCAGTCAGTCGAACAGATCGGTAAAGATACCGAGCGCGATAATTTCATGTCAGCTGAGCAGGCAAAAACCTATGGCATGATCGATCAGGTTCTGACTACCCGGGCTTAAGGCTTTGCGCAGCATCGCGCAAGATGGCAGACCCGGCTTCGGGTCGCTATCAATTATTTTAAATACGGTATTTTTGTTGAAAAATACCGCTGCAGCTCAAAAAACAGCCGGTTTAGCGCAGGATTAAGGGCGCACCGGCGTGACGGATCTGCAATTCGCAGGTAATATCAAAACACGATTTCCTTTTACCCTGCCCCCATGTCAGACAAAAAATCCTCCAGTAGCGAAAAATTATTGTATTGCTCGTTTTGCGGCAAGAGTCAGCACGAGGTCAAGAAACTGATCGCCGGGCCCTCGGTATTCATCTGCGACGAATGTATCGACCTGTGCAATGACATCATTCGTGACGAAGCCGCCAACGTTGAGATCATCAATAATCCCAAGTCGGATTTGCCTACCCCGATCGAGATTACCGAGCTGCTGGACCAATACGTCATCGGTCAGCAAACTGCCAAGCGGATTCTGTCGGTGGCGGTGTATAACCACTACAAGCGCCTCAAGCATCTGGGTAAAAAGGATGATGTTGAGCTGGCTAAATCCAACATTTTGCTGGTCGGTCCTACCGGTTCGGGCAAGACGCTGCTGGCGCAAACACTCGCGCGCATGCTCAATGTACCGTTCGTGATCGCCGATGCCACCACGCTTACTGAAGCCGGCTACGTTGGTGAGGATGTCGAAAACATCATTCAAAAACTGCTGCAGGCTTGTAATTACGACGTCGAAAAAGCCCAGCGCGGGATTGTCTATATTGATGAAATCGACAAGATTTCACGTAAATCCGATAACCCGTCGATAACCCGTGACGTGTCCGGCGAGGGCGTGCAGCAGGCGCTGCTCAAGCTCATCGAAGGAACGATGGCATCCGTGCCGCCACAGGGTGGACGCAAGCATCCGAATCAGGATTTTGTCCAGATCGATACCACCAACATCATGTTCATTTGCGGCGGGGCCTTTGATGGCTTGGCCAAGATCATCTCGAACCGCTCGGAAAAAAGCGGTATCGGCTTTTCGGCCAGCGTCAAAACTCAAAGTGAACGCAGTGCCAGCGATATGCTGCTCGACGCCGAACCAGAAGATTTGATCAAGTTTGGCCTGATTCCTGAACTCGTGGGTCGGCTGCCGGTGGTGGCTACTCTGCGTGAGCTGGATGAAAAAGCCTTGATCCAGATCCTGACCGAGCCAAAGAATGCGCTGATCAAGCAATATTCCAAATTGCTGGCCATGGAAGGCGCGGAGCTGGAAATTCGCCCGGCTGGACTGGATGCCATTGCCAAAAAAGCATTGGCACGTAAAACCGGTGCCCGTGGATTACGTTCGATTCTCGAGCACGCCTTGCTCGACGTGATGTACGATTTGCCGAATGAACAAAACGTTGAAAAGGTGGTCGTGGATGAAGCGACCATCACGCACGGCGCGAAACCTTTGCTGATTTATCATGAGCAAGCAAAGGTGTCAGGAGCAAAGTAGGCAGATTGCAATTTATCTGCAAAAAACAGTGGATCTCGCTGATGTTTTTGCCGAAAGCGCAGTACAATTTAAGCCAATAAGAAATGATTCTGGCTTCCATCGAAAAGCCACCCGGAGTTTGACCTTCGAGTGGCTTTTTTATTGGCGGAATGGGATTGATGCAGGCCTTGTCAAGGAACGAGTTTGCCCTTGATCGCGTCTCATTCATAATTGTTGCTAACAGGCCTTGTGATTTGCCAACTTGCGCCAATATCACAGTAATGTTTCCTATAGGGCTAGCTATGACGACCGCACCACAAACTGAACTGACTCAACTGCCACTCTTGCCGCTACGGGATGTCGTCGTTTTCCCGCATATGGTGATTCCTTTGTTTGTCGGCCGCGCCAAGTCCATCAAGGCGCTCGAGGCCGCCATGGAGCAGGGTAAGAGCATCATGCTCGCAGCCCAGAAAGCCGCCGCCAAGGATGAGCCGTCGGCCGACGATATTTACGAAATCGGCTGCGTCGCCAATATTTTGCAAATGCTCAAACTGCCGGATGGCACCGTCAAGGTGTTAGTCGAAGGTGCGCAGCGTGCCCGTATCCACAAGATCACCGAACTTGAATCGCACTTTGTGGCAGATCTGTCACCGGTAGAGTCCGAGATTGGCGACGAGTCGGAAGTCGAAGCCATGCGGCGCGCCATCGTTCAGCAGTTCGACCAGTACGTCAAACTGAACAAAAAGATTCCACCCGAAATTCTTACTTCGCTTGCCGGCATTGATGATGCAGGCCGGCTGGCCGATACCATCGCCGCGCATCTGCCCTTGAAGCTTGAGCAAAAGCAGGTGATTCTGGAGATTTTCAACGTCACCAAGCGCTATGAGCATCTGCTCGGTCAGCTTGAAGGCGAGCTCGACATTTTGCAGGTAGAAAAACGTATTCGTGGTCGCGTCAAGCGCCAGATGGAGAAATCGCAGCGCGAGTATTACCTCAACGAGCAGGTCAAGGCGATTCAAAAAGAGCTTGGCGAAGGCGAAGAGGGCGCAGATCTCGAAGAGCTGGAAAAGAAAATCGTCCTGGCCAAGATGCCCAAGGAAGCCCATGCCAAGGCCACCAGCGAGCTCAAAAAGCTTAAGCTGATGTCGCCCATGTCGGCTGAAGCGACGGTGGTGCGCAATTATATTGATACCTTGCTCGGTCTGCCATGGCGGAAAAAATCCAAGGTCAATAATGATCTTTCGCACGCCGAGAAAGTGCTCGATGACGAGCATTATGGTCTGGACAAGGTCAAGGAACGGATCCTGGAATATCTCGCAGTCCAGCAGCGGGTCGATAAACTCAAGGCGCCGATCCTGTGTCTGGTCGGCCCACCTGGCGTGGGTAAGACTTCGCTTGGTCAGTCGATCGCCCGCGCGACGAACCGTAAGTTTGTGCGCATGGCCTTGGGTGGTGTGCGGGACGAGGCGGAGATTCGCGGTCATCGTCGTACCTACATTGGCTCGATGCCGGGCAAGATTTTGCAAAGCCTGGCCAAATCGGGCGTGCGTAATCCGCTGTTCCTGCTCGATGAAGTCGATAAGCTGGGTATGGATTTCCGTGGCGACCCTTCATCGGCGCTGCTGGAAGTGCTCGACCCTGAGCAAAATCACACGTTTTCCGATCACTACATTGAAGTCGATTTTGATCTGTCGGATGTGATGTTTGTGGCGACGTCGAACTCCTACAATATTCCTCCGGCGCTGCTCGACCGTATGGAAGTGATTCGGCTGTCGGGTTATACCGAGGATGAAAAGACCAGCATCGCCCTGCGTTATCTGCTGCCAAAACAGATCAAGACGAATGGCTTGAAGGAAGAAGAAATCGCAGTGTCCGAATCGGCGATTCGCGACATTATTCGTTACTACACCAGAGAAGCCGGTGTGCGTTCGTTGGAGCGTGAAGTTTCCAAGATCTGCCGCAAGGTGGTCAAGATGCTGCTGCTCAAAAAGCAGGACAAGAAGATCACGGTCACTGCTAAGAACATCGATAAGTTCCTCGGTGTGCGGCGCTTTGATTTCGGCATGGCGGAAAAAGAAAACCAGGTGGGGCAGGTGGTCGGTCTGGCCTGGACGGAAGTCGGCGGCGATCTGCTGACGATTGAAGCCATGCACATGCCGGGCAAGGGCAACGTTATCCGTACCGGTACGCTGGGCGATGTGATGAAGGAATCGATCGAAGCTGCCCGCACGGTGATGCGTACGCGCGCCAAGCGTTTGGGTATCAAGAGCGACGTGTTCGAAAAATCGGATATTCATATTCACGTACCAGAGGGTGCTACGCCGAAGGATGGTCCCTCGGCAGGCGCTGCGATGACGCTGGCGATGGTGTCGGCCTTTACCGGCATCCCCGTGCGCGCAGATGTGGCGATGACGGGTGAGATTACCTTGCGTGGCGAGATCCTGCCGATTGGCGGTCTGAAAGAAAAACTGCTGGCAGCGCATCGCGGTGGCATCAAGACCGTGCTGATCCCTGAGCAGAACGTCAAGGATCTGGCGGAGATTCCGGACAACGTTAAAAACAAGCTCGAAATCGTGCCGGTTCGCTGGATCGACAAGGTGCTGGAAATCGCGCTCGAACGTTTGCCGGTGCCACTCAAGGACGACGAGGTCGCGGAAGTGGCGGTCGTGGCAGCAGCAGGCGTCAGCGGCGACAAGGTAGAACCCGTGGCGATCAAGCATTGAGCGCAGGTATTTCAAGCAGCTGAGTAAAGATTGACTGCGCAGTGAGGCGGTCAATCTTTTTTGCTTGGCAATTCGCAATGGACTAGGCTATAATCTACGGCTGGACGACGTGTCAAAAGCGTTATTCGATGTGATTGCTGGCTAAGGAAGTATGTAGGGTGCTTAGCTCAGTTGGTAGAGCGGCGCCCTTACAAGGCGTAGGTCGGGAGTTCGAGCCTCTCAGCACCCACCACAGCGTCACGAAGTGCACTACAAGGAGTGGTAGTTCAGTTGGTTAGAATACCGGCCTGTCACGCCGGGGGTCGCGGGTTCGAGTCCCGTCCACTCCGCCAATATATTTTAAGGGCCCGTTTTTACGGGCCCTTAATCATTTCTGAGTGGAGACTGTCCCCTGCGGGACAGTCGGCGGGAGGCGAAGGGAATCTCTTGCAAGAGATTCCGCGGCCTGCGGCATGTAGGCGAGTCCCGTCCACTCCGCCAATATATTTTAAGGGCCCGTTTTTACGGGCCCTTAATCATTTCTGAGTGGAGACTGTCCCCTGCGGGACAGTCGGCGGGAGGCGAAGGGAATCTCTTGCAAGAGATTCCGCGGCCTGCTTTTACTGGGCCTGTGATTGAGAAATCCAGTGGGATTCAAAATCAAAGCTTAGCTGCCGATGGTGCCGGACAGAGAGAAGATAAATGTTGTCGCGAATTTGGGCATACAGCACCAAATAGTTTTGCATGACATATTCACGCAGGCCATCAGGATCAGCTACCAACGCAGCTAATTTATTACGTAAAACGACTAACGCTTCACTGGTTTCCTGTGAACCGACCAATCTACTGAGAAAGTTTTGCCCCATGCTGGGAAATCGCTCAAGGTTGGGTATGACAGTATCGACCAGCTCGTCCAATAAGTCATCGTATGCCCCGGCAGCATCGGACGCAGACAAAAATTGTTCAATTTCGGCTAAATTCCTTTCGAAGTTAGCCGTAAATTTGACGACGAGCGTCTTGGGCACGGATGATTATTCCTTGCCCGTTAGTCGATACGCTGACGCTTGATCGATTGGATTGTGCTACGGGCGTCCTTCACTCGCCCGGCAGTGATGTCGTCCAGCCCTTTGGAGGATTCATCAATGAGTAGCAAATGAATGCGTTCGCGTTCCAATTTGTGATAGTAGTCAAGTCGATTAGAATCTATCATAGCGATGAAATTTTCGCCATTTTTAGTAACAATTTTCTCCGCGCCAGCCTTTACCTCTTCAGCCAGTTCGGGAAAGTTTTCTTGCGCAATTGATAGAGATACAACATCGTAAGTGGAAATTTCCATAACGGCCTCCAATGTCGCACAATGCGTGCAACGACTTTGCGAGTATAAGCGCTTGATCAAATAATTAAAACCTTATGCGATAAGCTGTTAATTTATGCGACATCCATGCATTTCAATACCTTAGTGTCATCGCTTTAGTGCCGATCTGGCTGCTAAAAGATGTGGATGTCCTCAATTTCCTTGTAGGCGAGTCCCGTCCACTCCGCCAATATATTTTAAGGGCCCGTTTTTACGGGCCCTTAATCATTTTTACATATCAAGCTCTGATTTCTTCAAGCAGGTCTGGATGACGATTTAGTACTTGCAGTAATTTAACCAAAGACAGAGGCGGCTTTGTAATCCCGTTTTCATAGCGCGAAAATGCATTGATTCCGCCACCAAAAATTTCAGCCGCCTGCCTCTGATCCAACGCGAGCTTTTTACGGACTGCCGCGATAAAGTTGGGGTCGATCATTGCAGTGTTGATCTCTTTATTAAAGCTCAGCATTAATTGCATTGTCCGCCGAGACTCTTTTTCATCAAGGACATATTCATCGCACGCAGTGCAAAATTCGCCTGCGACCTCTGGAAGCTTGGTCGTCTCTCCCTTGTAGGTATAGGTCAGATCGCGCGTGTCATGCACCAGATGGGCAGCACCGCAGCTAGGACATTTCATATTCACATCTCCTTGAATGAAACGATGAGTACATCATCGATCACAGTTAGCTTTACGTAGACCACACCAGCGGGCGTTGTCGGCCGATAAACATCCTGCCAAACACGATGGTCCGCATGGGTCGTCATACTTTTATAGAAATCAGCGGGGGTGAGTGCGATCAGCACCGCAAGCATGCTGTCAAAATCAAAACCTAAGGCGGTCGCACCCATCAGTGCAGTTTTGGTGGCGCGCACCTTGCCTGTGGTAATGTGGACTTTGATCACTTGTAATTTGCAGTGTGGTGTGCCTTTTTCCATCGCTAAAAGATTAACCTAGTTGGTTTAATTTGGCAAGTAGGTTAATGATGAGATTCCCTCATTCAATTACACAGAGAATTTCAATAAAAACTGGTCTGTCGGCAGGTAGGTCTCAGTTCCAAAAGTACACCCATTTACACCCTTTCAAGGCCCTTTAGCACGGGGGATGAAAATTCTGGGAAAATTCTGGAACATCCACTATTTTCTGGCGCCGATAGATCATCTTGAATAGTGCTTCCCGCTTTTGCTTGACATACCCCCTGTGGGGTGGGTCCTAGCGTTTTGTTATAGAATGCTCTTCATGATGCAGAGTAAAAAACCTGATGCAGCCCGACTCGACAAGATCGTCGCTGATGCCCGCCGTGCCGCCCAAACCCGCGAAACTGGGTATCGCGAACGATCCTTGAAGATGTATCCATGGGTGTGCGGGCGCTGTACGCGGGAGTTCACGCACGCCACTGTGCAGCAGCTTACCGTGCATCACCGCGACCATAACCATGACAATAATCCTCCTGATGGCAGTAATTGGGAGCTGTTATGCCTGTACTGCCACGATAATGAACACTCCCGCTATCTGGAAGCCGACAGCGGGCTGGGTATGGGGTCAACATCAGTACAGCCAGCCACGCATAACCCGTTTGCCGCCTTGGCGGGGCTGATCAAGAAAAAAGACCCGTCTTAAACCTGATCGGTAAAAATGCGTTCCCTTAGCCCCTTAGCACCTTAGTCATGCCGCCAGGCTGAAAAGTCATTGACCAAGTGGCCACTTAGCGGCGCACAGCCACAGGCTCATGCTATGATTCGACACGTTGGCTAAGAGGCGAACCCAGGTTCGTCTCTTTTCACATGCGCTGACTACTTTCTCAATTTGTTTTTGAATGGCTGACCATGTTTGAATTTGTTCGCACGCATCAACGTCTGATGCAGTTTGCCCTGTTGCTGTTCATTTTCCCTTCTTTCGCCTTTTTCGGGCTGGAGAGTTATACCCGCATGTCGGATAAGGGAAATGAAGTGGCCCGTGTCGCCGGTCAGTCGATTAGTCAGCAGGAGTGGGATGCCGCTCAGCGTGAGCAGATGGATCGCTTCCGCCAGATGTTCGGCGAACGCTTTGATCCGAAAATGTTCGATACGCCGGAAGCGAAATTATCGATTCTCGATAACCTGATTTCTCAGCGCGCACTTGAAGCGGCGGTCGTGCGTGACCATTTGACGACCTCAACGACTGCGCTGCAGCAGTCGATCCTCGGGATACCTGGTCTGCTGGGTGCGGACGGTAAATTTGATTCTGAGCGCTACCGGGCGACGCTGGCCATGCAAGGCATGACGCCCGCCACTTATGAAGCCCGCCTGTCGCGTGATATGGCTGTTCAGCAGATGAATGCCGCGATTCAGAATACGGCGTTTGCAGCGAAATCGGTGACGAATCGTCTCTCAGATTTGAATGACCAGGAACGTGAAGTGCAGGAGCGCTTATTCAAAGCCAGTGATTTCATCGCTCAGGTCAAGCTGTCAGACGAAAAGATTGAGCAATACTACAATCAGAACGCCAGCCAGTTCGCGATTCCCGAGCAGGCCAAGATTGCCTATCTGGTCTTGAATACCGACGCGGTCGCCAGTCAGATCACGGTGAATGATAGTGATGTCAAATCCTATTATGAGCAAAACACAAAACGCTACGCGACCGAAGAACAGCGCCGCGCCAGCCATATTTTAATCGCCGTCAAAAAGGATGCCTCAGCAGCCGACAAGACAGCGCTGAAGGCCAAAGCAACAGCCTTGCTGGAAAAGTTGACTAAAAATCCTGCGGACTTTGCTCGACTGGCAAAAGAAAACTCGAATGATCCTGGTTCGGCTGAAAAGGGCGGCGATCTGGATTATTTCGCCAAGGGCATGATGGTCAAGCCATTTGAAGCTGCGGCGTTTGCACTTAAGCAGGGTGAAACTAGCGGCTTGGTTGAATCGGACTTTGGCTTTCATATTATTCGCCTGACCGGTATCAAGCCGGCTGCGGTCAAGTCGCTCGACGAAGTGAAGGCTGACATCACCGCTGAAATCAAAAAGCAGCTGGCGGCCAAAAAGTATAGCGAAATGCTCGAGACCTTTACGAACATGGTGTACGAGCAGTCTGACAGTCTGCAGCCCACGGCAGATAAGCTTAAGCTGACGATTCAAACTGCTGCCAACGTCTCGCGCAAGGTCAATCCAACAGCGCCGGCGGCTGTGTATAACAATGCTAAATTTTTGACAGCATTGTTTTCTGATGAGGCGCTCAAAAATAAACGCAATACCGAAGCCGTTGAAGTAGCACCCAATACCATGGTGGCCGGACGTATTGTCGAGTTCAAGCCGGCCAGCAAACGGCCGCTGTCGGAAGTCAAAGAAATGGTGCGCGCTGGTTTAACCCAGGAAGAAGCCGCCAAGCTGGCCATCAAGGCGGGACAGGATGCGCTGGCAGGGCTCAAGCGCAAGGACGACGACACCGGCTTTGCCGCGCCTCGTAGTGTCAATCGTATTAAGGCGCAGTTAGGTCAGGCAACGGCTGAGGTAATGAAGGCCGACGTGGCAACGCTGCCGGCTTTTGCGGGTTCTGAATTTCCTGGCCAGGGTTATGCAGTGTACCGGATTACCAAGGTGGTGCAGCCAACGACTGTCGATACAGCCCGCCGCGCGAGCGAGCAGCAACAGATCGTCAATGCCATGGCACAGCAGGAGATGGTCGCCTACATCGACGTGCTGAAGAAAAAAGCCAAAGCGAAAATCACCGTGCCGGTGATCGCGGCAGCCAAGGATGCGGCTGACGGCGCTGTTAAATAAGTACTGTTGAATAAACGCAGTTCAATAAACTGCATGGAAAAAAACCGCTGATCTCAGCGGTTTTTTTTCGACCATAGGTAAAGCGATTAATTTTGAGTACTGTAAAAAGGCAGCACAAATGCTTCGATCGCTTTGGCAACTTCGTGACCAGCGCCGAAGTACATGTGATGTCCCGATTGACATGGGTTTTTTGCTTCGGGTTCGCCAGTGCTGATCCACTGGTAAGCTGTTTGTGCCAAATTAATTTCTTTACTTTGCTTAAAAACAGCTTGAGAATTATTTGGAGTCGTATTGATGCAGCCATCTTTTTCGTGATGCAGAAATAAGAGAGGTTTGTTGATTGACGCACCAAATGAAGCGCCGTTTCTACCGCCACTGAAAATCAGACCTTCGATTAAATCATCCTTATTTCGCTTTTGCAGATCTTTATAAAATGCGGTGATACTGACCGCACCGTTACTGTGCCCCATGAGCCAAATCGGTTTTTTAAGTTTTTCTTTATAAAACAGAACCACGCTTTCAACGCGGCTTAAATGGTCGGGCGTCAGTCGGGAGAAGGGATAGTTCGACGAACTCAGCAAAGGCTGAGGACTATCAAAGATCACCACATCGAAGCTGCCGGTACTCAGTGCGGGATTGCTAAGCCGACCAAGCACCTGTTTGTAGAAGCCGCCGAGATCTTTTCGATCAGGTGTTATACCTATGTGACCTTCTCCGCCGGGGATCAGGAGCAGTACTGCCTTGGCATCCTTGCCCTCCCACAGAAATGTCATGGTCGGATCTGCGCTACCTAAAGAATTTTTGTCGATGGGTGGGACTTGGAAAACTTGCGCCAAAATCATCGGCGTCCAAAGTAGCGTTACCAGGCCAAACGACATTTTTTTAATAAGGAAGCGAATATTTTTTTTCATTTGATGCATATCTAGGTTGGTTATCAAAGACCTCAAAAACGTATGGCGTTCATACGATTGCGCGCAGTTTTTGCGCCGCATCGGCAAAAGCCTGTTCCGAAATACCCGCCAGTTCAAGAACTTCGGCTTGCGCATACTGCAAAAAGTTACGCTCGATCGAACGCAGATACGCCGGGTCGTAATGCGCGACCAGGAGTTCATCGACTAGCTGCGGCATCTGCGCCGCATTGGCCATGTCATGCCAGCGCTGAATTTTTTCCCGGCCATGGACCGAGATAAGACAGTCGAGCTGTTTGTTGAGGATGGCGGCGTCGTCGACGAAGTGGTGGTAATCCTGCATGAGCAGGGCGACCCGATCTGGCTGCGAAAGATGCAGGGCGATACAGGGCGAACTGCGCATCTGCTCCATCAAGGCGGCTGGCACGCGCAGATTGCCGACTTTTTTACTTTCTGATTCCACGAACACGGTGCGGGCCGGATCAAATTTGCGCAGGGCCTGCCAGATACGGCTCTCGAAACTTTTTTGACTCGGCTGGGGTTCGTTGGGCAGATGTCCCAGTACCGATCCACGGTGAGCGGCCAGCTGTTCGAGATCGAGCACCTGTTCGCCCAGTGCGGCCAGGGTTTGCAGGAGCCGGCTTTTGCCGCTGCCGGTGGTGCCGCAGATGACGCGCAATGGCAGGTGCTGCGGCGGACTTTCAAGGGCGGCATTCACATGGTGTCGGAAGGCCTTGTAGCCGCCATCAAGTTGGATCGCCGGCCAGCCAATTTTGGCCAGGATGTGCGCCATGGCGCCGCTGCGATTACCGCCGCGCCAGCAATAAATCAGCGGCTTCCAGTCGCGCTCATGGGCCAGAAAATGGGTCTCGATATGGGCGGCGATATTTTGCGCCACCAGCGCTGCACCGACTTTTTTGGCTTCGAAGGCGCTGACCTGTTTGTATAAGGTACCGACCCGAATGCGCTGTTTGTCATTGAGAACCGGACAATTAATCGCGCCGGGAATATGGTCTTCGGCGAATTCGCTTTCGCTGCGCACGTCGATGATGGCGTCGAAGTCATCGAGCTGCGCGAGCAGCGACTCGAAGGGTAGCAGGGCAGGGTACTTCATGGTTTATTTTCCGAGCAAAGGTTGGAGGGTCGGCCAGACGCTGGCGAGCATCAGGGGCTGTGCCTCGGCGGTCGGATGCAAACGGTCCGCTTGAATAAGTTCAGGACGCAGGGCGACTTTTTCAAGGAAAAAAGGTACCAGTGGCGAGTGCGTTTCTTTGGCCACGGTGGCAAACAGTCGGCTAAATTTTTGCGTATAGTCGGGGCCGTAGTTGGGGGGTATCTGCATGCCGAGTATGAGCACCTTGGCGTGTGCTTTTTTGGCGGCGCTGATCATCTCGCGCAGATTTTCTTCGGTGGCATTGAGAGAGAGCCCGCGCAGAGCGTCATTGGCGCCTAACTCGATGATCACCAGCGTTGGTCGATGTTTTTCCAGCAGGGCCGCCAGGCGGGTCCGGCCGCCGCTAGTCGTTTCGCCGCTGATGCTGGCATTAACGATCGTCAGATCACGCTGTTCGCGCTGCAGGCGTTCTTGTAATAATGCGACCCAGCCGCTGCCGCGCACCAGTCCGTATTCGGCCGATAAACTATCTCCGAGCACCAGAGCGGTTTTTGATGCAGAATAGGCGCTCATTGGGTGCAGGCTGAGCAAGAGGCTCGCTGCCATCAGCCAGATAGCTGGGCGCAGATGCAGGCGCACCATCAGGCCGCGAACGCTGAGCCAAACACTGAACAAAGCACTGCGCCCATTTTTCTGCCACTTTTTAAAGCGATCATGCATGTCCGTACTTTCTACAAATCTTTCTACCAATTCGCCCGCCATCGAAGCAATCGGCCTGTGCAAGAGGGTCGCCGATAGCAGCGGTGAATTAACGATTCTTCAAGAAGTCGATTTTACCGTGCCAGCCGGCTCGACGCTTGCCATTGTGGGGGCTTCGGGTTCGGGTAAGTCGACGCTGCTGGGATTACTGGCCGGTCTGGATACGCCTTCGAGCGGTACCGTCAAACTGGGCGGGGTCGATATTTTTGCGCTCGACGAAGATGGTCGGGCCAAATTACGCATGTCGGAACTGGGTTTTGTGTTTCAGTCTTTCCAGTTACTGGTACACCTGACCGCGCTGGAAAACGTCATGCTGCCACTGGAATTGCGCGGTGATGTAGATGCCAGGGCCAAGGCGCAGGCCATGTTGGCGCGGGTAGGTCTGTCGAGCCGGCTGCAGCATTATCCCAAATATTTATCGGGTGGTGAGCAACAGCGGGTCGCCTTGGCGCGCGCATTTGTCAGCGAACCGCCGCTGCTGTTTGCGGATGAGCCCACCGGTAGTCTGGATGCCGCGACGGGCGAATCGGTAATCAAGCTGATGTTTGCGCTCAATCGTGAACGGGGTTCTACCCTGGTACTGGTCACGCACGACACCGCTATCGCGGCGCTTTGTGAACGTACTATTACGATCGCGGCTGGCCGGCTGCTGACTGAATCAGCTGATTCAAAACCTCTCGTATAACCGGCGATAACTCATTCGCGCCCAAGCCGATCGGACCCACGCCGCGTTCTACCAGCACATCGGCCGCCCGACCATGTAGCCATACTGCCGCGAGCGCGGCCTGCCAGACCGGCCAGCCTTGCGCCAGTAAAGCACCACATACCCCAGCCAGCACGTCACCACTGCCACCACTGGCCAATGCGGGATTGCCGGTCGTGTTGATCACGCAGCTGCCGTCTGCGCGAGCGATGATCGTGCCTGCACCCTTGAGGACGACGACTACCTGCAATTGCTTCGCCAGTCTGCGCGCAGCACTTAAACGATCTTGCTGGACCATGGCGGCACTGGTGCCCAGACATCGTGCAGCTTCCAGCGGATGCGGGGTGATGAGGGTAGAAAATCCAGCTTGAGCGCGTGCGCGCACGGCATCTTGCAAGGTCGGCTGGGCTGCGATGAGATTGAGGGCATCTGCATCCAGCACTAGTGCAGAGTTTTGCTGCAGAATGCGCGCCAGAAGTTCCTGTGCCGCCTGTGTTTTGCCCATGCCCGGACCGGCGATGATGCAGGTGCTGCTGTTGGTGATACTGCTGGTGCCAAATAATTCGAGTGAACTGGCTTGGCGACACATCAGCTCCGGCTGCTGGCTGTCAAACAGCGGTACTTCATCGAGAAAGCCAATCCATACCTTGCCAGCGCCGGTGCGCGCAGCAGCCCTAGCTGCCAAGATGGCGGCACCGCTCATGCCATGCGCGCCACCGATCACGGCCACATTGCCGAAACTGCCCTTGTGGGTATTTTGCCGTCGCGGCTGTAAATGTTCGGCGAACAGGCTAGTGTCATTCAGCCAGGCTTGGGCAGGCGGGAAGAGCGCGCGATCAATGTCGAGGCTCGCCACGCTAATGATGCCGGCCAGGTCGCGCCCGTCGGCGGTGTGCAGGCCGACTTTGTCGCCGATGAAGGTGATCGTGTGACTGGCGTTGACGGCTACGCCATCGGGTCCGACGATACAGCCAGTGTCAGCAGCGAGTCCACTGGGGACATCGAGCGCCAGGCGCGGACAAGACAGACTATTAACATGCTCCACCATTTCACGCAGCGCGCCACCGACAGGACGCTGCAGACCAATACCAAATAATCCATCGACCACCAGTGCCCAGTCGGTTCTGGCGATGGCTTCGTTATCAGGGATGATCTGCAGGCCGGCAGTTTGGACGCATTGCAGGACACGATGCAGGGCGCGTTGTGCTTCAGGGCTGTAACCTGCCTGATCACCCATGATGCACAGACTCACCGGCCAGCCTGCTTGGGCCGCATGGGCCGCAAGCTCGAAGGCATCGCCACCATTATTACCGGGGCCGGCCAATACCAGCAGCGGGCTGTTTTTGGCTAGATTTTTGAGTAGAGCCAGCGCTGTATTGGCCGCGGCGGCACCAGCCAGGGGCATGAGTTCGCTGGGGGCTTTTTTTTCAATCTCACGTATCTGCTCGCAGCTATAAAGTGCTCGCATACGCCCTCCAATACTAATTGTAGCGTTCGATTGTCAGACCATCGAGATCGATATCCGGCGTGCGATGGGAAATCAGATCAGCCAATATCCTGCCTGAACCGGGCGCCATGGCCCAGCCATTCGCGCCATGGCCAATATTAAGGAAGACATTATTGATCGGTGTTGGCCCTAGTAGTGGTGCGCCGTCCGGCAGCATGGACCGTGCGCCGCACCAGAAGCTGGCACTGTGAAAGTTGGCGGCATTGGGGAACCAGTCATTGCCTACTTTGATCAGGGTGCGTAAAGACGCATCGCGTAATGTGTGGAGTGGCGCGCCAAGTTCCGCCGTACCGGCAATACGAATGCGCGAACCCATGCGCACGATGCCGACTTTATATGCCTCGTCCATGAGTGCCGAGCGCGGTGCCTCATCAAAATCACGTATTTGCGCTGTCGCTGAATAACCCTTGACCGGATACAGCGGGACACGCAAGCCGAGCGTCGCCAAGAGCGCAGCACTGTCAACGCCAGCGGCTAGTACGACCGCATCGGCCTGAAAACTTTGTTGATCAATGTCGAGCGTGACGCGTTGGCCCGAACTTCGCAGCGATTTGACCTCCGCATTGAAATGAAAAGTGACGCCCATTTTTTGCGCCAGCACTTTGAGCTGCTTGGTAAATAAAGGACAATTTCCGGATTCACCTTGCGGAAGATAGAGGGCCGCTGCCAGATCAGTCTGGCTCGAGAGCGCAGGTTCGATTTCGCGCGCGCCATCGCCATCGACGAGCCGATGTGGCGTGCCGCTGTCAGCCAGCAGGGCCAGCGCCGGTTCAGCGAGCTGCAGTTCACGCCGGTCGCGAAACAGCTGCAGATAGCCCTGTGTGGATTCGTAGTCGAGCTCATGCTGATGACGTAACTCATGCAAGACATCGCGGCTATAACCGACGACGCGTTGCATACGTTCTTTGTTGACGCGGAAGCGTTCAAGCCGACATTCGCGCATCCACAGTCTTACCCAGCGCCAGAAAGAGCGACTCATGGTGGGCGAGAATTTAACCGGTGCTTCGGTCTGCAACAGCATCGACAGAATTTTACCCGACATGCCCGGTGCTGCCCAGGTCGGCACATCGCCAGACGCAATGATGCCGGCATTGCCAAAGCTCGCCTGTTCAGCCACATTGCTATGGCGTTCAAGCACGACGACCTCATGGCCAGCTTCTGCCAAATAATACGCCGTACAAACGCCAATCACGCCCCCACCGATTACGGCTACTTGCATGTGCCAATACCCTTCTTTAATTCAGGCCGCCATGTTACCAAGCTTGCGGCATTCTGAGCCGGTCGCTGTACCTTGGGACGCAAATAAAACGCTTCCTTGTTTAATTTGCCATAGTCATGTGGCCCGAATCAAGCGCTCAAGTTCCCCAGGCATCCTTCAATTGCGCGCGCGACGCCGAGAATGTGGGCGTCCTGCATGTGTGTACCAGCCACCATCAAGCCGACTGGCAAGCTGCCCGGTGAATGAATCGGCAATGTAATGGCGCAGCCATCGAGCATGTTGATGGCCGCGTTATTGCGCAATACCAGGCGATTGGCATGGAAGTAGGCGTCGTCGGAGGCGATCAGCGGCGCCATGGGCGGGGCGACGATGGGCGTGGTCGGCATGATCAGCGCATCGTAGAGCGCAATTTCCGGCGTGATGGCGGCGATCCAGGCGGCGCGCGTGACATGTAAGGCTGCATAATTCTCGGCCGATAAATCAGCGCCGAGCAGGATTCGTTGCGCCACCCTTGGATCGTATTCCGCAGCCCGGGTGGTGATTAAATCATGGTGCCATGCGTACGCCTCGGCGCCGGAAAAAATCGACAGCGGCAGGTAATCTTTCAAGAGCGTCAGCTCAATCTCGATAATCTGTGCCCCGGCTTGGGATAATTTCGTGAGCGCGGCAGTAAAGCTGGCGGCAACATGCGGATCAATGTCGTCGAACATGAGCGTGCCAGGTACGGCAAGGCGCAGTCCTGCCAGCGGTAATTCGCGAACGGTCAGCGCACTGTCGGCCAGCAGGCTGTCGAGCAAAATCGCATCCTGCACTGTGCGCGTGATGGCGCCGAGTGTATCGAGCGTGGTCGACAGCGGTACAACTCCGGTGGTAGGAACGCGATGTTTGGTCGGTTTAAAACCGACCAATCCGCACAGCGCCGCTGGAATCCGGATCGAGCCGCCCGTATCGGACGCCAGCGCTGCCACACACATGCCACTGGCGACCGACACGGCGGCTCCCGAGGACGAGCCGCCTGGAATGCGCGCGATCTGTAAATCGGCCGGATTGGCCGGTGTGCCGTAGTGCGGATTGATACCCAGTCCGGAGAAGGCGAACTCGGTCATATTGGTTTTACCGATAATGGCAGCACCGGCTGCGCGCAGACGCTGCACGACCGGTGCATCCGCTTTGGCCACCGGGGCGTCGCGCAAAACGCGCGATCCGGCGAGCGTTGTGTGGCCGGCCACGTCGACCAAGTCCTTAACCGAGATCGGCAGACCAGCCAATGGCGACTGCGGTGTGCCTGCCAGTCTGCGCTGATCCGCCAGATCGGCTGCGCGCAGGGCTGTCTCGGGCGTCAAAAGAGTAAATACGGCGTCACTAAGTTGGGCGGCGGCCAGGCTGGCCTCAATCAGTGGGCGCCGGGGCGCGAGCTGCATAGCAGGAATGGCAGAGCAAATGCGCTTGGACATAATCAAATGCGTGCGAAAATACACGTTGGCTAATTAGTCCCAAATACTACCTCAAGCGAGCGTTTATGCATTGTTGTCCTGTTTTTTTTGGTATGGCCCCATGCTGACCCGACACGCAGTGCGCGCGCCGACGATACCCCTTTGGCTGGTCTGGGCAGTCGCGCTGATAATGGTATTTTCTGGTCTGAGCGGCTTTGCCATTCTCGACAATAACGAAGGGCTGTACGCTGAAATCGCCCGTGAGATGCGCGCCGCTGGCGATTGGCATCAATGGGTCATTCCCCATTTGAATGGTCTGCCCTATATGGAAAAGCCGCCCTTGCTGTACTGGCTGACGGCGCTCGCTTTTTCATTGTTCGGTGAGTCAGAATGGAGCGCACGTCTGGTGCCGGCGTTCTCGGCTTTGTTTTGTGTGGGTCTCTTACTCTGGTTCGGCAAAGCACAGAACCGTCCCTTGGCTGGCCGGCTTGCCGCGCTTATGTTCGTCAGCGGACTCGGTATGCTGGCGATGTCGCATGTACTCATGTTCGACATGCTGCTGACAGCGTTGCTGACGGCTGCCCTGATGTGCGCCTACCGTTTCGATAGCGAACAAAATAGCACCTATTTGCGTTGGGCCTATGCCTGGCTGGCGCTGGCATTGCTGGCCAAGGGACTGGTAGCGCTGGCGCTGTTTGGTCTGGTGATCGGCAGCTTTACGCTGCTGCGTTCGATGGCAATCCGATCTTTCGTGCCGATGTCGCAATGGTTTGATCTGCGCGCATTCGCCGTGTTTTTTATCATCGTCTTACCTTGGCATATTGCGGCTAGCCTGACCGAACCAATCTTTGCCTGGTTTTATTTTATGAATGAACATGTGCTGCGCTTTTTGGGGCAACGTGAGCCGCATGATTACTACGCCGGCCCCTGGTGGTATTACCTGCCGCGGATGGTGATTTATCTTTTCCCCTGGTCTTTTTTGCTGCCGTGTTTGCTGTTTAAAAAAGTCCCATTACTGCAGCAGCAGGGTCCATTGCAGATGTTTCTTGGCTTGGCGTGGCTAATGCCGCTGGCGTTTTTTTCCTTTTCCAGTGCCAAGGCAAATTACTATCTGGTCGCGGTGATGCCCTTGCTCACATTTCATCTGGCGACAGCCATTGAAGCACGCGGATTTTTCAATCGTATGGGCCGTGCCTTGCCGGGAGTACTGATCGCCGCACTGGCGGGTGGATTGGCCGTCGTGCTGATAATGCGCGGGGTGAACTTCCAACCGAACGACGCGACGGATCATTTTTATGGCGCTCTGAGCACTAGCCAGTTCGTGCTAATGGCCTTCTGCGCAACGGCTGGGCTGGCAATGGTCGCGGCGCTGACAGCATGGCGGCTGCCAAAAATAGGCATCCTGGCATATCTGCTATTGCCAATTTTAAGCATGACGCTGCTCATGATGAGCTTGCAGGCGATGGATGCGACGACGTCGATGCGCGCGACCGCACACTATCTGCGCACCGAACAGTCCGATCTGCGGATTTATCTGTATCGCGATTTCGAGCAACAGTCCTCGCTGGCGTTTTACCTGCAGCAGCCTTTGCCCGTGGTGGACATGCGCAGTAATGATTTGTACTGGGGTGATAAACTGCGTCCGCAAAATAGCATCAACATCGATTCGAGGCAATTTGCCGAACGACTGGCGAGCCAAAAAATCGCACTGGTAGTCAATGACCGGCATATCGATGAATTTAGCGCGTCGGACTTGTTTGCCGCATTTAAAGGCAGCAAACGGATGGGTAAGAATACGCTGTTCTTTAACTGAAGCCATGGGTCCAGGTCTGGCAATTGCCCCAGCCGATTGCGCCTGTCACCGGGTCGTGTACTTCGATGAGGGCATCACGAAACTGATTGAGCCGCGCTACCGCCTGCGGTGTGGAGCAGTCGGCGCAATAGTCGCCCTCGACCAATAGCGGGCCGCGCCACTGGCCGTGGTAATGACCGTCGAGCCCGTGATACAGCCCTGCGCCAAGATGAAAGCCCGTCTCGCCCAATACGCGCAGGGACAACACGCGGCGGCTGCCATCTTGCAGAGTGAGTTCAAACTCGCCGCCCAGCAGACGCTGATTGCGCGGATCAAATGTCAGTCGTGGATCGATGCGACGCACGCCTTCGCGACGGCCATCGACATATTCAAAGCCGCCTTGTACTTTTTCGTGCTGCCATCCTTCACCGGCATACAGCAAATAATATTGATGAAAGCCATAGTGGCTGCCATCCGGTGCGCAAAACAGCAGCGGGTTCCAGACCGCCAAAATACGCGGTGCCAGTGCGTCCACCGGGTCAGGCTGCAGATCAGTCAGCGGTGCGCCAACGCCGGGCCGGATACCCCAGGAATGGTCGCGCGTCATGACCCAGTCTTCGGGTGTCACGATGTGCCGTTTGCCTTCGACTTCAATCCAGCCGCTGGCTGTGCCGATCTGGTGATAACGGATTTGATCAGCGCTGTGGCGGTAGCCTGTCAGTGTGCGACGATCTTCGCGGTCTTCGGTCACGCAGGGCAGCACGCCTTCAAGTAACAGATCATAGGCAATGGGTTGATGTTCGGTCGCTTCGAGAACGATCCGTACCTGCTGCAGTGGTTCGATGATGTCGTAACGGAGCGGACCAACGTTGACGCTATTGACGTCGCTGTCGAGCGAACGACTGGCGCGCACCGTCCATTGCTCAACCCCGCGCGAGACGCCGCCATAGGCATCGACGACATTCCGATTGACGTATTTGCCAAAGCCAAAGCCGATCGACATGCTGCCATCGCGGGCGGCGACCATGCCGCAGACTTTCTCGGTCCAGCTTAAATCACTTTGCGCCACGCTGGCATGGGTATCGACGATTTGATGGGTGAAATATTCGTCGGCATGCACCAGCGGACCTATGCTATTCGTCATTTTTATTCTCTCTAAAATGGCAGTCGTTGTGCCAGCAATTCAAGCAGCCGGCTACCACCATTGCGGCGATCCATTTCCGCCTCAGCGGTGACCCAGCCTCGGTCGGTAAAGATGCGGCCAATGCGCGTCATGACGATGGCAAAGCGCCAGGCCGACAACACATCGTAATAAGGTAAATCTTTGGCGCTAAAACCGCTGGCGCGCTCCCAATGAGCGATACTTTCTTCACGCGAGGGCAGGCCCGCAAGGCGTGGTACGCCGTAGCCGGTACTGAGCGATTCATCGAGCATGAGCCACCAGGACAGATCATCGACCGGGTTCGATAGCGCCGGGCGTTCCCAGTCGAGCATGCCGACCAGCCGGCCCTGATCGAAGACGCAATTACCGAGCTTGGCATCGCCCCATGACAGGGTCAGCGCCTGGTCTAGTGGCTGATGCGCCTTGAGCCAGTCAGCGGCGCGCCATAATAAAGGGTAGTCGTGACCAGACAGGCCTTCACTCCAGCGTAGCATGTGATCGTAATACGCCAGCTGCTTGGCCAGCGGGGTGAGTCCTTCTGGCGGCTGTAAAAATGCAAAACCCAGTGCGCGCCAGTCGAGTCGGGCCAGCTGCGCAATACCGTCCAGGCCAGCAAACCAGTGCTGCCGCAATTGCGCGACGGGCAGATCATGTAACCAGCCTTGCAGATGGTAAAGCGGATTTTCATCCGGTACCTGACCCGCCAGCCGACCCATAATGAAAAAGGGCGCGCCCAGTACAGAGCTATCCATTTCCAGGCCCAGCAGGGGCGGTACCGGCAAACCTGAACCTTGCAGCAGTTGCATGGTGCGGTATTGGGTGCGCACATCGCAGTCGGGAAAGACTGCGGCGCCATCGGGTTGAATGCGTACCACGATGTCGCCGATCTTTTGCTGGTCAGCGGCAAATAACTGGCCCATGAGGGTGATATTGGAATAGCCGCCGGAGGAGCGCGCCAGCGCACGTACTTCGCTGCCCTTGGCCGCTTTGTCCGTTCTTTGACGGTCAGCCAGCCACTGGTTTAATCGCAGGGCGATGGACGGCATGTCTTGCAGGGTGTTTTGCAGGATATCTTGCATGATGTGTTGAATGATGCGGTCTCTGTGATGTCGGGGCTAATGTCTGGCGCGTGCCGCTGTTTTTGTTCATGATAGCGCAGATTAAAACCCCGGGACAATTTGGTCTGCTGCCAGGGCTGGGCACGGTATAATTCGGACTTCCGATTTTTACCCATTCCTCGCCATGCTGATCCTGCCGGGTTCCAACGCCCTGTCCCTGTTTCGTAGCTCCCGCCTATTGTCGCAATTGCAAAAGATTGAGCCTGCCATTACCGGCGTGACGGCGTGTTTTTTGCACTTTATCGATATCGGGGACGCCACGGATGCTGCATCTGTATCTGCACCCACCAATGCGCTGAGCGACGCCGATCGCACCAGACTGGACGGCATGCTGACCTATGGTGAGGCCTTCACCGGCAGCAGCGATGGCGATATCTTTATCGTCATTCCCCGTCCGGGCACGATTTCACCCTGGGCCAGCAAGGCGACCAATATTGCCCATAACTGCGGCATGCTGCAAATTCGACGCATCGAGCGCGGCATTCGCTATGCTGTACAGTGCAAAGCGGGGCTGTTGGGCGGCGCCAAAGCGCTCAGTGTAACGGCCGCACCCGCCGTCGCGGCACTGCTGCACGACCGGATGACCGAAACCGTGCTGCGCGACGCCGCTGCGGCCAGCGACTTGTTTCATGCACTGCAAGCCAAACCTTTGGCGCACATTGATCTTCTCGGTGGCGGCAAGAGTGCGCTAGAGAGCGCCAATCTGGAGCTGGGTTTGGCGCTGTCGGACGATGAAATCGATTATCTGGCGACTGCCTTCACCAGTGCCGGACGCAATCCGACCGATGTGGAGTTGATGATGTTCGCGCAAGCCAATAGCGAACATTGCCGGCACAAGATTTTTAATGCCGACTGGGTCATCGACGGCGTTGCGCAAACGATGTCCTTATTTGGCATGATCAAAAATACCCACCAACTCGCGCCGCGCGGCACAGTGGTGGCGTATAGCGATAATTCTTCCGTGATTGAAGGCGCGACCGTGATGCGCTTTTATCAGCGCGGTGCGGCGCAAGGCAATGCGTATGCGGGATCGCAGGAACTCAGTCATATTCTGATGAAGGTAGAAACACATAATCACCCGACCGCGATTGCGCCGTTCCCGGGTGCGTCCACCGGTGCGGGTGGCGAAATTCGCGACGAAGGCGCGACCGGTCGCGGCGCCAGACCGAAGGCTGGCTTGTGTGGCTTTACCGTCTCGAACCTGATGCTGCCGGAAGCGCTGCAGCCTTGGGAAAACGCTACGGACGTGAATCAGCCAGCAGCTGCCGTCACGCCTGCAGCCACCGATGCTGTCAGCTACGGCAAACCGGAGCGGATTGCCTCGGCATTGCAGATCATGATCGACGGTCCCTTGGGCGCCGCAGCGTTCAACAATGAATTCGGTCGACCTAATCTGGGCGGCTATTTCCGCGCCTATGAACAGAACGTAGCGGGCACTGTGTTCGGCTATCACAAGCCGATCATGATCGCCGGCGGCATCGGCACCATCTCGGCTCTGCACACCAAGAAAAACGATCTGCCCGCCGGCAGCTTGCTGATTCAGCTGGGTGGTCCGGGTATGCGTATCGGTATGGGTGGCAGTGCAGCCTCGTCGATGGCGACCGGTTCCAATACGGCGGACCTGGATTTCGATTCGGTCCAGCGCGGTAATCCGGAAATGGAGCGGCGCGCGCAGGAAGTTATCAACGCCTGCTGGACGCTGGGCGCCGAAAATCCGATTTTATCCATCCATGATGTGGGCGCAGGCGGGCTGTCGAATGCCTTCCCCGAAATTACCAACGATGCGGGACGCGGCGCGATATTTAATCTGCGTCAGATTCCGCTCGAAGAATCCGGCATGGCGCCCAAGGAAATCTGGAGCAATGAATCGCAGGAGCGTTACGTGCTCGGCATTGCGCCGGCCAGTCTGCCGCTCTTTACCGCCATGTGCGAACGTGAGCGCTGCCCGTTTGCGGTGGTCGGCACCACGACCGAAGAACGGCAACTCAAAGTGATCGATCCGGCACAGGGTAATCATCCGGTGGATATGCCCATGGATGTCTTGCTCGGCAAGCCGCCTAAAATGCAGCGCGATGTCACCCACGTTACCCAAATTTTGACGCCGATCGATCTGACCGGCATCGACTTGGTCGACGCAGCGCAGCGGGTATTGCGTCTGCCGGCCGTAGCCGATAAATCTTTTCTGATCACGATTGGGGACCGTACCGTGGGCGCCTCCACCGTGCGCGATCAAATGGTCGGCCCATGGCAGGTACCGGTCGCTGACTGTGCTGTCACGACGATGAGTTTTGAAGGCTTTCTGGGCGAGGCCATGGCGATGGGTGAGCGCACGCCACTGGCGGTGATCGATGCGCCAGCTTCAGGGCGCATGGCCGTTGGTGAAGCCTTAACCAACATCGCTGCCGCGCCGATCCATGACATCAGCGATATCAAGCTGTCGGCTAATTGGATGGCCGCCTGTGGTCAACCCGGTCAGGATGCCGCCTTATTCGACACCGTCAAGGCAGTCGGTATGGAACTGTGTCCTGCGCTCGGTATCAGCATCCCGGTCGGCAAAGATTCGCTGTCCATGCGCACCACCTGGCAGGATGGCGCTAGCGCCAAGGCCGTGACTTCGCCGGTCTCGCTGATCATCTCGGCCTTTGCGCCGGTCACCGATGTGCGCCGCACCCTGACGCCGCAATTGCGCACCGATCTGGGTGACACCGCGCTGATCCTGATTGACCTTGGCCGCGGTAAAAATCGCCTAGGTGCATCGGCTCTCGCGCAGGTGATGCAGCAAATTGGTCAGCAGACGCCGGATGTGGATTCGGCCCAGGATCTGAAACAATTTTTCAACGCTATCCAGCGTCTCAACAGCGAGCAAAAACTGCTGGCTTATCATGATCGTTCCGATGGCGGCCTGTTCGTCACGCTATGCGAAATGGGCTTTGCCGGACGCTGCGGTTTTTCAGTCAATCTGGATATTCTGTGCATGCCAGAGGGCCATGGTGCAGATTGGGGCGATGCCAAAAACTGGACCTCGCAAGTCGGCGAACAGCGTAACGACCACACCTTGCGCGCGCTCTTTTCCGAAGAGCTGGGCGCGGTCTTGCAAGTTCGGGCAGCTGAAAAGAGCGAGGTCATGAACGTCCTGCGCGAGTTTGGCTTAGGTGCCTGCAGCCACATCATCGGCAAACCGAATCCGCGCGACGTAGTGGAGTTCACGCGCGACGCTAAAATCATCTACAGCCAGCCGCGCAGTGCGCTGCACCGGCTGTGGAGCGAAACCAGCTGGCGGATTGCCCGCCTGCGGGATAACCCGGCCTGTGCGGATGCCGAATACGATCGCCTGCTGGATCTGAATGACCCCGGCATGACGCCCAAGTTAAGTTTCGATCCGCAGCAAGATATCGCCGCGCCCTATTTGTCACTGAGCGTCAAACCACGGGTGGCGATTTTACGCGAGCAGGGTGTCAATTCGCATATCGAAACCGCTTATGTCATGCATAAGGCAGGCTTTACCGCCGTCGACGTGCACATGAGTGATCTGATCGCTGGCCGCAGTTCTTTGGCCGAATTTAAAGGCGCCATTGCGGTCGGTGGATTTTCTTACGGTGACGTGCTGGGGGCCGGTGAAGGCTGGGCCAAAACTGTGCTGTATAACGAACAGCTGGCGCACCAGTTCGCTACCTTCTTTGGCCGTGACGACACCTTTGCGCTGGGTGTTTGCAATGGCTGCCAGATGATGAGTAATCTCAAATCCATCATCCCCGGCGCACAGGCCTGGCCGAAATTTACACGCAACAAATCGGAACAATTTGAAGCCCGCTTTGCGATGGTGGAGGTGACGGAATCGCCGTCGATTTTCTTTGCCGGCATGGCCGGGTCCCAGACGCCGATCGCGGTGGCCCACGGTGAGGGTTACGCCGATTTTGCCACCACTGGCAGCATCACCGATGCGCAGGTAGCGCTGCGCTTTGTTGATCATCATGGCAGTGCGACCGAGGCTTATCCTTACAATCCGAATGGTTCACCGCAGGGGATGACGGCGGTGACCACGGCGGATGGTCGCTTCACGGTCATGATGCCGCACGCCGAACGCGTATTTCGCACAGTGAACCAATCCTGGCATCCCGATGCCTGGGGCGAAGATTCGCCGTGGATGCGCATGTTTCGCAATGCGCGCGCGTGGGTTAATTAAGCTAAAAAATTAGCGTAGCAGCCGTTCCTGCAGGGTGACCTGATCAGGTCGGCATAGCTGGGTGAGGGTTGAGACGCGGGTGCCGTAATGCGGCAGGTCGATATACACTGCCGATAACTCGCGCTCGAGCGCAATATCGATACCGGTTTTGGGCAGCCGGCAGTCGGATGCGCGGGTAGTATCGGTCAGCATTTCAAAATAGGCTTCGTCCGGCGCATCCATGCACAGCAGGCTGGCAAAATTGGCCTTGGTGCGTACCACCTTGGGCCAGGGATTATCCAGCAGACCATTCGACATGCCATAGATGCCGCCCATGAGCGGCTTGCCATTGCGCGGATCGGCACTGCCGCGATTGGAATACCAGATCAGGCAATCGAAGTCGCCGACCAATAAATTATAGCCATTGTAATGATCGGGCTGCGCGCACAGCTGAGCGACGTAGGCCGCTGCGCTGAGATTGCCGGTCAGGTAGTCTGATGCCAGCGCGCCGCGGCTGGGTGCATGGGGTTTTTTTTCTTCCGGTCCGCGAATATTGGTCAGGGCGGCGAATTTGCCTTCGCGCGTGATGCCCTGCCAGGTGCCCTGTCCGCGCAAATCACGGCCGGCGAATACCTGCGGCGCCTGCTCCCACCAGTTGGCCGGATCGGCAGGGCGATCATAAAACTCATCGCGGTTCGAAGCGGCGATGAGCGGCATACCGGGGATGACCTGCCAGGCGAAAACGATCAGGCACATACTGGCTCTTCCATGAAAGTGAATGAGAAAAGCGACATTCGATCAAAGAGTCTACTGCTTTTCATGCCGGATCAGTCAGCGGGTAGGGCAGGGGCGCAAATTGCAGCACGGCGCCGTCTGGCGAACCCATGTGGACCGTGCCCTCCTGCGCGGCATCCAGTTTGAGCGCCACCAGGCAGAGCGATGCATCCGCGCTCTCGAGCTCGGCATTGACGATCATGCCGCAAGGCTGTTCCGGATCGAGCGATGAAAATACTTCGGTACCAGGTGCTGGCGAACCGGCAACGCGGGCGAGCAACATACGCCGTTTGAGTTTACCCAGATACTGGCTGCGAGCGACAATTTCCTGGCCGGGATAACAGCCTTTCTTAAAGTTGACACCACCGAGCAGTTCAAAATTAATCATCTGCGGGACGAACTGTTCTTGCGTGGCCTGGGTAATATGCGGCACGCCAGCGCGCAGTTCGCTCAGACGCCAGAAAGTCGCGGGCAGTTCCTGCAAATGCAGACGCAGACGGGGCAGTAAGGCTTCGAGCTGACCAGTATGGGCGATGCACAGATAACGCGGTATGTCGTCTGCATCTGGCAGGCGAATCAGCAGGCCGCAGGAATCATGGATGACTGTATAAGGCTGCGCCGGCAGCTGGGAAAATACGTCGGCCACGGCCGGTCCGAACAGACCGATGCTGCGCCAGTCGGCACTGACATCGGCCAGCTTGACCTTGGAACGCATGACAAACATCTGCAGCCGTTTCTGGATTGCCGGCAGAATTTGCGCAGGTAATTGGAGCAGCAGGGTGTCCGCTGTTTTAACGAGCAGAAAACTGGCCAGCATGCGGCCCTTGGGTGAGCAATAGGCAGCCAAGCGCGCGTCGGCTGGCGTCATGTGTTCTACGTCGTTGGTAATCTGATTATGCAGAAACGATGCCGCTTCCTCGCCGCTGAGCGCAAGGGTTCCCGGCGCCTGATCAGCGTCGTCGAGGAGGGCATAAAAATTATTTACGGCAGTGAGCGTCATAAAGTCGGGATGAAATGTTGTTTCGGCTAGTATGATTCGGATTGACACATTATAGTAGCGTCGCAGGAAGTGTGTTTGTATGTCTTAAGATCTTTGTTTGTGGATAAATTGTGAAGAAATTTTTAATTTTTGTCGTCCTGCTTGGGGCTGCCTTGCCGGCGTATGTGGCCTGGTGGGCAAATCAAGTCATTGAGCCAGATGCCAAGATCAAGCTGCCGATGGCGTTTTCCATCAAGGCCGGTAGCGGATCGCGCAGCACCGCGCAGCAGATCGCTGAAGCTGGCGTACCGCTCGATCCCAATCTGTTTGCTCTGGTGGCGCGGGCGAGCGGACAGGCGGCGCGGCTCAAGGCCGGCGACTACGAATTCGAGGCCGGCACGACCCCCCTGCAATTACTCGATCAACTGGTGCGGGGCGACTTTGTGCAGCAGTCCCTGTCCATCATCGAGGGCTGGACTTTCCGCCAGATGCGCGCGGCGATCGCCGCTGACCCCCGCCTGAAACACGATACGCTGACACTGTCCGATCGCGAGCTCCTAGAAAAAATCACTCCCGACTTCCGTAATCCGGAGGGCCTATTTTCGCCCGACACCTACCTCTTTGCCAAAGGCACGAGCGACTTGCAAATTTATCGCCAGGCCCATGCGCTGTTGCTCAAACGTCTGGCCCAAGCCTGGGCTGCGCGGGAGGCAGATTTACCCTATCGTTCGGATTACGAAGCGCTGATCATGGCCTCCATCGTCGAGAAAGAAACGGGCCAGGCCTCCGAGCGCAAAAAAATCGCCGGCGTCTTCGTCAATCGGCTGCGCATGGGGATGCTGCTGCAAACGGATCCGACCGTCATTTATGGCATGGGCGATAAATACCAGGGCCAGATCCGCAAACGCGATCTGTTGACCGATACCGATTACAACACCTATACCCGCGGCGGTCTGCCACCCGGACCGATCGCACTACCCGGCGCAGCAGCTCTGGCGGCAGCCCTGAACCCAGCCAAAACGGATGCGCTGTATTTTGTAGCGCGGGGCGATGGCAGCAGCCATTTTTCCGCCAACCTGAATGAGCATAATCGTGCCGTCAATCAGTATCAGCGCTGATGGGGTAGCACAATCGCAAACCAATGACAGAGCAAGGAATGTATGAGCCGAGGTAAATTCATCACCTTCGAGGGCATTGACGGTGCAGGTAAATCCAGTCACCTGGCGTTTGTCGCCGAGTTTCTGCGTGCGCGTGGCAAAACCGTCATCACCAGTCGCGAACCCGGTGGTACGCCGCTGGGCGAAAAGCTGCGCGATTTACTGCTGCACGAAACGATGCATCTCGAGACCGAAGCCTTACTCATGTTTGCCTCACGTCGCGAACATATGGCGCAGCTGATCGAACCGGCTCTGGCCAGAGGCGACTGGGTTATTTCAGACCGATTTTCTGATGCCTCGTTTGCCTATCAGGGCGGTGGTCGCAAGCTTTCGCGCGCCAAACTGGAGGCGCTTGAAAATTGGGTGCATCCGCATTTGCAGCCCGATGTAACACTGCTGTTTGATGTGCCGCTGGAAGTTGCGCGAGCGCGTTTAAATGCCACCCGCATTCAGGACAAATTTGAACAGGAACAGAGCGATTTTTTTGCCGGCGCGCGCGAGGAATATTTGCGCCGTGCGGCACAGTTTCCGCAGCGCTTTCGCCTGATCGATTCGACTGCCACGATGGACGCGGTGCGTGCTCAGCTGATCACGATCCTCACGCCATTTGTCGTGCCGCAGCAGGGCAATTCCTAAGATGCAAAACGCGCTCTATCCCTGGCAGGTATCGAGCTGGCAGCAGCTACACGCCATGCGCGACAGACTGCCGCATGCGCTGCTTCTGCATGGTAGTGCCGGTACCGGCAAAACGGCTTTCGCCGAACGCTTTGCGCGTTCGCTGTTATGTGAGACACCCGCCGCCGATGGCCAGCCGTGCGAGACCTGTGCCTCATGCGGCTGGTTCGCGCAATACAGTCATCCCGATTACCGCCGTGTGCGTCCCGAAGTACTGGATGAAGACGATGCCGCCGATGGCGAGGAGGTCGATGAGGGCAAAAAAATCAGTAAGTCGGCCAAGGCGCCCTCAAAAGATATTCGCATCGAACAGATTCGCGCCTTAACCAGCGTGATGACCATCTCGACCCACCGCTCCGGCAAGCGCGTGGTGCTGCTATATCCGGCCGAAGCGCTCAACGGCGCCGCCGCCAATGCCTTGCTGAAAACGCTGGAAGAACCGCCGCCGAATACGGTTCTGATTCTGGTATCGAATGGATTGGATCGTCTGCTGCCGACCATCTTGTCGCGGTGTCGTAAATTTGCCATGCCGATGCCCTCCCAGGCCGAGGCGCTGAAGTGGCTGGTGGCGCAGGGCGTGGCCGACGCGCCAATGTGGCTCGCCGAACAGGGCGGTGCACCACTGGCGGCATTAGCACAGGTACAGTCCGAGTCAGATGAGCGCGAGGCGCTGGATGCCTTCCTCGCGCACTTGGCGCAACCCAGCGTAGAGGCCGCGCTCAAAACTGCCGAACGGCTGGCGAAATCGCCCCCGGTAATATTGCTTGGATGCTTGCAACGCTGGCTCTATGACCTGGCTGCGCAGCAGCTGTCCGGTACAATTCGTTATTACCCGCGTTACCATAAGGCGCTGGCTGGCTTGGCGCAGCGGGTATCGAGTACGGATTTGCTACAAGCTGTGAAGTCGGCCAATACGCGGCGTGCCATCGCTGAACATCCGCTCTCGCCTAAGCTGTTTATCGAAGACATGCTGCTGGAGTACGCGGCCTTGTTTGAGCGTTGAACGGATCGCTGAATTTAGCGTTCATTTTTTTGATGGTATTTTTTAGATTTGTATTTCCTAGAATGAGAGAGGAACCATGGCTGATCATCCCGTCCACACTGCGCAGCCTGCCAGCCCCGCTTCCTCTGCCAGCCGGCCGTCTATCTTGTCTTTGCCGATCAAGGAAAAGGCGGCGCTGTATGCCGCGTATATGCCGTTTTTGCAAAATGGCGGGATCTTCGTGCCGACGACCAAGGCCTATTTGCTAGGCGAAGACATTTACTTATTACTCAGCCTGCTGGATGATCCGACCAAATATCCGGTGGCTGGCAAGATCGCCTGGATTACACCGCCCGGCGCGATGAGCAAGACGCCTGGTATCGGAGTACATTTTTCTGCTGACGAAAGCGGTCAGCGGCTACGGCTGCGGATAGAAGAATTACTCGGTTCCGCGCTGGCTTCTTCGCGCGCCACACACACTCTTTGATGTCATTTTAAGTAAAACTGCATGCCTTACTCTCATCGTTTAGCCCAAATTGCCGACCTGCCGGCAATCGTCGCCATCTACAATAGTACGGTCGCAGGCCGCATGGTGACCGCCGATACCGAACCCGTGAGCGTGGCCTCGCGCCAGGGCTGGTTCGACGAACATGTGCCGCAGCGCCGTCCGCTCTGGGTGGTGGAAGAAGGCGGGCGCATCATTGGCTGGCTGTCGTATTCCAATTTTTACGGACGTCCCGCCTATGCTGGCACGGCAGAATTGTCGATCTATCTGCACGAGTCAGCGCGCGGCAAGGGTTTGGGTAGTTATTTGCTGACCGAAGCGATCACCTTTGCGCCCGAACTGGGCGTGCATACTTTGCTGGGTTTTATCTTTGGTCACAATACGCCGAGCCTGAAATTATTTGCCCACTTTGGTTTTGCAGAGTGGGCCAACATGCCGCGCGTAGCCACCCTCGATGAGATCGAACGCGATCTTCTTATTCTCGGCAAACGGATTAGCTGACGATGTATATAGACTCTCATTGCCATATTAATTTTCCTGAGCTGGCGGCGCGACTGCCGGAAATTTTCAGCAAGATGACTGAAAACGCGGTCACGCATGCGCTCTGTGTGTCGGTGAATTTGCCGGATTTCCCCCAGGTGCTCGCGCTCGCCGAACAGTATCCGCATGTGTATGCCTCGGTCGGTGTGCATCCCGATTATGAAGACACGCCTGAACCCTCGGTCGAACAGCTGGTCGCCTTGGCCGATCATCCGCGCATTGTGGCCATTGGTGAGACCGGGCTCGATTATTTCCGCCTACAGGGTGATCTGGCGTGGCAGCGCGAGCGTTTTCGGGTGCATATTCGTGCCTCACGCGCGACCGGTAAGCCGCTCATTATTCATACCCGAGCCGCATCTGAAGACACGCTGCGCATCATGCAGGAAGAAGGTGCTGGCACCAATGCCGGTGGCGCGGGTGGGGTGATGCATTGCTTTACCGAGTCGCTCGAGGTGGCGCAGGCGGCGATCGCGATGGGTTTTTATATTTCGTTTTCCGGCATCGTGAGTTTCAAGAGCGCGCGCGATTTGCAGGCCGTGGCGCGGGCTGTGCCACTGTCGCATATGCTGATCGAAACCGACTCGCCCTATCTTGCGCCGGTACCGTTTCGTGGGCGGATGAATGAACCAGGTCTGGTCAGGCATGTGGCCGAATGTATCGCCGTGCTCAGAGACGAACCGCTGGAACGGATAGCGCAACAGACGACGGATAATTTTTTTAAGCTGTTTAAATTACCTGCCGTTGGTGTCGGGTCGGCCTGAGCGTTCACTGAAAATATCCACAGACCGCGCGCTGGTTTGATTATCCATTCATGCATGCATTCGTCAACATTTGTGTCAGTGCCGGCGCTAACCCTCATACAAGGATAGTGCCGCAGTCCGCTTCACACTGCAGCGAGGTTGCCGGATACCGTGCCGGCACCTCGATCCAGCGCGCGCACACCCATTGACCCAACATACGCACCGGAATACCCGCCCGTCGGGTAAGGATTCCCCAGCGCGATAAAAGTCGTTCCACCCCCACTGGCGAGAGCGCGATCAGTCGCACTACCCCCAGCTCGGCAGCACAAGCCAACACGGCATCGATGAGCGGGCGCGTGATTGCCGGACCATCCGAGGAAAAACGTGAGAGCTCCCAAATCTGCCTTGATCGCGGTAAATGGTCTTGCATCAGATGGGGAAAAACTTCCTGCATCAAGGTCGGCTGTGTCGTCGGCAGTAATCGCGCACAGCCGCATATCTGACCCTCATCGTTAAGCGCAATGACGTACACCGTTTCCTGCTGGTCGAACTGATCCTGCTCCTGCTGCTGATGGGGTCCGCTGGCCAGTGGCCAGCCCAGTTGCTGAATAAAAATCCGCTGCCGATAGCGCCCCAAGGCGGACGGCAGATGCGCAGCGAGCTGGTGACGAACACCGGAAATGATGCGCATGGGGAGGAGAATGGAAAATGACAATGTTCCCAAGATTAGCATTTTGATATGCGCCCTGCATTAACGGCATGCAGTTTGTTGTATCGATGGTGTTTGCCACGGACCAATTGAGCATTTGCATAAAAATACTAAAAAGATCATACAATTTAAATTATACTTTTGCCAATTATGAACAAGGTTCATGGCAGAAAGTAGACCAAATGAAGTCTTGGCAAGAAGATCACCTGAATGCCTTATTGCGCATGAAAGACGAGTCAGAGTTGATGACGCGTCTGGCCCACTCTGCCAGGCAAATGGGCTTTGACTATTGCGCTTATGGGGCGCAGATGCCGGTGCCCTTTATCTGTCCTACAGTCACATTGATCAATACGTATCCCGCGTCCTGGAAAAATCGTTACGCCGTGCAAAATTATCTGGAAATCGATCCGATCGTCGCCTACGGACGTCGGAGTTGTTTGCCGTTGGTATGGTCCGAGCAATTATTTAAAGACGTGCCGGCGTTTTGGGATGAGGCACAAAGCCATGGACTGAAGGGCGGCTGGTCGAAGTCGGTGCGGGATGCACAGGGCACGCTCGGCATGCTCAGTATGGCGCGCGATGGTGCGGCAATGGGCGCGAATGAAATCTTTTCAAAAAATGCACGCCTGTCGTGGCTGAGTGACTTTGCTCACGTCGGCATGATGCAACTCCTGTTACCTAAACTGGTACCTGAAAGTCAGATTATTCTTACCGATCGCGAGCTCGAAGTCTTACGCTGGACGGCCGAGGGCAAGACTGCCTTTGAAATCGGCCATATCCTGCGGGTTTCTGAGCGCACGATCAATTTTCACATCAATAATATTGTGCAAAAACTCGGCGCCTGCAATAAAACACAGGCTGCCGTTAAAGCCGTTACGCTCGGTATGTTGATTTGATCACGGATTGATGATGCATTGATTACTGGCGCATCAGTTCAAGGATGCGGGCCTGCGTAACGGCGTCCAGCTGCGGCAATATCTTGCTGAATTTCTCGCCATTTTGCATGTTCAGAGTTTGCTCTGCCGTCATCGGTGCTGGTGCGCGCGCGGGTGCTGTGGGAGCAGGGGCCGGTGACATCCACTGCCGGGCAAAAAATAGTCCGCACAGCGTGAGCGCTGCTGTAAGGAGTGCGGTAACGAGCACGCTGGCGCTCCAAAAGAAAATCCGCCGCAGTGTGGACGCTGCCGACTTGCTGGATTTGACTTGTTCTGAGGTCTGTTCTGCGGCCGGTTCATCGCTGCGAGCGCTGCTGCGCTGGACGGTGCGCTTGTATCGTTCGCCGGCTTCGAGCAGCGTATCGGACTGGCGGATAATGGATTCAATCATCGTATCGACGGCAATGCGTTGGCGTTCAACACCCTCGGCCAGCACCGCATCGTTGAGAGCCACCAGCGCAAACACCGGATCAGTCGTATCGATACGAATGCCGGTTTTTTCAAACACATGGGTCCGCAGTTTGGCGGTGTCCATGGGCTGGCTTGGTGCTTCGTTTTGGCCGCTCACCACTGCACCTCGTCAAGCTGTGAATAGATACTTTTGTAGACGGTCTTGATACGCTGTTTTTCCATGATGTTGAAACGTTCGCTTTGTATAACTTCATCCAGAGTCATGCGGCTGGTATTCATTTTTTTGATGTCGGCACCGAAGGTATCGGAGTTACGTAAAGCCAGTCGAACTCGCCCCTTTACCTTATGTGCGTGATCGCTATAGGTTTGCGAATCAATAAAGAGTTTTCCGCTCGGTGTTTGCAAGACGCCAAAATGTTCGTTCTCCCACAAGACCAGCGGCACCTTGGTGCTGGTCGCCGTGGTCGTGAAGCCGACGGCAGTGTCGTGCAGCGTATCGCCACCACCGACGATGGTATGGATAATCACATTGCGGCCACTTTCCTTGAACAGGTCAAAGGCGGCGTTTTCGAGCAAATAAGCCATCAGCGGAGAAAAGGTATTGGCGCCATTATCGATCACGCAATTACCGTCGGCGGCCAGAATGTCGATGATGAGCGCATCAAAGCGTTTGGGGTCGATGGTGCGGCTGTCATTCATGACCGGCACATGCTTAACCTGCATCGCCTTATAGCGCGAGAAGGTGGTGTTCTCCTGATCGGTATCGTAGCAGCGTAGCGGCGCCTCCGGATAGGTGGTTTTGATCCATTGCGCGAGGAGCGTGGATACCAGTGTTTTGCCGATCCCGCCTTTGCCTTGCAAAATGAAATGGACGGTATTTTTCATGACAAAAGAAGCCTTCGAATACGGGTTAAAACAATGCAATGGGCCCACTGAGAGGGGCAAGGAAGCTTATTCTATTACTTCTTGACACGGTATTGAACTTTTTACCGCGCTTATCCACACGAATGTGTCGACGGCTCGGACTTTGCGCAAAATGGGATTTCATCGAAATACGTGAAACTGTCAGCGCATTTTCTGGTCAGATTTGCACCTTTTGTGCTTACTTATATGGAGAATCGATCATGAAAATTGCCTCAATACTGACGCTGTCGCTTTTCACGCTCGCCGGCGTCCCCTTGGCCAGCATTCCCGTCGCAGCCCAGACTTCCGGTATTACGGAAAGTACCGATCCAGCCAAGGCGGCCGCGGTTGAACGACGGGCGCAAGAGTTACGAGCGCAAGAACAACGAGCGCAAGAACGCCGCGCACGACAGTCGGCTGGCAGCAGCGGTGCGACCGCCACAGCAGGTACCGGCGCGAGTTCGGAAGAAGCCAAGCCGGTAAAGAAAAAAGCCAAGGTCAAACATAAGAAGCATGCTAAGAGTAAAGCAGGCACCAAGGCCGTTAGCACGGGCGCTGCCGGTGGCGCGGGGCAGGGCGCTACCAGCGGGGCCAGTGGAACCAGTGGAGCCAGCGGAGCCAGCGGCACGGGGGCCTCCAGCGGCACACCGCAGAGCGGTGCTGGCACCACTGCCCCTGCGGCACACACGGCAGGTAGCACGGCGGGCAAACAAGAAAAGGCCGCACCAAAGTAAATTCGCAGTAAATGAAATAAGCACGATACCAGGGTGCCCCGACGATCGCGTCGGGGCACCCTGGTCAGGCGGTGAGGGCTACTGTGTCCTGCTCAGTCGCCGCATCAACGGCATCGCCCAATCTTTCAACGATGGTCTCAATGGTCGTGGCATCAACGATGAAGGGTGGCGCTAACAGGATGTGGTCACCCAGATGACCGTCGATGGTACCGCCCATCGGATAGACCATCAGGTCGCGCGCCATCGCTTCTGCGCGGATCTGCGTATGCAAACGACGCGCCGGATCAAAGGGCGTTTTATGCGTCCGGTCCGCCACCAGCTCAAGCCCCCAGAACAGCCCGCGTCCGCGAATGTCACCGATCGCCGGATGGGAGGCAAAGCGTTCACGCAAAGCCGCTTCGAGTTGGCGACCACGCGCTTGCACATTACTCAGCAAATCCTGTTCACGGATGACGCGCTGAACCGAGAGCGCAGCAGCGCAGGCCAGTGGGTGGCCGACATAGGTATGACCATGTTGGAACAGACCCGAGCCCTTGGCAAAACTGTCAAATATTTTTGCCCCGACTAGCGTCGCACCAATCGGCGCATAGCCACCGCCCAGACCTTTGGCGATCGTCAGCAGATCGGGTGCTACGCCCTCCTGCGTACAGGCATGCAGACTGCCGGTACGCCCCATACCGCACATGACTTCATCGAGGATCAGCAGGATATCGTGGCGATCGCAAATCTCGCGAATCCGTCGCAGATAACCCGGCGCTGGCGGCACCGCACCAAGCGTGGCACCGACCACGGTTTCGGCGACGAAAGCGATGACGTTTTCTGCGCCGAGTTCGGCAATCTTGGCCTCTAAGGCATTGGCCGAACGCAGACCATACTCTTGCAGGCTTTCGTGCGATGCACGGTATCGGTAGGCATAGCAAGGATCAATGTAGGCGCTGTCGATCAGGATGGGCGCAAACTGCGCGCGCCGCCAGGCATTGCCACCGACAGCCAGCGCGCCGAGGGTATTGCCATGATAGCTTTGTCGGCGGGCGATGAAATGCCGCCGTTGCGGCTGGCCGATTTCGACATAATATTGACGCGCCATTTTGAGCGCCGCTTCCACGGCTTCCGATCCGCCGGATACCAGATAGGCATGTGACAAGCCCGGCGGGGCATGGGCCATCAGTTCATCGCCCAATGCTTCGGCGGCATCGCTAGTAAAGAAACTGGTGTGTGCGTAGCTCAGCTGATCCAGCTGCGCATGCATGGCGGCGACCACCTGCGGATGCTGGTGGCCCAGACACGATACCGCTGCGCCGCCGCAGGCATCGATGTAGGATCGGCCATCGGCATCGCGCAGCACGACCCCGGCGCCACTGACGGCGCGCGGATACTGGCGGTGAATTTGTCGGTGAAGTAAATGGGTCATGGCTTACATCCCGCTGATGCTGGATTCTTCATAGGCTTCTTCTTCTGCGCTGAGATCGGCTTCGACATCGCGATCATGGCGCGCGAGAATATGGACGATGTCTTGCGGGCGCGGCTCGGCCCGCTCGGGCGTCTCGAAAAAGAAATGTTTTTCGCCAAACGCCGGCACCAGATCATCCAGCCAGGTCGCCTCGGGATCAAACTTGGCATAAAACGGCCGCCGTACCCAATCTGGATTACGCGCTTGCAGGAACTGCAGCGCAAAGACTTTTTCACCAGCTAGCGTGACGATGCCGTCGATGACGACTTTGCCCGGAAAGGCGCTCATGGAGGGACCGCGTACCGTGCGCGAGAGGCCAGAGACTTGTTGATAAGCGGCCTGGAAGGTTTCGTAGGCGCGCGCCAGCGGCAGTTGAAAATAGCTGCTTGGTCCGGTATCACGTTCGACGAACATATAGTAGGGAATCGCTCCTAGACGCACGCCCGTGGTCCACAGTTCGGCCCAGCCATTCGGGTCTTCATTAATGTGACGGATCAGTGGCGCTTGCATGCGCAGCGTTGCCCCGGAACCGACAATCCGTCGGACCGCCTGTTGGGCGATGGCCGGACGTAGTTCTGCCGGATGATTGTAATGCCCCATGATGGCCATATTTTTACCGGCAGCGACGACCTTGCTAAACAGGGTCAGTAAATCGTCCGCATCGCGATCCGTGACAAACCGCTGCGGCCAATAGGAGACCGATTTTGTGCCGATGCGGATGTTCTGGATGTGTGAAAGTTCGGGCACCAACAGCGGTTCGATATAGCCCGCCAGCGCGCGCGTGGTCATGATCAGTGGATCTCCACCAGTGATCAGCACATCGGTCACTTCAGGATGCAGCATCAGGTAACGCACCAGCTCACGGGATTCCTTAGCATCGAATTTGAGATCATCCATACCGACAAATTGCGGCCAGCGAAAACAGAATGTGCAGTAGGCGTGACAGGTCTGGCCAGCGCTGGGAAAGAACAGCACGGTCTGTTTGTATTTGTGCTGCAGACCGCGCACCGGCACGCCATTCATGGTCGGCACGTTATGCGTCATCTGGCCGGCCGGATGCGGGTTCATACGCAGACGAATCTGATGCACTTCGCGTTCGATGGCAGCTTCATCCTGCTGCACCAGCACCAAATCACGCAGGCTCGCGTATTCCTGTGGACTGAGCATGTCGGCATGCGGGAACACCAGACGGTAGATCGGATCATCGGGAATATTGTCCCAATTGATGAGTTCATTCATGACGTAGTCATTGGTGCGGAAGGGGAGCACTCGCGAGACGACTTGCACGGCTTCTTGCAGCGCAGGCGTCAGACGTGACCAATACGGCGATTGGGTGATGGTTTGGCGGGTATAGGGTTTGAATCGGGCTGCTTGAACAGTCGTGTTCATGGGTTCTCCTGGTGAGTGACTGTGGTCGACAGACGACGTATTACCAATGGCATTTGACCGAACGCAAACGCTGTTCGGATCCATTCGACAGTACGACCACGGGCGATATAGTGGACCGTTGTTGGCCGACGTTTGACATTCGTGCTAAGAACGCGTCAGGCCTTCAATCCAGGCATAGTGTTGCGTGAATTCTCTGGATATTCAAACGATAAAAAATCCGCATCTTGTGCGTTTCAGGAATGAATAGTGAGAAGAAAAATACCCAGCATGGAAGCCTTGATCGCCTTTGAAGCCGCGGCGCGACATCAGAGTTTTACCCGCAGCGCAGACGAACTCGCGCTGACCCAAAGTGCCGTTGGCAGGCAGATCGCTGGGCTGGAAAATTATGTCGGCGTGGCGCTTTTTTCGCGCGTGAAAAAACGTCTTGCGCTGACCGATATTGGTCGTTTGTATGCGCGACAGATACGCGCAGCACTGGAACAAATTGAGCGCGATACCATGGCGGCCATGGCCCAGCGTGGTGCCGGTGGTATTCTTGAATTGGCGGTCATTCCCACCTTCGCTACCCGTTGGCTGATCCCGCGTCTGCCGAATTTTTATGCGGACCATCCCGACATTACCCTCAACCTGACTACGCGCGCAGCCCCTTTTCTATTTGAGGGAACGGACTTCGATGCAGCGATCCATTTCGGTAATCCCGCCTGGCCGGGCACGATCGCGCGCCATTTGTTTGGTGAAGAGGTGACGCCGGTGTGCAGTCCGCGATTACTCGATGGCGCCGGCATGCTCGATTCGGCTGAACTACTGCGCTTTCCGCTGCTGCATCAGTCAGCGCGGCCATTCGCTTGGCGCGAATGGCTCGAGCAGGCCGGGGTGGATGTGATGCCCTGTATGCGCGGTCAACGCTATGAGTTATTTTCGATGCTGGTCGAGGCGGCGCGTGCCGGCCTGGGGATGGCGCTAGTGCCGCGATTTTTTGTCCAGGCCGAATTGGCCAATGGTGAATTATGTACGCCATTCCAGCTCACGCTGCGGCATCACGAGGGCTATTATTTAGTCTATCCGGAAAATAAACAGAAGGCGCCGCTGCTCAATACCTTTGCACAGTGGCTGCTGAGTATGGCGCAGCAATACTGCGCCCTGCAAGATGACGCCGTGTGAAATCAGGGATCAGGAACGCCGCTTACGTCGATTCGCTGATTCTGCATCCGCTGCGGCAGCAGCAGCGGCAGCGGCAGCGGCAGATGCAGCTTGTGCGGCGGCTTCTTCGGCAGCCTTGGCGTCTGCCGTTTCTTTGGCTGATGGCAGTTCCGGTTTGACGTCGGGGATATTATTTTCACGCATGTAATCGCTCATCTCACGCCAGCCGGCAAAAATGGCGGCACGCGAAGCCTCGGGATTCAAGGTGTAGCAGTCCTGAATGGCGCGCCCGGAGTGGCGGCAGGAGCTGCCGGTGGCTTTGCCTTCAGCCAGTAATTTGGCGTTATCGGCTTCGCCCGTAATCCTGTCGCAGCCGCTGATGAGCAGCAGACCACCAATCAGGATCCGTAGGGCATTTTTGGCAGGAGAAGCGTTCATGGACATGCAAAATCCAGTATGAAGCAAGATATTGCCGTGATTATACGACCGTCCTTGGTCGTGGATGACGCAGAATTACTTGATTTTCACTGGTCTGTTCGTATTTTAAGACCAGTCCGAGTTTGGCAGACTGGCACTTTCAAGCTCGATAAGCTGGGCAATTCGGGCTCAATGTCGCCTGCAGTCTGGCCGCAGAAGGCATTGAACCCACCCACATAAAGTCGCTTACCAGCCCGGTGATTACCAGCTAGTCATGCCATACCCCGCCCCCGGAAGGCCGCGCAGGGCTTGCGCCATGTGGACCGGTAATGCGCTCAAATACCCGGCTTCATAGACCGCTGCCGGATTTGCAACAAACTGGCTCCAAGCAGCCTGAGGCCATTTTGCCAGTGGCTGCATTTGGCCTACATCATAAAAACTCGCCTGCTGCACACCAAAGGCCTGCGCGCGTGGCTGCAGACCGAGGGCGACCAGAACATCCGGCAAACCAAAGCCGGTCCGCGTCGGATCCCCGAGCAGCACAGGACGGGCAGAGAGCTTAATGATCTGGAACAGCCGCTCAACCCGCTCGGCATTACGTATTTTTGGCGCACCCTGGAAGTCAGGATGATGCGCCAGCACCAGCGCGGCCAAGCCAGTGATATGCGGTGCCGCCATCGAGGTGCCATCCCACACCGCATAATTATTGACCGGCACCGACGAGGCGATCGCCACCCCCGGAGCGCAGACAGCGATCTGCGGGCCAAAGCAGCTAAAACGCGCTGCGAAGTAGCCGTTTTGATCGATATGTTGTGTCATGCACTGGCTATGGTAGCTATCGTTGGGGAACTCATTGAGTTTGCCGATGGCAGCTACTGCCAGCACATTGGGCGAACTGGCGGGATACTGCACCGGTCCGCTCGAATTACCTGCCGCCACAATACAGGCCACGCCGGCTTGTCGGGCGCGCTGGATTTGCTGCTCTAAGGCTTCCGAATAATCGACACCGCCCAGACTCAGATTGACGACATCAATCTGTTTTTCGATGCAGTATTCCAGTGCATCGATGAGCTGGCTGATTTGCCCGCCCGGGAACAATTTACAGACATGCACTTCGGCCTCGGGCGCGAAACCACGGATACCCAGTCCGTTATCGGCGCCGGCGATCACACCGGCACAATGCGAACCATGCGCCATGCTGTCATTGACCCAGCCACCCGGATTAGTTTTTTTATCGATGACGTCAAAGCCGAAATGGATTTTCTTCAAATCGTCATGCGTGATCGCCGCGCCCGAATCGATGACGGCTACCTTGATACCTTGTCCAAGATAGGTCGAGGGTAGTTGATCGAGCCGCATGGCGCGCTGACCCCAGCCATAGGCTTGCTGCTTGGGGAATTGGTTCAGGGCGGGCCAGTCGGCGAGTGGTCGCAGGTTGAGCAGATTTACTTCGTCGGCGCTTAAATCGGGATACTGCTGGTAAAAAGTCCAGTAATCAGCCTTGGGTTTCACGTACAGACTATGAACCGACTGTAGTGATTCACCACATAAGCTCAGCTTGACCTGGCCATACGCATCGGTGACGCCGACTGCCGGCAGCATGCTGGCAAATACCATCACTTCGGCATCACTAATTGGCAGATTATCCTTGCCGAGCACGACGAACTGCAGAGTTAAGCTTGGCCCACTGACGGGTGCGGTGCTGGTGACCATGCGTGGTATCTGTAGCGCCGGATCACACAGTGATAGATGATGATCCCGCTCGATAATCAGACGACCCTGCGACTGCTGATTGAGTAGCGCAGCCTTTTGTTCGTGCATGCGTGCCACCAGCACGCTGGGCATATCACCCATGCCGTCGCCCAACGCACCCATGATACTTTTAGGGCCGACGGTATCGACGACTTCAATGTCCGGACTCGAACGCAAGGTTTGTTCGATCACAGAAAACTGCAGCGGCTGTAAACCTGCAGCCTGCAGGTTGATATTACGTCGGGCGGCGATCAGGTACTGACCTTTGCGTTCACCGACGGGTCGTCCGCGACGTCCGGCTTCGGTAGCGGCTGCATTCGCCGTTGCCGACACCGTCGCTGCAATGGGGCTCACAGGTGCGCCATTGCCTTTGACTGCCGGACTCTCGGACGATGCGCTCGACCCAGGCTCAATATTTTTTGCCATCATAATTCCTTTCTAAGTGACCGGGCGCACGCCCAAACTGGCTTGCAGCGAAAGCGGCTGGTCGGGTTCAATGTTCAATTGTGAAAAATGCTGCGTCAGCGCCGCCAACTGCTGGCGATTTAAATTGGCTACCAACGTATGCGGCGCATTCGGCGGGCCGATCTTTTCTATCACGGCATGTCCTAACTGCTGCATTACGTCGGCTAACTGGTCAGCGATGTTTGACTGGATCAGATAGCGCTGCGCCTGGACTTCGTTCCCGCTCATTCGACTCTCCAGAAAAACACCGCCGCCGCGTCATGAACGCGGCGGCTGGCGTGGCCTTGATTGACGACGCTTAGTACATCAATTTAGTGCATAAACTCAGTGCACATATTGCCCAGCATAGCCACCGACGTTAGCCTGTGGCGACTGATATCCGGCATAGCCAGACTGGCCAATCTGGCCTTGCTGTGCCTGGATGGCTTGCTGAATTTGCTGCTGTTGTTGCAGCTGTTGCAATTGCTGAAGCTGCTGTAATTGCTGCTGTAACTGCTGCTGAATTTGCTGTAACTGCGCATTCTGCAGGGCCTGTTGCGTCTGCGCCTGGAACGGATCCACATTCGATGGCCCCATCCGACCAAATTGGCCGGCACTGCCAAGCTGGCTACCGATGCCGCCGCCAAAAGATTGCCCTGCCTGAGAATTCAGATTACCAAGCCAGCCCTGCGGTATCTGCTGCTGCGCAAGGAAGGGATTGATCTGCGCCCCCAGCTGAGGATTGAATTGCGCAGCCAATTGCGGATTGCCCTGGCCGAGCATCATTGGCGAAATCTGCTGGGCCTGTTGCAGAGCCTGTTGTAAGGCCTGCTGCTGTGCCTGGTGTTGCGCCTGTTGCTGTAATTGCTGCTGCAGCTGTTGCAGTTGCTGCGCATAGTTTGCCTGGATCGGATCGGCACTAAATGGCAGATAGCGGCCAACCTGGCTCGCTATACCGCCAATACTGCTCCCCAGCGCTGGATTACCAAAAATGCCGCCGATAGCGCTGCCAAAAGGCTGGCCGATCTGCCCTAGAACATTGCCAAACCAGCCTTGCGGCGCCAGCGGATTTTGCAGGGCTTGCTGCTGGGGTATTTGTTGCTGCATGGCGCCTAACGGATTACTGCCAATACCACCACATACCCCCTGTGGCGCGGCTTGAGATGCCCAAATGTTTTGTGGGTTCAAGCTGGATGGATAAGCTTGCTGTAAATAATTCATCATGGTCCTCTTTCAAAAGTGGGCGATGTTTCGCCGAATGCATATCGCCAGGGTTAGTGGCAGCGCACTGCGCTGCTGGAACCAATCTAGCCAGTGGCTTCAGAATTACCAGCTCGTTTGCATGCAACTTTGATTTACTTCAAGCGCTTATCCCTCGCGCTGGCTGCAACACTTATCGACAATAAGTGCTCAACCTGTCAGAACTGTCACTATCCTGAATGAGCGCGGCCTCCTAAAATGTGCTCAGCTATATTTTGACGAGTCAAGCGAGGCCCCACATGAAACCTGTCCTACCGCTATATCAGCATCCGACCTGCGTCATTCTGGTCGACGATAGTGCCTCCTTCGTGGCAAGTTTGGCGTTTCAAATGCCGGCTGGTCAGAAGGTCAAAAGTTTCTCCTGCTCGGTGGAGGCCTTGCGCTGGATTTTTTCTACCTTTCGTCGCTCTCTGGAGGAGGACGTACTCTGCCATCTGGTCGACCGCCCGCCGCTGGGTGATAAGTATGCCGATCAGGACAGCGATGGCGATGCCGATCACCACCGTGCTTTGCGCAAGGTGCTGGAGCCGCAGCGTTTTTTAGCGCCAGCCGTGGTGGTCGTCGATTACGCGATGCCGAATATTGACGGGCTCGATTTCTGCCAGGCGTTAGAAGGATTGCCGTGTAAAAAAATACTCTTTACGGGCGAAGCCGATGAACTGATCGCTGTCGATGCCTTTAACCGTGGGCTGATCGATCACTATATTAAAAAAAGTGATGTCTTGGCACTGGAACGACTTGAGCAGGCAATCGCCACGTTGGAGCGCGATTATTTTTTCCAGCGCTCGGTCGAACTGCAGTCTTACTACAGCAGTCATCGCTTTGATTTCTTATACGACGAATGTCTCGGGCAGCTGGTGCAAGACATGATCAGACGCTATGGTTTCGTTGAACATTATGTGTTTCCCGAGCCATCCGGCATCCTGTTTTTTGACGCTGATGGCAGCGCCACCCTGATGGTGATCGAAAACGAAGCAGGCCTGCAATCCCATCTGGAGGCAGCTGAAGAATATGACGCACCAATGGCCTTACAGGAAGCCTTGCGCAAGCATTCTGTCGTACCTTTTTTCTGGCCGAGTGGCGGCATGTACAACGGCCAGCTACGCGATTGGCAGCAGTATTGCATGCCGGCTATTCTGTGCGAGGGAAAGGAAAAATTTTTCTGGGCTTTCTTCTCTATGCCAGCCCATTTCCTGGACAGTGAAATCTATTCGTATAGGCATTTTCTACGCGAGAGTGAACAAAAAGCCATTCCATGCGAGTATTCAAGATGTGGTCCCTGCTGCCGTTAATGGGATGCAGGATAAAACCGGTCGCCAGTGTGTTTCTGGTCAATGTGGGTAAGGATATGTGTGCAGAAGTTGAGCGTGGCAGACTGGTTTGTAAGACGCATGTCATGGCCGCGAGCGCGGCGGATGACGGTGACGCTGTTCGCCCGTGCCTTCACAATATTGACCTTGCTGTGCTTGCCCGGCATGCTTTGGCCGGCGCACGCTGAAACCATCCGTGTCGCCGTCGCTGCAAACGTCCAATACGTGTTCGATGATTTACGTCGCGCCTTCAAGGCCGAAAGCGGACATGAGCTCCAGCCCATCTTTAATTCTTCCGGCAAACTGGCCGCGCAAATTCTGCTCGGTGCGCCCTTTGATGTTTTTTTATCGGCTGACATGGTCTTGCCGGAACGGCTTTATGCTGAGGGTAAAGCCGTCACCCAGCCACGCGTCTACGCGCAAGGCTTGCTGGTATTGTGGACCACCAAAGACCTCGACCTGACGCACTGGCAGCAGCTACTGATCAGCGCCAGCATCCAGCGTATTGCCCTGGCCAATCCGCGCCTTGCGCCGTATGGCGAACAAAGTATGAAGCTGCTGCACACCCTTGGGGTCGACGAATCGCTCAAAGCCAAACTGGTGTTCGGCGAAAGCATCGCGCAAACCAATCAATACATTCATTCTGGCGTCGCGGATCTGGGCTTTACTGCCAAATCGGTCGTGATATCGGTCGAGATGGCCGGGCAGGGCAGATGGATCAGTTTGCCACAGGAGGCCTATACCCCGATCGCCCAGGGCGCTGTCCTGCTGGCATATGGGCAGCAACATCATCGGCTTGCAGCCCAGGCGTTTTACCAGTTTATGTTTGGCACCAAAGCGCGCGCAATTTTGACGCAGGCCGGGTATGCTGTGCCATGAATTTGCAAACGAGTGACATGACATGATGCTTTGGGGCGTTGACTGGCAGCCTTTGCTGCTGACTTTTTATCTGGCCAGCGTTACAACGCTGATCCTGGTGATCATCGGCATTCCGCTGGCGTGGTGGGTCGCGCGGACCCAGATCGCGGCCAAGCCGCTGATCGAAACGCTCATCAGCATGCCGCTGGTGTTGCCGCCTTCCGTGCTGGGTTTTTACCTGCTGCTGGCCTTCAGTCCGCAGCATGCGTTTGGACTGTGGCTTGAGCAGACACTGCAGATTCAGCTGATCTTCAGCTTTACCGGCCTGGTGATCGGCTCGGTGATTTTCAGCTTGCCATTCATGGTGCAGCCCATCCAGGCCGCCCTGCAAAATCTACCGCCCAGCTTTGCCGAAGCCTCACGCACATTGGGCCAATCGGAATGGGCGACATTGCTCCGGGTGCTGTTACCGAATATAAAGCCTGCGCTACTGGCCGGCACGGTCCTCAGTTTCGCCCACACGGTCGGTGAATTTGGTGTGGTACTGATGATCGGCGGGAATATCCCCGGCGTGACCAAGGTCGCCTCGATCGCCATTTATGATGAAGTAGAAAGCCTGCACTACGCCGCTGCCAATGTCTATGCGGCGGTATTGGCCTGCGTGAGCTTCCTTATTTTGCTACTGGTGTATGGCATGAACCGACGCTGGCGCGGACCAATATGATCGATATTGATTTGCACAAAATCCTGCGCAGCGCGCATGGCAACGCGAATGGCAATGAGCATGGCAATGAGCATGGCAGTCTGCGGCTGGAGTTCTGTGCGCAGCTGGCCATGTACAGTTTATGCGGCCTGTCAGGCCCCTCCGGCGCGGGCAAAACCACGCTGCTGCGCATGCTGGCCGGCTTGACCGTGCCCGACCATGGCCGGCTGGTGGTGAATGGTCAGACCTGGTTCGATTCGGCGCGCCAGATCAATCTGCCGACCCGTCAACGCGCCATCGGCATGGTATTTCAGGACTACGCTTTGTTTCCGCATTTGAGCGTGCGGGACAACGTCGCCTTCGGCGTCGGCAAAGCGGAGCAGGCCTGGGTGGATGAACTGCTGGCGCTGAGCGGACTATCGGACATGCAACAGCGCCATCCTGCCAGTTTGTCCGGCGGTCAGCAGCAGCGCGTTGCCTTAGCCCGTGCCATGGCGCGTAAGCCGGCCTTGCTCTTGCTGGATGAGCCACTCTCGGCGCTCGACGATAGCCTGCGGCGCGATTGCCAGGACCAGCTGGAAAAATTTCATCAGGCGTTCGGCCTGACGACTCTACTCGTCAGCCATGACATCGCCGAGCTCTTTCGCTTAGCCGCGCGCGTGATCCGCATCGAGCAAGGGCAGATCGTCGCCAGCGGAACACCGGCCGAGGTATTTTTGCGCCAACACGAACCAGCGCAGCGCCATTTGCAAGCCAAACTGTTAGCCATTCATCGCGGTGGGGATACGCATCGCCTGAGCTTACTGATCGGTGGCGAAATGTTCGATATGACGGCCAGTGAGGCGGAGATTGCCGGGCTGGCAGTGGGAGACAGTGTGGCCTTGGCGGCCAGGCCGGTGCGGTCTTTGAATGCGGATGCTGAACTGCTTATCCGCCGTTGATGCGATCAATCGGTTGCATGAAAGTGTTAAAAATGCAATGAAATTTAAGCTGAGCATCGCATGACTCTTCGCGCAGAGTGATAAAAACGCACGATGACTAAAATTCCCCTTGAGTGTTTATAAATGGAGCATATACTATCCATAACCGGAGAAAATTATGTCCTCTGTATTAAGCTACCCCGCTACAAATTTTACGTCTCAACCATTGCTTGCCCTGGGTGACAAGGCGGTACGCGAACGGCTCTCCCAATCTGCTTTGCTGGGTTTTTTTAACATCATGACGAAGTGGCGAATCCGTGACGAAGACGCCAAAGAGCTCCTTGGCGGGGTATCAAACGGGACTTTTTACGATTGGAAAAAGAATCCGGACCGGCTGCTGGATGTCGATAAAATTACCCGGATTTCTTACCTCATCGGTATTTATAAAGGCCTGCACATTATTTATGGCGATAAACTCGCGGATGAATGGGTTTGTCTGCCAAATAAAAATAGCGTCTTCCGTGGTCTGCAACCGCTGGCTTATATGCTCACTGGCGGTCTTTTGGCAATGCATGCAGTGCGTAGTTTGATCGATGCCCGTCGTGGGGGCATTTAATTGGTCCCGCCGTTATCGCTGGTGCAAAAATTTAATACGCACCGACTGATCCCCACACGATTTGCGCAGACTGAGGACGCAGTCCTGGCGGCAGTCGCGCACGATGATGCGCACCTGCGCGATCTTTTTGACTTGGAGAACGCGACCAATCAGCGCCTGATTGCCGAAAATAATGGCATGCCGGGGATTGGTGTCGACGAGTTGGTATTCGGCGTTCCAAATTTCCGCGTCATGAATGCCGCTTTTTCTTATGCGCATCCGGAAGGCAGTCGATTTAACGGGCCGGACCGCGGTGCATGGTATTGCGCCTTTGAGCATCAAACTGCTGTGGCGGAAATTGTCTTCCATAAAACTGTCGAGTACACCGAGATTGATTATTTTGACGATGAAGTCACATACCAAACCCTCCTGGCAGATTTTAATGCCGAGTTCCATGATCTGCGGCTAGGTAAACAATTCCTACCTTGCCTGAACCCTGACAGCTATAGACATTCCCAAGAGATGGGCCTGCAGCTACTCAAAGAAGATTCGCTCGGGATTGTGTATCCCAGCGTGCGCCGGCCTTCAGGAACCAACCTAGTTTGCTTTCGACCTGCGTTGGTCGGTCATGTACGCTATGGCGACTGCTACACTTTGCGTTGGGAAGGTAAGCCTGATCCAAAGGTAAAAAAAATAAAAGCTTAAAAAGTAAGTCGTCATTATTTCCATCACGAGGCAATGTGATCATTGGCGATAATGTTCTTCCATTTTCGTGGTCATCAGCCTGATGCCGCTTACTCATCGCCGCTTACTCATCGCCGATACCTCGGTGTCTAAAACGCATGTGCTAAGATAAGCACCATGTTCATCCGAAAAAAAATGCATCGACTCACTGCCTGGATCGCCTGTTGCGCGCTGCTGCTGTCGGTACTTGCGCCGTCGATTTCGCATGCGCTGGCCGCTGGTCATCAAGTCGGTGAAGCTTGGGTGGAGATCTGTTCGACGATGGGTATCAAGTCCGTTAAGGTGGCCAACACGGCTGCCGCGGATTTGCCATTGCCTGCCAATGGCCAGTCTACTTCTGAACACTGCCCCAGCTGTTTTACGCATACCGAAGTACTTTTACTGTCGCCCGCGATCAGCTTTGTTTTACCGCTTAATCCCGATGCGCCTGTTTTTCCGCCACTGTTTTATCAATCCCCGCATCCACTTTTTTTGTGGACCAAAGCGCCTTCACGCGCGCCGCCTATCCTCAGCTGATTAGCTTCGGGTTTCGCTGATTAGGGTCGCTCATGATCAAATAATATCGATCATGATCGTTCCAGGTCGAAAATCCTCGCTGATCCAGCAAGTCTTTTGTTCAGTGCGCATAGAGAATCCATCCAGTCAAACTAGCCCAGCGTTGTATTTGTGGCGGTGTTTATGTTGGTTCCGATTGCGGCATTGATTTCATCGTTTTGCGTAGTGTTGTTTCCAGTGTCTTGATCTGTCGATGCCATGTGCATCATGAGGACTAACTTGGACTCTGCGCATTCTCCCTTTGGAGAAGTGCCACTGAATCGCTATGCAGTAAAAAGTGCAATAAAAATAATGTCACCACAATTTCGTTTAAAAATTTTGTCTGCCTCGGCAATGCTTAGTCTATTTTTACCCGCCGCATGGTCGCTGGCAGCGGATGCCGGCGAGGGCGTTCTGCCCGTTTTGATGATTGAAGGCGCCAAAGCCACTTTGCCAGCCAATCTGCCTAGTACCATCGAAGGCGTCACAGCGCGACAGATTGCGGAGAACATCAACGCCCTTACATCGGCCGAAACGCTGAACTATCTACCCAGTACCCATGTGCGGGAACGCTACATTGGTGATCGGAATGGCGTTCTCGTCATGCGCGTCAATAGCTCGACTTCCAGCGCCCAAACCACGGTCTATGCCGACCATCTTCTGCTATCGAATTTTCTCAATAATAGTTACAGCACAGCGCCCCGCTGGGCCATGGTCGGGCCGGAAGAAATAGCCCGGGTGGATGTCCTGTACGGTCCATTCTCAGCACTTTATCCGGGTAACTCAGCAGCCGGCGTGGTGCTGATCAGGACCCGTCTGCCAGATCACTTTGAAGCCCATGTCAAGTTCGATATTTTTGGCCAACAATTCAATTTGTACGGCACAAATCAGTCTTATCGCGGTACCCATAGTAGCGTTTCCTTGGGCAATAAAGTCGGTGCGTGGTCTTACCAGCTGACGGCCGATCATCTGGATAATCAGGGACATCCACAAACTTTTGGCACCGCTAACCAGGCCACGGTAAGCGGGGCGCCTGCTTTTACTTCGGTGAGTGGTGCTCAGCGCGACCTTGATACCAGTGGCAATCCGCGCATCATTACCAGTGCCATCGGCGCCGATCACACGCTGCAAGACAACGGCAAAATAAAACTGGTCTATGATTTTTCGACCGCGGTACGGGCGACCGCGTGGCTGGGTGTCTGGCAAAATAAATCGACGACCAGTGTCAGTACTTATTTGCAGGACGCGAATGGTCAGGCTGTCTACAACACCAACAATGCCGGCGCAGGCCGCTACGTTAAATTTGCCGACGATGCTGCTTACTACACGCTGAGCGGTAGCTCGCCTGGGAGCGCCGCAAGTGAACATGTGTTGCAGGGTTTGTCGGTCAAGAGCGCCAATCATGACGTCTGGGACTGGGAAGTCGTCGCCAGTCGTTACAGCCAAAATAAGGAAGTCTCGCGCAGCGCCAGTAATACGGGCAGCCTGTTGGATTCAGGAACTGGCGTCATCCGGCCATCCGGCATCATCACTGTTGGCGACGGTACTGGCTGGCGTAGTCTGGATTTACGCGCCGGCTGGCGCTCAGATGGCGAGCAAAAAAGACGCCATCAGCTCAGCTTTGGCTACCACACGGATCGCTATACACTGGCCTCGCAGACCTCCGCGGTAGCAGCCGATTGGCTCAGCGGGGACGCTGCAGCAACGCCCAATAGTAATTCCACCGGCAAGACCGAAACCCAGGCACTCTACCTGCAAGATGCCTGGCAAGCGCATCCGGATCTGATGCTAATCGCCGGCGGTCGATTTGAACAATGGCGCGCCTTTGATGGCAGTAACACTAACGTTGCCAATAGTGTCCCTTATCGTCAGCTCCAATACGCTGGTCGCAGTAGTACGGATCTTTCACCGAAATTGTCGCTCGCATTGCAGGCCACGCCTGATTTAGCTTTGCGCGGGGCATTTGGTACGGCAGTGCGTTACCCGACTGTGGCAGAAATTTTTCAGGTGATCAGCCTGCCTAATAACGTCAAGCAGAATGATCCCGATCTCAAGCCAGAGAAAGTCCATTCAGGTGAACTGGTGGCAGAATGGAATTGGGCAAATGGTGCGCTCAAAAACGGCAGTCTCAGAACCTCACTGTTCTGGGAAAACAAACGTGACGCATTAATTGCCCAGACAGATACCACCGTCACGCCAAACATTTCCAGCATTCAGAACGTCGACCAGGTACGCACAATGGGAATTGAAACGGCGTTCGATCTGGGCGAACGCCTCATTCGTGGGCTGCAGTTGAATGGCAGTGTCACGTACACCAAGTCAACGATCATCAGCGACCATCGCAATCCTGGCTTAGCCGGCACCGATCAGCCGCGCATTCCAGATTGGCGCGCCACCATTGTGGGGACTTATCACGCCTCCGATGCGTTGACTTATAGCCTGAGTTATCGCACCAGCGGTCGGCAGCACAACGCGCTGTATAACACCGCGACCCATGCCTACAACGATGTCAATCCCAATGTGTACGGCGCAGTGAGTCATTACCGCGTATGGGATACCAAAATCCTTTACCGCATCACGCAGCAATGGCAGGCTGCCCTTGGGATCAATAATCTGGGTAATTTTAAATACTATGTCAATCCGAATCCGTATGCCCAACGGACCCTGTTCGCCAGCCTGATATTCGACTACTGAAAAACATCATGAAAATATACATATACCGTAGATTATTCGTACTACTGTGTTGCGCCTGCAGCGTTATCGCCACAGCACAAACGAACCATGCGCAGCACACGACGAATAAAATTGAACTGGGAACCTCATCGGCCGTCGATGCCCAAGGGCGCTGGTGGGTTGCCAGTAAAGCGGCGGGTGAGAGCGATAAAAATGGCGATACGATTGTTCTGCAGATGTCGACCGACGCGGGTCAGACATGGTCGACGCCAAAGCCGATCGACACGATTAACGAGGCGATTGCGGCCGATGGTGAGAGTCGTCCCAAGATCGCCTTTGGCAGTAAGGGTGAACTATTCATCGCTTATAACAAACCGCTGGCCAAACCCTACACCGGTGATATTCGTTTTGTTCGCTCGCTCGATGGTGGGGTGCATTTTTCGACCCCGGTGACGGTGCATGCGAACCGCGATCTCATTACGCATCGCTTTGAATCGATGATCCTTGATGCCAGTGGCCGAATCTACATCGCCTGGATTGATAAGCGCGATGCCGAAGCAGCGCGGGCACGCAAAGAAAAATATGCGGGCGCAGCGATTTATTACGCAGTCTCGGACGATGCTGGCGCCAGTTTTCAAGGCGACTTCAAGCTCGCCGAGCATAGCTGTGAATGCTGCCGGATTGCGCTGGCTTTAAATCCTGCCGGGATGCCGGTGGCGATGTGGCGTCATGTATTTGCGCCTAATGTGCGTGACCATGGCATGGCGACCTTATCGGCCGATGGTGTTGCGCAGCCCATGACGCGCGTAACGTTTGACGACTGGCGGATCGACGCCTGTCCGCATCATGGCCCAGCGCTGGCCTTTGCTGATGACGGCACACGCCATCAGACCTGGTTCAATGTCAAAGGCGAGCAGGGTGGCGTGTATTATGCGGCGGCCAGTGCGGACGGTGTGCTCGGTAAGCCGATCCGCTTGGGAAGCGCACAGGCCGAACATGCCGATGTGATGGTGCAGGGACGGCAGATTATTTTGGTCTTGAAGCAGTTCAACGGGACTTCCACCAGTATTTTTGCGCGCGCCTCCCTCGACGGTGGCGCGAGCTGGCAGGAGCGCGAGATTGCCAGCACCAAAGGTCATTCAGATCAGCCGCATCTGCTACGCACTTTAACGGGGATTGCGCTGCAATGGCGCACGCAGCAGGAAGGTGTGCAGATCAAGCTAATCGAGGCAGAAAAATGGCAGACAAAATAAGCCACGCCGGGAGGCGGTTTTGTTTTTGGCAGATTAAACTGAAGATGGCATACCGGAGTCAATGATGAACATGACGATTAACTTTAAGAACAGGCTGCATACTTGGCTCGCTGTCGGGCTGATGTTCGTTGGGGCTGTAATTTTAACCACGCCAGCTGTCGCTGCTACAGGCAGGAATTCGGTAGTACTGCAGGAATTTAAACCCGATCGCTTCGCGCAGCTGCTGCGTAGTCAAAACGCGCAGCCTTTCGTGCTCATCCTCTGGTCGCTAGACTGTGAATTTTGTCAGGCCAGTCTGGCGACGTTAGCGCAGCAAAAACGTCAGTATCCGCACTTACGCATCGTCACGCTCGCCACCGAACAGCTTGCCGACCCACAGGCTGCGGCGCTGATAAAAACCAAACTGCAAAAGTTAAGCCTGACGCAACATGCCTGGGCCTTCGGCAGCGCGCCGCCCGAACAGTTACGCTATGCGATCGATCCCCAATGGCGCGGTGAAATGCCGCGCAGTTACTGGTTTGATGGCCATGGTGGCGTCAGGGTGCAGTCGGGGGTGATTAATGCCGAGGTGGTGGCGCAGTTTATCGGACAGCGTTAAAAATGCGCATGACAGTGCAGCCTGTGATAACCATTGAGCTGCACCTTGATTTAAGAAAGCTCAACCAAGCGCATCTTAAAATTGCGCCCCTTGATATTCCCCGCAGATAAACGCGCCAGCACTGTTTTCGCTACCCGCCGATCGAGTGCTACGTAGGTTTGGAACTCGAAGACGTTGATCTTGCCGACTTCTTCCTTCGTAATGCCGATGTCGCCCGTCAAGGCGCCGAGTAAATCGCCGGGGCGCAGTTTATCTTTTTTACCGCCCTGGATACACAAGGTGACCATCGGTGCTTGCAGGGCCTCTTGTGAGGTCGATGAAAGTGTATCGAGAGAAAACCAGTCGACCGGACGCTTTTGATAGGTCTCAATGAGCTTGACCCATTTCTTTTCGTTCGGCGCACACAGGTTGAGGGCCAGTCCTTTTTCATTGCCGCGACCGGTACGGCCAATGCGGTGAATGTGGACTTCGGTGTCTTTGGAGACGTCGACATTGATGACGGCGCCCAATGAGGCGATGTCGAGTCCGCGCGCGGCGACGTCGGTGGCGACTAATACCGAGCAGCTGCGATTGGCAAACAGGACCAGAATTTCATCCCGCTCGCGCTGTTCGAGTTCGCCATACAGCGCCAGTGCCGAAATCCCCTGAGCCCGCAACTCTTCCGCCAGCTCGCGGCAATGGACCTTAGTATTACAAAATGCCAGCGTTGACACCGGCCGGAAGTGGGCCAATAACTGGGCGACCGCGCGATTGCGGTCATCAAAGCCGACTTCGTAAAAACGCTGTTCGATCTGCTCTGCATCGTGCTGCGCCTGCACCTGCACTTCCAGCGGATCACGTAAAAAGTGCGCACTGGCGCGGCGGATATCGTCAGGATAGGTGGCGGAAAACAGCAGGGTCTGGCGGCGTTCCGGACAGGCCGAAACGATGCCGGCGATTTCTTCGTAAAAGCCCATGTCGGTCATGCGGTCAGCTTCATCGAGCACCAGAATCTGCACCGTTGAGAGCTTGATCGTGCCACGCCCCAGATGATCGCGAATCCGCCCTGGAGTGCCGACAACGATATGCGCGCCATGTTCGAGCGAGGCAATTTGCGGACGCATCGGTGCGCCACCGCATAAAGTGAGCACTTTGATATTATCGGCAAAGCGTGCAAGGCGGCGTAACTCATTGGCCACCTGATCGGCCAGTTCGCGGGTCGGGCACATCACCAGCGCCTGGACAGCAAACCAGGTCGGATTCAGACGTTGCAAGATGCCGATGCCGAAGGCGGCAGTTTTACCGCTACCGGTCTTGGCCTGCGCGATCAGGTCGCGTCCACCAAGCACGGACGGCAGGCTGGCGGCCTGGATGGAGGTCATTTCATGATAGCCAAGGCTGTCAAGATTGGCCAAAAAGGCGGGCGAGAGGGGTAAGCTGGCAAAAGCAGTCGAGTTCACGGATCGGGTCACAATGACGGATGGGCCCCGAGTCTAACAGGCGCAGCCGGGCAAAGGGCCACTATTATGGGCAAGACTATTATGGACAATACCACCGCAGAGAGGGCTGGTGCTTGTAAAATAGCGGGTTGGACGTAATTTTGGTGGACTCATGCATTGCATAAAACACCGCGCATGGTAGCGCCACCCTGGCTGACTGGAGAAACCGCATGACCTACGAAGAGTATCTGGACGAAGTGAGTACCTTAATCACCGAAATGTATAAAGTTAGCGATGCCGACGCCATCAAATGGGTGGTGCGTGCGCAGGCGGCAGATTTCTTTACCCTGCACGACGATGACGAAGCGATGCGCACCGAAGAGCGCGCCATGCAGGACGCCAAAACAGTCTACGAGCAGCGCAATAAGTCGCGGCCGGAAATTTTTCGCAAATAAGCGTTTGAACTAATCGTTTGAACTAATCGTTTGAACTAACCGTTGAAATAAACGCTGAAATAATCCTTGAAAGAGTCAATGAAAGATTATTACGCCATCCTCGGCGTCGAGCCCAATGCTGTCGGCGCCGATATCAAAAACGCCTACCGCAAGAAAGCCGCCCTGTTTCATCCGGATCGTAACGCCGCCGCAGAAGCGCCGGCGCAGTTTCGCGAAGTGCAGCAAGCCTATGACGTGCTGTTTGATCCGAGTAAGCGACGTGACTACGACGAAAATCGTCGCCGCAGTCTGTTGGAAAATCCACTGGCAACGGCCGGCGAGATCTGGAATAACACTCTTGACGGGATACTGGCATGAAGACCTCACAATTTTTTTCCGATTTGCGCACCAGTTATGCAGCCGAAATCGAAGACCACAGTACCGATTCGGAAGGCAAGGATATTCTCAAGGCGCAGCTGAAAAATAAGCGCAGCCAGTTTACCGACCTGCTACCGATGATTGGCTTTGCGCCGGAGATGGTGGCGATCGCCTTCCATGGCGGGATCAATTTTCCGTATCCGAAAATCGTCGAGACGCTGTTGCGCGCCAATGAGCCGGATGAATTTCCTACCTGGGGTGAAGTGGCGCAGTCGCTTGATTTTCTGCCATGGGCCCAAACGCTGGCCGACCGCGCGCTGGAAGAAGAGGGCGGCGAACAGTTCATGATGATCGCGGCGGGACTGGAGTATTTGCACGGGAAGGGCAGTTTCGCAGATCTCTCTGCCAGTGATAAAAATGAAGATGCAGCGCAGGAAGACCATCGCAGCGAAGAAGAACGCGAGGAAGATCGTGACGACGACGCCATGGAAGAAGCCGGCGCGGCCTGGATGGCCGAACAAGGCTTTGACCGTTTAGATTAATCCTCCTTCATTCGGACTGGAAAACATGGAACATCCTCTCGTAGTACAAGCCAGTGATTTGATTCGGGTCGGCGATATCGTCGGCGCTGAAGCCGCCTTAGTCGCCTTGGTGGACGTGGAGGGCGATCGCGCACTAGTCGCCATCCTCGACGAACTCGCGCCGAAAGATTTATTGGCGGTGATCCGCGAATACGATACTTCGAAAGAATCGCTGGTGAATTTACTGGTCACGCCAGAACAATTTGCCCGCGCGCTGGTACTCGAGCGTCAATATGCCGACCGCACCCATGCGCATTTGCGCGGCATGATCAATTCGGTCTTATTTCGTGACGGTGTCGATATCGGCGAATTTTTGCACGCGATCGGTGAGATCGATGGCGGGGTCGACGCGCTGACAAACTACCTCGCTGAGCGCGATGAAGAAGTCGCGCACTTCGCCGAGACCGGTAGTTTTAACGTGCATGAAACCGGCGAAGCGCCCAAATCGCAGATCATGGATCATGACTGGATGGAGCTGACCTGGACCCTGCATCACGAACACGAAGACATGTTCATGCAGATCCTGCCGGAACTCAAAAAACGCATTCGCGAACGGCAGCGGCAGGAAGCGCTGGAAGAATTGGCCTTGCTGGCACTGCAGGAGCCGGACGAAGAAGCTGCCCCAGCACCGAAGGCGCCGACAAGGCCAGCACGGATTGTTAATCCGACCGGCGAAGAATCGGCACTCTGACGATGGCACGGACTGTCAAAAAAAGCGCGTCATCCTCTTCGGCTTTATCGGCTTACGATGGCCGGCCGTTCTTTGCCAAAGCGCTCGCCTTCGGTGTGCAGCAAGGCGTGATCGGCAGGGCAACGCTGGAGGCCATGCGCGTCGATGGCGCCAAGGGCATGGTGCAAATTGCTGATTTCTTCGGCACCGCCTATCTGCGCGCCAATCTGGAGCAGGCGCGGGACCGGCTCTTGACGCTGGCCAGCTTGTATCTGGAAGAAATGAGCGGCGGCGATTTGAGTAAGGCGGCCATGTCTTTGCGCGACCAGTCGTTTTTATCGCATTCGCGCGGCGGCTCGGACCTGCTGAAAAAATTGCATGCTATGCCAAAAAGTACCCTGTTCGGCGATCACGATGTGGAGCCGATCAAAGACTTTCTGGGTGAATGGTCGCTGTATGGCCTGCGCATTGTCGGTGCCTATCGCGAACTGCTGGCGGCCCGCAAGGAGAGCGAAAATAGTCTCGCAGCGGCCGCCTGGTTTGCCGAAAAAATGGGCATTGCTCGCAGCACGCTGGCCATCAATTCTACCGATGAGCGCTATCTGTGTTCGGCAGAAGGCGTGATCCGCACCGCCCTTTTGCTGCGCCTGGCAAAGGAGCACAGCTGTCCGAATCGGGCCGATTTCGCCCGCTTAGTCGTTGGCTGGCGCGCAAAAGGCATCCCGCCGCGTACACAAAAACTGCTGCAGACGCCCGACCCCATGGTGCCGCCGGCCTATCGCGCGCTGGAACTAAGCATTGGCGCGCAGATCGTTCAATATGACCTGCCGCACTTCCTTAACCCGGACCTGCCACTCGACGCCCTGATGCATCGTCTGGAAGAGCGCTATTACCTGCGTCCGACCGGGATCGAAGAAGTCAGCGAATACGACGCGATGGTGTCAGCGGCCTGGACCAAGGTTATGAAGGGTAAGACCGAACCGGATGCGCGGCTGACGGCCTTTCTTTGTTTGTCGGCCAATATGCCGCCCAAGCCCTCTATTACCGAAACCGCCGCGCGCGCTGTGTTGCGCACGATTCGCGAGCATGGCTTTAATCATGCCGCGGTCCTGCAGTTTATCAATGACAGCGCCCCCTTTGATCTGCGAGACTCGCTGTTGGAACTCTGGCAGGAAGAATTCGTGCCGTTCGCCGAAGTCGCCCTGTTTGAAGTTCGCGATGTCAAGCTGGTCGCGGCCATGCATTTTTTGAAAGAAAACTGTCACATTACCGTTCCCGCAGCGCGCAAAAAAACCTGATCTGGTCGCTTTGCATTTGCTAACAACTTTACATTTATTTGCGTATCCGCCGCAGGAGGTCCTCGTTCTGGCTCGGTTATAATCGGCCAGTTGCGATCCTTTTGTCGCAGTTTGACGAGATTCACAATTATGCTGGCACATCCATTTCGTAGCGAATGACGCTGATAACCAACGCAGATCTGCAGGCGAAACCTGTCGTCGTGACGACCGCGGCGGCCAATGATGCCTATTTTGAACGCAGCGCGACCCGCTTCGATGGTGGCTACGATCGCCCGGTACGCAAGACTTCGGGCTTGATCATTACCGTATTGTTGCATTTGCTGGTCTTGTGGATGATCCTCAACCACAAGGCCATCATCAACGCCAGCAAAAAGGGCGGTGAAGTCATCACCATGATTCTGACGCCAGAGTCGTCCGGTAAGCCCAAATCGCCTCCACCTGCCAAGCAGGCAGCCAAAAAGATGCCTAAGACGGCGCAGGTGAGAACTGATGTCATTACACCCCCGACCCTAGCGCCGGTGCCAGTCCAGCCGCCAGCCGAGCGGGAAGCCGTCCGCGAACCTGAGCAGGACATGTCGTCGATGCTGGACGCTGCGCGCAAACGCCGCGCCGAGGCTCAGCGCGCGCAAAGTGATAACGAAGAGTCCGAAGCCGATCGCGCCATGCGCATTGCCAAGGCCAATATCGCGCGCGGCAATAAGGGCCGTGATGATGAGTCCGGCGGGGTGTTTGAGTTACGCCGTGTCGGCGTATCGAGCGGTGAATTTATCTTTAATGGCTGGAGCGCGCAACGCGGCCGCAAGGCGCAACAGGCGATCAACGTACAGGGCAATAACAGCGAGGATATCGAAGTCTCGATCGTGCGCCGGATGCTGGTGTTGATCCGCGAAGAAAAGCCGGGCGACTTTGTCTGGGAATCGCATCGGCTGGGGCGTAACGTTAATCTGAACTCCGGGCCGGAACATACGGAAGAGCTGATCGCCTTCCTGCTCAAGGAATTTTTCCCCCGCTATATCCCGTCGCGCCGACGTTAATGGCTTACTTGTTGCTCAGCACATGGATGTCAATAAAAAAACTGCTTGATTTATGCGTGTTGCCCAAAACCAGCACTAATTAATCTAGCAATTGTAAATTTTTATTTGAAACGATAAGGTGAGATTAACTTCAATTTTGAAAATAATTGTCATGTTAATTTTTCCGAGCGGCAAACAAATACGTCAGAGTCTAGGTTTCATGCGCTCAATCAAAGGCATGCCAGAGAACTTGGACGTCCAATCAATCGTACCGTCCTTGGAAGCAGAAATTAATATTGAATTAATGCGCAGATGGGCTGTAAAAAACCATATATCTAAAGCCATAGAAATTCTTAACGTCGTAAAAAATTCAAAGGTGAAAATTCATGTCGTCACCTGGCGATGTAGTGACGCTGGGACTGGCTTCACCAGTTTTGATTCGGATTGCCCCTTGCCCGGCGAGGGAACAATATATATCAATCTAGATGCATGGGTGAGGGTCCAAGATGTCAGAGGGCAGCAGGGCTCATCTGTTTATAATAATTTTATTTTGATCATTCACGAATTGGGCCATGCAAAACAATACATTGAGCAACCCGGATTGTTTTCAATTTCTGGTGCGGAAGTGAGTCAGAGTCCTGGTGGCATCAGCCATGCAGAAGCTGTCGCTTCATATACTCGGATACAAAACAAAATGCAAAATTTGCTGGGGATTAATTACGGTAAAGCGAAAACTGTCATGTTAAGGCATAGGGGTAAGCCCCCTAATATTGCTTTCGCTAGTCCGATTGAATGGGATAACTACATTCAACATGAAGGTCCGGTTTGTGATCAAGCGAAACTTGCGCGGCGCAATTGGTATGGAAATATCGACATGTTTTATCCGCATAGAGTGCGCTGATGTTCTGTAATCATAAGAACCTGTCCAATATCTTGCGACTAATCTTATTGAGTCGCGCAACATCGCGAATTAAAAAATGAATACCGTGGCTATCCGTGACTAACAGGGTATGTTCGCCCACGCGCCGGATATCTTCCTCAACACGTAAAACGAATTGCGTCGTCCCACGGTCGGTACTCACAAACCAGGTGCATGGCACGGCATAACTGCTGACGCTTTCAATCTGACTGATCTCCGGCATAAATTCACGCGCGGCCAGTTCTTCTTCGACCAGACTGCGCTGGTCGGCTGACAGATCACTGAGCTGATCAATCCACGCCGCTTCACGCCCATCCATCGTCACCAGCGCAATACCATCCCCGGGCGCTTGAATCGGAAAGGCGCGCACCGGCACGACTTGTTCGACGGATTCTGCATCAGGTCGGGACAGCACCAGCTGGCCAAAATTATTACGTAGCAGGGAAAAATCGATCGTCATGCTGCAATCTCCGCGGCCATGGCGGCGGCGTTACGCGCCTGCGCTTCATAGAGCCGGTAATAAGCGCCTTGGCGCGCCATTAAATCATCATGCTTGCCCACTTCGACGATTTCGCCGCGGTCGAGTACGACCAGCCGATCGGCCTTGTGCAAGGTCGACAGACGATGCGCAATGGCGATCGTGGTGCGGCCCTTGACCAGGTTATTCAAGGCCTTTTGAATTTCTTTTTCGGTCTCGGAATCGACAGATGACGTAGCTTCGTCGAGGATCAGGATGCGCGGATCGATGAGCAGCGCACGCGCGATCGATACCCGCTGACGTTCGCCGCCAGACAATCCCTGACCGCGCTCGCCGACCATCGAGTCATACGCTTGCGGCAGACGCAAAATGAATTCATGCGCATGCGCGGCACGGGCAGCGGCGATGATTTCAGCGCGGGTGGCATGCGGTTTGCCGTAAGCGATATTTTCTGCGACGGTACCAAAAAACAGAAACGGTTCCTGCAGCACCAGGCCGATATTGCGCCGGTAATCGGCAATGGCGAAGGAGCGGATATCGACCCCGTCGACCTTGATCGCGCCTTCCGACACATCGTAAAAGCGGCAGATCAGATTGACCAACGTACTTTTCCCGGAACCACTGTGGCCGACCAAGCCGATCATCTCACCCGGTTCGATCATCAGACTGATGCCGCGGTTAACCGCCCGATTCCCGTAGCGGAAACCGACATCGGTGAGTTCGATTCTGCCTTCAACCTTGTTCAGCGGGACTGGCTGTACCGGCTCCGGCACGCTTGACACATGGTCGAGAATGTCAAAAATCCGCTTGGCTGCAGAGGCCGATTTTTGCGTGACCGAGACAATCCGGCTCATCGAATCAAGCCGGCCATAAAAGCGACTGATATAGGCGATGAAGGCGGACAGCACACCGACTGTAATATCGCCGCGCGAGACTTGCCAGATACCGAAGCCCCACACCACCAGCAGCCCCAGTTCGGTCAGAAACGAGACGCTGGGTGAAAACAGCGACCAGATTTTATTGAGCTTATCGTTGACCGCCAGATTATGTTTGTTCGCGTCGCGAAAACGTTGCGCCTCACGCTTTTCTTGCGCAAAGGCCTTCACCACGCGGATGCCGGGAATGGTGTCGGCCAAAACGTTGGTGACTTCACCCCAGACACGATCAATTTTTTCAAAGCCGGTGCGCAGGCGGTCGCGCACCACATGGATCATCCAGGCAATGAAGGGCAGGGGGATCAGGGTGATCAGGGCGAGCGAAGGATTGATCGAAAACAGGATCACGGCGGTCATGATCAGCATCAGGATGTCGGAAGCAAAATCGAGCAGATGCAACGACAAGAAGACGCAGATACGATCACTTTCGCTGCCTACGCGCGACATCAGGTCGCCGGTGCGTTTGCCACCAAAGTATTCCAGCGACAGTCGCATCAGATGTTCGTAGGTCGTGGTGCGCAGATCGGCGCCGATGCGTTCCGACATCAGCGCCAGAATATAGGTTTTTGCCCACGACAGCAGCCAGGCCAGTGTGGCTGCGCCAAACAGTCCGGCCAGGTAGAGCGTGACTAACATCGGTTCAATCTGTTTGCCAGTCTGGTAAGGGATCAGTACCTCATCCATGAGCGGCATCGCCAGATAAGGCGGCACCATGTGGGCCGCGGTGCCCAACAGCGTGAGGACGAAGCCCGCCAGCAGCTGCATCCGGTAAGGCCTGGCAAAGCGCCACAGACGAAACAGGGTCCAGGTAGAAGGCGGTGTATGGATGACCTTGGTACAGACAGGGCAGACGTCCTGGTCGACGTCGAGTGGCGCTTTGCAGCTCGGGCAGACGTCTTGTTCTTCGCGCAGCACAGGCTGGCCGGTGACGGCGCTGTTTAACTGCAAGGCAAACTCATCCATGAGCCGCAGGGCGCGTAAATTCTGTGCCAGTGTAAAGCGCCAGGTCGCCAGCCGTCCTTCGGTATTGGCGAGCTCAAGCTGACCGACGCCGGCGTGATCGTGGTGTTTCAGGCGTAAATCAGCCGTGTAGGGCCAGGCATGCCAGGTATTTTCGCCCGCCGCACAGGCCAGAATGCGCTGATCGGTGACGACGATGAGCCCTTCGGAGAAATGAAGTCGCGGGTCCAAGTCAACCATAACCGATGCTGCAACGTTCTCCCCAAGAATTAGCTGTGATGTGACAGCAGAGATCCAGGTATCCGGGACATCATTTCGGGAAGTTTCTGCAGCAGGATGTTGAATAGTCATCGTAAAGCGTGGGTGAAATAGGGGGTCTGAACGGTCTCAGGATGCATATTATAGGGTGGCTCGACGCATTCGCCCTGGAATATAAACTGAACCGGCAGGCTGCAGTGTATCCGTAAGCTAACTTTTTGCGTTATTCTCTGTGTTCATTATGTATTTACAAATAACCCCCAGAGAAACAAAAAAATATAAGAGACAAGAATCAGGTGCGGGGCTGCTTTGATGCAGCATTTAGACAGTGAACGCCTGATTAATTAAATTCGACCAATGACGAAGAAGAAAAATATTGAATTCCTCCGCGTGAGCCATCTGCGCGGACCCAACATCTGGACTTATCGCGCCGTCATTGAGGCCTGGGTCGATATTGGTGAACTTGAAGACTGCCCCTCCAACACGATTCCTGGTTTTTACGATCGCCTGACTGCGAGCTTGCCGGGTCTGATCGAACATCGCTGTGGTCTGGGCTATCGTGGTGGATTTCTCGAGCGTCTGCGCGATGGTACCTACGCCGCCCACATCCTCGAACACGTGGTATTGGAACTACAAAATCTGTCTGGTATGCAGACTGGCTTTGGCAAGGCGCGCTCGACCGGGCAGCGCGGTGTGTACAAAGTGGCATTTCGAACCCGCCAGGAACAGGTCGGCCGCACGGCCCTTGAGACCGCCCGCGAACTCCTGCTGGCCGCCATCAATGATGAACCCTTTGCGCTCGAGCCCAAGCTGGAAATCCTGCGCGACATGGTCGACTCTCTCTGTCTGGGACCAAGCACGGCGCATATTGTCGATGCCGCCACGGCCCGCAAGATCCCCTTTTTACGTCTGACCGAAGGTAATCTGGTGCAGCTCGGCTTGGGCGCTGCGCAACGCCGCATTTGGACCGCTGAGACGGATCTCACCAGCGCGGTCGGCGAATCCATCGCCAGTGATAAAGATTTAACCAAAACCTTATTGGCAGCATGTGGCGTACCCGTGCCGGAAGGCCGTATGGTCGACAGCGCCGAAGATGCCTGGGAGGCAGCCGAAGAAATTGGCTTGCCCGTCGTCGTCAAGCCCTACGATGGCAATCACGGTCGCGGCGTCTCGCTGGACCTGAAGACGCAAAAGGATGTCGAGGCCGCCTATCATCTGGCCGACCGTAAAGGTAACGGCGTCATGGTGGAGCGCTTCATTCCCGGCAATGAACACCGGCTCCTGGTCGTCGGCCAACGCGTCGTCGCCGCTGCGGTCGGCGAGACGGCCAGCGTGGTGGGCGATGGATCGGCCTCGATCGTCGAACTGATCGACCAGCAAATCAACATCGATCCGCGCCGTGGCGTGGGCGAAGATTTTCCTCTGGCCAGACTCAACCCGCAAGCCGGCGACGCCGAAATTCATCTGGAGCTCGAACGCCAGGGTCTGGAAATTCATTCCGTGCCCAAGGCTGGCCAAAAGGTGCTCATTCAGCGCAATGGCAATGTCGCGCTCGATGTCACGGACCAGATGCATCCCACCATTGCCGCCGCTGCAGCACTGGCAGCGCGGGTGGTCGGACTGGATATTGCCGGCGTCGACTTGGTCGCCGAAGACATTACCAGACCCTTGACTGAGCAACGTGCTGCGGTGATTGAGGTCAACGCCAGTCCCGGACTTTTAGCGCATATGAAGCCATCCAACGGCGAGGGGCGCAACGTCGGTAAAGCGATCGTCGATTATCTGTTTGCCGACGACAGCGACGGCCGTATTCCCATCGTTGGTGTCACCGGTACCCGCGGCACCACCCTGATCGCGCGACTGGTCGCCTGGTTAATCCATATCAGCGGCAAACACGTTGGCCTGGCCTGCAGCACCGGTTTGTATTTGGATCGCCGGCATGTGATGAGCAAGAATTGTGTCAACTGGACCGGCGGTCATCGTCTGCTGATCAATCCCGCCGTGGAAGCGGCGGTGTTCGAAAACGATGCACGGATGATCGTGGCAGAAGGTCTGGCCTACGACAAATGCGCTGTGGGCATCGTCACCGATGTGCGTGGTCATGAGGCGCTGAGCGAGTTCCATATCACCGCAGCTGACCAGATGTTTCGCATCGTACGTACCCAGGTCGACGTCATTTTGCCGCAGGGGTTTGCGGTACTCAATGCGGACGATCCGGAGGTCGTCGAGATGGCCGACTTATGCGATGGCAAAGTGATTTTTTATGGCCTTGACCAATCACTACCGGCAATCGTACAGCATCGGCAGGATGGTCAGCGCACGGTATTTTTACGTGACGCGCGGATCGTCATGTCGGAAGGGACGCATGAAATCGCCGTACTGCCCTTATCGAGCCTCAAGCCAGCCAAGGCAGCGCAGCCGGCAGAAGTGATGGCAGCAGTCGCCGCCGGATGGGCGCTCAATCTGGCGCCGGAATTGATCGCGGCGGGTTTGCGCACGTTTGAACTGAACCCGAAAAAGACGGCTTATTAAACGATCCGGCACCTGCATCACGCCGCATCATTCAGACAGAACAACACAGGAAATCGGGTTATGGAAGTATCACGTATTCGGGCGCTGCGCGGACCCAATCTCTGGAGCCAGCATACCTCGGTCGAGGCGATCGTCAGCTGCACGGAAACAGAATTTTCGATCCACGATTTGCCTGGCTTCGAGCTGCGTTTGCGCGCGCGTTTACCCGACATCAGCCCACTGCAACCCATTGGTCACTACGATACGATCTCGATGGCGCAGGTACTGGAGTTGACGGCGCTCGCGCTGCAGGCACAGATCGGCTGCCCGGTCTCGTTTAGTCGTACTACCCAAACGTTTGAGCCGGGCGTATTTCAGGTAGTGGTTGAATACACCGAAGAAGCGGTCGGTCGTCTGGCCTTGAAACTGGCCGAACAATTATGCCGTGCCGCCGCCGACGACGCGCCGTTTGATTTGGCCGACGCACTCCGTCAGCTCAGTGAACTCGATGAAGATGTGCGGCTTGGACCGAGTACCGGCGCCATCGTCGCAGCTGCGGTAGCACGCAATATTCCTTATCGTCGCCTGACTGATGGCAGCCTCGTCATGTTCGGCTGGGGCAGCCGGCAGCGTCGTATTCAGGCCGCCGAAATGGATAGCACCAGCGCGATCGGCGAATCCATCGCGCAGGACAAGGAACTGACCAAAGCCTTGCTCGATGCGGCTGGCGTGCCGGTACCGAACGGCCGTGCCGTCGATAGCCCGGAAGATGCCTGGCTGGCGGCCTGTGAAATTGGTTTGCCGGTGGTGTGCAAACCGCTCGACGGCAATCAGGGCAAGGGTGTCACAGTCAACATTTCAAGCCGCGAACAATTGGATGCCGCCTATGCAGTGGCCGCCGAATTCCGTGACAATGTCTTGGTCGAGCGCTATTTGCCAGGTCATGATTTTCGTCTGCTGGTGGTCGGTAACAGACTCATCGCCGCCGCGCGTCGGGATCCGCCGCAGTTAGTCGGAGATGGCATTCATTCGGTGCGCGAACTGGTCGAACAGATCAACAAAGATCCGCGCCGCAGCGATGGCCACTCCACCTCGCTGACCAAGATTCGTTTCGATGAGGTGGCCCTGGCCACGCTCGCGACCCAGGGTTTCGATGCGGATTCCATCGCCGCCAAAGGGCAGCGCGTTATCTTGCGTAATAACGCCAACTTATCGACCGGCGGCACCGCCACCGATGTGACCGATGATGTGCATCCGGACGTGGCCGCGTCAGCCATCGCGGCGGCACAAATGATCGGCCTCGACTTGTGTGGCGTGGATCTGGTGTGCGACAGCGTGCTGCGACCGATAGAAGCGCAGGGTGGCGGAATTGTCGAAGTCAACGCGGCACCGGGCCTGCGCATGCATTTATCCCCTTCTTACGGTAAAGGCCGTGCGGTGGGCGAAGCCATCATGTCGAACCTGTTTGATGAAGGAGACGATGGCCGTATTCCGGTCGTGGCCGTGACCGGCACCAATGGCAAGACCACCACGGTGCGGCTGATCGCCCATCTGCTGGGTAAGAGCGGGCTGCGGGTCGGCATGACGAATACCGACGGCGTCTACATTCAAGGCCAGCGCATCGATTCCGGCGACTGCAGCGGACCGCGTAGTGCGCGTAATGTTTTACTGCATCCGGATGTCGATGCTGCGGTGTTTGAAACAGCGCGCGGCGGCGTTCTTCGCGAAGGCCTGGCCTTTGACCGCTGCAAAGTCGCTGTGGTGACCAATATCGGTTCCGGTGACCACCTCGGCCTGAACTACATCACGACGCTGGAAGATCTGGCAGTGCTCAAGCGCGTCATCGTCCAAAACGTCGCCGACAGCGGCATGGCCGTTCTGAATGCAGCCGATCCGGTGGTGGTATCGATGGCGGCTAACTGTCATGGTGAAGTAACGTTTTTTGCCGCCGACTGTCAGCATCCGGTCATGGCCACGCATCGGGCCCAAGGGCAGCGCGTGGTCTACATTGACGGCGCACAGTTAGTCGCTGAAGAAGGGCGCGAACGGCACGACTTACCGCTGTCTGAAATCCCGATCACGCGCAATGGCACGATCGGCTTTCAGCTTGAAAATGTGATGGCCTCGGTGGCAGCAGCTTGGGCCGTAGGCATTGACTGGGAGTCGATTCGTCTGGGTCTGAAAACCTTCGTCAACGACAGCGACAATGCCCCGGGCCGTTTCAATGTATTTGATTACCGCGGCGCGACCTTGATCGCAGACTATGGTCATAATCCGGACGCCATTCTGGCCCTGGTAAGGGCGACTGAAGGCATGCCAGCCAAGCGACGCTCGGTCGTCATCAGTGGCGCCGGTGATCGGCGTGATCAGGATATTCGCCAGCAAACCGAAATCCTCGGCGATGCGTTCGATGAGGTGATCTTGTATCAGGATCAGTGTCAGCGCGGCCGGGCCGATGGTGAAGTGGTCAGCCTGTTGCGCGAGGGTCTGAGCAATGCCAAACGCACTGCCCATATCGAAGAAATCAATGGAGAATTCATTGCCATCGACCGCGCCCTCGAAAAACTGCATCCGGGCGATCTGTGTTTGATTCTGGTCGATCAGGTGGAAGAATCGCTGGCCCATATTGCCGGGCGCATCAGCGCGCTGCAGTAAAAAAATAGCGCATTGTCTGCGCTTAAATACCTAGAAATAAAAGTTGGGCAGTGTGCGGTTTAAAACGCAGACTGCCCATTTTTTATATCAGGAGCGGCACTTTGCTTAACTCACACCAGCAGTTCGTAGGGCAGGCCGACATAGTTTTCGGCGATCGTTGTGCGTCCGGCTAGTGAGCTGGTGTAGTAATCGAGCTCGGCTAACTGCATGCGATGCGCGAATGGATCATCAGAAAACTTATGCAGGATCGACGTCATCCACCACGAGAACCGTTCCGCTTTCCAGATCCGGCGCAGGCAAACTTCCGAATATTTTTCCAGCAGATCAGCGCGTCCGTCATGATAAGTTCTGCGCAAGGCGTCGTACAAAGTCGCGACATCGCTGGCGGCCAGGTTCAAGCCCTTGGCACCAGTTGGTGGAACGATATGCGCGGCATCACCGACTAGAAACAGCCGGCCGAATTTCATCGGTTCGGCAACAAAACTACGCAGCGGCGCGATACTTTTTTCGATCGATGGTCCGGTGATCAGGGCTTCGGCGGCTTGCTCCGGAATACGGCGCTTGAGCTCTTCCCAAAAACGATCATCCGACCACTCTTCGACCTTATCGTCCAGCGGACACTGCACGTAATAACGGCTGAGCATGGGGTTACGCATGCTGCATAAGGCAAAGCCCCGCTCATGATTGGCGTAGATCAGTTCTTCCGCGACCGGTGGCGTGCGCGACAAAACACCCAGCCAGCCGAATGGATAAACCCGTTCGAATTCTTGAATCGCGCCCGCCGGTACGGATTGGCGCGAAACACCGTGGAAGCCATCGCAGCCGGCGATGTAGTCGCATTCCAGCTCGACTAATTCACCGTCTTTTTCAAACGTGACGCGCGGCTTGTCGCCGTAGAAGTCATGCAGTTTGACGTTCTGCGCTTCATAGACGCTGATACCACCGGTGGCAGCGCGGGCGTCCATCAGATCGCGCGTGACTTCGGTCTGACCATACACCGTGACAGCTTTACCGCCGGTGAGCGTATCGAGGGGAATCCGCTCACTGCGGCCGGCGAAGGCGAGCGCAAATCCGGTATGCACATGGCCTTCACGCAGCATGCGGGAATCGGCTTTGGCCAGTTTGATCAAATCGGTCATGCCCTGTTCGAGCACGCCGGCGCGAATACGGCCGAGTACATATTCCGGCGTGCGCGCTTCCAGAATCACGGTTTGAATCCCCTGCAGGTGCAGCAGCTGGCCGAGCAGCAGTCCGGATGGGCCGCCGCCGATGATGGCTACCTGAGTTTTCATGGAAGTCTCCTGTTTTTTTTAGATGAGTCAGTGTGCCAGTGATGGATTCTGCGTGGAAGGCATTTTTTCCGATTAAAATGGTACTTTTCGTGGATTTGAAAAAAATTTCATCATGTCGATCAACGCAGCGATCCCGGTTTTTAAACTCTATGGTGAAGAAGCGCCTTGGCCAACCCCTGATCTGGTCCATTGTGAAACGATCACCAGTCGCAGCCAATTGCACAATTGGCAGATTCGCCCGCATCGCCACAATGGCTTATTTCAGATCCTCCATCTCACCCATGGGCAGGCCCGCATTCAACTCGAAGAGCAGCAGATTTCCATGGTCGCCGGGCAGCTTCTGCTGGTGCCCCAAATGTGCGTCCATGGCTTTCAGTTCGAGCACGATGCACTGGGTCATGTCGTCACCATGACTTATCCGCTCATCTTGTCGCTCATGCGGCAGGCCGGTGATGGCCTGCTGGCGCTGACTACGCCCAGCTTGCATACCCTGCAAGACGATCAGTCGGGCGAGCAGCTTAAATGGGCTTTTACCGCGCTGTGGAATGAATACCAGGGCAGTGCGCCTTACCGTCATCTGCAAATCGAGTCGCTACTGAGTACGATCCTGATCTGGCTGGCGCGCGAACCGGCGACCTACCGCTATCAGCCGGAAGCGGCGGAGCAGCCACGAGAGGGTTCGCGCAGTGCCATCCATTTCCATCACTTTTCTGAGCTGATCGAGAGTCACTTCAGCCAGCATCATCCGCTGGCGTTTTATGCCAGCCAGATCGGCATCACGGCGGCACATCTGAATGCCTTGTGTCGCCAGCAGGTAGGAAAGTCGGCGCTCGATCTGCTGCATGCACGGATTCTGCTCGAGGCTAAACGCAGTCTGATCTATACCTCCATGCGCGTGGCCATGGTGTCGCACAGCGTGGGCTTTGCCGATCCGGCGTACTTCACGCGCTTTTTTAAGCGCATGACCGGCTGCTCACCCAAACAGTTCCGGCTTGAAGTCGGTACGCTGGTGGCGTGATTAGCCAGCAGTTTTTTTAATTCGGCCGCACTTGCTGGGGCATAATCTGCCTATCTCGGGTTTCTCCGCATTTTTCAGATCGCGCGCCATGGTACTAAATTACATCTGGGCTTCCTTTTTTCTGATCGGCTTTCTGGCCGCGCTGGTGCAATGGCTTTTTTTTGGCGATGTGGAAGTTTTTAAACGGATCGTTGACGGGACCTTCGATTCGGCGCGCATCGCCGTCATGGACATTGCCCTGCCGCTGGCCGGTGTGATGACGCTCTGGCTGGGCATTCTGAGCATTGGTGAAAAAGCCGGCGCGGTGAACTGGCTGGCACGTCTGATCGCACCGTTCTTTTCTAAAATTTTCCCTGGCGTGCCGGCGGATCATCCGGCCACCGGTCACATGGTGATGAATTTTTCGGCCAATCTGCTGGGACTCGATAACGCCGCCACGCCGTTTGGCTTAAAGGCCATGGAGAGTCTGCAAACGCTCAATCCCAACAAGGATGAGGCGACCGATGCGCAGATCATGTTTTTGGTTTTGCATACCTCTGGACTGACCCTGATCCCGGTGGCCATCATGGCGCAGCGCGCGGTGCTCGGGGCTGCCGATCCGTCGGATATTTTCATTCCCTGCATGATCGCCACCTATGTTGCGACCATGGTCGGTATGGTGAGCGTGGCGATTAAACAGCGCATTAATTTATTCAACCGGGTGGTCGTTGGCTGGCTGGGCGGGCTGTCGCTGTTCATCGTGTCGCTGGTGTGGTTCATGAGTCACTCCATGTCGCGCAGTGAAATTGAAGTGTTTTCCAAGGTCAGCAGTAACCTGATTTTATTATCCATCATCGTCGCTTTTATCAGCGCGGCGATGCTCAAGAAGGTCAATGTGTACGAGGCCTTCATTGAGGGTGCCAAGGGGGGCATGCAAACTTCGCTGACCATCATTCCTTACCTGGTCGGCATGCTGGTGGCGATTGGAGTTTTGCGTAACTCTGGTGTGATGGGCATGATCGTGTCGGGCTTTAACTGGGTCTTCGTACACCTTGGGATCAATACCGATTTCACGCCAGCTTTACCAACTGCGCTGATGAAGCCCCTCTCGGGGAGTGGCTCACGCGCCATGATGGTCGATGCCATGAAAACCTATGGCGTGGATTCCTTTGTCGGGCGGCTGGCTTGTATTTTTCAGGGGTCGGCGGATACGACGTTTTATATTGTTGCGCTGTATTTTGGCTCGGTTGGGATCAGGAAGACGCGGTATTCGATTCCGTTTGGGTTGTTGGCGGATTTGTCGGGGGTGGTGGCGGCGATTTTTGTGGCTTATTTATTTTTTGGGTAGCTTTATTTTCTTCGGTAAAGTGAGTTTTTTTTGACGAAGTTAGTTCTGTTTTTTCTTCGGTGAAGCGGAGGGGGTGCCACTCCGTGGAGAGTAGCCGGGAGCGGCCCGGCAGCCGCTCACTTTTCTTGCTTCGCCAAGAAAAGTAAGCAAAAGAAGGCGACCGCAAAATCGCTGCCCTTCGGGTCCCCGAAAAAATGATGACAGAAACGGGAAGCGGGGCCAACT
>CANCDR010000007.1 GCA_947374865.1 Oxalobacteraceae bacterium
AGTTGGCCCCGCTTCCCGTTTCTGTCATCATTTTTTCGGGGACCCGAAGGGCAGCGATTTTGCGGTCGCCTTCTTTTGCTTACTTTTCTTGGCGAAGCAAGAAAAGTGAGCGGCTGCCGGGCCGCTCCCGGCTACTCTCCACGGAGTGGAACCCCACCCGCTTCACCGAAGAAAAAAAACCAACTTCAAAAAAGGAAAAATCCCACCCGCTTCACCGAAGAAAGAAACTAACTTAAAAAAGACAGCCCTCACTTCACCAAAGAAAATTTATCTATTATGAAAACTCACCAATTAAAGTAACAATCTCATCACCGTAAGTTTCCAACTTCTTCTCCCCTACCCCCGCAATACTCCGCATCTGCGCCAAAGACAATGGCCGCGCCTTCGCAATATCCCGCATCGTCGCATCATGAAAAATCACATACGCCGGTACATTATGCTTACGCGCCGTCTCCACCCGCCACCAGCGTAATTTATCAAATATCTGCTGCTCCAACTCCGACAAGCCCGTCTCAACATAACCCTTAGTCTTGCTACCCGAACGAGAAACCTTCTGCTTCACCGGTTTCTCATATCTGCGCAACAGAATAGTCTGCTCCCCACGCAAAATCGGCCGCGCAGCATCCGTCAGTTTCAAAGCGTTATACGCATCCGAATCAACCTGCACCAGTCCCAGTGCGATCACCTGCCGTAACACAGCACGCCACTCCGCCTCGCTACGATCGGCACCAATGCCAAAGGTGGATAGCTGTTCATGCCGCCACTGGCGGATTTTTTCTGTATCGATACCGCGCAAGACTTCAATCACATGCACGGCACCAAAACGCTGATCTACACGGTAAATCGTCGACAGCAGTTTTTGCACCACCACGCTGCCGTCAAAAGATACCGGCGGACTCTGACAGGTATCGCAATTGCCACAGGCCGCCGAAGTCTGACCAAAATAATCCAGCAGCCGTACGCGCCGGCATCCCAGGGTTTCGCATAAACCCAGCATCGCGTCCAGCTTTTGGCCTTGCACCCGCTTATAAGCCTCGTCAGCTTCCGACTCGTCGATCATGCGTCGCTGCTGCACCACATCCTGTAAGCCATACGACATCCATGCATTCGCCGGCTGACCATCCCGGCCTGCGCGGCCGGTTTCCTGGTAATAGCCTTCGATACTTTTAGGCAGATCAAGATGGGCGACAAAGCGCACATCCGGCTTATCGATCCCCATGCCAAAGGCAATCGTGGCGACCATGACGATGCTGTCTTCACGCAAAAAGCGCGACTGATTTTTACTCCGGACCGCCAGCTCCATGCCGGCATGATAGGCCAGCGCGGCTACCCCATGTTCGTTCAGAAAAGCCGCCGTCTCTTCGACTTTTTTGCGTGATAAACAATAGACGATACCGGCATCGCCCGCATGCTCACTTTCGATAAAGTCGAGCAGCTGTTTGCGGCCGTTGGCTTTTTCAACGATCTGATAACGTATGTTGGGCCGGTCGAACGACGACACAAACATCTCGGCCGATTCGAGCTGCAAACGTTGTGCGATCTCAGCGCGGGTTTGCTGGTCGGCGGTCGCCGTTAGGGCAATCCGCGGCACGTCCGGAAAACGTTCATGCAGAATCGACAGCTTGATATATTCGGGGCGGAAGTCATGTCCCCATTGCGATACACAATGCGCCTCATCGATGGCAAACAGCGCAATGTTGGAGGCCTCAAATAGCGCAAGACAACGTGGTGTGAGCAGCCGTTCCGGGGCCACATACACCAGATCGAGTTCACCGTTACGTACCATGCGTTCAATCCGCATGGCCTCATCAAAACTCTGAGTCGAATTAAGAAAAGCGGCCCGCACACCGACTTCGGCGAGCGCGTCGACCTGATCCTGCATCAGCGCGATCAACGGCGACACCACGACGCCAACGCCGTCGCGCAACATGGCAGGGATCTGATAGCACAGTGATTTTCCTGCGCCGGTCGGCATCAGTACCAGGGCATCGCCACCGCCGCTGACCAGATCGACGATCGCGGCTTGCTGACCGCGAAAAGCCGGATAGCCGAAGACCGTTTGCAAAAGATGCAGCGCCGTGCTGCCTGATGAATTACCCATGGCGATGCATTTTACGCAGGCTCCGGGACCTTGTGCGCGGACTTACATCAATCAGTCTGCCCACACAACAAGTCCGGTAGTGGCACTCAGTAAGACGAGGCCGCCAAACACGATGCGATACCAGGCAAAGATCGTAAAGTCGTGGGTACTGATGTAGCGCAATAGCCACCGCACACACAGGAAGGCCGAGATAAACGCCGCGACAGTCCCGACGCTAAACATGGGCAGATCCGCCATCGACAGCAGTGCGCGTTCTTTGTACAACGAATAGACGGTAGCAGCGAGCAAGGTCGGGATGGCCAGAAAAAAGGAAAATTCCGTGGCCGCTTTACGTGAGAGTCCAAACAGCATGCCGCCAATAATGGTCGCGCCGGAACGACTGGTCCCGGGTATCAGCGCAAACGCCTGCGCGCAGCCAACTTTGAACGCATCCATGGGACCCATCTGATCGACCGTCGTGATGTGCGCAGTGTGCGGATTTTTTTTCGCCTGCCGCTCAACCCATAGAATGATCAGCCCGCCGACGATGAAGGCAGTCGCGACCGGCACGGGCGAAAAAAGTAAGGCCTTGATTTTGCTATTAAACAGAAAGCCCAGCAGCGCTGCCGGCATGAATGCGATCAGCAAATTGAGCGCAAATTTTTGCGACGGCGGATCGCTGCGTAGTCCACGCAGGACGTCAATGATGCGGCGGCGATATTCCCAGCACACGGCAAAAATAGCGCCGGCCTGGATCACGATTTCAAACACCTTGACCTTTTCACCGGTGAAGTGAATCAGGCTGCCGGTGAGGATCAGATGTCCGGTCGAAGAAATCGGCAGGAATTCTGTCAGACCCTCGACGATGCCCATGATGAGTACTTGAATAAAAAGAGTGAAATCCATGGGCCCGTTCTATCAAAAATAGCCATAAAAAGACCGCTAGTAAATCAGCAGCAGTCGGTAAAAGTGTGCGCGTAATGTATGCCAATGCGTGCCGAAGATTACCACGTCGAATGAAGGTTTTTTTCCACCACCCGCACTTTGGCCGACTTAAATTTTAAAATCATTTTTGCTGCACCACAAAAAAATCTTGTTTGCCCATTTTTACCATCACAAAGCCATTTTTTGTCTCTCATTCATTTCCCCTTCTGCACCCCATTAAATGCTGCATAGCGAGAATTTTTTCGCGATAAATGGGAGCAACACCCAGGAGACAACCTGTCATTTAATGCAGAATTTATTAAAAAGATAATTGACAAGCTAATAACACGGTTCTAACCTCGGGTCATCATTATTCATTTGATAACAAAGAATAATACCGCGAATAGGACAACCCAATGCATACCCACATCATCCGCAAAGAAGCCTTTTTCTGGACCCTGGAAGGTCTGTGCGGCTTGCATCGGAAACCGTTTTCGATGGCACTAGCGCAGCAGCAGTTTGTCGCGCCCTACACCGCCGATGCATTGCAACGCGCGGCACTGCATTACGGCTTTGACGCCAGCACGCACAAACGCGCAGTGAAAAAACTCAGCCAGGAACAGTTCCCGCTGTTGGTCTGGTGTGTAACCGAAGAAAAAAATACCCCCCAGATCGTGGATGCCCACATCCATGATGGAAAAACCGCTCATGCAGCGAATGCGAACGAAGTCATCAACGCCAGCCCAGCGTTCATTTTACAAGCCGACTTCGAGCGGGTGTTACTGATCACTCCCGGTGACACCGAACCGACCACCCTCCCCATCGACCAATTCGCCGCCGATTACCTTGGTCAGGGGATGCGCTTTACCCCGCAGGCTGAAGCTGGCGAAGATCCCGACACGGTGGCGCGCAAACAGCGCGTATTTGGCTTTCGTTGGTTCATCCCCGAACTGCTTAAACATCAAAAACTATGGCAGGAAGTTTTGCTGGCCTCGCTCGTCATCCAGCTGATCGCCCTGAGCACACCGCTGTTTACGCAAACGATTATCGACAAGGTCGTGGTGCATCATACGCAAAGCACCCTGCTCGTGATCGTCGCAGGCATGAGTCTATTCATACTGTTTTCGGCGGCCCTAACCTGGCTGCGTCAGTACCTGGTTCTGCATACAGGTAATCGGGTCGATGCGGTGTTGGGTGCGCACGTGGTCGAACATTTATTCCACCTACCACCACAGTACTTTCAGCATCGACCTACCGGTGTCATCGCCGCCCGCCTGCATGGGGTGGAGAGTATCCGCGAGTTTATTGCCAGCGCTGCCGTAACGCTGATCCTCGACTTGCCCTTCCTGCTGATTTTTGTCGCGATCATGTTCTATTACAGCGTCAGTCTGACCCTGATCGTGCTCGCGGTATTGTCACTGATCGTCGCTCTCAGCCTGTTCGTCGCGCCACTGTTTCAGACACGCTTACAGGAACAATTTCAGCTCGGTGCGCGTAATCAGGCCTTCCTGACCGAATATATCGTCGGACTGGAAACCGTTAAATCACTGCAGCTCGAACCGCAGCTCAATCGTCGCTACGGCGGCTACTTGGCCAGTTATCTGGCGGCCGGTTTTTCAACTCGTCAATTGGCCAATACCTATAACAGCAGCGCCAATCTGCTTGAACAAATTATGGGGCTGCTGATTCTGGCCATCGGCGCCTATAGCGTCATGACACGGCCAGATTTCACGATCGGTATGTTGGTCGCGTTTCAGATGTATTCCGGTCGTCTGTCGCAGCCCATGTTACGGCTGGTCGGGCTATGGCAGCAATTTCAGCAAGCTAAATTATCGATCGACCGGCTGGGCGACATGATGAATGTAGCGCCCGAGACCTATTCGGTGCTGCCAGCCCGGTCTGCCGCGCAAACAGGACAGGTGACGATTGATCATCTGACGTTTAAATATGCCCGGGATTTACCTCCCGTCTATCAAAACCTCAGCCTCATCATTGCGCCGGGTCAGGTGGTCGGCATCATGGGACCTTCCGGCTGCGGTAAAAGTACCCTGGCCAAGCTGCTGCAGGGCTTTTATCAAGCCGAATCCGGTCGCATCAGTATTGATGGCAAAGATATCCGCTACCTGTCGGCCAACGAGCTGCGCAGTCACTTTGGTGTCGTGCCACAAGATACCGTGCTGTTCTCCGGCACGCTGTATGAAAATCTGCAAATGGCCAGCCCGAATGCGCGCTTCGAGCAAATCACGGCGGCCTGCAAGATGGCCGAGATCCATCACGTGATTGAGGCACTGCCACAAGGCTACCAGACCCAGATCGGTGAGCGCGGTGTCGGCCTCTCGGGGGGCCAGAAGCAACGCATCGCGATCGCCCGCGCGCTCCTCAAACGACCCAGCATTCTTATTTTTGATGAAGCCACCAGCGCGCTCGATGGGCCAACGGCCGAGCAGTTTGCGCACACCATCAATAGCCTGCGCGGCAAAGTCACCATGATTTTTATTACCCATGGACTGCCCAAAGGGCTGCAGGTCGACGCTATTTACCAGCTCGGGCCAGATGGTGCGCAGATTCTTGAGGGCGCGCCTGCCAATGCGCAAGGTGATACCGCCACCGCTGTCCATAGCGCTCGCCGTTCGTTCGGTATTGTCGCCAAGGAGTAAGCCATGAGTCATGACATGAATCAAGATAGTAAGCACACCCAAAAAAGCGCCGCTATCCTGCCGCTGCATCCGCCCAGCCGCTGGCATGATCCGCTTGGCCTGATTTGCACCGATGCCCCCAATAGCCATAGCCGAATTGTGCTCTGGTCGGTTGCTTTGCTGAGCTTGCTGCTGTTTGGCTGGGCGCTCATCGGCCAGCTTGATGTCATCATCAGCGCCGAAGGCAAGCTGACACCGCAAACCCTGATCAAAATAGTCCAACCAGCCGAAGCCGGCATTCTCAAAGCGCTGCTGGTCAAGGAGGGGGATCAGGTCAAGGCCGGGCAGGTACTCGCTCGCCTAGATACCACCTTGGCGCAGGCCGACAGTCAAGGACTGAGCAGCGATCTGCGACTGCAAAAGCTGGAAGAGCGTCGGATTCAGGCAGAACTGCAGCAGCAGCCTTTACGGAGCTTGCCAGGTGACGCACTCAGCGAGTTTGAACAAATTAAAAAACGCTTCGACGCAAATCGCAGCATGTTTGCCGACAGCGTAGCGCAAGAGCAGGCGATGTTCGTCAAGGCAGAGAATGATCTGCGGGGTGCGGCAGAAATTTTGCGCAAGCTCGAACAAAGCTTACCGAGTTATAAAAAAACGGCAGAGGCCTATCGCTCACTCAAAACAGAGGGCTTCATCGGCGATATCGCCGCGGATGAAAAAATCCGCGAAGCGCACGAAAAGGAACAAGATCTGGCCGCACAAAAAGCCAGCGTGGCAGCGGCCCAGGCCAACCTCAGCGCGCAGCAAACCCGAATCCGTCAGCTGCAAAGTAGCCACGACAGTCAGCTGCAAAAAGAATTGGCCGAGGTACGCGCCAGGATCACGCAATTGCAGCCGAATTTACAAAAGTCACAGTACCGTGAAGGCCTCATGGAACTCGTCGCGCCACAGGACGGCATCATCAAGGATCTTGCCACCAACACGCTGGGCGCCGTGCTGCAGCCCGGCGCAGTATTACTGACCCTGGTACCAAGTAACGAACTGCTCTATGCCGACGTCAATATCAGCAATGCCGATGTGGGCTTCGTGCGCGAACAGCAGCCGGTGCGCATTAAGCTCACCGCTTATCCGTTCCAGAAGTACGGCATGCTCAAAGGCGAGGTGATTCACATCAGCGCCGATGCCAGCGAGCTGGGAAAGGCGAATCCGCCCCCTGCTACGACGAGCAATAACGAGTCTTCCTCACCCATAGATGCAAGCAGCACCTACAAAGCGCGTATTGCCCTCAACAGTCAAACCTTACGCAATCCGCAAGGCAGCGACCTGCATCTGTCCCCGGGTATGCACATCATTGCCGAGATCAATCAGGGACAACGCAGTGTGATCGACTATCTGCTTTCACCGCTGCAGAAGGTGGTGCAAGAAGCCGGCCGGGAACGCTGAATAAAACACCGCATGCGCACGATAAACCGTAATCAACCCAAGCAAAGACAAGGAAGAGACCGCATGAACGCTACCGCCACATCCGCACCAACGAACACCGCCGCATCCGCCGTGCCCGACCGCTTTGATCAGCTTGGTAAGCTTAGCTGGCTATGGATGAATTCCCCGCTCCACCATAGCTGGTCAATGGACTTGGCCGCCAAATTTTTATTACCCGCTATCGAACACCAACAAATTCACATTGAAGAACGGGATGGCATGCCGGTGGCATTTTGCAGCTGGGCCTGGCTCAGCGCCGATGCAGAAATGCGTTACCTGCTCGACGCCACCGATGTTCGCTTAGCCGACTGGCAAAGCGGTGATCGCTTATGGTTCATGGATTGGTTAGCGCCCTTTGGTGGACGGGATTCATGGAATCTGGTGCGCGCCATGAAGACACGCTTTCCTGATCAGGTGGGGCGATCGCTGCACGTCAAAGTGGGCGAAACCACCGCCCATGTTGCTGAATTTCGAGGCCGCAATGTCAACGCGGCACAAGCGCAAGAAAAACTGCGCGCGTATCACACGGAATTTTTTCACGCCATGCAAGCGCTGCAGACGTCAACGATACAGCAGCGCCGCGTGCGCTTTCAATAACGCATTCAAGGACAACGATCATGCCGACCACCTCCAGCCCTGTTACAGATCCGAATTCGCAAGCGTTCAAGGATCTTGATTTGGAACGTAAAGAATTAGATCAAAAAATCGCCGAACAAAACAAGGCTATCAACGATCAATTGGACCTCTATAAAAAAATTAAAGATCCGCAAAACGCCTACCAACGTTATCTGGTCAGTGACCGGATGTTAAAAGCCTATCAACGCACCACCGTGTTGAAAAATCAATGGATGCTGAATCTACTGCAACCAAATTACCCTGCTAATACGTATGGCGAATTAGGAGAATATGCCTTTCTTGCTTATGACAAAGCAACGTTGATGATGTCACAGCAATTTTTGGCATCGACAGCCCTGCAAGGCATTACTGGCGCCTTAAGCAGCAGTAATTTTTATTCAACTGATCCAGAAAAGAAATTGTTGGCGAATTGGACGCTAGAAAGAAGTATCGCCGCCGCCGCAGTCCATACCGTAGGTTTTTTGGCCAACGCGGTCCGTTGGAGTGCTAACGACACAGCAGATTTAATCGATATCTATGAATTAGGCGACATAAATCGGCAGGGATTTGACCTCCAAGAGGAATTGGAACTCAGTGAGGAATTTAGAGATGCCCGAGAACGGATTACCGGCCGAAAAAATATTCGTGGAAACATTCAAGCCGGTATGCACTTTATTTTGGCCGCTAACGCATTCGTCAACATGGGTGTGATCATCTCGCATATCCCTGCCTCTTCTTCAACAATGACGAACGACGATGTGCAAAAACGCCTAGAACTCATCTTACAGGCAACCGCATTGGCATGCAGTGGCACCACCAATTTTGTTTATAGCCTTGGAGCGGTAGACCTCGCAAGAAAAAAATCGTGGTCCGCCGCAGGATCCATTATTGGCGCATTGAATGGCCTCGCAAATATGGCAATGCTGATTCCAACAATCAGCAATCCTGATAATCCCGAGGGATTAAAAATCGCAGCTGGGGTCCAAATGGGCACCGAAGCATTGAGTGGGGGTCTGCAGGTCCTATCCAATATGAAATTGGCGATGAATTTAGCGCAGGGTGAAGAACTGGCTGTGGCTGGAAGAATACCTGGTATAGGCATTGCCGTCGCCGCGATCGCAGTGGCAGTTTCGCCGCTCGAAATCTATGGATTGATCGAACAAAACAACTATGCCGACGCCCTTCTGGACGCCGGTAAAAATGAAGAAGGTTATGGTGGCGACACTTTACTCGGCGAATTTTATAAGGATAAAACCGATGCCAATGCGGGCTTTGTCGGTGCAAACTTTGCTGTGTCTGTGGTCGGCGCAGCAGTTTCCTACGCATGTATGGTCGGCGGCATTACTGCCATCGTTGGTGTTGGCTTACAGCTGCTATGTTCCGGCATCAGTGCAATTCTTAAAGGTATAGAACAAGAAGTCATCGAACGTATTGCCAGAGATTATGCGCAAGAAATCATCAATTTCCCTGGCGGTGCACACGCTTATTTCGAGAATAATTTATCGATGCAATATGGGCAAATCAAGAAGGATGTCGATACGCAGAAATATCTGCAGAATTTGCAAACCACTAACGGTGTTGACAGTGTTGTTGCGATCACGACCCTCACCTCAACCAAGACGGCGCTCGATCTGGCAGCAACGACCAAGTTGGCGGATCAAATGGCCACAGCAAATGCTTACGTCGATCGCTTCATCGCCGGCGAAGTTGAGGCTGATGCAAAGCTGACGCTAGACCCATCGACAGGTAATTTGAACGTTCCCAGCCAGGGAAAAAAATCACAATATATTACTTTTCTTACGCCCTTGATGGCACCAGGCGATGAGACGCGCAAGACGGTCGAAAGTGGGAAAAATCAATATGCAACGACCCTGGACATTATTTCTAAAGGCGTCTGGACTATACAAGCCAGCGGAGACGGCAATACGACCCTAGATGTTCGAAACGTCGTCTCCAAACTGTTTGTGCCTTCGACGACGGCTACCCCCCCAGTGGTCGACACGGCGCACTTAAGCTTGAATGCGTCAGAGCCCAGAGTACTGAAAGCGGCGCAGCCTGCCGTTCCCGCGCATATTCAAGACATTGACCTGAAAATTACGACTGGTGAGGGCGACGATACTGTCATCGCCGGCGCATCCAAGACCACCTTTGACGGCGGTGGCGGCATCAATACGATGAATTATGACGCTTTGCCTGAGAATGCGTGGATTACTGTCGGTCCAAATCCAAACTGCAATGACGAACAAATTGTTACCAAACACATGGGTACTGCTGAAGTTTATGCAGAAGTCACGGACACCAACACCACGCAAACAGGGAAAAGAACCGATACGGTGCAATATCGGGAAATGGCACTCAAGTCACTTGCTGTTGGGGACGTTACCGACACCTTAATCCATGTGACCTACGTCATCGGATCGAGAGGCAATGACCGCTTCAAGGGCGGTGTCGGTGCCGATTTCTTTGTGGGTGGCGACGGCAACGACTTGCTTGAAGGTGGTGAAGGCAACGATTTTTTATCCGGCGGCAAAGGCGGCGATACACTTGACGGTGGCAGCGGTCAGGATTATGCCGACTATAGCGATGCCCCCGGAGGCTTGGGAGTGCGTGTCGTCTTGGAAGAAATGCCAGGTCGTGGCATTGGTTATGCATGGGATAACTTTACACCTGACGCCATGACATCCAGCACCTCCATCGTCAACAGCATCATGAATAGTGGGCTGCTGCATAAGGACACCTTGATCAGCATCGAAAATGTTCGTGGCACGAATTTTTCTGATCTTTTACAAGGTAGCACTGCTGATAATGTCCTCATCGGTATGGGTGGCAACGACAGCATGAGCGGCTTAGACGGCGACGATCTGCTCCAGGGCGGAGAGGGTAACGATAGCCTGGATGGTGGCAACGGCAGTGATTTCCTCGATGGTGGCAGCGGGAACGATACGCTGATTGGTGGCAGCGGTGGTGACCTCTTACAGGGTGGTGACGGCGACGACCGGCTGGATGGCGGACTGGGTGACGATACGCTCAACGGGGGCGGCGGCAATGACACGCTGATCGGCGGAGGCGGCAGCGATACCTTTCTGGCGGATTCAGCCAGCCATATCTATTTTGGTGATGCTGAACTGGCCATCAACTGGGATAAATTCTGGCATCCTCCAGCTTATCTGGACCGCAATGGATCAGCGCGCGTAGCCGATGAAAATATCGCTTCAACAGCGAATACTATTGCGCTGGATGCGTTTAAGGGACTGCAAAATTATGTTCCCAATAAGGCCTCCGACAGCATCGATTATACGAATGCAGCGCTCGCGCAGGTCGGCATTTATGCGGATTTGTCACTAAGCTCGACAACGCTCAATGGACAAATCCTGCATCGTGGTCAAGTCCTCAAACAATGGACACCTGCCGCTGGCACTAGTGGTAGTGGGAGCGGCGGCACCGATCAGCTCATCGACATCGCCAATCTGACCGGAACAAAGTACGCCGACACCATCATCGGCAGTGATCTGGCGAACCAATTGGACGGTGGCTTGGGGAATGACACGATCGACGGCGGCGACGGCAATGACACCCTGATCGGCGGCGGTGGCAATGATTTACTGACCGGCGGTAAGGGAGATGATTATTTTATCGGGTGTAATTCCATCGTTTTGCAAGCGAGCACCAACGGCGTCAGTGCTGATGGTGGGGTCATGTCGCAGCACACCATCAATGTTGATATTCGCACGGGCAATCAAGAGACGATGCACGGCGGCGACGGCTTTGATATTCTCGATTACAGCAACGGTGCTACATCGAAAGGCATCTTTGTTTCTCTGCTGACCAACACCGTCGTTAAATCCTTCAATGGTCTGGATGCGAGTAGCAAGCCGATCGGTAGTGTGCATGATTTTATCGATGGCTTTGAAGGTGTCACCGGCAGTCAGGCGAATGATTTTCTGGAAGGCGACAATGGTGCCAATATTCTCATCGGCATCGAAGGCAATGATTCGCTGACAGGCAATGGGGGCGATGATCTGATGGCCGGCGGCAGCGGCAATGATTGGCTCAGCGGTGGCGGCGACAATGACACGCTGCTCGGAGGCAGCGGGGACGACACACTGCTGGGCGGTGACGGCGATGATATCCTCAAGAGCGGCACCGGACAGGATTCTTTGGACGGTGGCGCAGGTACTAATTTTGCCGACTATTCTTCCGAACTGCCTGGTCTGAGCCTGCTTGGCATTCAAGCCAATCTTGAAACCGGCAAGGTATTCAAGTCAAGATTGGCCGACGGGTCGCTGCAAGATCCCACACAGTTTGATCTGCTCACAAATATCAACGGCATCACCGGCACGGACAACGCGGACGACATCAACGGCAATAGTCTGAGTAATGTGCTCAGCGGCGGCGCTGGCAATGATCTGATTGTTGGTGGTGCCGGTGACGACATCATCAGTGGTGACGAAGGCGCAGATACCCTGTTGGGCGGCGATAATGATGATCTGTTTATCCAGTCGATGGAACGATCGAATGATGTGATTGATGGTGGAGATGGTTGTGACACAATCGATTACAGCCGGACCGTGTTCCCGACTGAACAACGTTATGGCTTACCTGACGGAACCGGCATCATGGCCGATCTGATGACGGGGCGTATAGAAAAATATCACGCCACGACAAATACCAGCGCTACCAGCGCTACCGGCGTGGACACGGTGAGTCATATCGAAAATATTATCGGTACGACGCTCAATGATGTCATCGATGGTGATAACCATATTAATGTCCTGTACGGCGCTGCGGGCAACGATCGCCTGAGTGGCAATGGGGGTGACGATGTGCTCAACGGCGCAGAGGGTAACGACACCCTGTTGGGCGGGGATGGCAATGACATACTGATGGGAGATGTCGGCGCAGACCTGATGTACGGCGAAGCGGGGGATGATCAGTTCTTTCAAAGCCTGGATAAGGAAAACGATACCCTCGATGGCGGCGACGGCGTCGATACACTCGACTACGGCGGCGAAAAATTCGATGGTGGCACGCGGGAGGGGATGGGCAGTTCAGGTATCTGGCTGGATATGTCGCAGGGAACGGTAGAGAAATTCAGGGGGGCTGCGGTTGGCACTGTGGTTGGCACTATGGTTGGCACTATGGTTGGCACTGCAGCAGGTATCGATACGATTCGACAAATTGAAAACGTCATTGGCAGCACCCTCAATGACACCCTGATCGGCGATGCCAATAACAATAGTCTAGGCGGCGACGATGGTCAGGACACACTCTTTGGTGGTGCGGGCAATGACACGCTATCAGGCGGGTCAGGCGCTGACCTGATCAATGGTGATGGCGGTGATGACCTGATCGCGCAAGATATTGAACAGGTGTGCGACTCCATCGACGGTGGCGACGGGTGCGATACGCTTGACTATAGCCTGAATAACTTTGCCTCAGGCTCGCGTGACTTGATGGGTAGCATCGGCATTGTGGCCGATATCGCGCTCGGCAAGGTGCTCAAATACGCGAAGGTGAATGACGCAGCTTTTGACACCATCAAGCAAATCGAAAACCTGACTGGCACCACGCTCGACGACACGCTTTTGGGCGACGAACAGGATAACGTACTCAACGGCGAGGCTGGCAATGATCGTTTGGAGGGTCGAGGAGGAAACGATCTACTGCTCGGCGATAGAGGTAATGACACTTTACTAGGCGGTAAAGGGTCCGACACCTTAGCTGGCGGTGCAGGATCGGACGTCATCGATGCTGGCGCGGATGACGACCTCATCCTGCAGCAATTCAATGAGGGCAGCGACACCATTGACGGCGGCGATGGTGTGGATACGCTCGATTACAGCGTCACGCAATTAGATCCGGCAAATCGTACTATGGTTGGAATTGTGGCCAATCTACAGACAGGTCTCGTGAAAAAAATGCTGCCCGATCAGACCGGAGGACTGGATACGGTAAGCCATATCGAAAACCTGATCGGCACGACCCAGTTCGATACGCTCATCGGCAATGCGCAAGACAATGTCTTAGTCGGTCTGGATGGAGATGACCGCCTGACCGGCAACGACGGTAATGATTCGCTATATGGTGGCGCCGGCAATGACACGCTCGACGGCGGCCTTGGTGCAGATAGCTATTACTTTGATCTGGGCGATGGATGCGACATCATCAAAGACGTATCAGGGTCTAAAAAAGATGTGGATGTCCTCAATTTTGGATCCGGCATCGGGTTGAAAGATTTGTGGTTTACCAAGGTGAATAGCGATCTGCAGATTAATGTTCTGGGCCAAAAGGATCAAGTCACGATTTCTGGTTGGTATCTTGGTACCGATCATCAGATCGAAATGATTTCAACAAATCAGGGGGGCTATTTCCAGAACACGCTGTTGGATCCACTCGTCACCGCCATGAGTAAAGTCAAGATGCCTGAGGCGAGCATCAAGCTGCCGACGGCTGTTCAAAGTGCCATCTCGAGCGCCTATCAAATTGATACGAAAGATCGGGTCGTCAGAGGCGCGGATAGGGATGAGAGTCTGGCCGGCGGGAGCGGCAATGATTTGCTTTTAGGCGGGATGGGCAATGATAATCTAAGCGGCGGTCTGGGCGACGACACGCTCGACGGCGGGACTGGCAACGACCTCTTGAGCGGTGGCGCTGGAAACGATACCTATGATTTGCTGGGGAACTTTGGCGACGACACGATCACCGAGACCGCCAACACGGGCACGGCGGATGTGCTGGAGTTTGGCGCCGAGCTCGACCCGCAACAATTATGGTTCCAGAGAATTAATCAGAACTTACAAATCAGCCAAATTGGCAGCACTAATCGCGTGACTTTGCTGAACTGGTATGACACGACATCGGGCACGATCGAACAATTCAAGATCGGCGATCGTACCCTGCTCGGCAGTGAGGTGCATTACTTGGTGGATGACATGAGGAACTCCCCGCTGCCCACCGGACTAAGCAATTTGCCGCCGGCATATCAAACGACGATTAAACCGGACATTGATCGGTACTGGAAAATGTAAGTGCACCGGCATAATGCAGCGACCGATGCGGGGCGAGAACAAAATAGCCATGCTTTGCATCGGCGCGAGGTCGATTTGATGCCTTATGGACACACATTTCAGGCTGCCCAAGCCCCTCATGTAAGAGCAAACCCGGTCCTGGCCAAGGATTTGATAGAATGTCGCCTTTACTATCGCTACGAGACTGGTCATGAATATCGAAAAAGCCCGCTTCAACATGATCGAGCAGCAGATTCGCACCTGGGATGTGCTCGACACCGACGTACTGGATTTGTTGCTGCTGGTAAGGCGCGAGGCATTTGTTCCCATCGGCTATAAAAGCCTGGCCTTTTTTGACACAGAAATCCCCCTGTCGTCCCAAGCCAGTATGTTCACACCGAAACTCGAAGCACGCCTAATGCAGGAAGCCTCACCTAAAAAACATGAGGTTGTACTGGAAATCGGCGCCGGCTCTGGCTATATGGCTGCCCTGTTGGCACACAAAGCGCGCCATGTCACCACGGTAGAGATTGATCCGGCACTGGTGAGCATGGCAGAAAAAAATCTGCGCGACTATGGCGTCAGCAACGTGACGGTCGTGGAAGGTGACGGCGCCCGCGGCTGGGAATCGGATCACGCAAGCTATGACTTGATTATGGTTTCCGGCTCGCTGCCCGTGCTGCCTGACTCACTACTTCAGCAGATTAAAGTGGGCGGTCGCCTGCTGGCGATCGTGGGCGAAGCTCCGATCATGAGCGCCCAGCTGGTAACCCGGGTCACTGAGGCGGCTTTTCATACCGAAGTCTTATTTGAAACACAAGTTGCCCCGCTGCGTAATGCGCAGGCAGTGCCGCACTTCGCGTTTTAAGGACCGGCATGCAACAGATTACTGCACCTGAATTAGCCGCCTGGCTGGCCGACGCTAGCCGGGCTCAACCAGTCTTGCTGGATGTGCGTGAAGCATGGGAAGTCGCGCTGGGTGTAATCGACGGCGCTGTCGCCGTGCCGATGCAAACCATTCCTGAACGCCTGCAGGAACTTGATGAGGATGCCGTTACCGTGTGTATCTGCCATCATGGCAGCCGCAGCGCATCGGTGGCGCATTTTCTGACGCAGCAAGGCTTTGCGCAGGTGATCAATCTGACTGGCGGCATGCATGCCTGGGCCACGCAAGTTGATACGGCCATGGCGACCTACTAAATCGTGACAAAATACGAACCTTCTTCTATCCATCACTAATGATAAAAACGCCACTGGAGAACCCTCATGCGTAAGACCCTTATTGCGAGTTTCATCACCGGGGTATGTTTATCACTGAATGCCCATTCAGCCGATCTGCTGCAAATTTATCAGGAAGCCCTGGCCAATGACCCGGTATTCGCCAGTGCGCGGGCCAGTCAGGTAGCGGGCCAGGAAAAAATAACGCAGGGCCGCGCGTCTCTCCTGCCGGCCGTGAACCTGACCGGTAGCTCAAGCCGTACGACACAAGAACTGATCACGGCGGCTAACAATCCAAGAGGTGACTTTACGACCTCCGCCTATACCTTATCGCTGTCGCAGCCACTGTTTCGCTGGGCGAACTGGGAGCAATACCAGCAGGGCAAACTGCAAACTGCAGTCAGCGAGGCACAATTTGCCCAGGCCCAGCAAGACCTGATCGTGCGTGTATCGCAGGCCTATTTTGATGTGCTGACATCGCAAGATGCACTAGCATCCGTGAAGGCACAAAAAATCGCCATTACCGAACAACTCGCTTCGGCCAAACGTAATTTTGAAGTCGGCACTGCCACCATCACCGATACCCATGAAGCGCAAGCGCGCTACGATTTGGCCGTGGCACAAGAATTCGCTGCCTTGAATGATCTGGAAATCAAGCGCACCGCCCTGCAGCAGATTATCGGCAAACCGAGCCCGGATCTGGCCATCTTGCGTACCGGTGTTAAGCTCAATTCACCTATGCCAGCGGAACTCGACCCTTGGGTATCGAGCGCAGAAAAGCAAAACTACAACGTCGCCAGCTCAGAACTGTCGCTCGAAATTGCCAAACGTGAAATTAGTCGTAACCGCGCAGGCCATTTGCCCACATTAGATCTGGTCGCCAGCAAAGCGCACTCAACCCAGAGTGCCGTGCTGACTGCCTCGGGTGCGACCTCGACCAATAATAATTCGGTCGGCGTGCAGTGGACGATTCCGCTGTTTGCCGGCTTCGGCGTTGACAGTAAAGTGCGGGAAGCGATTGCCCTTGAAGACAAGGCGCGCGCTGATCTGGACAATGTACGGCGTACTGCCGCACAAGGTGCACGACAAGCTTTTCTGGGGATGAATAACGGTCTGGCGCAAGTCAAGGCGCTGGAAGCGGCAGAGATTTCCAGCCAGTCTGCCCTGGAGTCGAATCGTTTGGGATATCAGGTCGGCGTGCGGATTAATATCGACGTGCTCAACGCCCAGCAGCAGTTGTTTTCGACCCGCCGGGATCTGGCCAAGGCCCGTTACGACACCATGATGAGTGGCCTCAAACTCAAAGCCGCTGCGGGTACGCTGAAAGAAGAAGACCTGACGATGCTCAACGGATTATTGGTCAAGTAAGTTCGGGCCAAGTCGCTCACCCTAAAAGCTGAATTTCTCAGCACATCGGAGCATCGGTGCATCAGCGCCGGATAGTCTGCCGTAATGCCTCCACGCTCACCGACGCCTGAACCTCAGGCGTCGGTTTGCTGGCCTGATCGCCACAGGCATCACAGCCCCCGCAAGCACGATTCTGTTTCGCCATCAAGCGCTCTACCAGCCGCTGTAAGCCAAGCCGACGTGCCAGCCTGATCTGCCAACGCGTCAATGCCTCACGCAGAACACGCGGGCCGTAGCGCTGGAATACCACCAGCGCAGCGCCAAGTACGATCAGGGCGACGATCACTTCCTGCATCATGTTCCCCCCAAAAAAAATCTACTCAAGTTGTAGGTGGCCAGCGAGGCCAGATAAGCCAGCACAAACATATAGGTCGCCATCGCCAGTGCCGGTAACCAGGAATTGGTTTCGCGCTTGACGATCGAGAGGGTCGAAATGCACTGCGGCGCAAACACATACCAAGCCAGCAAAGAAAACGCCGTCGGCAGTGACCAGGTCGCTGCAATCATGGGCGTGAGCGCATTGGCGAGCTGTTCGCCGGTGGCCGACAGTGCATACACCGTACCCAAGGCCCCCACCGCGACTTCGCGCGCGGCCATGCCGGGAATCAGTGCAATGACGATTTGCCAGTTAAAACCGATCGGTGCAAACAGCGGCTCGAGCAAGTGTCCGAGTTGCCCGGCCAGGCTGTATTGAATAGCAGGACCAAGCGCACCGGCTGGCGGCGCAGGATAGCTCGATAAAAACCACAGCAAAATCATCAGCGCCAAAATAATACTGCCCACGCGGCTGACAAAAATACGCGCCCGCTCCCATAAACCGAGCGCCAGATTATGCAGATTCGGCAGATGATAATTGGGCAGCTCCAATAACAATGGCTGGATGATTTTTTCGCGTTCGGCCAGCTTCATCACCAAGGCCACCAGCATGGCCGATACGATACCCGCCACATACAGACCGAACAGTACCAGTCCCTGCAGATTAAACCAGCCAATGCTGCGCTCCGGAATGAAGGCGCTGATCACCAAGGCATAGACCGGCAGCCGCGCCGAGCAGGTCATCAAGGGCGCGATCATGATAGTGGCTAATCGGTCGCGTGGATCCTGAATGGTGCGGGTGGCCATGATGCCCGGGATCGCGCAGGCAAAGCTCGATAGCAGGGGAATGAAGGCACGGCCCGATAAGCCGACGCTGCCCATGAGGCGATCGAGTAAAAAAGCTGCGCGCGGCAGATACCCCGATTCTTCCAGGGTGAGGATGAAAAAAAACAGGATCAAAATCTGCGGCAAGAACACCAGCACACTGCCCACGCCTGACAAAATACCGTCAACCAGCAGGCTACGCAAAACACCATCAGGCAGCATGCCGGAGACGAAAACGCCCAGAGCATCGACGCCATTCTTGATCAAATCCATCGGCAGTTTAGACCAGCTAAAGACCGCCTGAAAAATCATGAACAGGATCAGTGCCAGCACACCGTAACCCAGTATCGGGTGCAGCACCAGCGCATCGAGCCGTTCGCCAAAGTCTTGTGTGCTGCCCTCTTGTTCAATTACCAGACCGAGTATGCGCCGCACTTCACATTGGGTATCTTCCAGCGCAGCGCTGTTTTCAGCAGTGAAATCGGCCGCCGACGGCGTGACCGGCAGGGTGCGCGGCATCGTATCGAGTAAAGCCAGCAAGGCCTGTGTGCCAGCGTGTTTGACTGCCACCGTCGGGATCACTGGAATGCCCAGCTCGGCCTGCAGTTTATCCAGATTGATCTGCATGCCGCGCTTATGCGCTAAGTCCATCATGTTTAAGGCTAGCACCGTCGGACGACCTAGTCGCAGCACCTCCAGAACCAGCCGTAAATTCAGACGCAAATTAGTCGCATCCACGACCAGCACGATGACATCCGGCTGTACTTCATCCGGGCGCGCATGCAGCAGCACATCGCGGGTAATGGCTTCGTCAGGCGAGAGCGCATTGAGGCTGTACGCACCGGGCAAATCGAGCACCTGATAATTGCGCCCGGAGGCGGAAACGAAGTGCCCTTCCTTGCGTTCGACCGTCACGCCAGCGTAATTGGCGACTTTTTGTCGGGCGCCGGTGAGTCGATTGAACAAGGCGGTCTTACCACAATTCGGATTACCGACTAAGGCCAGGCGTAAAGGGCCAGCGGGATATGTCTGCTTCATAGTCGTGTAATGTAAATCAGGGCGGCCTCGCGACGGCGCAAGGCAAAGGTGGAATTACCGACGCGGATCGCCATCGGATCACGCTGCGGAAACGATTCAGCCATCACGCGCACTTTTTCACCGACGGCAAATCCCAGCTCCAGCAGCCGCAGACGCAGCACCGACTGACTGGCATCGAGCGCCTCCGCCAGTCCGGTTACGATGCCGCTCTCGCCCTTATTTAACATCGCCAGATGCAATACCGGGGCGGCTGGGTCTTTCTCCGTTGACAAAACTGCAGACATGAATGGCTTCCAATGGTGAATCAAACAGTACAGATGCATGAAGGGAATAGCACATCATACGACGCATTACTCACGCTGCCATCATAACACCAAATGATAATGATTCCCATTTGCGGATAGCGATTCCTTCGCCGCCCGTTCATGGTTTTACCAAGGACATAAATGCTTTACAAAAACATTGCATAATGTCGTCACTTTTAATGCTGGCTTTGCCAATTTTCTCACCGCTACGGCGTCAGTTTGGCGCACTTGTAGGTTTGCAATCACCAATTTTTACGGGATTATTTTTCATGCGCGTCGTCGATCGTCAGTTTGTCGTTTTATTGATGTCCTTTTTTACCGGCTTATCCGCTCTATTATTTGTACCCTCGACCTTGGCCGCTGAGGAACAAAGTGCGCCCGCGGTCGACAAGGATGCGCTCGTTAAAGTACCGCCCGTGCCGCCAGTACCCGCATCGCCGGTCAAAGCGGCCCGTCCACCGGCCGCGCCCATGCAGCAGATCGAAATCAAAGGCAGTGTGCAAAGTTATGATGAACGGCGTAACGATACCGCGACCAAGATCGTCGTCACGCAAGAAGAGATTTTAAAGAATGGTGACACTACCATCGCCGAAGTATTAAAGCGTCTGCCCGGCGTGACCATCGGTGGCGTGCAGGGTCGTGGCGGTGAAGTACGTATGCGCGGTCTGGGCAGTGGCTATACGCAGATCATGCTCAACGGTGAGCCATCGCCACCCGGATTTTCGCTCGACTCGCTCGCACCGGATTTGATTGAGCGGATAGAAATCATGCGTGCTGCAACGGCTGAGTACAGCACCCAAGCCGTCGCCGGTGCGATCAACATCATTTTGAAAAAAGCGATTCAATCCGGTCAGCGCGAAATAAAATTCGGCATGCAGGATGATAACCATCATATTGGTGGCAGTCTGAATCTACAAATGTCGGACCGTAAGGGACCGCTTTCCTACTCGCTCGCGGCTGGACTGATCCACGCACGCTATGAACGTCTGCCAACGCAGGTCGTCGAGACCGCCTACGATACCCTCAACCATCAGACCTTACTGCGCACTACAGCGCAAAACAGCCAGGGAACTTTCGACAGCGTCAATCTGGCGCCGCGTCTAAATCTGAGTCTGGGTCAGGGCGAAACCATCAGCTCGCAAAGCTTTATTAACTTTAACCGTTTCAGTGGCAATAACAGCGACCGCACCACTACCAGCTTCGGCATGCCGCCTCCTTTTGCTGGCAATGACTATACGGTGCGTTCGGCCTTCAGCATGGGACGCACAGATCTGACCTGGACCCGTAAGCTTGACGGCGGCGCCAAGCTGGATGCCAAATTTGGCCTGAACTATAATCAACGCGAGAATACGGTAGCGCAAAATCTGCTCGATCCGAAAGCTTTGCTGATCATGAAACGCGATGTCGATTCATCGGCCTACGACAAAGGTATTTCAGGCTCCGGCAAATTTTCTACTCCCTATACACAGGATCACGCACTGGTCTTTGGCTGGGATGGCGGGATCAGTAATCGTAACGAAGACCGCGTTCAGCATGACATGTCACCAGTCGGACTCAAGGAATCGAATTCGAATCAGATTTACGATGCCAGCGTGAAGCGCCTGGCTGTCTTCACTCAGGACGAATGGAATATCACGCCACGCTGGTCGGTATATCTGGGCTTGCGCTGGGAAGGACTCGACACCACCAGTGAGGGTAATAGCTATGCCAGCGTAAAAAATACTTCCAGCGTCTGGAGCCCACTGTTCCAGACACTGTGGAAGCTACCGGACACCAAAAATGACCAGCTGCGTTTTGGCCTTACGCGTACCTACAAGGCACCGACGACGAACAGCCTGATCCCACGCCGCTTCACCTCCAATAATAATTCCATCACCAGTCCGGATACGCAGGGTAATCCGCTCCTGAAGCCCGAATTAGCCTGGGGCCTGGATCTGTCGTATGAACATTTTTTGCCTGACGGTGGATTGCTGAGTGCGGCCTCCTTTGTGCGCCGGATTGAAGACATCACCCGTCGCACACTTACGCAAATGGATGGCCTGTGGATCTCGATGCCGATCAATGATGGCGTTGCGACTACCCGTGGTATCGAACTGGAAGCCAAACTGCCGCTGCGTTCACTCATCAAGAGCGCTCCCGCCATCGAAGTACGCGCCAATCTGTCGCGTAACTGGTCGACGATTAGCACCGTACCCGGACCGAATAACCGGATCGATCAACAAACCCCCTTCTCCGGCAATCTGGGCCTCGATTACAAGCTCGACAAACACCCACTCACGGCGGGCGTGAATTACAGTTTTCAAAATGGCGGACCGGTGCGCATCTCGGCCAACCAGAGTACCTATACGGTACCTAAGCGCAGCCTCGACATGTACACCTTGTGGAAGTTTGATCTGAAAACCCAGCTGCGCTTATCCCTTGCAAATGCGCTGCATCAGGATAACGTGACTGAGAATACCTATACCGACAATAACGGCATCGCCCGTTCATTGACGACCATACCAACGACGTTGCAGGCAAGAGCGAATCTGGAAGTGAAATTCTGATTAAGGTGCTGACGTTTGTCGCAGCTGATGACTCAAAGATAAGCGCGTAGCAAATTCATACTACGCGCTGTCGCACCACGATGCTGTTGGGCGAAGGCCAGCGCCTTCTCCGCCATGGCTGTGCGCAGCGGCGGATTGTGCAAGAGGGTCTGCGCCTTGCGCATCAAATCAGCACCATCACTGACGCGCTGCGCGGCACCAGCGGAAATCGCGTCTTCGGTCACGCTGGCAAAATTGAAGGTGTGTGGACCGATCAGCACCGGCTTGCCGAGCGCGCAGGCTTCGATCAGATTTTGTCCGCCCAACGGCAGCAGACTGCCGCCAATGAAAGCCAGGTCGCAGGCTGCGTAATAAGCAAACATCTCGCCCATTGAATCACCTAGTAGTACAGCGGTCTTTTGCGCCAGTGCTGCCGTCCCCAATTCGGAACGACGCTGTAGTGATAAACCGCGACCGGCGATCAGGCGCTCGACTTCAGCAAAACGTTGCGGATGGCGCGGCACGATCAGCAGCAAAGCTTCAGCAAGACCAAGACCGTCGAGCGCATCGAGGATCAGCGCTTCTTCACCATCGCGGGTACTGGCACATAAAATCACCGGACGACTGCCGATCTGGCGGCGCAGATCGGCACCCAGCTGACACATCGCCGGTGGTGGCGTGACGTCAAATTTGATACTGCCGGTGACTTCCACTCTGGGTGCGCCAAAGGCATGCAGACGGGCTGCATCTTCCTGGGTCTGGGCGGCGACGCACGTCAGCTGCGCTGCTGCAGGACGCATCAGCCAGGCCAGCCGATGGGCTTTTTTGAGCGAACGCTCTGACAGCCGCGCGTTCATCAGTAGCACCGGTAGCGATCGTTTGCTGCACTGGTCGATCAGGCTGGGCCATACTTCGGTTTCGATCAGCAAACACAGTCTGGGTGAAAAATGGCGTATGAAGCGGCCCACCATGTAAGCGGTATCGTAAGGCAGATAGGCCTGCTGCACCCGCGGCTGATGCGCAAATAAACTCTGGCCGGCGCTGCGTCCAGTGGGCGTCATGTGGGTAAGGATAATGCTGTGGGTTGGATAAGCTGCCAGCAACGCCTCGATCAAGGGCGCGACTGCGCGGGTTTCGCCGACCGACACGGCGTGAATCCATATTCGCGTTAAACCAGTCGCCGGCGCATACCAGCCCAGACGCTCCCACACATGACGACGGTAGCCGGGCTCTTTGCGTCCACGCCACCAGAGTCGCGCCAACACCATTGGCAAGGCGATCCACCAGGCGAGATTGTAGAGTACGCTGATCACGTGAGGATGCGGCCGGTCAAACGTCTGAGAATAGCCAAGGGATGTACCTCCGGATAATATTGTCGCTCGACCGGCAGATGGAAAGTTTGCTCCATCATGAACTGACCGGACATGACGGCATGCGAAGTCTGATCAGAAAAACAAACCCAAACCGCACCGGCAGGAAAAGCCATGCTGATTTGGTCGGCCTTGCTCTGGTAGTCGAGATCGGCCTTCATAGCATCATGCATTTGCAACATGAGGTGATCGTATTCACTGCGCCGTGTTTTGGTGATATGCAGCGCATGCATTACACGCGCTTGCCATGGTGAAAAAACTTTTAACCGCGGTAAAAAACGTCGAGCGACCTCTTCGAATGGTTCTCCGATACGCCATACACGCGGGAGGCCTTGCGGATTGATATTGGCAAATACACGCAAGATACGTTCGCCATTATTGGGACGTGAGGGAAAGGCATCAACGTGTAATCGACGGTCATCAGCACGCCAGGATTGCGCTCTGCCCTCAACCTGCATGGGGCGGTAACTGGTCGGAGCTAATCGCAGCCATGCACTGTAGCTTGGCAACAGGGATGCAATCAGTTCGCTGGCACATCCACGAAAGCGCGCGAGCATGGCCGCCAGCTGATACCTGGCCTCGTGATCCAAGAGCACGCCGTTCAGTTTGCCATTTGCATCCAGGCTGATATTGCGTTTTTTTGGGGCGAGAATGGTCGAAGTAAGGAAGGCCTTTTCAACGTCGTTCAGTGTGAAGGGCATCGCAGGAAAATACAGTACTTTTCCTGTCTCGAGCGCCATGATGGGATCAACACCGCCATTGGCAGGGGCATGACGCCAGTCCGTATTAGCGAGTTCAATAATTTTCCTGTTCATGCGACTATTTTATCCGACTAGCTTTGCGACGGCAGCATCCACCTCTGTCAAGCTGGGGGACTGACCGACATCGCCGCAATTAATGATATTCGGCGACCAATTCCCTTCGGTTTTCCAGCGTGGCGAATCGCAATAGATTTCGACCGTCGGACGACAGAATGCCGCCGCAATGTGCGTGAGGCCGGTATCGACACCGACCACCAGGCTGGCACGCTGTGCGAGAATCATTGCGTCTTGCATGCTTAACTTGGGCAGTACCCGCGCATTCGGGATGCCGGCGGCCAGTTCCTCCGCTACCAGGCGTTCTTTCTGATCACCCCAAGCCAGCAGGACTGGCAGGCCGCGCTCGCCACAGCGTTTGCCCAAACCGATCCAGTCTTGTACCGGCCACTGCTTGGCTGCGCGGGCGGTCGCATGAAAAAAGACGGCGTAGGATGTCTCTGGCAGCCAGGACAGCGCCGTTGGCGTTGGCAATGGCGCAGACAAATTGAAGTCGGCCGGACTGTTGAGCGAATAATCCAAGGCAGCGGCAGCGACTACCCGCGCGCGTTCGACCGCATGACAGAGGCTGGCAACCTGAATACTTTGCGTATGAAACACGCGCGAGATGGCCTCGTATCCCGAGCCCTCGGTGGCATTAGCCAAACCGACGCGCCGGCCATGCGCTGCCAGGCGCGCCATGCCCATCACAAGACCGGTTTTCAGCAGCCCCTGCGTATCAAAAATGAGATCGTATTCTTTTACGCGCAGGTGGCGATAAAACGCCGCCATTTCATCACGCACAGTCCTGGATGTGGCAGCCCTGAACAAGCCTTTACGCCAGCGCCGCAAGGCTATCGGAATCACCTCGTCGACGCCGGCATTGAGCCGCACCAGTGAAACATAGGCTTCCTCGACCACCCAATCAATTATCGCCGCAGGAAACTGGCGCCGCAGGTCAGCCACCATCGGCATGTTGTGCAACACGTCGCCGAGCGAAGAGACCCGGACAATAAGAATTTTCACGTAGCTACCTTGGGCAACATTGCGCGCAGCTGCGCGCACAAACCTGCCGCATCACGGTCATTGCAGAATTTAGAAAGGTAATTGTGCATCCGGCTTAGCCTTGAGGATTTCACGCTTAAATTCGGCCTGGATACGCTCGAGCGCAGCTGGCGAATCGCCTTCAAAGCGCATCACCACCACTGGCGTGGTATTGGACGCGCGCGCCAATCCAAAGCCATCCGGATATTCCACCCGCAGGCCATCAATGGTGATGATTTCATCCGCGCCGGGAAAGTGCGCCGCGTTTCGCATGCGTTCGATAAGCGAGAAATTTTCGCCTTCCTGGAGTGGCAGCTGCAGTTCAGGCGTGCTATCGGAATTAGGCAAGGCATTGAGCGCTGCGCTCGGATCCGCCAGACGCGACAACAGTTCGAGCATACGCGCACCGGCATACAGACCATCATCAAAGCCGTACCAGCGGTCCTTGAAAAAGACATGGCCGCTCATTTCGCCACCCAATGGCGCACCGGTTTCACGCATGCGCGCCTTGACCAGCGAATGCCCAGTCTGGCACATCAAGGGCTGACCGCCACGGGCGCGAACCCAGGGGGCGATATGACGGGTACATTTCACGTCAAACAGAATCTGACCACCGGCATTGCGGCTTAATACGTCGGCTGCAAACATCAACAGCTGACGATCCGGATAAATGATCTGGCCATCTTTGGTGACTACCCCAAGCCGGTCGCCATCACCATCAAAGGCCAGACCAATTTCGGCATCGGTTTGCGCCAGACAGCGAATCAGATCCTGTAAGTTTTCAGGGTGTGCCGGGTCTGGATGATGATTGGGAAAATTGCCATCGACTTCGCAAAATAATTCGATCACTTCACAGCCCATGGCGCGATATAAGTCACCGGCGAATGCACCCGCAACACCATTGCCGCAGTCGATGGCAATTTTCATCGGGCGTGCGAGCTTGACGTCGCCGGCAATGCGTTCGAGGTAGTCGGCAGTAATGGCATGGGATCGGTAACTACCGGCGCCAGTTTTTAAATCCTGCTTCACGATGGCATGGTAGAGCGCCATGATGGTCTCGCCATAAATCGCTTCGCCAGCCAGCACCATTTTGAAGCCATTGTAGTCGGGTGGATTGTGGCTGCCCGTGACCATGATGCCCGATCGGGCCGGCAATAGATGGGTACCAAAATACACCATCGGCGTGGCCACCACACCAAGATCAATCACATCAACACCAGCAGCCTGCAAACCTGCGGCTAATGCCGCGCACAGACTTGGCCCGGACAGGCGGCCGTCACGCCCAATGACAGCGACCGTCTCGCCCTTGGCCAACATCGCACTACCAAAAGCCTGGCCGATCTGATGGGCTATGTCGGTGTCGAGCGTTTTGCCAACGATGCCACGAATGTCGTAGGCTTTGAAAATACCGGGGGAGAGATTCATCATGTTGACTCAGTATTAGATTGAGCAAATGCGTTGAGCAAACGCGTTATGCAAATGCGTCATGCAAATGCGTCATGCGAAAACCTTGTGCAAAAACGCCCGCTATCAACGGGCAGATTTACAATTAACGCAATCCGTCCAGTGCCTGACCGCTTGCCAGCCACTCCTTGATCCAGGCAGGTTGACGGCCGCGACCGCTCCACTGCAAGGATGGGTTAGCGGGATGACGGTATTTTGTGGCGACCTTGGGCATTTTGGCGCGCGCGGCGGACTGGAGTAATTCTTTGAGTGGAATGCCGATATTCTGTGCGATCGCCAGGATTTGTTCACGCGCCTTGGCGACTTCCTCGTGCTCGCGTTTTTTTAATTCAAGCACAATCTTTTGCTGCAATTCACGCAAGTCCGAAGCGGATAAACTCGTGAGATCCATAATAATTCCTTTCAAATATCATTTAAAAAAATAAAATAGTATTTATTGCCAATATTAAATTCAAAAGTCGGTTAATGACTGCATCATTTATTAAGCGATAAGCGCTGTTATTTTATTCTTTTTTTGTCCAAACTAACCATCGCGGTGTCTTGAAACGGACAATTCGTGCATATAACCAGACATAACTCACAATAAATAAAAAACAAAAGAGCATCAACATACCGGAATTGTGCCAAAGCAATGTGGCGGGAATTACCGCCATCAGAGAAAATAGCCAGAGATAAGGTGAAGTCATGGCATTGCGACGCATTAATGCCCGGGCATCGCGCGGTCCAACGGCCCAACGCACTAATCGGCGAAATATCAGGCTATGTAAATGAATTCCATCCGGCAATCCCGGTGAAGTGCCACGAATAAAGAATCGCCGGTAAATAGAAAAAAGCGTTTCGAATACCGGATAAATCAGCAGGAGCGCTGCATACCAGGTCGATACCTGCGGATTACGCATCACCAGCAAAACGGCTAATTCCCCCAGCATGAAGCCGATGAAATAGGCTCCGCCATCACCTAAAAAGATCAGTCCTCCCGGATAATTCCAGATGAGAAAACCGGCAATGGCACCTGCAACCATAAGTGCCAAAATAACAATGGTAGTATCGTTGACTTGAAATGCCACGTAACCCAGCGACAAGAGCATACAAATCGTCACCACACTGGCAAGGCCATTAAAACCATCGATAATATTGACGGCGTTGGCAATACCCGCCACGGCGAATACGGTCAATGGCAAAGATAGCCAGACATAAGGAAAAAAAGTACTTTCCAGAGGCCAATCAATTCGCTCTATTCGGGCATCAAGAAAATAATACCCTAATGCAGCAGCGATCATGGTGCAGATTAAGCGCCGTAATGGACTCACTTTTTGCGTGAAATCTTCTACAATCCCGCCATAAAACGCCACCAGAGAACAGATAAGCATCATGCCCATCCACTGGCCTAAAGCCGGCACGCGTAATACCGAAATACACCCGGTAATAATGACAGCCAAAATGATGCCTATTCCACCAATACGGGGTACTGCACGGGAATGGAATTTTTGTACGCCTAATACGTCGGTATCCATGGCCGCTGTGTACCATTTCGCTTTTTTAATTACAAGAAGCGTAATTAAAGAAGAAAGAATAAAGCTGATAAAAAAAGATACCATTTAAATATTTTTAAATAACCTAATTGTCGTCCAGTGCTTTCGCAATCCACCAAGAAAGATCGCGTTCACCTGCACTGACGCGAAGTGCCATATTATAAATTGTTCATGTTATTGACGGCAGAAAATCAGGCCGATCGCCAAAAATAAATGAATGAAATAGAAATCAGCTTAAAAACGTTTTAAGGCGTATTAGCCTAAAGAGTTGGCTGCACGCGCAGTATCTGCCGGCCGGTCCATTGCGCGCCTGGTGCAAGTTCAATCGCTTGCAGGATGGCGCCTGCTTCGACGCAGACAAAATGATTTTCCGCCCCGGGTGACAGATCGGCGATCGCGCGGGCTTTTTCGCTACCGGGGTTCCACACGACGGCATCGCTGAATCCGTCGCCGTCTTGGGCGATATGGATGGTGCGACGGCCATCGTGCAATTGCAGCGGCGAGTGTACCTGGCCGTAAATGCGATCCAGTTCACCGACCAGCATCAAATCGGTCTGCGTTTGCTGTGCAATTCGACCTGCGAAAACCTTGTCATGAAAGGTATGCCCTTCCAGTCCCACGAGGGTGGCTGTGCTGATATCACTGAGCTGCAAATAGGTGTGGAGAGCGGCATGAAACGACCAGCTGCGCACATCGGTATTCGTTACGCTCAGAGCCATGGTCAGCACCGCGCCTTCCACACTGACGGCATATGCAAGCCGAAACCGTGATGACCACGGGCTTATCAAATCAGCATTCGTCAGCACATATGAGGCCTGTGCCGCTGACCCAGGCAGTGCAGACGGCACTGGTGGCACAGGCTGCCAGTGACAATTGCGCGCAAAGCCGTGTTTCTCACCGGGACCGCGTTCGGCAAACTGCGGAAAGATGATCGGCACCCCACCCCGAATCGCCGCCCCGGCGGCAAAACTGGACGCCTGACTCATGAATAAAACCTCTGCCTGACCTGCAGGCTGCCACGAGACCAGGTGCGCGCCATGATCCGTGATCACCGCCGTCGCACCATCGTCGCACCGCAGCGTCGTTACAGGCTGGTCGCGCCAAGCCGTCATGCAGATCGACCTACAATGCGCTCATAGAGGGCCACATAGGCCTCGCCCATTTGTCGGGCAGTAAACAGGGTTTCGAAACGGATGCGCGCACGCAGTCCCATTTGGCTGGCCAGTTCGTGATTCGTACTCAATGTGTGCATCGCCACACGCAAGGCCGCCGGATCGCTTGGCGGCACCACGATGCCGGTGACGCCATCGACATTCACGTAACTGCTACCCGTACCGATCTCGGACGAAATAAGCGGTCTGCCGTGCATGGCGCCTTCGAGCAGCGTGACGCCAAACGCTTCAGAGCGCAAATGTGAAGGGAAAACCACCGCACGACATAGTTCAAGCAAGGCGATTTTATCTTCGTCAGATACCGCGCCCAGGAAAACCACATTCGTCAATCCTAAACGCTGGGCCTGTGCCTTCAAATCATTTTCGACTGGTCCGGCGCCAACGATCACCACTTTGGCCGAGCTGCCTACACAGGCGTCCAGCAAAATGTGCAAGCCTTTGTAATAGCGCAAGACACCCACAAAAAGGAAGAAATCAGTCCCTACTTCGCTGCGCCAATGTGCCAGGCGCTCGGGTTCAGGGGGATGATAATAGGCCTCATTGAGACCGATCGGGATCACCGTCGTTTTATCGCGGTAATCCTGTAATAACTCACTACTTTCCAGATAGTTTGGCGACTCCGGCACAATGGCGCGCATCTGTTTGAAAAAATACCGCAGCAGGGGGCGGTAGAACGGCATTAATAGTCGCTGGCGCACCACGTCGGAATGGTAAGTCAGTATCGCCGGCTTGCCCTGAGCACCCAGCAGATGCAGCAGATCACCAAATGGCCAGGGATAGTGATAATGAATCAGATCAGCCCAGCGGGCTGCAGCACGAAAGCTGCCCAATGCGCGCAGAGACATCGGCGTTGAAGCCAGTTCTAAATCGACCGGACTGCGAATAATCTTGGTCGCTCCGTCAAATAACACAGGCGTCAGCCTTGCCTTGGGACTGAGCGTATAAATTTGATTCGCTACCCCCATCGAGGAAGTGACGGAGGTCAGCTGGCGTATAACCTGTTCTATGCCGCCAAAGGTATCAGGGTAATAGGTTTTAAAGACGTGTAAAACGCGCAAAGATGCCGGCATAGTTAAATAGTGTGACCGACGGGGTGCCATGCATGAACTGCAGGCAAACCTGCCAAGGGTTTAACTTCTAATAAGCCGATGATACACTGCCGCCGTCTCACGAGCGGTTCTTTGCCAGGTCAGTTCCGCGGCGCGCTGCCGGCCAGCCGTGATACAGCGTTGACGAAGCGCGTCATCCCGCACCAATTCCAGCATCGCGTGGCCGATATCGGCGACTTGGAGTGGATTGACTTCCAACGCCGCACCTTGCGAGACCTCGGGCAGGGACGTGGTATTCGAAGTCAGCACCGGAATACCACTGGCAAACGCTTCTACCACTGGAATACCGAAACCCTCGTATAAGGAAGGGAAAACGAATACGCCGGCGCCGGCGTAGAGATGGCGCAGCTGCGTCTGACTACTCACTTGTTCAAGCCAGACCAGGCGCTCACCGTTTTGTATTGCAGCGCGTATTTTCCCGATTAATGCTTCGCAGCGCCAGCTGGCGCGTCCAACGATGACACACTGTCGCTCGCGTCGGACTTCCGCTGGCAAGCCAAGGTAGGCATCGATGATGCGTTCAATATTTTTGCGCGGCTGCAGGGTGCCAACAAATAAAAAATAACCTGGCTCAAGTCCATGAGCGACCAGGGTTTGATGCACCTCCAAGGGGTCTGGCGTTTGCTGCCAGACGCCGCCTACACCGCAGGGAACGACGGTGATCTTGCGTGCATCGATGGCAAAGTAATCCACCAGCTCCGTCACCGCGTAATTAGACAAGGCAATCACGTGGTCTGCCTGTTGCGCAGCGCGTTTTTGCAGCCAGTTTTTCAGACTGCGCAAACGCGGGTTACACCATTCAGGAAACTTGAGCGGAATGGCATCATGCAGGGTCGCGACAACCGGACAGCTCATGCGCACAATGCGGTAATCGGTGGCGTGAAAAATATCGACGGGCGTAGCATTTTGCAAAGGATGAAGCTGCAGCATGTCGCGCATGGATTGCATCAGGAAGGGGCGTTGCATGGGGCGGCCAGCAGAAAAACGGCGTGTCAGACCGGGCTTGCCCAACTGCGGATAAGAAAATCCCTGCACATCACAGCCGGCGTCCGGCAGATCGCTGATGAGCGCTTTGGTATAGACCCCAATACCATCTAGTCGCCCCTGATTGAGTACGTGTTCAATCGGCGTCGTGGATAGTCCAACGCGCAGGCGATGGCTTTGTGCCACGTTCATCAGGCCTGTGCCATCCAGCGTAAGGTTTCTTCGATCGGAATTGCTGTCATCGGACCCAGAATGGCCTGCAATTTGGCCGGCGATCCGACTAGTGTGGTGACCTCCGAGGCGCGCACAAATGCCGGATTGATACGCACTTCCATATCGTAGCCACTGAGGGTTTGCATGGTTTGCAGCAGCATGCGCAGGGAGTAAGGACGACCGCTGCAAATATTGACGGTCTGACCTGCGCAGTCATGTTCGAGTAGGCCGCGGTAAGCGCGTGCGACAAAACGTACATCCGAAAAATCCCGCTCCACATCCAGATTACCCAATTCAATCACCGCCGCGCGGCGGGTGAAATGATCGACGATCTTGGGCACTAAAAATTGCCCCGACTGGCCGATCCCGGTGTAGTTGAAAGGTCGCGTGATGACGATCGGCAGGCGATCAAACCAGGTATGCACCATGTGCTCCATGGCCAGCTTGCTGACCGCATAGTGATTCACTGGCGCCGGCATCTGCGCTTCGGTCAGGCGCCCTGCAACGTTACCGTACACATTGGCGCTACTGGCGATGAGTACGCGTTTTGGCTGCACACCGGCGTCGACCAAACCCTGCAGCAAATTGGTCGTACCGATCACATTGACGCGATAAAAATCGCTCGCTTCGGCATGCGCGACGAAACTGATACCGGCTAAATGCATGACATAATCCGGGCGAATTTTTTGCAGCACGTCGATACAATCAGGCAGCGAGGTGATGTTGAGCGAGACTTCCTGCGCACTGCGCACTGCACCCATCACTGCGCCGATGACGCTGTAGCCCGCCGCTTCGAGCTCCGCGCGCGCATAGGCGCCGGTGAAGCCATCAGCACCGGTGAGCAGAACACTGCCGCGTGGGGAGGAAGGGGTCATGAATTAAAAGGAAAAGCCGGCTTCATTACGGCGTACATCGGCTTGGACCATCATCTGGCAAAGTTGCTCGAGCGTGGTCTGCGGTTCCCAGCCAAGAATTTCTTTGGCTTTGGCTGGATTGCCAATCAAGAGTTCGACTTCTGCGGGACGGTAAAACTTTGGGTTGACGCGCACACGGATTTTGCCATTGGCCTGATCCTTAGCGACTTCCTGTTCTGCCGCACCACTCCAGACCAGGTCAACGCCGGACGCCTTGAAGGCCATCGTCACGAAATCGCGTACCGTTTCGGTGCGGTTGGTCGCCAGCACAAAGGTGTCTGGTACCTCGGCCTGCATCATGCGCCACATGCCTTCCACATATTCCTTGGCAAAACCCCAGTCGCGCTTAGCGTCCATATTGCCCAGCTCCAGCACCTCAAGCGACCCCAGCTTGATCTTGGCCACGCTGTCGGTGATCTTGCGGGTGACAAATTCACGGCCACGCAATGGGGATTCATGATTGAACAAAATACCGCTACAGCCAAAAATATTGTAAGACTCGCGATAATTGATCGTCATCCAATGCGCATACAACTTGGCCACACCGTAGGGACTACGCGGATAAAACGGGGTTTCTTCAATTTGGGGAATCGACTGTACTTTGCCAAACATTTCTGAGGTCGAGGCCTGATAAAAACGAATCGCCGGATTGACGATGCGAATCGCTTCAAGCAGATGCAAGGGGCCGATGCCGGTAATTTGCGCTGTCGTAGCCGGCTGGTCAAAGGAGACGCCGACAAAACTTTGCGCCGCCAGATTGTAGACTTCGGTCGCGCCCGTCGACTGCAGCAGGCGAATCGAGGAGCCCAGATCGGTCAGGTCGTATTCCATTAACTGCAGCTGGGGGTGCTGATCAACGCCGAGTTCTTCGATGCGCCAGAAATTGACCGAGCTGGTGCGGCGATAGGTACCGATCACCCGATAGCCTTTGCCCAGTAAAAGTTCGGCCAGATAGGCCCCGTCTTGTCCGGTGATGCCGGTAATAATGGCGATTTTTGAATTAGTCATAATGCAGCTACCATGAGTGAAATAAAAAGTGGCACCAAAACTCGGCCGCGATTGGGGGCTTATTCTACTGCTGTCTCGGTCGTTAATGTCGCTGGTCGTAAAATATGCACCTGTGGGTCAAGCCAGCTACTGCCAACAAAGGTGTCGCGCGTCAGATTGGCGACGGTGAAAACCAGCGCCAGATCTCGCCATTCATAATTATTGAGCAAATGCGTCTCCGTACTGGTCAGTGCGGTCGCAACAGAATAACTGCCGGGACCCAGATTAAGCGGAAAATCAAAGCTGTACGTGATGGTCTCGCCGGCTTGTACCGAATTGAGTGCTTGGTTTTTAAGATGGGTATTAGTGCCGAAAATCGGCTGACCCAGGCGATCCTTGATCATATAGCCCAGTACCAAACGCGTGATCGGCGACGCTGCCTGGACGATGACCTTCAAACTGACAGACGTGCCGACATCAAAGATTTCCTGCACTTCGCCGCGCGTATTGTGAAGGTGAATGTCCGTGACGATTGCCTCGCCACTGCCGGAAACGGTTTGCAGACGACCATCTTCTCGCAAGGCTTGGGTGACGTGCTGGTCTTCTTTGGTCGATAACATGGCATTGTAAAAATCCATCACCGCTTCGGGTGCACCTTGTTTGACGACCCGGCCTTGATCAAGCAGGATGGCACGGTCACAGATCGACTGGATGGCTGTTTTGTCATGCGAAACAATGAGCAGCGTAGTCCCAGCCTGTCTAAATTCACGGATCCGGTCAAAACTCTTGTGCTGAAAGTAGGCGTCGCCGACCGACAAAGCCTCATCGACGATCAGCACGTCAGGCCGGATCGCGGTGGCGACCGAGAAGGCTAAGCGCATCTGCATGCCGGAAGAATAAGTGCGTACCTGCTGGTCGATGTAGTCGCCAATCTCGGCAAAGGCTTCGATCTCGGGCATAAGCCGCGTCAGCTCGTCCATGGCAATGCCCATCAATTGGCCGGCCATGAAGACATTCTGCCGGCCGGTGAAATCGGGATGAAAGCCCATGCCCAATTCGAGCAAAGCGGCGACCCGTCCGGCGATCTCGACCTTGCCGGTACTCGGCTGGGTCGTGCCGGTGATCATTTTAAGGAGGGTACTTTTACCGGCGCCGTTCATCCCGACGATACCGACCGCCTCGCCCTGCTCGAGACGGAAACTGACATCCTGCATGACCCATTTGAGCGCATGCCGCGAACCCGCAAAAGGCAGCAGCCACTCGAGCAGCCGCGACCAGCGGGAGGGATATTGTTTATAGGCTTTGCCGAGTCCCTCGACGCGAATCGTACCCATTATGCGCAGCTCCGTTGAAGCTGCTTAGCTTGCATAAGTTGCGCGCGCAAGCAAAAATAAGAGATGAAATGGGTCATTTGTCGGTCACCTTAAAGCTCATCGACCATCTCGCCCACCCGCTGACGAAACAGGCGCAGGCCGAACAGACAAAGCAGTAAAGCGCATATAAGCGGAAACAGCAAACTCGACCAGTTCGGCCACAGCGCGTGCACGAGGATGTCCTGATACGCGAGAATGAGCGGCGTCATGGGGTTCCAGGCCAGGTAGGGCTGCACGGCCAGTGGCAGTACTTTCATGGTGTACACGACGGGCGTGAACCAGAACCAGAATTGCAGCAATACCGCAAAAAATTGGCCTACATCACGGAAGAAGACGTTCAGCACGCCCAACACCATGCCCAGGCCAATCGAAAACAAGATTTGAATCAGCAGCACCGGCAGCATGCCCAGTAGACTCAGCCCGGGAAAATTACCCGTCAAAATCAAAAAAATCAGAAACAGGCTGAAAATAATCAGAAAATTGATACTCGCGTTGAGCACCACGATCACCGGCAGACACAGGCGCGGAAAACTGATTTTTTTGATCAGGTTAGCGTGTTCAAGAAAGACGTTTTGCGCGCGGCCGGTGATCTCGGCGAACAGGCCCCAGGTCAGCACGCCGGCACACAAATAAATACTATAGGCCAGATCATTGTCGCTGCCGGGCAGACGGGTGCGCATAATTTGTGAAAAGATCACGGTATAGACCACGATCATGGCCAGCGGATTGAGAATCGTCCACGCTGCACCCAAGAGGGAATTCCGGTAGCGGGACTGAAATTCGCGTTTGACACTACCGAAAATAAAACCACGGTAACGCCAAATTACGCCCATCATTCCTGCCGCCATACGCACCTTCCCTTACACCCTGCCATACACATCATCAAAACGGACAATGTCGTCTTCACCCAAATAGTGGCCGCATTGTACCTCGATCAGGGATAGATCGGTCTCACCCAGATTGGAGAGCCGGTGTTTAGAGCCAGCCGGAATATAGGTCGACTGATTGGCATTGAGGACGATCAGCTGCTCGCCGTTTTGTACTTCGGCCACGCCGGTGACGACGACCCAGTGTTCGCTGCGGTGATGATGCATCTGCAGCGACAAGGAAGCACCAGGACGGACAACGATGCGCTTGATCTTGAAGCCGGGGCTCTCTTCAAGCACGGTATACGTACCCCAGGGTCGCGAGACTGTCTTGTGGTGTTTGTGCGCGGCGTGCTGACTGGCCTTGAGCTGCGAGACCACCTGCTTGACTTCCTGACTCTTGGATTTGTGTGCTACCAGCAGTGCATCCGGCGTGTCGATGATGAGCAAGTCGTCCAGACCAATGGCGGCCACCAGACGGTCATTATTTTCGATGTGGGTATTGCGGCTGTCGATGATGATATTGTCACCGCTGACGGTATTACCCTGGGAATCAGCGGAACAGGCGTCGGCCACCGCGCTCCAGGCGCCAATATCACTCCAGTCAAAATTTCCCGGGATGACGGCAATATTGTGGGCTTTTTCCATCACCGCATAATCGATCGAGATGTTTTCCAGAGCATTAAAACTGTCTGGTAAATCCATTTTGTTGCCGTCGATTTTGGTCTCTGCCCACACCGCCCGCGCAGCGTCCATCAGCTTGGGGTGATGTTCTTGCAGGGCCTGGATAATCGTCTCGGCTGTAAAACAGAACATGCCGCTATTCCAGACATAATTACCTTGCGCCAGATACTGGGCTGCGGTGACGGCGTTCGGTTTTTCAACAAAGCGCGCTACATCGTTCGCATAGGGCGTGACGGCGCTACCCATTTCAATATAACCAAAACCGGTTTCCGGCCCGGTAGGCCGAACGCCAAATAAAACCAGGTAACCATCACGGGCCAGGATCTGCGCCTGCTGGACTGCGGCGTAGAAGGTCGGCGTATCTTTAATCAGGTGATCGGCCGGCATGACTAACAGGCAGGCGTCCTTTTTTTGGCTATACGCCCACAGGGCCGCCATGGCAATCGCCGGTGTTGTGTTACGGCCGCTGGGTTCGAGCAGGTAGCGTCCCTGCACATCTTGCGCGGCCAAGTCGTCGCGCGACAAAAAATAATAATCCCGATTCGTGACGATCAGCGGCGCCATGTGATTCGATACCGCCAGGGCACGATCAAAGGTCTGGGTCAGCAAACTCTTGCCACCGGCAATCCGCATGAAAGGCTTGGGATGTGCCTCACGTGATACAGGCCAAAGTCGTGTGCCTGCACCACCGGACAAAATAATTGGAATCAACATAAGTACTTTCTTAAAATTCTAGCGTCACGCGCACTGCATTGACGAATACGACCACGCTCATGACTGACACAATGTCAGGGCGCTTTGCCAATCCGGCAAACGACAAAAACGTTTTTGTAGCCGATCACAAGACAGCACCGAATTCATCGGCCGAACTGCCGGCAAGGGGTAGTCGTTGGATGTAATCGGCAGTAGCTGTGGAATATTGATTTCACCCAGACCCGCCATAATCGCTTGCGTAAAGCCGAACCATGTCGTTTGACCTTGCGCAGTCAGGTGATACAGGCCGCTGGCAGCTTGCCATGCAGACGAATTATCATCCACAGATGTCAATTGCACAATGATATTTGCCGTTGTATCTGCAATTGTACGACACCATGTTGGCGCACCGTGCTGATCGGCGACAATCCGCAAGACATCGCGCTCCATCGCCAGACGACGCATCGTCATCAGAAAATTTTTGCCGCGCAGGCCATAGACCCAGCTGGTACGTAAAATAAGGTGGGCGATGCCGGCTTCCTGCACCGCCTGCTCGCCAGCCAGTTTGCTGCGACCATACACGCTGAGCGGGTTAGGAACATCGTCTTCGGTGTAGGCACCCTCTTTACTGCCATCAAAGACGTAATCGGTCGAGTAATGGATCATGGCCGCGCCCAGTCGCGCAGCTTCCTGCGCCATCACGCCCGGCGCTTCGCCATTGATGCGCATGGCCAGCTCAGGCTCCTGCTCGGCCTGATCGACCGCGGTGTAGGCGGCCGGATTGACGATCAGCGTCGGACGTATTGCTCGGATGACGCTGCGAACCTGATCCAAATTACCCAAATCCATACGCTGCCGGTCGACGGCGATCACTTCGCCCACGCTTTGCAGACTACGCGCCAATTCGTAGCCAAGCTGTCCGCTGGCGCCTGTGAGTAAGATCTTCATGCGAAGAACTCTGCCTCGGCCAGACTGGTGCCGGCCTGATCCTTCGGGGATAAAAGCGGTGCTGCGTCCAATGGCCATTCGATACCGATCGCCGGATCGTCCCAGCGAATGCAGCGTTCGTGTTCCGGCGCCCAGTAGTCGGTCGTCTTGTACAAAAATTCGGCGTGCTCGGACAAGACCACAAAGCCATGCGCAAAACCGACAGGAATCCACATTTGACGCTTATTTTCTGCCGACAGTTCGGCGCCAAACCAGCGCCCCAGCGTGGGCGAATTGCGCCGCAAATCGACGGCCACGTCGAACACGCTGCCGGCGGTCACGCGTACCAGTTTGCCCTGCGGCTGACGAATCTGGTAGTGCAGGCCGCGCAAGACATTGCGCGCGGATTTGGAATGATTGTCCTGCACAAAAACCTGCTCAACAGCGGGCACATCATGGCCCTGCCCGAGCAGTTCGCTAAAGCGGCGCGCGTTAAAACTTTCATAGAAAAAGCCCCGCTCGTCGCCAAATACCTTGGGTTCAATCACGCGTACATCAGGAATGGAAGTCGCAGCGCTCATCGTCAGAAAACGTCATTTTCAAGAATTTGCAGCAGGTATTGGCCGTAGCCGTTTTTGCGCAGCGGTTGGGCTAATTTTTCTAATTGCTCGGCGCTGATATAGCCTTTGCGATAAGCGATTTCTTCCGGACAGGCGACCTTGAGTCCCTGACGTTTTTCCAGCGTGGCGATGAACTGACCCGCCTCCAGCAGCGACTCATGGGTGCCGGTATCGAGCCAGGCCATACCGCGCCCCATGACTTCGACATTTAACTGTTGGCGCTCCAGATAGATCCGGTTAACGTCAGTGATTTCAAGCTCGCCCCGGGCCGATGGCGCAATATTGGCCGCGATGTCGCACACCTGCTGATCATAAAAATACAGACCGGTGACGGCATAATTGGATTTCGGCTTGAGTGGCTTTTCTTCGATGCTGACAGCGCGGCGCTGGGCATCAAATTCCACCACGCCGTAGCGTTCCGGATCGGTGACGTGATAAGCAAAAACGGTCGAGCCATCAGGACGGGCCGATGCCATATTGAGCTGGCCATCAAAGTCGTGACCGTAATAAATGTTATCGCCCAAAATCAGCGCCGAGGGTGCATTACCGATAAATTCACGACCGATGATAAAGGCCTGCGCCAGACCATCCGGTGAGGGCTGCACCGCGTAGCGCAGATTGATCCCCCATTGGCTGCCATCGCCCAGCAGTTCGCGAAAGCGCGGCGTGTCCTGCGGCGTCGAGATCAGCAGGATGTCGCGCATGCCGGACAACATCAGCGTCGTCAGCGGGTAGTAAATCATCGGCTTGTCGTATACCGGTAAGAGCTGCTTGGAGACCGAGATCGTCACCGGGTAGAGTCGCGTGCCGGAGCCGCCGGCGAGGATGATGCCGCGCCGGGAGGCCGGATTAAATGTACTCATACAGTCCCTTCGGATGGTGTTTCGCGCGCGTCATAATTTTTTTCGACCCACTTGAGATAATCGCCCGACAAGACATCGCGCACCCAATCCTGATGATCAAGATACCAGGCGACCGTCTTGCCAATTCCGCTGGCAAACGTTTCGACCGGCTTCCAGCCCAGCTCGCGCTCGATTTTGCGCGCATCGATGGCGTAGCGGCGGTCGTGACCGGGTCGGTCCTTCACGTAGGTAATCTGGTCCGCGTAATGGCCACTGGCCTTGGGCCGGAGTTCATCGAGCATACGGCACAAGGTATTGACGACCTCGAGATTACTCATCTCATTCCAGCCGCCGATGTTATAGGTCTCGCCCGGCCGACCGGCGCGCAACACACGGCGGATCGCCGCGCAGTGATCAGACACATACAGCCAGTCGCGCACCTGCTGACCATCGCCATAGATCGGCAGCGGTTTGCCGGCCAGTGCATTGGCAATAATGAGCGGGATTAGTTTTTCCGGAAAATGATAAGGTCCGTAATTATTCGAGCAATTCGTCGTTAAGGTCGGCAGGCCGTAGGTGTGATGATAAGATCGAACCAGATGATCGGCTGCCGCTTTGGACGCCGAATACGGACTATTCGGTGCGTAATGGGTCGACTCGGTAAAAGGCGGATCGTTTGGCCCCAGAGTGCCATACACTTCATCGGTCGAAACATGCAGAAAACGAAAGCTGGCCTGCTCCGACGCCGGCAAGGCCGACCAGTGCGCGCGGGCCGCTTCGAGCAGACTGAAGGTGCCATTGATGTTGGTCGTAACGAAGGCACCAGGACCGAGAATCGAGCGATCAACGTGACTTTCAGCGGCAAAATGCACGATGGCGCGCGGACGATGCTGCGCCAGCAAACCCGCCATCCGTTCGGTATCGTTAATATCGGCTTTGACGAAAATATGCCGCGCATCGGTTTTGAGTGAGTGCAGATTGTTCAGGTTACCGGCATAGGTCAGTTTGTCGACGTTGATAATGGTGTCGTCCTGACTGGCCAGCCAGTCAAGGACAAAATTAGAGCCGATAAAGCCTGCACCGCCGGTGACGAGAATCGAAGACATTCTTCCTCTGGTAATTACTTTAATTGCCAGTGATTTTACGTGATCACGGCTATGTTATGGTGCAGATTAGGGGTAAAACTTAGCGCCGGCCCCTCGAAAATGACCTTAATCGTCAATTTTGTAAGGAAAATAAAGAAGAGGGATAAAAAAACCATTTTTTAACTTTGTTTTTAAACTTGTCCAATTTATAAATTTTTAACGAATTTTTTCACTTGATGCCCAATATGTCGACTTACGTTATCGGTGATCTGCAAGGCTGTCATGCCCAGCTGTGCACCCTGCTTAGCCTACTTGAACGCGAATCACCCAACGCGCAGTTTATTTTTGTCGGTGACCTGGTCAATCGCGGCCCGGCATCCCTGGCCACCTTACGCGAAATCCGCCGCCTTGGCGCCAGAGCGCGCATGGTATTGGGTAATCATGATCTCAATTTACTGGCCGTCGCACAGGGCGTTCGCAAGCCGCAGCCGGACGACACCATGGCCGATATTCTGCAGGCGCCCGATTGCCGTGATTTGCTCGACTGGCTCAGACATCAGCCGCTGGCCTTGGAATGTGCCGGGCATTTGATCGTCCATGCGGGCGTCAATCCGGCCTGGAGTCTGACGCAAACTTTGCGCCTGGCGCGTGAGGTGGAAGCCGTATTACAGGGGCCTGACTGGCTCGCATTTTTGCCAAACATGTACGGCAGTCAGCCGGCGCGCTGGGATGAGGCGCTCACCGGCACGGCACGGCTACGCTGTATTTTGAACAGCTTGACGCGCATGCGTTACTGCAGCCCAGATGGCAACATGGACTTTTCTGCCGATGCCGATAAAAAAGGTGATCGGCTCGCCTGGTTTGAAGTGCCGGGACGCGCTGCTGCCGATACGCATATCGTCTTTGGTCACTGGTCTGCGCTCGGGCTGACCTTGCGCTCGCATGTGAGCGGACTCGATACGGGCTGTGTCTGGGGCGGTAAGCTGAGCGCCATGCGGCTCGAAGACCGGGCGATTTTTCAGGTCGACTGTCCGCAGTATCAACAGCCGGATCTGTCTTAGGACCGCATGTCCGGTCTTAGGCCGCCGGGCGCAAGGCCTCGCTAATGGCGCTGTGCGCAGCCAGTGCCAGTGAACGGCGGTGTGCGCCCTGACTTGCTATACACGGCAGCAAAATAATTTCAGCCGTCATGGGTCCAGCGCGCAGAATGGTCAGCATGCTGGATAAAAATGTCGTCTCACCGATAAAGTCAGCCGCCAGATGCAAGTCGCCCTGCGCATCCACATAGCGCAATGCAAACGGCTGCACGACTACCTGCGCATCGATCGCGGCTTCAAAAAGATTAGCGTGAAACGGCAGCAGCGAACCTTGGGCGGCGGTCGTCCCTTCGGGGAAAAAGGCGATCTGCTGACCTTCCCTGAGACTGTCGACCAAATTCTGAAAGATGCGCCGCACATCGCGCACACTGCCGCGCGAAATAAAGATGGTGCCGCTCTTGTGACACAGCCAGCCAATCAGCGGCCAGTCGCGAATGTCAGACTTGGCGACGAAGCGACTCGGATGCACCGTGTTGATGATAAAAATATCCAGCCACGAAACATGATTAGCCACCACCAGTGCACGCGCAGCCGGCGCCTGCTGTCCCTGATAAATACATTTGATCTGCACGCCAAAAATGGCGACTAAACTGATGGACCAGGTCTGAATGCACCGTCTGCGTGCGCCCTGCCCCATCAAGGGAAACACCAGCGCGCAGGTGAGGAGTCCCTCGATTAAATGCAGCACGACGCGCGGCAGACGCAATAAGATCATGGCCGTGTACGGCTGCGTTTAACGTTCATAGGCAAGCTTGCCGGCCACGATCGTCACCTGAACCTGGCCGCGCAATTCATAGCCCAGAAATGGCGTATGTTTGCCCTGACTGGCCAGCGCCTGCGCATCGACCGTCCAGCGTTTATGCGGATCAAACAGGCACACATCGGCGACGCTGCCTACTGAAAGCTGGCCGGCATCCAGACCCGCCACGCGCGCCGCATCGGCGGTAATTTTGCCGATCGCCTTATTGATCGATGGGGTGCGGCTGTCATCCGCCCATTTCAATGCCAGGGCGAGAAGCAGCTCGAGGCCGGTCGCGCCTGGCGTGGCCTCACCAAATGGCAACAGCTTTTCGTCGTCGTCGACCGGGGTGTGGTCGGAACAGATCGCATCGATCGTGCCATCGGCCAGCGCGTCGCGAATGGCATCGCGGTCACGTTGCGAGCGCAGCGGCGGTGTCATGCGCGCATTGGAATCGAAAAAGCCGATGTCGGCATCGGTCATGTGAATGTGATGCGCGCCGACGTCGCAGCTCAACAGCAGTCCTTCTTGCTTGGCCGCGCGCACCAGCGTCAGACCAGCCGCCGATGAAATCCGGCACAGATGCACGCGCGCGCCGGAGGCACGCATAAGTTCAAAAATAGTTTGCAGGGCGATCGTCTCGGCCATCACCGGCACACCGGACAGGCCGAGCCGAGAAGCCAGCGCACCACTGTGGGCAATGCCGCCTTGTCCGAGATGCGCATCCTGCGGACGCAGCCAGACGCTGTAGCCAAAGGTTTGCGCGTACTGCATCGCGCGTAGCAGCACGTTGGTATCAACGATGGGCGAATCGGCTTGCGAAAAAGCGATGCAGCCGGCATCGGTGAGCTCGGCCATTTCAGTCAGCGCCTCACCTTTGAGTCCCATGGTCAGCGCGCCCAGCGGATAGACGTGGGCCTGATTCATGGTTTTGGCGCGGTGCTTGAGCATTTCAACCAAGCCCGGCTCGTCGAGCACAGGGTCGGTGTCGGGCGGGATCACCAGACTGGTCACACCGCCCTGCATGGCGGCCTGCAGTTCGGATTCGAGCGTGGCTTTGTATTCGTAGCCCGGTTCACGCAGGCGCGCAGCCAGATCAACCAGGCCGGGAATGACCATCAAACCAGTCGCGTCGATGGTGCGCGCGGCGATAAAGCCGGCCGGCATACTGCCCACAGCGAGCACCCGACCTGCCTCGATGAACAGATCAAGCTGGCCATCAATGCCATTCGCGGGATCGATCAGATGACCGTTTTTAATATGAATTTTCATCTGTCTTTATCCTTGATTACCTGCCAGGATACTCATCACTGCCATACGTACGGCAATCCCAAACGTCACCTGCGGCAAAATGACTGCCTGCGCGCCGTCGGCCACCGCCGATTCAATTTCGACGCCGCGATTCATCGGCCCCGGATGCATCACGATGGCGTCTGGTTTTGCCAGTGCCAGACGCTCGGTGGTTAAGCCATAGCTCTTGAAAAATTCCTGCGCAGAGGGCAGCAAGGCGCCGCTCATACGTTCATTTTGCAGGCGCAGCATGATGATCACGTCAACATCCTTCAAGCCGGCATTCATGTCGGTAAACACGCGCACGCCCATTTGCTCAAGCCCGGTCGGCAGCAGGGTGCGCGGGCCGATCACGCGCACTTCCGGCACGCCCAGCGTGGTAAGGGCATGGATGTCGGAGCGCGCCACGCGGCTGTGCAATACGTCGCCGACAATGGCCACGGTCAGGCCGGTAAAATCTTTTTTGTAGTGGCGAATGGTGTACATGTCGAGCAGGCCCTGCGTCGGATGCGCATGCCGACCGTCGCCGGCATTCACCACATGCACATGCGGCTGGTGGGTATCGTGCAGATGCTTGGCGATCAGATGCGGCGCACCCGACTGCGCATGCCGCACCACGAACATATCGGCATGCATGGCCGATAAATTGTCGATCGTATCGAGCAGGGATTCGCCCTTGCTGGCCGAGGAGGCAGAAATATTCAGATTGATGACATCGGCCGATAAGCGCTTGGAGGCGATCTCGAAGGTGGTACGGGTGCGGGTTGAATTTTCAAAGAACAGATTGAACACGCTCTTGCCGCGCATGAGCGGGACCTTCTTGACGTCGCGGTCGCTGATACCGACAAAAGAGGACGCCGTATCGAGAATGTGATGCACGATCGCCTTGGGCAAACCTTCGATCGTGAGCAGGTGCTGCAGCTCACCGTTTTTATTGAGTTGTGGATTATGCATGGTCTACCGTCAGAGAAAATCCGCCGTCATCGGCGCGGTGCAAAACGAGCTGCTGTTGTTCGGTGAGTTCGGTCGTGGCAGCGACAAAGTCGGCCGCTACGGGCAATTCACGCCCACCGCGGTCGACCAGCGCCGCGAGCAGGATGCGCGCCGGTCTGCCATAGTCAAATAATTCATTGATCGCGGCGCGGGTGGTGCGCCCCGTATAAAGTACGTCGTCGACCAGCAAAATGGTGGCACCATCGACAGAAAAAGGCAGCTGCGTCGGTTTGACGCCGGCGTGCAGCCCACGGGCAGCAAAGTCATCGCGATAAAAAGAGACGTCGATGAATCCCAGCTTGGCCTGCAGCTGCAAATCCGCCGCCAGTCGTTCGGCAATCCAGGCGCCGCCGGAATGAATGCCGACGATCGCGGCATACTCCACACCGGCTAGGCCGGCGCGCACTTGATCGCGTAGAGTCAAGTAGAGCGCTTCTGCATTCATGTCAGTGGGAGGCATCGTCATTGAAGTATTGTTGCAAAATGATAGCCGCAGCCTGGGCATCGATCAGGTCACCACGTTGATGGGGAATCACGGCCGAAGAATAACGTTCATCGACTAACACCGTGGCCACACCAAAACGGCCATTGAGCTGATTGGCAAAGCGCCGGCAGCGCACCGTCATCTCGTGTTCGGCGCCATCCGGATGCGCAGGCAGGCCGACCACGCAGCGCTGCGGCTGCCATTCTTCAATTAACTTACCGATGGCGATAAATTTAGCTTCGTTAGTCGCCGCACTGATGATCGTCAGCGGCTGCGCCAGACGCAGCAGCGAATTGCCGACTGCCACACCGATCCGCTTAAGACCGAAGTCGAAACCGATGATCGTTTCTGGCAGCGCAGCAGCCGATGCCGCGCTATGCATGACCAACTTCACCCGACAGCATCATGGGATCAATACCGAGCAGCCGCATGGCAGCCGAAAAACGTTCGGCGATCGGCAGTTCAAAAATAATCGATGGCTCGGCCTTGACGGTCAGCCAGCCATTGCGGGCGATTTCTTCTTCCAGCTGACCCGCACCCCAGCCGGCACAGCCCAGCGTGACCAGGATCTGATTCGGTCCTTCACCGGCGGCCACGGCTTCGAGTACATCCTTGGAAGTGGTCAAGGCGACTTCCTCGGTCACCCGCACCATCGAAGAAAATTCTGTACGCGGCGTGTGTAATACAAAACCCCGCTCAACCTGCACCGGTCCGCCAAACATGATTTTCTGCTGCTCAGCGGGTCGCGCATCGGCCATGATTTCCAGCCGCAGATCGATTCGCTCAAGCAGGATATCGAGCGTCATGTCGGTCGGTTTATTGATGATGACGCCCAGCGCGCCGCTCGCATTGTGTTCGCACAGGTAGACCACGGTACCGCCAAAAACCGGGTCCAGCATGGAGGGCATGGCGATCAAAAAATGGCCGGTCAGTTCGAGCGCGTCCTGCGCGGCTTGGCCAGTTTGAGGCATGGCATCGGCAGTGCCCCGATTAAATTCAGGGCCAAAGGGAAATTTAGGAGGCTTACTTTGCTTTACCATAGCGGTATTTTAGCATTCATGGACGGCGCACATGCCGTTCACCCCTGTAATTATCCAGAGCCTCCACATGCCCCAATTTGAATCCTCCCTCGTCTGGTTCCGGCGCGACCTGCGCAGCACCGATCACGCTGCCTTGCACCACGCCTTGCAACAAAGCCGTCGTGTCTTTTGTGCTTTCATTTTTGACAAAGAAATTCTCGATCAGCTGCCGCGCGCCGACCGACGGGTAGAGTTCATCCATGCCAGCATCCTTGAACTCGACGCCAGTCTGCGCGAGCTGGGCGGCGGACTGATCGTGCGGCATGCCTGGGCGAGCGAGGAAATTGTCAGTCTGGCGCAGGAACTCGGGGTCGATGCCGTGTTTGCCAATCATGACTATGAACCCGCCGCCGTAGCGCGCGATCTGCAGGTACAAAACGCTTTGCTGGCGCAGAACCGGCTCTTTTTTAGCTTCAAAGATCAGGTCATTTTTGAAAAATCGGAAGTCCTGTCGCTCTCGGCCACGACATTTTCTGTTTTCACCCCCTATAAAAACGCCTGGCTGAAAAAACTGGCCGCCGGTAATGATGGCGCCGATGCCCTGCAGCCGTGGCTGATTGAGCCTTTCGCCGAGCGCCTCGCCGCCCATCCACAAGCTATTCCCAGCCTGAGCGATATGGGCTTTGAGATAACTGACTTGCGCGAACACCGCATCCCGACCGGCATGTCAGGCGCGCAAAGCCTGGTGGATGATTTCTGCCACCGCATCGGACTCTATCAGGACACGCGCAATTATCCGGCTGTGAAAGGCCCTTCATATTTATCGGTGCATCTGCGCTTTGGGTCGGTGTCGATTCGCAGCCTGGCGCGCCTGGCCTGGGATGCCATCCGCGCCGGGAATGGCGCAGAAGGCGCCACCGTCTGGCTGGCCGAACTGATCTGGCGCGACTTCTATTTCATGATCCTGCACCATCATCCACATGTCACGCAGGGGGCATTTAAAGCCGCCTATCAAAACATCACATGGGAATCCGGCGCCGAAGCCGACGCGCTGTTTGCCGCCTGGTGCGAGGGACGTACCGGCTATCCCTTAGTCGATGCGGCGATGGCGCAGCTCAATCAGACTGGCTACATGCATAACCGCCTGCGCATGGTCACTGCCTGTTTTCTCATCAAGGACCTGGGCATCGACTGGCGCCGCGGCGAAGCCTATTTTGCTACCCGTCTGATCGACTTCGATCTGGCAGCCAATAACGGCGGCTGGCAATGGGCGGCATCCTCCGGCTGTGATGCGCAGCCTTACTTCCGAATCTTTAATCCGATCACGCAATCAGAAAAATTTGACGCGGAAGGCAAATTCATCCGCCGTTATCTGCCGCAGTTAGCCCAGCTGAGTCATAAACAAATCCATGCACCATGGACTTGCACAGCGATGGATTTGCAATTTGCTGGCATCAATTTGGGCCAGGATTATCCCACCCCGATAGTCGACCACGCTCAAGCACGCCTGGCAACCCTGGAGCGTTATGCAGTCGTCAAAAAGGTGATGTGAGCTCAGCTCACTGACAGGCTTATTCCGTCACTGGCTCATGCTTGAGTAAATCGGCGATCGCTTCGAGCAAGACGCCTTCCTGGAAGGGTTTGCCAAAGTAGCCTTGAATTCCCATCGTCATGGCCAACTCGCGGTGCTTGGACGCCGTGCGCGAGGTAATGATGATGATCGGAACCTGCGCCAGTCGTGGATCTGCGCGCACGCTACGTACCAGTTCAAAGCCATCCACGCGCGGCATTTCGATATCGACCAACATGATGTCGGGTACTACCGTCTGTAACTGTTCGAGTGCATCCACGCCATCCTTAGCCAGCACGACCTGATAGCCTTCACGCGTGAGTAGTCGTTGCGTCACACGCCGCACGGTCAACGAATCATCGACCACCATCACCAGCGTCTGCCGCACCTGCGCTGCAGGGAGGCTCTCTTGCACGGGCGCCAAAACGCGGCCCAGTAACTGTAAGGGATTAAGGATGATGATGATCTGCCCACCCCCCAGCACCGCCGCACCGGCAATACCCGCCAGCCGGCCTAACTGTGGTCCTGTATGCTTTACCACTACTTCGCGATTACCGATCACCTCATCCACGTGCAAGGCCAAACGCTGCTGACCGTTATGTACGATGATGACCCAGCTCGTCTGTGGATCCTGCTGACCAGGCGTCGGCTGCGGCTGCCCCAGCATGCTGGCCAGAGAGATCATCGGTACACGCTGCCCCTGCCATTGCACAGCGGCCTCCAACTGCGCGGTGGTCAGTGCAGCCGCTTTCATTTGTACCACTTGCTCCACCATACTGGACGGCAAAGCGTAGGTGACGCCGCCATTCACCACCAAAACAATTTGCGTGACTGCCAGGGTCAGTGGCAGGCGGATCATAACTTTGGTCCCCTTGCCTGCGAGCGTTTGGATGGTGACCGTGCCACCCAAAGCGGCCGCCTCGGTGCGCACCACATCCATACCAATGCCTCTGCCGGCGACTTCGGTGACGGATTCCAGGGTCGAAAAACCGGGATGAAAAATAAGCTCGGTCAAATCGGCATCATTGACGACCGCATCGGCGCTCAATAAACCTTGTTTTCTGGCGCGTCGACGAATCGTCGGCAAATCGAGACCGTGTCCATCATCGGCAAACTGCAACACGACCTCGTTACCGTCCTGACGCGCTTCAATCACCAGATCACCCGACTCGGTCTTGCCGGCAGCCTGCCGCATCTCTGCCGTTTCGATCCCATGCACAATGGCGTTGCGCAGCAAATGCTCGAAGGGCCCAACCATCCGATCGAGCACGCTGCGATCGACTTCCAGACCGGTGCCGCGAATATCGAGATTGACCCGCTTGCCCTGTTCCTTGGCGGTTTCGCGCACCAGCCGATAAAGCCGGTCTGAGAGGCTACCAAACTGCACCATGCGTACCCGCATCAGATCCTGTTGCAAGTCGCGCGTCATGCGACTTTGCGCGGCCAGATCGCTGGCCGCATTGCTCAGGGAACCGAGTAGATTTTGCTGCACTGATCCGACGTCATCCACACTCTCGGCCATCATGCGCGTGAGCTCATGCAAACGGGTGTAGCGATCAAATTCAAGCGGATCAAATTGCTGCGCATGCGGGGCGTTAATCTGTGCACCTATATGCGATTCAGTTTGAATTTCTACTTCGCGTAATTGCTTGCGAAGACGTTGGATGTTGTCGCTCAATTCGACGAGTGAGGAGCGCAGATTACCGACTTCGCTCTCAAGTCGTGAACGCGAAATCGAGACTTCTCCCGCCTGATTGACGAGCCGGTCGAGTATGTCTGCCCGCACACGGACTAAGGGTGCGGCGTGCGGCACTGGTACGAGCGGTGGATGGCGCGGCGGTAAGTTTGGCTTACCTGCGCTGCTTGCGGACGCTGAGGTTGGCGGCGTCATAGGCTCGTCTGGCTGCGGATTGATCAGCGCATCGAATAATTGCAAGCTGCGATCATGATGCAGCAGCAGTTCATTAAAAATTTGCCCGGATAGATGATGCATCTGGCGGCAGTTTTCAATCCGCGTTTCCAGATGATGCATGTGTTGCCCCAGTCGCATGGCGCCGGCCATACGGGCACTGCCCTTCAAGGTGTGCGTCTGGCGCAGCAAAAGCGGGGCCAGGGAAGCGTCCTCAGGATGACGCCGCCAGTCGCGCAGAGTACGGCCGATCAAAGGCAAGAGATCGCGTGCTTCTTCAATAAATACCGGCAATAAATCCTGGTCCGGCGCATCCTGCAAGGCCATGACGTCGGCTTCAAAACGCGAGGTCAGGAAGGCATCGACCAGCATGGCCTGTGGTAGCGCTTGGGGCATCACTTGCGGCAGCGCCGTTTCCAGATCAAGAACTGTCAAGGCGCGATCAAGATCACTGGCCGGCGCCAGTTCGGATTGATCGGACAGATCGGATTGATCGGCTTGATCGTCAGCAGGCTGGCTCGGCAAAACCACGCTCGCCACAGCGCCCCCGAGCTCAACTAAAACTTGCTCAAGCGCGAAGACAATGTCGACATCGGAAGGTGGCATCGCACCTTCGTCAACCTGCGCCAGCATGCTATACAGCCGCGCATATCCCATCGCGATCCATTCAAATTGACTGGCGGTGAGCGAAGTGGCTTGTTGTACCAAATGGTGAAATATGGCCTCAATCGCAAAGGCAATTTCTTGCAGCGGATGCAGGCCGACCGTGGCAGAACTCCCCGCCAGTGAGTGGATAGCATGCACTGCACGGGTACCGACCGGACGTTCTGGCGTTTCGCGCCAGGACACGAGGTCATGCTCGAGCAGATCAAGTAGCTCGGCACATTCTTTTTTATAGATCGCGTAGAGCGGAGCACTGATCTGCAACTCACCCACTAGCTGCATGCTTGAATCGGTTGAATCAGCCAATTCGGCCAAATCAGCCAAAGGCAAGTTCCTCTCCGACTGGTCGCCGACGGCGTCAAGGTTGGTAGCGGGCTGATGATCGGCAGGCTTTCTGGCACCAAAGATCTGCGTTGCAATATCAAAACGGAAGCGCTGTTTCGCCTCAAAAGGATTGATGCGCAAGGCATCCATGAATAAGCCAAGTGCACCAATATTTTGCGCCAACAACTCAAATAGTTTTTCTTCCGGGAATAGCAGGCCATTAAGAAGATTACTGATCACGCCCTGGGTATGCTGTAATGCCCGTACCGCGTCATCCTGCTCGAGAATCGCCAATGCGCCTTCAATTTGATGCAACAAGGGCGATACATTGGCCAGGCTAGCGGGACTCGACTGATCGCGAAAATACGCATCCAGAATTTTTTCTGCTTCCATTAAGCCGGCCTGCATTTCGGCCGCTAGAACAATGATGGCTTCGTATTGTGCTATCCGGCTGTTTTCTCCCAGGTCGACATCGGCGGAGCGTGGCGACTGATCGGATTGCGCACCTTGCAAACGTTCGATCATGGTCGCCGCACTCGCGGCAAAATGTTTCGGTAAGCGGCGAATGTCTTTGAGTGCCGCTTCCACCACCAGCATGGCGGTAGCGATTTCCAGACAAGCTGTTTCGTCTTTTTCCGTCTGCGCTACCTGGCGCGCAAAAACGCTTAAATGTTGCATCAGTCCGGCCAGCGGCGGCGAATTAAGTTTGGCGCAGGCCGATTCCAAACCATCCAGATCCTGCTCCAGCAAGGACACCAGACCTTCTTCACCGTGTACGATGCGAGTCCATAAATTTTTGCTGTGACCCAAACGTTCTCGCGCAATGTGCAGCGCCTCCAGGTCAATCAGGCCATAGTGCTGCTGCGCGTAATCAGGCGGGACTTTTTCCTCGACCTGAAATACGGCACGAATGTGTCGCAGCAAGGCCGGCGGCTGCGCAGCCTGTGCAATATAAAATAAGCACTCGCGCAACATACCCGGATCAACATCCAGCCCATCGTCCCCAAGCCTGCGCAAGCGCATATTAATGCGGCCAAAAAGCTGTTTGGTCAGCACATCACGTTTTACCTGCCCGGTCGCTACAGCATGCGCAAAACCCTGCATCACCCACCAGAAAATTTGCAGCGAGGGGGTTTCTCGCGTGCGGCAAATCAGACCCAATACTTCGGTCATGATGGCGGCATCGGCAGGTTCTGCATTTTTTAGCCAGCGCAATAATGCGCGCTCAAATCGCTGACGTAAAACGGTGTAGTCGGGCGGACTATCGGGCGCCGGAAAGCTGGGTAGCGCAGGTGGCTGCAGGGGCGCAAAAAACAGGTCTGCCGGATGAATACGCTCGACGCCCATCGCCTCAAGGATTTGTCGGTAATAGGGAAAAAGCCGCAGTGACTGTTGCGGCGCACCTGTCAGTAATTCGTCCAGATATTCGTAAATCGCCCGAAAGCTGAGTTCGATTTTTTGCACCAATTCCTGATCCAACTGCACCAGGTTTGTACCGACTTGCTCGAGCAGTGTGTGAACGCTGCCGCTCAGGAGTGATACGCCCTCGAGTCCGAGTATCTGTATGGCCCCATGCGCCTGATGCAGATAGGCGCGCGCATGCAGCAGGGATGCCTGCCGTTGTTGGTCTTCCTGATTGAGGGCTTGCTTGAGTGTCTCGCCTGACAAGATCAGCGCGGCGTGGATTTCTCCCAGAACCCAGGACAGCGGTTCGACATCAAACGGCACACTCTCCGCGGCGGCGGGCAGCGCGGATCCGTCAGAATTATTGGGCAAGATCATAAGACATCGTCGTCATGTTCCCCGTCTTAGGGGGCAATCCTGAAACGCGCGACCGAATCTCGCAGCTCCTGTGCCAGACGGGTTAATTCACGCACGGATTGCGCCGTCTGCTGGGTGCCTTCCTGGGTGCGTTCGGTAACGGTCAGGATGTGCTGAATGTTTTGCGCAACCCCGTTGGCCGACGTCGCCTGCTGTTCCGTCGCCGATGAAATACCGTGAATGAGTTCTGCCAGCCGGTCAGAGACGCGACGAATTTCTGCCAACGCCATCCCGGCTGCATCCGACAGCCGTGCGCCTTCCACCACGCCCAGGGTCGATTTTTCCATCGCCGCGACAGCATCGTGGGTATCGCCCTGAATGGCGCGCACCAGCGCACCAATTTGCTTGGTCGCCAGACCCGAACGTTCGGCCAGGCGCTGCACTTCTTCGGCCACGATGGAAAAGCCGCGTCCTGCTTCACCGGCGGAGGCCGCCTGGATCGCCGCATTGAGCGCGAGTACATTGGTTTGCTCGGTAATATCGGAAATCAGCTCGGTGATTTCGCCAATTTCCTGCGACGACTCACCCAGCCGTTTAATGCGTTTAGAGGTTTCTTGAATCTGTTCGCGGATGCCCTGCATGCCGGCGATGGCATTACCGACCGCCGTTGCACCTTCTTCGGCCGCCGTAACGGACAGACGCGCCACCTCGGCCGATTCAATCGCAGCCCGTGATACGTCGGTAATCTGCACCGCCATCGCCATCACGGACTGACCCGTTTCCTGGATATCACGTGACTGCTGATGGGAGGCAGCCAGCAAGGAATTAGAGGTGCTTTGCGCCTGCGTGGAAGCGGCGGTCACCTGCTCTGCCGTCAGCGTCACACGACCGACCAGGCCGCGCAATTCTTCGACCGTGTAGTTGATCGAATCGGCGATCGCACCGGTGATGTCTTCCGATACGGTAGCTTGCACGGTCAGGTCGCCGTCGGCGACTTTTTGCAGCTCATTCATCAAGCGCAAAATAGCCAGCTGGGTCTGATCATTGGTGGCCCTGGCATCCATTTCCTGCTGCTGCGACAAGGCACGCTGCGCTTCGGCCTGCAGCCGACGCTCTTGCGCATCTGCTTCCCGCTGGCGACTTTCTTGCAACATGACTGAGGCAATACCCGAGGCTGACAGCAATGCCAAGGCAATACAGGACAAGAGCAGCCAGAAGCTCAGGTGCATATTGTCTTGTTCAGTACGGTAGGCTTGCTGCAGAACCGACAGCCGCTGCTTGAGGACTTCATTTTCGGTAAAGATCAGCTGCTCTGATTGTTTGGCTGCCACATACTTAGGCATATTGGCCATGATCTCCGAGACCGACTGGCGGTATTCATCGAACAAGGTTTGTAATTTGTGCAACCGCTCACGTACATCGCCTTCTTTGGTCGGCGTCAGTCGCAGCATTTCATTACCGCGCAAGAAGCCATCGGTAATATCACGGAAGGTATTGACATCCTTACCGAGCAAAAATGCAGTGCCTGGATTAACGCCTTCAAACGACAGGAATTGATTCGAGCTGCGCCCCATTCGCTGAGTGAGCAGGCTGAGCTGACCGGCAGCTGAGATTTCGCGTGCTGGCGCACCGCTCTGTACTTTGGCATTGGTGATTTGTTCAGTCATGTCGAGAAGGCCCGGCGTGGCGCTATCGAGTTTTTGCAGGGTCGCGCCAAAACCAGTCAGTTCTTTTTTGAGCTTGATGATGGTATCGGCCGCTCGTTCGCTGCGGTCCCATACCTTTTGCGTTTCTCGCAATAAGCCTTCCATCTGCGCAGAAGGCCGAGCGATGTCCAGACCCTGATAATTGCCACCGCGCGCGAGGCGCTCCAGATCGGCCATTAGCTCCTTGCGGCTTTCTTCGAGTTGTTTGAAGGCTTCAAGGTTACCTTGCATGGCATTCGGCGCCGCCTTACCAATCCGTTGCGAGTGCATCAGCGCATCACCGGCGATTTGTGTCTGGGTTGAGGCAATATTCGAAAAAATCAGGTTAATCCATATAAAAACGGCACCCAATAAAAGTGCGATGACCAGTAAGGTAAATAAGACGCGCACCTGTTTGTGTACTGGCTGGTCTGACATTAGTCCGCCAGGCAATGTCGGGCCGTCCGCCCGATCGCGCACGACAGCCTCCTGGCTGACGAACGCAGTGTCGGCCGCTGCTGCGTTATCGGCTGCGGTACTCGATCCCTTGGGCGCCGCTTGAACCTGTTCGGTAATTGATGCCCCCGGCGGGATCAATTCATAGACCGGACGCTCAGAAGGGATAGGTACTGCTGCGCGTGTTGGCATGCGGGAGGGATTCTCGGCTGCTGCCGGCGCCTGTCGTACGGGTTCTTTTTTCGCCGGCTCATTTTGCGCCGAGGCAGGATTCTGGGTCAGCGCCTCATCCAGAATCAGTCCGAAGTCGTCATCTTCGACAATATTAATTCGGCTACCAACTTTGGGGTCCGCCTGTTTGGTACGCATCTGTTCATTCAAGGGTTCATTCAGGGCCATGGTATCTCTCCTGATTTCGGGCTGGTTTTGCGTACACGGTATTCATCACGCACGTCCAATATCGAGAAATCGACTGTCTTTTGCCAAGAGGGACAAATCCAGTTCGGTCCATAATTGCTCTTGAGTATCAACATAGCGCTCGCCAATATAAGCCGATCCATTGAGTAAGGATCCCGAGTACGGCGACATTGTCTCCACATTCCGCAAACCCATGACACGCTCCACCAATATGGCGCCCTGCAAACCCAGGGCGGGAGAAAAAGAAATAATACGACTGGACTTGTCTATCGGTGTGGCCGCCAGTCCATGAAAACGCGCCAGATCCACCACGCTCAAGAGCTTACCGCGTAAATTCATCAGCCCGAGAAACCAGTCTTGCGTCAGGGGCACCTTTGCCATCAGGCCCGGCTGCACCACTTCACCGGCGTGCTGTAAATCAATCAACCAATGCTGCGCGCCGATCACCACACCGAGCTGACTGGTCGCCGGGCTGGCATCGCTACTCGCAGATCGCATGCGTTCGATGAGTTGGGTCTGAAACTCGCGCATGCGGGACCGCTTGGCCTGCGCGCGCTGGCTAAACCCATTTTCTGGCGGCAGAATAGTCTCAGTCATGTTCTGTCGCGACATTCAGTGCAGCGATTTTTCGCAGTAATTCTTCAGCGTTAATCGGCTTGACCAGGTAATCCCGGGCGCCCTGACGCATGCCCCATATCCGATCGGTTTCTTGCCCCTTGCTGGTACAAATAAAAATCGGCACGCCTTCCATTTCAGGATCGCGCGTGATGGCACGCGTGATCTGGTAGCCATTTTTTCCCGGCATAACAACATCCATGAGGATCAGTTCCGGTTTGTCAGACTTGATCTTGAGGAGCGCTTCTTCGCCGTTGGCTGCCGTCGAGACGGAAAATCCATTGCGCAGAAGGATATCAGACAAAAAATAGCGTTCGGTCTGTGAGTCATCGACAATTAAAATTCGCTGGATTTTCATGTCGCACCTCAATGCGCCAGCGCCGTCGGCTGGCTGGTATATAAACGAACGGTCGAAATCAGGCTGTCTTTGGTGAAGGGTTTGGTCAAGTAGTCGTTTGAGCCAACCATCTTGCCGCGTGCGCGGTCAAACAAACTGTCCTTGGACGACAGCATCACAACGGGCGTCGTGCGAAAATGATCACTTTTTTTGATGAGGGCACAGGTTTGATAACCATCAAGACGAGGCATGAGGATATCGCAGAAGATGAGTCGGGGATGGTGATCATGTACTTTAGCCAATGCATCAAATCCATCTTCGGCAAGAATGACCTCATAGCCAGCCTGACCCAGAAAGATTTCTGCTGAACGACGAATCGTATTGCTATCGTCGATCACCAGGATTTTGGTCAGCGAATCTGTCGGCGAGTTTGTCACTGGGTTTGTGACTGAGTTTGTCAGCAGATTTTGCTCTTGCGTTGGCATAATGATATCTCGTCAATGATTTACCAATATAAGGTGCATCCATAGCAAAAAGCAAGGTGCATTCAGCGCAGTAGCGATCCGCCAACAACTACCTCGACCTATCGCGCCAAACTCAAAGGCCATCTCACATGGCAATCATCTCGAAGTCTTCTTTACGGGCGCCACATTCCGGGCAAGTCCAGTTCATCGGCACGTCTTCCCATAGGGTTCCCGGGGCGATGCCCTCTTCTGGCAGTCCGGCCTGCTCGTCATATACCCAGCCACAGATCAGGCACATCCAGGTTTTAAATTCCACCGCAGCCGGCTTTGGCGCTTCTGCATGGCTGTTTTGGCCTGAATTTTGGTTCGAATTTTCTTTATCACTCACGACGGACTGCCCTTCAAGTAAAATGCTAAGTCCGCCATCTTAATCTACCCGCTGTGCAAAGCCAAACTTCTCCTCTCATTTTATCCTTTGGCGCCACCGATCCTGTCGGCGCGGGCGGTATTCAGGCCGATCTGGCGACCTTTGCCGGCATGGGCTGCCACGGCCTGTCGGTCATCACCGGGCTGCTGATCAGCGACACCACGGGCGTAGAAGATCAACAGGTGATAGACGCCGACTGGGTATCCGATCAGGCGCGTGTTATTTTGGAAGACATGCCAGTGACCGCTTTCAAGGTCGGCTATGTCGGCAGCGTCGAAAATGTCAGCGTGATCGCCGAAATCGTCTCCGACTACCCTGACCTGCCACTCATTCTCGATCCCTTCATGAGCGGCATGCCCGAACAGGGACCGGACGACGATGAGCTGTTGATCGCCATCCGCGAGCTGCTGATCCCGCAGACAACGCTACTTTTATTATCCGCCGTCGAGCTCAATACCCTGGCCGAAACCTGGCGCGAACCGACCATCGAAGACATGCTGGCCTTCGATGCGACGCGTCTCATCGAATCGGGCTGCGAATATGTATTCGTCACCGGCACCCAGACCGCTTCCGCAGAAGTCGGCAATACGCTGTTCGACCAATCTGGGGTCGTAAGGCAGGATCGCTGGCCGCGGCTGTCAGGCTCTTTTTGCGGTGCTGGCTCAACGTTATCGGCCGCCATGGCTGCCATGCTGGCCAACGGCCTGGATATGCCCGAGGCGGTACTTGAGGCGCAAGAATTCACCGTCGCCGCGATCGCTCACGCACAGCGCATCGGCATGGGCAAGCTGCTCCCGGACCGCTACTTCTGGGCCCGTGAGCCGGATGCTAATCACTAATTTTTCTTCTTCGGTATAACGAATGACTTCGCAAAACGATCTGCTCTTTTCCCGCGCACAAAAAACCACCCCAGGCGGCGTTAATTCACCAGTACGCGCCTTTCGTTCGGTCGGCGGCACGCCGCGCTTTATTACCCGCGCCGAAGGCCCGTATTTCTGGGATGCCGATGGTCAGCGCTATATCGACTACATTGGGTCATGGGGGCCGGCAATCGTCGGCCATGCCCATCCGACTGTCGTCAAGGCAGTGCAAGAAGCGGCTGCGCGCGGACTATCATTTGGCGCACCGACCGAAGGCGAAGTACTGATGGCAGAAGAAATTTGCCGCCTGGTGCCGTCGATTGAACAGGTGCGCCTGGTCTCTTCCGGCACCGAAGCCACCATGAGCGCACTGCGGTTAGCGCGCGGCGCTACGGGGCGCGATACGATCGTTAAATTCGAGGGCTGTTATCACGGCCACGCAGATTCGTTATTGGTGAAAGCGGGCAGTGGTCTGCTCACGTTTGGCAATCCGACTTCCGCTGGCGTGCCGGAAGATTTTGCCAAACATACCTTGGTGCTCGACTATAACAATGTCGCCCAGCTGGAAGAACTATTCGCCCGCAAAGGGGACGAGATCGCCTGCGTCATCGTCGAACCGGTCGCTGGCAATATGAATCTGCTGCCGGCCACACAAGAATTTTTAAACAGCATGCGCAGCCTGTGCACCAAACATGGCGCGCTGCTGATTTTTGACGAAGTCATGTCCGGATTTCGGGTGGCTCTCGGCGGTGCCCAGGCCCTGTATGGCATCACGCCGGATATCACGGCGCTGGGCAAAGTCATCGGCGGTGGATTGCCGGTAGCGGCGTTCGGTGGACGCGCCGACATCATGCGGCACATGGCGCCTTTGGGCGGGGTCTATCAGGCGGGTACGCTGTCGGGCAATCCAGTCGCCGTTGCGGCGGGGATGACGACTTTAAAGCTGATTCAGGCACCTGGTTTTTATGAGGCGCTGACACGTTGCACCCGCAAACTTGTGGATGGCTTGAGTGCCGCTGGCCAGGCGGCGGGTATTCCTGTGTGCGGCAATGCGGTGGGCGGGATGTTTGGTCTGTATTTTGCCGCGGCCCTGCCGACCGATTATGCCAGCATGATGGACTGTAACAAGACGCGCTTTAATACCTTCTTTCACGCCATGCTCGATGAGGGGGTGTATTTTGCGCCTTCGGCTTTTGAGGCAGGGTTTGTGTCGGCTTGTCATGATGATGCCATTATTGATGAGACGGTGGCGGCGGCTGCGCGAGTTTTTGCTCGCTTGCAGTAGCAAGGTTTGGCTGCGGAGTTTCGCATTTGCACGTGAAGCTGTGTAAATCCTACGTCCGGGTAACACGGATGTCATCATTGATCGGTACGGTCGGCGTTTTAACGTGGAAGCGGTATGTTTGAATTATTTTCACCACGACCGTCTCGCAGCGAGTTTTTAAAGACTGGACCAAATCGCTGGGACTGGATACTGCTGCCACTCGTACTGGCGGCGATCGCCGGGCTGGCCTTTGGGGCGATGCAGATGTCGCGCCCGTTCATCGTCGGCGAAGTCACGCCGATTTCGCTCGATCCCATCTACTTGCCGTATTACCTGCTACGCACTATTTTGCGTATGTTTATGGCGCTCACCTGCTCACTCGTATTCAGCTTTGCCTTTGCAGCTCTGGCGGTAAAATACAAGGCGGCCGAGAAGATCATGGTGCCCATGCTCGACGTCTTGCAGTCGGTACCTATCCTGGGTTTTCAAGCCATCGCCATCGCGCCCTTCATCGCTCTTTTTCCGGGTAATTTATTGGGCGTGGAATGCGCTGCCATTTTCGCCATCTTTACTTCGCAGGCGTGGAATATGGCCTTTAGTCTGTATCAGTCGATGCGCACGGTGCCGGCTGAACTCAATGAAGCCTCGCGTATATTTCGACTCTCCGGATGGCAGCGTTTCTGGCGTCTTGAATTACCCTTTGCGATGCCAGGTCTGCTGTGGAATATGATGATGTCGATGTCGGGCGGCTGGTTTTTTCTAGTCGCGGCAGAAGCGATTTCGGTCGCCGGACAAGACATCAAGCTGCCCGGCATCGGCGCCTATATCGCCGTTGCCATCGAAGCAGAAAGCGGTGTCGCCATCGCCTGGGCGATCGGCGCCATGTTGGCGGGCATCGTCATGGTAGATCAGCTTTTTTTTCGACCACTATTGGCCTGGGCCGATAAGTTCCGCTTCGAAGAAACACAGGGCGACACGGCACAACATTCGTGGCTACTCGACTGGGGGCGCCGTAGTCGCTGGATCAGAGCGCTGACCGATCGCTTCTGGTATGCCATGAACGGACCGCTGGGCTGGTTTAGTAGACCGGCAGACAGCCTCGCGCCTGATCTCGTCCCGCACCGCTGGAACGGCATCATGCAGCGGGCCTGGGATTGGCTGGTGATGGCGCTCTCACTACTGGCGGCCTACCATCTGGTGGCTTTTGTCCACAGCGACGTGGGCTGGACTGAAGCCGCGCATGTGGTGGGGCTGGGCCTGATGACGCTGCTGCGGGTTTTATTGCTGATTGCCCTGGCATCCATCGTCTGGGTACCGATCGCCATCTGGATCGGTTTGCGTCCGCAGTATGCGCAGCGGGTTCAGGCAGTGGCGCAATTTTTTGCCGCTTTTCCGGTCAATCTCATGTTTCCAGTCGTGGTGTTTGTACTGGTGACGTTCAAGCTCAATATTAATATCTGGCTCAGTCCGCTGATGGTGTTTGGTACCCAGTGGTACATCCTATTTAACGTCGTTGCAGGCGCCTCGACGATTCCCAATGAGCTGCGTCTGGCGGCCGATAATCTGGGGCTCAAGGGCTGGCTGAAATGGCGACGGGTCTATTTGCCAGCGGTGTTTCCCGCCTATATTACCGGAGCGATCACTGCCAGTGGCGGCTCGTGGAATGCCAGTATCGTTGCCGAATACGTCACCTGGGGTAAAACCACCCTGATCGCTGACGGGCTGGGTAGCTATATCAAGCAAATGACCGACGCAGGTGACTTCCATCGCATCGCCTTGGGTATTGGCGTCATGTGTGTGTTCGTGATGCTGTTGAACCGTTTTTTCTGGCGCAAATTGTATGCGCTGGCGGAAGACCGAACTCTTTAAGAAAAAAACAAGCACCCTAAAAAGTAAACCAAGAAAAATACGGAACCCGTTAAATCACGCCATGAATCAGACTCCAAGACAGACGCAAATTCAAACGCCACATCCGGCTGAAAATCAGCCCGCGAATCCGGCTACGAATCTACCCGCACTTATGCAGCTGCAGGGCGTCTGTAAGTCGTTTCGCAGCGCGGACGGGGTACCGCGGCTGATCCTCGATGGCGTCAACTTTTGCCTCGCACAGGGCGAAATCGTCGCCCTGCTGGGTAAATCTGGCTCCGGCAAATCGACTCTGCTGCGCATCATGGCGGGTCTCATTCCAGCCGATGCTGGTGAGACCATTTATCGCGGAAAAAACATCTATCAGCCGGCCGCCGGTATTGCGATGGTGTTTCAGTCGTTTGCACTATTCCCCTGGCTGACGGTGCAGCAAAATGTCGAGCTCGGATTAGAAGCCCAAGGCATGCCCGCCAATGAAAGAGAACAGCGTGCCGACGCCATGCTCGAGCTGATGGGTCTAGCCGGATTCGGCGGTGCCTTGCCGCGCGAGCTGTCAGGCGGTATGCGTCAGCGGGTCGGGATTGCCCGCGCGCTGGTCACCAATCCGGATGTGCTGCTCATGGATGAAGCCTTTTCTGCGCTCGATGTGCTCACTGGTGAAACCCTGCGTGACGACATCCTCAATTTATGGGACAGTGACCGGATCCAGACTAAGGGTATCCTGATCGTCTCCCACAACATCGAAGAAGCCGTCATGATGGCCGACCGGATCATCATCCTGTCGAGCGATCCGGGCCGCATTCGCAGCGAAATCAAAGTGGATCTGCCACGTCCGCGCTCGGCCGATACACTCGAGGTGCGAACCCTGATTGACGAAGTGTATGGACTGATGACGATGCGCCCGGCACAAGAGGCCCTGACAGGCACAGGACTGGTACTCCATCTCGGCTATCGATTGCCCGACACCGACGTCAGTCACATCGAAGGCGTGCTCGACTTGCTCGCCGGCGCCCCCTTCAACGGCAGCGCCGACCTCCCCCAACTGGCAGAAGAATCCGCCCTGCCGGACGACGCCTTGTTTCACGCCTACGAGGCGCTCGGTCTACTCGGACTGGCACACATCGACAAAGGCGATATCCGCCTCACTGCCCTGGGTCAGCGCTATGCCGAAGCCGAACAGGCCCAGCGTCAGGAACTATTCGGTCAACAATTACTGATGCACGTTCCGTTGGCAGCGCGCATTCGTCAGCAGCTCGAAAAAGTGCCAAATGGGACCTTGTCGGAAGAACCGTTCATCGAATTGCTGGAAGAATTCTTGAAGACCGATGAAGCCAAGCGAGTACTGGAGGTCGCGATCGAATGGGGCCGGTATGGCGAAGTGTACGAATATGATTTCCACACTGGCCGTCTGACGCTACCGGAACAAAACGGCGAATAAATTCGGACCAGGAAGCGGATGCATTGACTCCCAGCGCCTGCCCGTCAAAATGCATGTGCCGTTTGCAGCACCACAAAATTAGCACCCGGATTGGGATGTTGAATGCCGCAGTTCGAGAAGTGTTGAATCTTTAAACCGATGTTCAAACCGCCATCAAATACGTATCCCACACCGATGTGATCACCGAACTGAAAATTGGTCGAAAAAGTGCGGTGATTATTGTCATAGATCGATGACATATAGTGTGCCCCAATACCCGCTTCGGCATAGACGCCTTTTCTGTCATCCCTCTGAAACCGCAGCACAGGCGTTATTCCAACATCGGCGATATTTTTGCTGGCCTCCTGGTTTTGGTAGCGCCCCTGATGCAGGACTGAGATCGTTGCATCCCAGTAGGCCCCCAGATGCATGCCATTCGACTTGAACCACTGTCGCTCCCAGTTCCATTGCATACCGAGTCGCGTCAATTGCGATTTGTTTCCAGTACCGAATTCGAACGACGCCGAATCGGCAGCCTTGACGCCCATGGCCACACACATCATTGCCATCAGGCGTATGCTTTTTTTTAATTTATTATGCACAAATGTTTTTAAAAACCTTCCGTCAGTTTGATTTTTATGGTGTGAATAAAAAAATTTATCTCTGCTGGCACTGCTATAACTGGGCGCTCAATGATGGAACGCTTAATACGTATAAAGCTTGGTGATCCAAACTCAATGATGCGCGCTTAATTAAGCCAGCCGCGCTGACGAAAATACAGGAAGGGCGCAATCGCGCTCGCCACCATCAATACCAAGGCAAATGGATAACCCCACTCCCACTGCAGCTCAGGCATCAGTCTGAAATTCATTCCGTAAATACTGGCGATGAGCGTCGGCGGCAAAAACGCCACCGATGCGACCGAAAATATCTTGATGATTTTATTCTGATTGATGTTGATGAAACCGACCGTAGCGTCCATCAAAAAGTTAATCTTGTCGAACAAAAAAGCGGTATGGCCATCGAGTGATTCAATGTCGCGCAAAATCTGCCGCGCCTCTTCAAATTGCTCTGCATGCAGCAGCCGTCCGCGCATGAGAAAACTGACTGCGCGCCGGGTGTCCATCATATTGCGGCGAATCCGTCCGTTCAGATCTTCCTGGCTGGCGATGGCATTGAGTGCTGCGGCGGCGTCCTGATCGGTGAGCTGCTTTTTGAGTACCTGACGACTCACTTCTTCCAGATTCTGATACATACCTTCGAGCGAATCGGCCGAATATTCGGCATCGGTCGCGTACAGATCCAGCAGCACATCCTTATAATCGGCGATCGAGCCTGGACGGGCGCGGGCGCGCATGCGCACTAAGCGAAACACCGGCAGGTCATCGGTATGGACCGTAAAGAGCATGTCGCGCGCCAGAATAAACGCCACCGTGATGGCGCGCGATGGACCATCATCTTCTTCGAGTAGGAAGTCGGTGCGCAAATGCAGGTCGCCATTTTCAGCTTCGTAGTAGCGCGCCGAGGCCTCGATATCCTTGACTTCATCTTCACCCGGCAGGGTCACGCCGTAGATACTCTTGACCCAGTCGCGTTCTTCGTCGGTCGGATCGGTCAGATCAACCCAGATCGGCAGGGATTGTTCAAGATCGACGCGCGAGTCGATGTTGACCTGGTTCAGGCGTCCGTTTTGCAAAACAAATACGTTAATCATGCGCTACCCTCCGAGAACCTGGACCGCCGTCATCTGCCAGCATGCGCCGGAACAGGACTGTCTTATATAAAGCAGCGCAATTTTACTGACATCACCGACGATAGACCAGCTTGACGTGCAAACCGGGCCTATTTTCAGGGTAGTTCGGCCGCGTTCATGCGTTTTAGGATCAAATCTGCGCGCCGTGCCAGGTAAGGAGAAGCCCGGTTTTTGTCAAAAAAGCGCGGATTGGGCAACATCACCGCCAGCCGTGCCGCCTGCTCCATTGAAAGCGTCGAGGCCGATACGCCATAATAATAACGGGCAGCGGCCTCCACCCCGAACACACCATTCCCCCACTCAACCACATTCAGGTAGATTTCAAAAATGCGTTCCTTGTCCATCCAGAATTCGAGCATATACGTAATGACGAATTCCTGCGCCTTGCGTAGATAGCTGCGTTGACCGGACAAGAACAAATTCTTGGCCAGCTGCTGGGTAATCGTCGAGCCACCGGCAACGACCTTACCTTTCTTATTATTTTTTTGATACGCCCTCTGCAAGGCTTCCCAGTCGACCCCATCGTGCTCGGAAAACGTCGCATCTTCTGCGGTAATGATGGCGCGCTTGATATTGTTTGAAATGCGCTCGTAGGGAACCCACTTCTGCCGTAGCTCGGCCTTGGCATTTTTTTCCTGCATGAGCGAAAGCTGATGGCGCATGAAGCTGGTACTCTCCGGATTATGGTCTACCCACCACCAAATCTGTGCGCAAAAATAGACCTGCAATAAAAGTACCAGCAAGAGTGGCAAGACCAGTAGCCAGAGCAGAATTTTGCGCAGGGTCCTCATTGGCGGGCTTATTCGCGCAAGGCGGCAAAGACCGCTGCGGTTTGCGGTCGCACACCACGCCAGATATAAAACGCCTCTGCCGCCTGCTCGACCAGCATGCCCAGGCCATCACGCGCCTGACTGCCTTGCTGGAGGGCGAACTGCATGAATGCCGTCGGCGCCTTGGCGTACATCATGTCATACGCCAGTGTTTGCTTGCCAAACAAGCTTGGCGCCACCGGCGGTATGCGGGCATCGATACTCGCCGAGGTCGCATTGATAATCACGTCATAGTCGCCGGCCAGTTCTTCAAAGCTCGAGGCGCTGATAGGGCCGTGTTCTTGAAACGCCCATGCCAGATCAAGCGCCTTTTCCACCGTGCGATTAGCGATCATCAGTTCAGACGGCTGGGCGTTCAGCAGGGGCAGAATGACCCCGCGCGCAGCGCCACCAGCACCCAGCAAGAGAATGCGTTTACCGCGCAAGACCTGCGCAGCATTGATTTCAAGATCTCTGACCAGGCCAAACCCATCCGTATTGTCACCAATGATCTCGACGCCCTCAAACTTGAGCGTATTGACCGCACCAGCTGCCTGCGCGCGCGGTGTGCATTGAGTGGCCAGTGCAAATGCTTCGAGCTTGAATGGCACCGTCACATTCGCGCCGCGTCCGCCTTCAGCGATGAAGTCCTTGACTGTTTGCGCGAAGCCATCGAGAGGCGCCAACAAACGTGTATAGCTAATCTGCTGACCAGTTTGCTCAGCGAAGCTGGTGTGAATTTGCGGCGATTTACTGTGCGCGACCGGATGGCCGATCACGACGTAGCGGTCGGTTGGCATTAATTTTCTCCTGTGCCTATTTGGGCCTGCACTGTGTCGTCACGCGTAAATCGGAAACGGGTGATGATTTCCCATACTTCGATTTTATCGTCGTTGATCATTCTAGGCGGAAAACGGCCAAAGGGCGCCGCCTGGCGCACGATACGCAGCGCAGCCCGATCCAGCTCAATAATCCCCGAACTACGCTCGACCCGCGGACTTCCCTCGGCGGCATAAATCGACCCATCCGGCTGCAACTGAATGCTGATCACCATCTCGCCGTAGAGTTTTTTGCCATCTCGCTGCGGGAAATTGAGCGTGCCATATTTTTCAATCCGGTCTTGTAATGTCTTGTAATACGACGCGTAGGACACTTCGCGCGTACTCGGCGTGATTTGTGTTTTCTTTGGTCGCTTATTGTAGTCTTCGATGCTCTTGGCGATCTCAGCCTCCTTGCGGGCAATCGCCTTTGCACTTTCAAGCAGATCGGCACCATCCGGCTTAAGTGATTCCTTTAGCCTGTCGATGTCCTTCATGTTTGCGACATTGAAGTTATTTTTAGTGCGCAGACTGGCCATCAAATTGCGCTGCTCCTGTTCGAGCTCTGCGATGCGCTGCTTGACTTTTTGTGCTTCAGTACCGTCGACGCTTTGCCGCATATCTGGCAGCGGTGACTTGGCGCGCCCCTCCTTGGCATTACCGCCACCATCCAGATTGGCCTGCGCGAGTGCTTGGGCATTCAGTGGTGCGGACGCATGTTTGGCATTCACCAAAATTACTTCCAGACCGGCGTCGAGCGGTTTGAAATGCATCGCCTCGGGTGCCACAAAACGCACCAGCAGCAACGCCACATGCGCCAAGACCGACAGGCTGACAGCAATGGCGAGCGTGCGCTTTTTAAAAAACGACTTCACGTTTTGCGCATCCGCGAAGTTGCAATTACCGATACACATACGCCTGCAGAGGCAGCGAAGTTAGCCCGACACTTCATGCAGAGATCACTTCATCCGTTGGTGCGGCCGGCACGCTACTATCCAGCGCCGACGCTGCGACGTCGACCATCACACCATCCGACTCAGGCTGTTCGGCGATATCTGCGTCGGTCTCGCCTTCCTCCTCGTCGGCCAGTTCCAGCGCTTCGGTTACAGCGACTTCCAGCAAGCGCGCCTCGACCGTCAAATCAAGATCATCCCAGCGCAGCAAATCGAGTTTGACTTGCGTGCCACGGGCAAGCTGCGGCATACCCGGAAGGCGGATCACCAGCGGAATTTCTGTCAGGCGCAGCACTTCATCCTTGAGCACCACGGCATCAACCTGACGGGCCTTCTCTTGCGACAGCCAGCGCAGGCACCAGTAACGTTCCATGGTGTTTTGAAAATCAGCATAGCCACTATAGGCCGCATCAAAGGCCGACACGATGGCAAACAGATCGGCATCCCGCTGCTTAAAATGCGCGACCAGCGGCGCTGTCACGCCGTGTTCAATGCAGCTTAAAATCTGCCACTGATTGACCAGATCAGGATAGCGCCGCAGAGGGGAAGTGCTCCAGGCGTACTGGTCAACCCCCAGGCCCTGATGAGGCGCGGCATGCGTCACCATACGGACCTGCATCTTGGCCGCCCAGCCACCCGTGCCACCACCTTGGCTGCGATAGACACCCGGTACGCCGTGCTCATGCATGAGCTTACCCCAGGTGCTGTTGGCAAAAATCATCAGCTCGGCGACGATCTTGTCGAGCGGTGCACCACGCTTACGGCGCACGATACTGACGACATCGTCATCCACATAAAAATTGAAATCGACGCGGTTATTCTGCTCCGGCCGCAGGCCAAAACTTTCGCGTTTTTGCATACGGCCTTGCTCAAGCACCTGGGCCCACTGCCAAAGCTGGGCGATCTCTGCCTTGTGCGGATAGTCACCTGTGCCGGCGGCCAGATGCTCTTCGGTCACCAAAGCATCCAGATCGTTATGCCGTAAATTGGCCGCGATCGGCACTGCCTCGGCGCGCGTTTCGGTGGCGATCACTGACCAGTCGGTCGGATCGATCGTTGCATACAAGGACACTGCCGGACAGGTTTTCCCCTCAGCCAGCGTAAAAGCGGTCACCAGCGCATCCGGCAGCATGGTGATTTTATCGCCCGGCATATAGACCGTCGACATGCGTGCACGCGCGATGGCGTCGATGCTATCGCCGGGACGAATCCCCAGCGCCGGCGCAGCGATATGAATACCGACCCGCAGCATGCCATCGTCTTGCACCACGACCGAGAATGCATCATCGATTTCCGTGGTCGTCATATCATCGATCGAAAACGCCTTGACCTGAGCGACAGGTAAAGTCGCCAGCGGTGGAATCTCGACCGGCGGAAAACTCAGACCCTTAGGGAAAAACTCGTATTGAAATTTAGAAAAATGTACAGCCTTAGGCGACGCGATGCCGCCCACCTGCAACATCAGCCGCTGTGGCGCAAGTTGTAATTCATTACAGGCCGCATCAAATGCCTTGTATTCGATACCGTTCTTGTCCGGCTTAAAGAGCAATTGCAAAGCCAACGGCTGCATGGCTGCGGGTAAGCGACCGGCCATTAATTCGTCAACATACTGCGCCTGGGCGATCGCCAGCAGACGCTTTTTTTCTACCCCGGCTTGAGCTGCCTTGAGCGAAGCTTCCGGCGCAGCCTTATAGCGTCCCTTGCCCTTCTTGTAAAAATAAATCGGCGCATGATGTAAGCGCATCAGCAGACCAGCGGCCTCGACCGCCTGCGGTACATGGCCAAAATATTCTCGGCCAAGATCGGCAAAGGCAAACTCATCCTGACCAGCGACTTCCCACAGAAAGTCCAGATCGATCGTCGCCGCCATCGCCGCCGCCTCGCTCAACAGCTCGGCCGGCGCAGGCGTATTGAACTCCACCAGCACATCGCGCGTCTTGACCTTGCTACGTTTGCCGCTCGCCAGTTCAACCTGATACGCCTCGCCCTGCTGCGACAAAACACTGCCTGCCTTGAAATCGCCGGATTCTTCAAAAAATAAATTCATGCCGCTCTTTATTTGTTATTGCGTTATTGGCTCAAACGGCCAGCGCATCCAACAGCGCCTGATGCACGCCACCGAAGGCGCCGTTACTCATCACTAAAATATGATCTCCCGGGCGCGCCTGTTCCACGATCGCCTGCACCAGCAAGCCAATGTCATCAAACGTGCGCGCTTTCTCACCCAAGGGTGAGAGGGCTGCGCCAAGATCCCAGCCCAGCGCACCCTTACCGCTGCCGCTCGGTCGCGCACCATAACCAAATACCAGGTCAGCCGCCAGCAAGCTCTCTGGCAGCGCTTCTTTCATGGTGCCCAGTTTCATGGTGTTTGAACGCGGTTCAATCACGGCCAAAATCCGTGCTGCGCCGACTTTCTGACGTAGGCCACCGATCGTGGTGGCAATCGCCGTGGGATGATGGGCAAAATCATCGTAGACTGCAATCTGTCTGGCCACACCGCGCAATTCCATGCGCCGCTTCACATTCACGAAGGAGCGCAACGCGGCAATCGACTGCGCCGGTAACACACCCACATGGCGCGCGGCAGCGATCGCCGCCACAGCGTTGTGGCGATTATGTTCACCGCTCAGGTCCCATTCCACGCGACCTTGCAGTGCGGTCTTGAAGAACACATCAAAGCTGCCATCCTGATGCTGGGTGAGCGACCAGTCGGTAGTCGGGAGGGCTTCGGCAGATGTGCCAAAACTCTCTTGCTCACTCCAGCAGCCGCGCGCCAACACACGCTGCAAGGAAGCTTGCGCGCCGTTATAAATCAGACGGCCCACGCCAGGCACGGTCCGTACAAGATGATGGAACTGGGTCTCGATGGCACCCAGATCGGGGAAAATATCCGCGTGGTCGTATTCGAGATTATTCAGAATCGCGGTACGGGTATGGTAGTGCACAAACTTGCTGCGTTTATCGAAGAAGGCCGTATCGTACTCGTCCGCCTCGATGACAAAAAAGTCGGATGGCTGGGCGCCGGACAAGCGCGCCGAAATACCAAAGTTGAGCGGCACCCCACCGATCAGAAAACCGGGGTGGTATCCGGCCTGCTCCAAAATCCAGGCCAGCATGGCCGAGGTCGTAGTTTTGCCATGGGTTCCGGCCACTGCCAGCACCCATTTCCCAGACAGGATATGATCGCCCATCCATTGTGGTCCGGAGACGTAGGGCAGGCCCTGATTCAAAATGGCTTCCATGAGCGGATTACCGCGTGAAACCACATTACCGATCACGAACAGGTCGGGTTTTTGTGCCAGCTGTTCCACCCCGAAGCCTTCAGTGAGCGCAATGCCCTGCGCTTCGAGCTGGGTGCTCATAGGCGGATATACGTTGGCGTCACAGCCGGTGACTTGGTGGCCGGCTTCTTTAGCCAGCACTGCCAGTCCGCCCATGAAAGTGCCACAGATGCCGAGAATGTGAATATGCATTGTACAATTTCGAAAAATAATCCAAGATTTTACCTGACCTCAAGCCTCTCAAGGCCAAGCTTATCGCCCCATGCACATTCATTACCCATCTGATAGCGAACTCTTACGCAGCGAAATCGCCATTCTTGCCGCACGCATGATTGCCGAAGACGGTGCAGACTATGGCAATGCCAAGCGTAAGGCTGCCAAACAAATTTTAGGCGATGCCAGGCCGCGCGGCGATATCCTGCCCGATAACAGCCAGATAGAAGAAGAAGTGCGCATTTACCATGCGCTCTTTTTTGGCGACTCACAGCCTGCGCGCTTAGCCCATTTGCGTGCGCTAGCCGAGCAACTCATGGGTGAGCTGCAGCGCTTCAGACCTCATCTGACGGGCGCCGTGCTCAATGGTTCAGCCGGCGAACAGACCGACATCCATTTACAGCTGTTTGCCGACAGCCCAAAAGAAGTTGAAATCTGGCTCATGAACCGTGACATTGCCTTTGAAGTCTCCGAGTCAGCCCATTTCAAAGGCCGTCACTTTGATCCGGTCGAAACCGTCAGTTTTATGTGGCATAACGAAGGCGTGCACCTGGCGCTCTACCAAACCGATGATCTGCGGGGCGCCGTCAAAGCCGGCAATGGCCGACCCGAACGCATCGACCTCAACGCGCTGCGCCGCCTGATTCAGGAAAGCGAAACCCCATGAAAAACACCAAACGACTCACTCTACTGATTGCAGTGAGCTGCATTGCCCTGGGCTTGTTTGCCAGCCTGTATAACAAAACGCCCCCCAGCGCACCGCCTGCGCCGGCCTTACAAGCGCTGCTGGCGGAAACCCTCCCCGACGCGGCAGGTAAATTGCAGCCCCTGGCACAATGGCAGGGCAAAATCCTGGTGATTAATTTCTGGGCCACCTGGTGCGCACCCTGCGTCAAAGAGATGCCCGCCTTGTCGGCTTTACAAAGCGAATTAGCCGGCAAAAAAATTCATATCATCGGTATCGGCATCGATTCTGCCAAGAACGTCGGCGCATTTGCTGACAAATACGCCATCAGTTATCCTCTTTATGTTGCCGGCATGGGGGGTAGTCAGTTTTCCCGCGCATTTGGTAATCAGGCGGGTGGCCTGCCTTATACCGTTGTGGTCGGCAGTGATGGTCAAATTCGTAAGACTTATCTCGGCGAATTAGACATTGCCCTCCTGAGGCGCGATCTTTTAGCACTGTGAAATTGGGATAGTTCTTGCCAATTCGCGTCATTTAGCGGCAAAATGCCGACATTGTGTTGAGTGCAGTCTAAAACCAGCTGATCAATCATTCTTCAAGCCGGATTAATCCGGCTTCCCAAAGCCCCTCTTAACGGCTAATCAAAAAAACACCGCGTTTCGTTATATGTGATTAACTGCTGTCAAATTCCATTATTTGCGACAATTGTCTTATAATTAGCGCGTTTTACTTTCAACGAATAACCCACTCCGGAGCGTTTCTCATGGATCTACGCAAGCTCAAGACCCTCATTGACCTGGTCGCAGAATCGGATATCGCCGAATTGGAAGTCACCGAAGGCGAAAGCAAAGTCCGCATCGTCAAGTCCGGTACGGCCGCACAACAGCAGATCATGATGATGCCGCATGCCGCCGCCGCGCCAATGGCCGCACCAGCTACATTACCAGCCGCCGCCGTGGTCGCTGATGTAGCTGAAGCGCCAGCTGGTCATATTGTAAAGTCGCCCATGGTCGGCACCTTTTATCGCTCCTCCGCGCCAGGCTCGCCTGCATTCGTGGAAGTTGGCTCGACCATCAAGGAAGGTGACACCATCTGTATTATCGAAGCCATGAAGCTGCTCAATGAAATTGATGCAGATGCCAGCGGTGTCATCAAACAGATTTTGGTTGAAAATGGTCAGCCGGTCGAATTTGGCCAACCCCTGTTCGTCATCGGATAAGCAGCATCCAGTGCCGGAACAGGTGCGCTGATCCGGTCTTTTGGCTTTCATTCGCAGCTGCGATGCGCAGCTTCATTCGCCCACTTTCCACTAGCGTCCAGACATGTTCGAAAAAATTCTCATCGCCAATCGTGGCGAAATTGCTCTCCGCATCCAGCGCGCCTGCCGCGAAATGGGCATCAAGACGGTCGTCGTCCATTCCGAAGCCGACCGCGACGCCAAGTATGTCAAGTTGGCCGATGAATCGGTCTGTATCGGTCCTGCTTCTTCCGCCTTAAGCTACCTTAATATGCCAGCCATCATCAGTGCCGCTGAAGTCACCGATGCGCAGGCCATCCATCCCGGCTACGGCTTCCTTTCAGAAAACGCCGACTTCGCCGAACGCGTCGAGCAATCTGGTTTTGTTTTCATCGGCCCCCGGCCTGAAACCATCCGCATGATGGGCGATAAGGTCAGTGCCAAGCAGGCCATGATTAAAGCGGGCGTCCCTTGCGTACCAGGTTCGGAAGGCGCTTTGCCGGAAGATGGCAAAGAGATCATCCGCATTGCCCGCGCCGTTGGCTACCCCATCATCATCAAGGCCGCCGGCGGCGGCGGCGGACGCGGCATGCGGGTCGTGCATACCGAAGCCGCACTGCTCAATGCCGTCACCATGACCAGAACCGAAGCCGGCGCCGCCTTTGGTAATCCGGAAGTCTATATGGAGAAATACCTGGAAAATCCGCGTCACGTGGAAATCCAGATTCTGGCCGATGAATTCAAAAACGCCATCTGGCTCGGTGAACGCGATTGTTCGATGCAGCGACGCCATCAAAAAGTCATTGAAGAAGCACCGGCAGTCGGCATTCCGCGCAAGATCATCGAACGCATCGGTGACCGCTGTGCCGAAGCCTGTCGCAAGATGGGTTATCGTGGCGCCGGCACCTTCGAATTTTTGTATGAAAATAATGAGTTCTATTTCATCGAGATGAACACCCGCGTTCAGGTCGAGCATCCGGTCACGGAAATGGTGACCGGTGTCGATATCGTGCAAGAGCAGATTCGCATCGCGGCCGGCGAAAAATTACGCTTTCGCCAGCGCGATATCGAACTCAAGGGTCACGCGATCGAATGCCGCATCAACGCCGAAGACCCCTTCAAATTTACGCCCTCACCTGGTAAGCTCACCGCCTGGCACGTTCCCGGCGGGCCTGGCATCCGGGTCGATTCACATGCCTATGCCGGTTATGTTGTACCGCCTCATTATGATTCGATGGTCGGTAAAGTCATTTCATATGGCGCCACGCGTGAACAGGCGATCCGGCGGATGCAGATCGCCCTCTCCGAGATGGTCGTGGAAGGGATTCTGACCAATATTCCCTTGCATCGTGAGCTGATGGTGGACGCGCGCTTCATTGAAGGCGGCACCAACATCCATTATCTGGAACAAAAGCTGGCCGATAAGCCGGACTTACCTAAAGAGTCAAGAAAATCCGCTACCAAAAAGTAAGTTCGATCATCGTCAGGCCAAAGCAAGGAAGCACGCATGAGCTGGAATGAAGTGATTATCGAAGTCGCACGCGATCAGGCGGAAAATCTTTCCGATGCCTTGATGGATTGCGGCGCGTTGTCGGTGTCGGTAGAAGATGCCGACGAAGGTACGGACGCCGAACGCCCCCTGTTCGGCGAGCCCGGCATGGCCATCGAACAAGCCGCCTGGAACCGCAGCCGTGTGGTGGCCTTATTGGCCGTCGAGATCGACCATGCTGCGCTGGTCAACGAGGCCGCACAGATCTGCAGCATCGATCCGCACACCCTGCTCTATACGCTGCGGGCTGTTGCTGAACAGGATTGGGTCCGGTTGACGCAATCGCAATTCGAACCCATCCATATCGGACAAAATATCTGGGTCGTACCCAGCTGGCATGCAGCGCCCGATCCGCAGGCACTGGTAATGGAACTTGACCCCGGTCTGGCTTTCGGCACGGGCAGCCACGCGACGACCCGATTGTGCATGGAGTGGCTGGAATTAAACACCCAGCACGGCTGCTCGGTTCTGGACTATGGCTGTGGTTCAGGGATTCTGGCCATGGTCGCCAAAAAATGTGGCGCCGGACAGGTGGTCGGCATCGACATCGATCCACAGGCAATCGAATCAGCCCGCTTTAACAGTGAACGCAATGCCTGCGAGATAGCGTACTTCCTGCCGGATGACTACGGAACGAGCAACGGACCTGAATTTTTTGATATTGTGGTGGCGAATATTCTCTCGAGTCCCTTAAAACTCATGGCGCCGATGCTCGCCCATCGTCTAGCCGCCGACGGAGCACTGGTACTCTCAGGCGTACTGGAACGGCAGGCTGATGAAGTCATCGCCGCTTATGCGCCCTTCATCAGCTTGTCGGTCTGGGCGCAGCGTGATGGCTGGGTTGCCTTGTCAGGTCGACTGGAAACTGCTGGCGGATAAACATGGCGCTCACCACACAGTGTCCGCATTGTGCCACCAGCTTTCGGGTCGCCAGCGACCAATTGAAACTGCGTGCCGGTCTGGTTCGCTGCGGCGCCTGCGATGGCGTCTTCAACGCCCTTGATCATTTGCTGCCCGAGGATTCACGCGCGGCAGAACAAGAACTGCACAATACCCCACAGCCTGACGCCGCACAGGCAATGCCCGAGGAACTACAGCGTCTCCCTGAGCCGGAGCCGGAGCCGGAGCCGGAAACTGAAACAGGTCACGAACCAGAGCGGGTTGACGATTTTTTTCTTGACCTTAACGAACCTGCCAAGAACCCGGATGTACCCGATGTACCGGATGTACCGGATGTACCGGATGTACCGGATGCACCTGCCATGTCTTTCGACGAAGAGCCCGGATTCGTTATTCGTGCGCGCCAATTAAAACGCTTTTCCCGCTTCATAAGCTTGGCGCTCATGAGCGGATCAGTACTGCTGGCTATGGGCGCGATTTTGCAAGCTGCATTCACCTTTCGCGATCCGCTCGCGCTTGCCGTCCCGCAGGCCAAACCGCTTCTCATGCAGATGTGCGACCTGCTCGACTGTCAGATTGGCTTGTCAGCGCAAATCAATGCCATCAACGTTGAGTCTGCCGAGATGCAGCCATCGGAGAGCGAGAAAGATCGTTTTATACTGACTGTCCTGATGCGTAACAGGAGCAATAAAGCACAGGCCTGGCCCCATCTGGAACTGAGTCTGAATGATGGTGATGATAAAACCGTATCGCGCAAAGTCATCAAACCCGAGAGTTATCTGCGCTCCGCCGCCGAAGTAAAGCAGGGCCTGGCAGCCAACAGCGAACACAGCATCAAACTGACATTGGAGACGCGGCTATTTCAGCCTGAAGGCTATCGAGTGATGTTGTTTTATCCCTGAACTGACCGCAGTATAAGGATCCGCTAATAAGGATCAGCTAAGCCAGCATGCTGATCAAATACGTCGTCACATGCATGCCTATACGGAGCAGAACCAGGGCCACCAAGGGCGACAAATCCAAATTGCCAATCAAAGGAACGACGCGCCGCAAGGGCGCAAGCAGCGGTTCGTTGAGCGCGTCGACAAAGGGCGCCAGCGGTGCATGAGGATTAACCCAGCTAAACAGTGCACCAATCAAAATCAATCCGGTGAGACCGTAAAATATCCATTCTGTCAGACGCAATAGTGACCAGGCCAAAATGGTTTGTCCTGACAGCGGACCGGCAAAGATCAATTCAATCGCAGTCGCGACGACGGCGATCAAAAAAGCGCCGATCAAACTCGCCCAGTCATACCCACCTACTCCCGGAAATACGCGTCGCAACGGTCGTACCAGCCAATCGGTCATCTGGAAGATAAATTGCGACAGCGAAGCCGGCGGTCGCACACGTACCACCTGCATCCAAAAACGCAGCAACAATACGCCAGCAACAACGCTCGCGGCAGTACCGACAATGAGTGAAACGATTTGAGGTAACAAAGTGTGCTCTCCAAAAAAAAACCGCTGTACGACCTAAGGTCTTACAGCGGGATTTTGCCTGACTTTCGTCAAGCTTCCAAGCGAACCTGGATTTACGGACGTGTGCCAGTAGGGAACGGCCATGCTGCTGCCGGGCTCAATACTGTTTTCACAGCCACTGGTGCTGCTGCTGCCGGCTTTGCTGCAACTGGCTTGGCTGCTGCTTTTTTAGCGACTGGCTTCTTCGCTGCTGGCTTCGCTGCTGGCTTTGCTGCTGGCTTGGCTGCTGCTTTTTTAGCGACGGGCTTCTTCGCTACTGGCTTGGCTGCTGCTTTTTTAGCGACGGGCTTCTTCGCTACTGGCTTCGCTGCTGCTTTTTTAGCGACTGGCTTCGCTGCTGCTTTTTTAGCGACTGGCTTTTTAGCAACTGCTTTTTTGGCCACTGGCTTCTTGGCTACGGCCTTTTTAGCGACTGGCTTTTTAGCGACGGCTTTTTTGGCCACTGGCTTCTTGGCGACGGCCTTTTTAGCGACTGGCTTTTTAGCGACGGCTTTTTTAGCCACTGGCTTCTTGGCTACGGCCTTTTTAGCTGCTGGCTTAGCTGCTGCTTTTTTAGCGACTGGCTTTTTAGCGGCGGCTTTTTTGGCTGCTGGCTTCGCTGCTGCCTTTTTGGCGACTGGCTTAGCTGCTGCTTTTTTAGCGACTACTTTTTTAGCCACGACGGGCTTTTTAACTTCTGCTTTTTTAGCGGCCGGTTTTTTGGCTGCTTTTTTCTTTGTTGCTGTTGCCATTTTGTTTCTCCTTCACGTGATGGAAAAAATCAAGCTTCTTAAGTTGGAAACCCGCAGTACACATCGCGATGTGCACTACGAATTATTCATCGGAACAAGCTAAAGTATGCATGCTCTAATGAATTCGGTACCGGCTGAACTGCTGCATTTCATCTTGCTGCAGTACTTCAGCCCACCATGACCAGTTCCCGGACTACCCTGCGCGGCTGCCAACGGCGCCGCGAACATGGCGTTAATCCGAATTGACTAAACTGCTCTGGCCAAAAAAAACGCTGGCATGCTGGCCAGCGTTGGTATTCTGTTTTTGGACTGCCATCGATTTTTTAAAAGAAAACGCCACCATACTCGATAACATCGAGTGCGGTGGCGTTGAAAAAATAGATCGAAATGGTCGTCTACTGTCCATTAAATTTGGTGATCGCTTTCAGTTTTGCCAGTCGTTTCACGACATCTTCTAGGTCGACTGTTGTTTATTACTGCTCTGAATCCGAAATATACTCTTGAAACGGTGTAAGTAAAACAGCTTTTTTTAAATTTGCATTATTAAGCTGCTTTATTTTCACTTTTTTTTATCTAACGGATCGTCGAACTGCGCGATCCGTTAGATAAAACCGACCTGATGATTCCTGTTTTATTCCCAGTTCAGCGCACCGCCAGTTTGATATTCGATGACGCGCGTCTCGAAAAAATTACGTTCTTTTTTCAGGTCGATCATCTCGCTCATCCACGGGAAAGGGTTCTCTTCCTGTGCAAACATCGGATCAAGTCCAATCTGCTGTGCGCGGCGATTTGCGATGAAGCGCAGATAGCCTTTGAACATCGGCGCATTCAAACCGAGCACACCTCGAGGCATTGTATCTTCAGCATAACGATACTCTAACTCGACTGCGCGTAAAAACAACGCTTTGATCTCTTCGCGGAACTCGGCAGTCCACAGATGCGGGTTTTCGAGTTTGATCGTGTTGATCAAATCGATGCCGAAATTGCAGTGCATGGACTCGTCACGCAAAATGTACTGGTACTGTTCCGCCGCACCCATCATCTTGTTCTGCCGACCCAGCGCCAGAATTTGTGTGAAGCCAACATAGAAAAACAGACCTTCCATCAAACAGGCGAAGACGATCAGCGACTTCAGCAAGGCCTGATCGGTCTCCTGCGTGCCGGTCTTGAATTCGGGATCAGTCAGGACATTGATGAAGGGGATCAGAAACTGATCCTTGTCGCGGATCGACTCGACTTCGTTGTAAGCGTTAAAAACTTCGCTTTCGTCGAGTCCGAGCGATTCCACAATATATTGATAGGCGTGGGTGTGAATCGCCTCTTCAAAGGCCTGACGCAGCAAATACTGGCGGCACTCAGGTGCCGTGATGTGACGGTAAGTACCCAGAACGATATTGTTGGCGGCCAGTGAGTCGGCGGTCACAAAGAACCCCAGATTGCGCGTTACCAGACGGCGCTCGTCGTCCGTCAAACCATTCGGATTTTTCCACAGCTCGATATCGCGCTGCATGTTGATCTCTTGCGGCATCCAGTGGTTAGCGCAGCCGGCCAAGTATTTATCCCATGCCCATTTATATTTGAAAGGCACCAGCTGATTCACGTCGGTCTTGCCGTTGATAATGCGCTTATCCGCAGCATCCACGCGCTTGGCCGTTGTTTCTCCGGCATTGACTGGTGCAGGCTTGGCGACCAGTCCTGGCGGTAGGGCGATATCGCTTTGCACGCTCGACAAGGTGGTACGGGCAGCGACTGCCTGCTGTAGATCCAGCCCACGCGCAGGCATTGGCTGCGGAGCAGATACCGGCATTACTTCGTCATCCCAACTAATCATGTCTATTCCTTCGATGATTCATTATTTTTTCTCTACCGTTGCGGGCTGACTGGCCTGCAACGGTAGGGCTGTTCTTTCACTATTCGTGCGGTGTTCTTGCCATCTGACGCGCAGTGTAGTCGTTATTGACAAGCTTCGCATTCTTCAAATCCCTGGTCACCAGGACGCAGCATACAGGCCGGGCCGTCTGGCTCTTGCTGACCGGCCGCCGTAGCAGATATCGCTGCTGCGCCGTTGGTCGAACCATCAATCCCGACCGCATTCAGTGCGCCGGTTTTGGAGGTCGATTTCTCGGTCGAGGTCGCGCCGATGGTACGCAGGTAGTACGTGGTTTTGAGACCGCGCAGCCAGGCCAGCTTGTAGGTTTCATCCAGCGTCTTGCCCGAAGCGCCTGCCATATAGATGTTGAGTGACTGCGCCTGATCAATCCACTTCTGCCGCCGTGAGGCTGCTTCGACTAGCCACTTTGGTTCGACCTCAAAGGCGGTGGCGTAGATCGCGCGTAAATCCTGCGGAATACGATCGATCTTGGCCAGGCTGCCATCGAAATACTTCAGATCAGAAATCATCACTTCATCCCACAAGCCGCGGGCCTTGAGATCACGTACCAGGTATTCATTGATCTCGGTGAATTCGCCAGACAGGTTCGATTTCACATACAGATTCTGGTAAGTCGGCTCGATACAGGCGGATACGCCGATGATGTTGGAAATCGTCGCTGTCGGCGCAATCGCCACGCAGTTTGAGTTGCGCATGCCGTGCTGCTTGATACGGCTACGTAGCGCATCCCAATCCATACTGACAGAAAAATCTGATTCCAGATAGCCGCCGCGCTCTTCGCCCAAGAGCTTGAGGGAATCCTGCGGCAAAATACCACGGTCCCACAAAGAGCCGGTAAAGGAACTGTAGCGACCGCGTTCTTCAGCCAGCTCGGTAGAGGCCCAGTAAGCGTGATAGCAGACAGCTTCCATCGAACGGTCGGCGAACTCCACCGCATCCATCGATGCGTAAGGTACGCGCATCATGTGCAGGCAGTCCTGGAAACCCATGATGCCCAGACCGACCGGACGATGACGCAGGTTGGAATCACGCGCCTTCTTGACCGCGTAGTAGTTAATATCGATCACGTTATCGAGCATACGCATCGCCGTGCGAACCGTCTTTTGCAACTTGACCTGATCAAGCTGCCCGTCTTTCATGTGGGCTGGCATGTTGACCGAACCCAGATTACAGACCGCGATTTCAGATTCATTAGTATTGAGGGTGATTTCTGTGCACAGATTAGAACTATGCACCATGCCGACATGCTGCTGCGGCGAACGGATGTTGCATGGGTCTTTGAACGTGATCCATGGGTGACCTGTCTCGAACAGCATTGACAGCATCTTGCGCCACAGGTCCAGCGCCTGGACTTTCTTGAAATTACTCAGCTCGCCGCGTGCAGCACGTGCTTCGTAGCCGACATAAGCAGCCTCAAAAGCACGGCCGACCTTATCGTGCAGATCGACTGCATCACTGGGTGAAAACAAGGTCCACTCGCCTTTTTCCATGACCCGCTTCATGAACAGATCAGGAATCCAGTTAGCGGTATTCATGTCATGCGTGCGGCGGCGGTCATCGCCGGTATTTTTACGCAGCTCGAGGAATTCCTCGATGTCCATGTGCCAGGTTTCCAGGTAGGCGCAGACCGCACCCTTGCGTTTGCCACCTTGATTGACTGCCACCGCCGTGTCGTTGACCACTTTCAAAAATGGCACCACGCCTTGCGATTTGCCGTTGGTTCCCTTGATGTGGGCGCCGAGCGAACGCACTGGCGTCCAGTCATTACCCAGGCCGCCGGCAAACTTGGCAAGCAAGGCATTTTCTTTAATGGCCTCAAAAATACCGTCCAGATCATCGGCCACGGTCGTCAGATAGCAGGACGATAATTGTGAGCGCAAGGTACCGGAGTTAAACAAGGTCGGGGTCGAGCTCATGAAGTCGAAGCTCGACAGCAGATGGTAAAACTCAATGGCGCGCGCTTCGCGATTGATTTCACTGATTGCCAAACCCATCGCCACACGCATGTAGAACACCTGCGGCATTTCGATGCGACTATCTTTAATATGCAGGAAATAGCGGTCATACAGTGTCTGCAGACCGATATAGCCAAACTGCAGATCGCGATCGGGAACGATGGCATCGGCCAGCATTTTCAGATCGAACTGACCCAGCTTTTGATCGAGCAGATCGGCTTCGATGCCCTTCTTGATATATTTTGGAAAATAATCAATGTAGGCGGCGGCGGCATCGGCTTGCGCGACTTCGCGGCCAAACACTTCCTTACGCACTGTATGCAAGAGGATACGTGCCGTGACCTGACTATAGGCCGGATCTTTTTCCATCAAGGCGCGCGCGGCAAGAATGGCCGACTTGTGCAGTTCTTCGACTGGCACACCGTCGTACAGATTTTTGACGGTCTCGGCCAAGATAGCTTCGCTGTCGACATTTTTTTCCAGACCACTGCAGGCGGCCACGATCAGTGAGCGAACCTGATTCATGTCCAGCAGACGACGCTGACCATTTTCAGTCACATGCAATTCGAGAGCAGATGCGTCTGCCTTGCTCGACTTTTGCTGCGCCCGTTCTTCCATGCGCTTGGCGCGATACAGAACATAGGCCCGGGCGGCGTCATGCTCGCCTGAGCGCATGAGCGACAGCTCGACCTGATCCTGCACATCTTCAATATGAAAAGTACCGCCGGCTGGCTGGCGACGCACCAGGGCATTGACGACATTGGCGGTCAATTGCTCAACCAGTTCACGTACCCGCGCTGACGCAGCACCCTGGCCACCATTCACCGCCAAAAACGCCTTGGTGACAGCAATCGAAATCTTGGACGGCTCAAACCCAACCACCGCACCATTACGTCGTATCAGCTTGTAATCACTATAGGTCACAGCTGGGGATGGAAATGCGCTCAGCGCCTGATTAAAACTACCGCCGACATTGTATTCAGCGGGCGCCTTGGTGGTAACTTCTTGTGATGATTGCATTAAAGCTCCTGGACAGAGTGAACGGCTGCGACATTTCTTCCCCGCGCCGGTCAACATTATTTTTTAGGTGAGCTCTTTTGACAGAACCCTTGAAGCACATTACGACAGAAGCTGGTATTGCGGGTATTACCTGTCTCAATGGGGCGTCGAATGCACGCCTGTTTGACGACCTGAGAGAGTCGAGTTGAGTGCCCCGTACAGGAGGTGACACGATCGACGCCAATTGTGGAAAACACTATATCTAGTGGAAAGCACCCCAATTGGCACTGATTGTAGTGCCTTGAACAAGCAGAAGCAATAATTTTTTCAACTTATTTTCGTCCAAAAGGACGACTTTTTTTGCGCTGGCGCGTTGACTTTTTGGCCAAGCTCAGCTTACGTTTGTGTAAACGCGACAGAGACGCCTTATTTGCCTTATTTACCTCAATCGTGCTCCTGAATGGCCAGTCTTTGCATGCGATAACGCAGCTGACGAAAGCTAATGCCGAGCAAGGTGGCCGCCTGGGTTCGGTTAAAACGGGTCTTGGCCAGCGCCCTTAAGATAAGCTCGCGTTCCACGCCGTCGAGATGTTCCGGCAAGGAGGCCGGCAATTCGTGACGTGGCGCAGGTGGGGTCATAACGGCAGCTTCCACGCCGGCCTGGATGGTTTGCGAATCTGCCGCCTCGATACCCTGCACGATAGCGCTCTTATTCGTTATATTAGGCAGGCTAGGGTCAGGGTCAGGGTCAGGGTCAGGCGCCAGTTTGATCGCCAGGTCATGCATCTCGATGACACCATGACTGGCAAATGCCAGTGCGCGCTCGAGTATATTTTCCAGCTCACGTACATTGCCGGGAAAACGGTAGGCTTGCAGCTGCACAAGCGCGGCCGGACGCAGCACCGCTTGGCCACCTGAAGGAGCAAGACGGGCCAGAATTGCGGCAGCCAGCTGTGGCACATCGTCTAATCGCTCGCGCAAAGGTGGCAAATGCAGCTCGATGACATTGAGCCGATAAAATAAATCCTGACGAAATTGCCCCGCCTTGACACAGTCAGCCAGATTTTTGTGGGTGGCACTGATCAGCCGAACATCGAGTAACTCTTCCTCATTCGTTCCCAATCGCCGTACCCGACGCTCCTGTATAACGCGCAATAACTTGACCTGCATGGCCAGCGGCAGGTCGGCGACTTCATCGAGCATCAGGGTGCCACCATGCGCGGCCTGGAAAAAACCTTCCCTGTCACTGATCGCGCCGGTAAAAGCACCTTTACGGTAGCCAAAAAATTCAGCTTCCATCAAAGCCTCAGGAATGGCGCCACAGTTGACAGCGACGAATGGCTGGTCGGCGCGCGCACTGAGGGCATGCATTTCGCGCGCGGCGAGTTCCTTGCCACTGCCAGACTCGCCACTAATGGCGACCGGCGCCATGCTGCGCGCCAAGCGGGCAATCTGACTCCGCAAGCTAATCATCGCCGCGCTGTCACCTAATAGGAGCGAGGACTGGCCGGGCGAGCGCTGATCTGACGTTTGAACAGCATGGCGACGACTGCTTTGCAAAGCCGACAGCACCGTTGAGCGCAGCTGCTCGAGCCCGATCGGCTTGGTCAGATAATCGAAGGCGCCTGCTTTAAGCGCGGCGACCGCGTTATCGGCACTGCCAAACGCGGTAATGACCGCGACCGGCGTGTGCTTGAAGCGGCTACTGATTTCTTCGACCAATTCGAGGCCGAGTCCATCCGGTAATCGCATGTCGGTCAGCGCCAGGGCATAGGGTGTTTTTTCGAGATAGCCACGGGCCGCGGCAAGACTGTCGGCGCTGTCGACATCCAGGCCCATTTTTACCAAGGTAATTTCAAGCAACTCCCGCAGGTCTGCTTCGTCGTCCACTACCAAAATACGCGGTGAAGCCATCGATTCGCTTGAGGTCCTAATTAATCCTGCTGCATCAAGCCGGCCCAAGATTGTTTAAGGGGCGGCCGACGCTACTGTAATGACAAAACGACCGCTTAATGCGCCCTCACGCTGATCTGTGCCCTCGATGCGGTATTCATAATCAATCATGCCGCCGTTATTAAGGCACAGTTCGCGCGCCAGATACAAGCCCAGGCCAGTACCCTTGTTTGAGGTGGTATAAAACGGCTCAAACAAATGCGCCCTGACTTCCTGTGACATCCCCGGACCATCGTCCTGCACATGCAGTTCCAGTCGATGCGCGAGTCCAACCAGCGCAAATATCCGGATACTGCCCGGCCGCGCACTCGCATAGCGCAGCGCATTGGTGAGTAAATTCACGATCACTTCACGCAAATGCAATGGGTCAAACCAGACTCTGCAATCGTCCATACCAAGCACCTGAATGACATCTTCAGCAAGCTGATTTGCCAAACAGAACTCACCGATAGTTTCCGCAAAAAAGGGCGCCAGCGCCAGCGCTTCGTGATGCGAATGCGCTTTTCGCGACAAATCAAGAATGTCCTTGATTATTCGATCAAGTCGCTCAACATTATCGCCAACAATCTTTAGCAAACGCGACTGTGCGGGCGTGGAATCTTCCTCTTTCAGGAGCGCAGCAGCATGCGCAATCGCGGCTAAAGGATTTCTGACTTCATGCGCGATACTGGCAGTCAGGCGTCCCATGGACGCCAACTTCAGCTGTTGCGCCTGATTTTCGATTTCTGTGACGTCCTGCAAAAATATCACGGTCCGGTCAAAATGCAGACCCACCGCATCGACCTTGGCAAATCGCAGCTTGAGATGGATCACCAATTCACGGCGCAAGGCACGCGCAGAGTTGGCATAATAAAAATCGTCGCCCGGTTTGACCGTGACCAGTTTGGCCTGCTCGGGTTCATGGTCCTCGTTGGGTGCCCTTAGCAGCCAGACAAAAAATGCATCGGCAATCGGCGCCAAGGTGTGCAGGTCGGTGAGCCGTCGCAGAGGTTCATGGTAGGGAATGCGTAGACCAAGCATCTGTTCGGCCGCCGGGTTCGCGGTATAAATCTCGCCACCCGAACCGACGACCAGAATGCCGTCGCCCATGTCGGCAATGACCAGCCGGTTAATCGCCTCCTGCACCTCCAGATTGATCCCGCGCCGGTTGGCCAATGCTTCTTGTCGCACCAGTTTGGCCGCCAGCTGATTGATCACAAAGGCGGCTGCCAGAAAGGCTGCGCCATATAATCCCGCCTCAAACAGGCTCGAATCCGAGTTGAGCGTCAGGCTGCGATAACTGCTATCGATGAGCAGAAATAGTGTCGCCACCGAGGCAAAAAAAAGTGCCAGCGTGAGCGGCGCCAGAATCGCCCCGCCGGCCAGTGGAAATAAATAGAGAATAGCCAGACCACTGCGCGCGCCGCCGACCATGGCATACAGCGTCGAGACGACAAACAGGTCGACATTGAGCTGTATGATGAGCTGTAAATAATAGCGACGCGGATAGCGCACTACGAGCACGACAAAAATAAATGCCAGACCCAGATAAGCGCCGGCAATACGCCAGGCATCCACATCGGGCGACTGCAGCGATACATGCCGCATGCTGACACTGAGGTACACCATCAGCAGAACAGCGATGACGATACGGGTAATACTAAATGTGAGCAGCGTGCGCCAGAAGGTGTCGAAGGTCAGACTGCGCTGGGAAGGCGTGAGTGCTTGCATGCCAGGGGTAATAGTCGAGAAAGGCTCAGTCGAGGAAGACTCGGATCAGACAGCGCCATCCCGCGAGCGGTGCTCACTCGAGCAATACGCTGCGCCGATGGCATTGCGCAGCGCTTCGGATTCCGGCACATAGATACCGCAATGCGCGCAACATAACATCGCTTCGCCTGCGGCTGCGTGCGGGCTGGGTGGGGCATTGCGGGGTGCCGATTTTTGCGCTGCCTTGTTTTTATTCCGGATGACGAACACCACTGCCACAGCCAATATCAGCCAAAATACAAGCTTCATCATGCGCTCCGATGCAAAAGAACTTCCAGCACAAAACGACTGCCAACATAGGCCAGTAATAAAGTAGCAAAACCGGCGAGGGTGAAACTGAGCGCAGTTTTGCCGCGCCAGCCACGCCATCGGCGGCCAGCCAGCAGCAGGCCGAATAAGATCCACGACATCAGGGTGAAGACTGTTTTATGGTCCCATTTCACGGCCAGGCCAAACACCTGCTCCGAAAAAACCATGCCTGACAAAACCGTCAGGGTTAAAAAGATGAAGCCAAAACCAATCAGCCGAAACAGCAGCTTTTCCATGGTCATGAGTGCCGGCAGACGGTCAATCGCTACGGCAAACCAGCCGGCAGATAATTTTCCCCGCGTATGCAAACGGCTATCCTGCAAAGCCATCACGACGGCATGAAAAGCGGCGATGGTCAGCGTGCTGTACGCCAGCAGCGCGATCGCGACATGCCAGGGAAATAAAGGCGACTGCCCCAACAGCGAAAAAACGCTACCGGGAAAAAGTAGTGGCAATATGATCGATACCCCCGCGCAGGGCAGCATCAGTACCCGAAGGCTATCGAGGGAAAAATTACGATTTTCCAGCCAATAGACCAGCACGGAAATCCACAGCGCGGCCGACAGCATGACGGCAAACCCTAGTCGTAGGGCATGCAGCGTGCCGCCCATGAGCACAATGGCGCCCAGCGCAGCGCCATGCAATAACCAAGCCACGAGCGTGCCAACGGCCACCTGAGTACGCAGCCGGGCTGGCATGACCGCGCTGATGAGGTAGGCCACAGCGGCACAAATTGATAAGTATTTTTCCATGACAAATAAACTTGGATACGAATGAGTTGATGCAATCTGCATCTACCCTCAGTCTACACTATGTCATCTGCAAAAAGCGCAGGTGTGATGCCTGGCTATCCGCGCGTCGCATCAGGTAAAATGCGTGTTCTATTCCTCACCCGGTTTAATCCCATCATCATGCTCGACAATCTGACCCAGCGCCTGGCAAAAGTCGTCAAAACCATGCGCGGTGAAGCACGCCTCACCGAAACCAATACTGCCGAGATGCTGCGCGAAGTGCGTCTGGCACTGCTGGAAGCCGACGTCGCCTTGCCAGCCGTGCGCGAACTGATCGCCCGCGTCAAAGAAAAAGCGCTCGGCGAAAGCGTGATCAGCTCGCTCACCCCCGGACAGGCTTTGGTCGGCGTGGTACAAAGTGAGCTCGCCGCCATCATGGGCGGTGACTTGGGCGCGCAGGCTTCCCAACTCAGCTTTGCCACCCAGCCACCGGCGGTATTCATGATGGCTGGCCTGCAGGGTGCCGGTAAAACCACCACCGTCGGCAAACTGGCGAAATATCTTAAAGAACAAAAGAAGAAAAAAGTACTGACCGTGTCAGCCGACGTCTACCGGCCCGCCGCCATCGGCCAGCTCGAAACCGTCACCGCCCAGGCTGGTGCCGACTTTTTCCCTTCCCTGCCGACCGATAAGCCGGTCGACATCGTGCTCGCTGCGCTCGACTACGCCAAACGGCATTATCACGATGTCCTGCTGATCGACACCGCCGGTCGTCTCGGTATCGATGAAGCCATGATGCAGGAGATCGCCGTCCTGCACGCCGCCATCAAACCGATCGAGACCTTGTTCGTCGTCGACGCCATGCTCGGTCAGGATGCCATCAATACCGCCAAGGCCTTCAGCGATGCGCTACCCCTGACCGGCATCATACTGACCAAACTGGATGGCGACGCACGCGGTGGAGCGGCCCTGTCGGTGCGACACATTACCGGCAAGCCGATCAAGTTCGCCGGCGTCTCCGAAAAACTCGATGGTCTGGAGGCCTTCGATCCCGAGCGCATGGCCAGCCGCATTCTTGGCATGGGCGATATTCTGGCGCTGGTCGAAGAAGCGCGCAAAGGCATGGACGTCGCCGCTGCGCAGGATCTGGCGCACAAAATGAAAGGCGGCGGTAAGTTCGACCTCAACGACTTCAAGGCGCAAATCTCGCAAATGAAAAAAATGGGCGGGCTGTCCGGACTGATGGATAAATTACCGGCGCAGATGCAGCAGGCCGCCGGCGGGACCAATATGGACAACGCTGAAAAGCAGGTCCGTCGCATGGAAGGCATCATTAATTCCATGACCCCGGCAGAGCGTGCGAAACCGGAATTGATCAAGGCTTCACGCAAAAAACGCATTGCCAACGGCGCTGGTGTACAGGTCCAGGAAGTCAATCGCATGCTGGTGCAATTTGAGCAAATGCAGTCGATGATGAAGAAATTCAGCGGCGGCGGCATGATGAAAATGATGCGTAGTATGAAAGGTCTGATGCCCGGAATGCGCTGAGATTGGCGCCATTTGCAGCTGATTTCATGCGCCTGCCATCAGGCTGACCTGATGGCTTTTTTTTGCTCCGCGTTGGTGAAATTTCCGACTTTGGCACCCTAAACACCGATTATGTAGCGTCTACTGCAAAAATACCTTTAAAAATCAGCAAAAAACACTTGCATACAATAGGAAACATCACCAATATTAGCAGTGCGTAAATTGGCGCGATTCGCAACATATACAGTGAAGGAGGCTTAAAGATGGCAACAGCCAAAAAACCAGCGGCAAAACCGGCGGCAAAAAAAGCAGCCGCAAAACCAGCAGCAAAAAAGGTAGTAGCGAAAAAAGCAGCTCCAGCTAAAAAAGTCGTAGCGAAAAAAGCCGCTCCGGCCAAAAAAGTCGTAGCGAAAAAAGTCGCAGCCAAGAAGACCCCACGTACACCCAATGCCGCTTTCATGAAGCCGATGACCCCATCAGCAGTTCTGGCTGCAGTGATTGGTGCAGCACCACTTCCACGTACGGAAGTGACTAAAAAGATTTGGGAATACATCAAGAAGCATAAGCTGCAAGACGATGCTAACCGTCGCATGATCAATGGCGACGACAAGTTGAAAGCTGTCTTTGGCGGCAAGAAGCAGGTTTCAATGTTCGAGATGACCAAATTGGTTTCCGATCACCTGAAGTAAGAACCCTCAGTGCCAAACAAAAACGCCCGCATCTTGCGGGCGTTTTTGTTTGTGCGTCAGCGTGCAATAAAATTCTGACGACAAAGGGTTTGCTAGTTCATTGCACACGATACTCCCAGCGCTTCACCGCCGCCATCACCGCGCGGGGATATTCCGGTTTGCCGCGGCTGCCGTTGTAGCGTCCTAAGGCTAAAAAAAGATCGCCCTGTTCCATGTCGATATACATGCGCAGAATCGAGCAGCCGTAACGCAGATTGGTCTGCATCTGCAGCAGTCTGGTGGCATCGCCGTCGCCGACTAGTCGGCTCCAGAAGGGCATGACCTGCATGAAGCCCTGCGCACCGGCCACCGATACCGCATATTTACGAAATCCCGATTCGACCTGAATTAAACCCAGTAACAGCGCCGGATCGAGCCCTGCGCGTTTAGCTTCGTACCAGGCGGTGCCAAGAAATTCGATGCGGGTCTGGTGATCTGAAAGATGGGGATTTTTTTTCAGGCGGGCCGACATCTCACCCAGCCAGGCAAGATACTGCAGACGGGCCGCGGTATTAGCGAAGGGCGGAGTCGGCGGACTGCGATCCGTCACCGCGCGCGCTAAGGCCGAACGCACCGGGTCGGCCAGCGCCTCTTCTTGCTGGGTGCCTGCCCAGGCACACTGCGCACCCAGCAGGATGCTCAGCAGCCAGGGCAGGACGATTTTCATACGCCCAGTTGGGCTTTGAGAAAGTCGAGCATGGCGGCGATATCGATCTGGGTCGCTTCGCTGTCGCGCCGGCCCTGGTATTCGAATTTTCCCTCTTTGAGGCCACGCTCGCCCACCACCACCCGATGCGGCACGCCGATCAGTTCCCAGTCGGCGAACATGGCGCCCGGCCGTTCGCCGCGATCGTCCAGCACGACGTCGATGCCGGCGTTTTGTAGCGCTGCATATAGTAGATCAATCTGTTCCTTGACTGCAGCGCTACGGTCATAACCCATTGGGCATAACACCACCTCGAAGGGCGCGATCGCGGTCGGCCAGATGATGCCCTTGTCGTCGAAGTTCTGTTCGATGGCGGCGCCCAGAATACGCGTCACGCCGATCCCGTAGCAGCCCATTTGCATGAGCTGCGGTTTGCCGTTCTCGTCCAAAAAAGTCGCTTTCATGTCAGACGAATAGCGCGTCCCCAACTGAAACACATGACCGACCTCGATCCCACGCTGGATCGCCAGCACACCTTTGCCATCCGGCGAGGCATCACCGGCGACGACATTGCGCAAATCAGCCACCATCGGCTCGGGCAAATCACGGCCCCAGTTAGCACCGGTGTAATGGAAATCCTTTTCATTGGCGCCACAGACAAAATCATGCATCGCCGCCACGGTCCGATCGGCCACGATCTTGACCGACGCAGGCAAACCGATCGGCCCAAGATAGCCCGGCAAGGTGCCGAAGTGCGTGAGGATCTCCGCTTCTGTGGCGAAGCGGAAGTTGGCCAGGCCCGTCAGCTTAGCCGCCTTGACCTCATTGAGCTCATGATCGCCGCGCAGCAGCAACAGCCAGATCTGCGTCGTCGTCTTGCCATCGGCTTCGGTGTCGGCAGCCAGTACGATCGATTTCACCGTGCGTTCGAGCGGCAGCTTGAGGAACTCTGCCACCGCTTCACATTTGGACTTGTCTGGCGTAGCGGATTTATTCAATGGCTGGCTGGCGGCCATGCGCGCCGCAGCAGGTGCCACCGCTTCGGCGGCTTCCATGTTGGCGGCGTAATCGGAATCCGGGCAATACACCAGCGCATCTTCTCCCGTATCGGCAATGACGTGAAATTCGTGTGAGCCCGAGCCGCCAATGGCACCGTTATCAGCCGCCACGGCGCGAAACTGTAATCCGAAACGATCAAAAATGCGTACATAGGCATCGAACATGATCTGGTACGACTGCTGCATACCGGCCACGTCGCGGTCAAAGGAATAGGCATCCTTCATGGTGAACTCGCGTCCGCGCATGAGGCCAAAGCGGGGCCGGCGTTCATCGCGGAACTTGGTTTGAATATGATAAAAATTAATCGGCAGTTGACGATACGACTTGATGTCGTTGCGTACCACGTCGGTGATGACTTCTTCGGAGGTCGGCTGGATGGCAAAATCGCGCCCGTGACGATCCTTCACGCGCATCAGTTCAGGGCCCATCTTGTCCCATCGGCCAGTCTCTTGCCACAATTCCGCCGGCTGCACCAAAGGCATGAGCAGTTCGATGGCACCGGCGCGGTTCATTTCCTGGCGTACGATGGCTTCGACCTTACGGATCACCCGCAATCCCATGGGCATATAGGTATAGATGCCCGAACCAAGCCGCTTGATCATGCCGGCTCGCTGCATAAGCTTGTGACTGACGACTTCGGCATCTGCCGGAGCTTCCTTGAGGGTAGAAATAAAAAAACGTGAGGCGCGCATGACGATGAATTCTTTTTAAAAAGAGAGGGTTATAATCAACTCAATTTTAAAGGATTAGTTGACCGATGCCTTCACTTCTTCACACTTTTGATGCCCTCCTGTGCCCGCCGTGCAAAAAAAACGGTGTTCAGGCAGGATCTTGATCGTGATGCAGGCTTAAAAAGAGGAAGTGGACGTAGCGCCAGCAGAAAGTTTTGAGGGACACCATGCTCGATCGTGAAGGCTTTCGGCCCAACGTCGGCATTATCCTCATCAACGCTCAGAATGAAGTGTGGTGGGGCAAGCGCGTACGTGAACATTCATGGCAGTTCCCACAAGGGGGGATTAAATTCGGCGAGACCCCGGAACAGGCCATGTTCCGCGAACTCGAAGAAGAAGTCGGCCTGCGCGAGGAGCATGTCAAAATCGTCGGCCGCACGCGCGACTGGCTACGCTATGAAGTGCCAGACCGTTTCATCAAGCGCGAGATTCGCGGGCATTATCGCGGGCAGAAACAAATCTGGTTCCTGCTGCGTATGGTTGGCCGCGACTGCGACGTCAATTTACGCCTCACCGAGCATCCTGAATTTGATGCCTGGCGCTGGCACGATTACTGGGTACCGCTGGACGTTGTGATTGAATTCAAGCGTGACGTGTATCAGCGCGCCTTGCAGGAATTATCGCGCTTTTTGAGTCGGCCCAACCAGCCACAGCGCGCGACTGCCCGTTATCTGCGTCTACCACATGCCCAACGCAATATCGATGACACCCATCCCGTCGAGTCCGACCCTGATCCTCAGTGAGATTAATTATGGCATTTGCCTCCCGTAGCACCGCGTATCGATATAGTTTCGGACTGCTGTTAGCCTGCTTGAGCCTGTCCGTGCTGGCCCAGACAGAGGAAGATCTCGTCGAAGCAGGCAAAGGCTGGCAGGAAATCGCATTCAAACTTCCTGACGCGCCAAAAGAAGCAAATCTACTGCCCTTTAGTGCCGGTCCGACAGCCACCCAGCGTTTTTTTGTCGACAGTGCTTCGCTCAGCACCGACAAAGATGGCGTGGTTCGTTATACGCTGGTCAGCATCAGCAATGGCGGTGCAAAAAACATCAGCTATGAAGGTCTGCGCTGCGAAGGCAGAGAAAAGCGTCTGTATGCGTTCGGCCGGCCAGACGGCAGCTGGTCACGTGCACGCAGCAGTAGCTGGGAAAAAATTAATCCTAAAGCGCTCAATACCCAGCACGCGACTTTAGCCAGTGACTATTTTTGCATGAATAGCACGGTCTCCGGAACGGCGGCGCAGATTGTCAAACGACTGCGGAATAATGAATTACTGAATGCCGTAAAAGACTGATCAGTGCAGAGCACGCCGAGCGACGTGCCCATAACGCTACAGCAGCACCAGATTATCCCGATGAATGAGTTCCGGCTGCTCGACAAAACCCAGAATAGCCAGGATCTCGCTCGAAGGACGTCGGGCAATCCGCCGCGCATCCGAACTGGCATAGTTACTCATGCCACGGGCAATCGCCCGGCCCTGCGCATCCAAGCAGGTAATGACATCACCGCGACCGAACTCGCCCACGACTTCCACGACGCCGATCGGCAATAGCGATTTACCCTCATCACGTAATTTTTGTACCGCACCGTCATCGAGTCGAACCTGCCCGGCCGTTTGCAAATGATCAGCCATCCATTGCTTACGCGCGGTGAGCTGCGCTGTCTGGGCACACAGGCAAGTGCCGATGGCCTCACCCTGCATCAGACGCAATAGCACATCCGGTTCACGACCCCAGGCGATCACTGTGTGCGCGCCAGAAGTCGCGGCCCGCTTGGCAGCCAATATTTTGGTCAGCATGCCACCCCGACCGATACTCGAGCCAGCGCCACCGGCCATCGCTTCGAACGCCGGGTCCCCAGCCTGGCCGGTGTGAATAAAACGCGCCTGCGGATCCTGACGCGGATCGGCGCTATATAAACCCTGCTGATCGGTGAGGATAATGAGTACGTCGGCTTCAATCAGATTGGCCACCAGTGCACCAAGCGTATCGTTATCGCCGAATTTGATTTCATCGGTAACGACGGTATCGTTTTCATTGATGATCGGGACCACACCCAAATCAAGCAGCGTAAATAATGTGGAGCGGGCATTGAGATAGCGCTCACGATCGGCCAGATCGGCATGCGTGAGCAAGACTTGCGCAGTGTGTAAATCATGCTGGCGAAAACTGGTTTCGTAAATCTGCACCAGACCCATTTGTCCCACAGCCGCACAGGCCTGCAGCTCATGAATGCCGCTCGGACGCTTATCAAATCCCAGACGCTGCATGCCCTCGGCGATCGCGCCCGAACTGACCAGCACGACCTGCTTGCCGAGCGCGCGCAATCGGGCAATTTGTGCCGCCCATTTGGCAATCGCGACGTGGTCCAGACCCTGGCCGTCATTCGTGACCAGGGAAGAACCGACTTTGATGATGATGCGTTGTGCGTTTTGTATGACTGCGCTCATGGTCTCACTCGACTGCAAAAAAATCAGGCGATGGTTTTAAAACGCGGATCGTCCGGATCAATTGATACAATGCCGCGCACTTCTTCGGCCATATCGGTTTCTTCTGCGCGCTGCAAAAGCTGGCGCTGCTCAGCGATATGCTCATAAATAGCGATCACCAGCTCCTCGCAACCCTCCCGATTGAGGGCAGAGATTTCAAATACCGGACCCTTCCAGCCGAACTTCTTGACGAAATCCTTGACGCGTTTTTTGCGCTCCTCTTCAGGCACCATATCGAGCTTATTGAGTACCAGCCAGCGTGGCTTTTCAACCAGCGACTCATCGTATTTTTTCAGTTCCTTGACGATGGCTTTGGCTTCCTTGACCGGATCGACCGCATCATCAAAAGGGGCCAGATCGACGATGTGTAATAACAGCCCGGTGCGCTGTAGATGACGCAAAAATTGTACCCCCAAACCAGCACCATCAGCTGCGCCTTCGATCAGGCCGGGAATATCGGCGATGACAAAACTTTTTTCGGGTGAGACGCGAACCACACCAAGATTCGGATGCAAAGTCGTAAAAGGATAGTCCGCGATTTTGGGGCGCGCGTTCGATACCGCTGTGATGAAAGTCGATTTTCCGGCATTCGGCATGCCCAGCAAACCCACGTCGGCCAGCACCTTGAGTTCAAGCCGTAACTCGCGCCGCTCACCTTCTTTGCCGTCGCCCTTTTGGCGAGGTGCGCGGTTGGTCGAGGTCTTGAAATGGATGTTGCCCCAGCCGCCTTCGCCACCCTTGGCGAGCAATACTTCCTGGCCGTGTTCGGTCAGGTCGGCGACCAGTTCGCCGTCGTTATTATCGATGACGAGCGTACCGACTGGCATGCGCAGATAGATATTATCGGCGCCCTTGCCGTAGCAATCCGAACCGCGGCCATTTTCGCCATTTCTGGCCTTATGTAATTTGGAAAAACGGAAATCGACCAGCGTGTTGATATTACGATCTGCCACCGCCCAAATGCTGCCACCAGTACCGCCATCGCCACCATCTGGTCCGCCAAACGGGCGAAATTTTTCACGGCAAAATGACGCAACGCCGTTTCCGCCGTCACCAGCAATGACTTCAATTTTTGCTTCGTCAATGAACTTCATATATGCCGCCAAAAAACGTTTATCAATTAAAAAAGGCCCTACCAGCGGCAGAGCCTTTTAAAGCGGGATTTGCATCCCGATTAAAGCAAGGCTTTCGCCTTTTTTTGCCTCGTTGAGGAGGACTTAGGCAGGTACAACGATCACGGTGTGACGCTGCAAAGCGCCCTTGGTCGTGAAAGCGACTTTACCGTCGACTAATGCGAACAGGGTGTGATCCTTGCCCATGCCGACGTTTTCACCTGGATGCATCTTGGTGCCGCGTTGGCGAACAATGATGCCGCCTGCGTTGATGGCCTGACCACCATAGACCTTGACGCCGAGTCGCTTTGACTCTGAGTCACGGCCGTTGCGCGTGGTGCCGCCGCCTTTTTTATGTGCCATTTGCTGCTCCTTAGTATCTGATTAACTCAAAAAACGACTTAGCCGTTGATCGAGATGATTTCCAATTCGGTAAAATTTTGGCGGTGGCCCATGCGTTTTTGGTAATGCTTACGACGACGCATTTTGAAAATTTTGACCTTATCGTGGCGACCATGCGCCAATACCTTAGCCAGCACCGTGGCACCCTCAACCAATGGCGATCCAAATTGAATGGTTTCACCTTCGCCCATAGCGAGCACTTGATCCAGGGTGACTTCGGCGCCAATGTCTGCAGGTATCTGTTCTATTTTAAGTTTTTCACCTGTGACAACTTTATATTGTTTGCCACCGGTTTTTATGACCGCGTACATGTGCAACCTCATCGAATAATTAGAAATTTTTTCACCGTACCATGCCACAAAGATGCCGTGCCCATAGTCAGGGGAACCGCAGATTATACATAACAATGGCCCACCGGTCAAAACTGCCTTGCCTTATTCCTCATGTTGCACGCTTTTGCACTATTTTGCCCACCATGGACCCGCGCTGATCTCTCCTCCCCGGCGCATACCCTCAATTGCGTGGCACTCTCGTCGTATAATCCTTGTTTTCGACGAACTTTATCAGGCCTTATTTTGTCAGCATCCCCTCTTGCCCCCACCCAGGCCAGTCTGACTGAACCGATTTCAGCCGACATGGACGCCGTGAATGCCGTCATACGCCAGCAGCTGTATTCCGACGTACCGCTGGTGAATCAGATCGCCGACTATATTATCAGCGCTGGTGGCAAACGGATTCGGCCGGTGCTGGTCCTGCTCATGGCCAATGCCTACGCCTACCGCGGGACACATCATCATCAGCTGGCTGCAGTGGTCGAATTTATTCATACCGCGACTTTGCTGCATGACGACGTGGTGGACGAATCTGCACTGCGGCGCGGGCGTGAAACCGCCAACACCATGTTCGGCAACGCAGCCCCGGTGCTGGTCGGCGATTTTGTGTATTCGCGCGCCTTTCAGATGATGGTGGGCGTGGGCAGTATGCGAGTCATGCAAATTCTCGCCGAAGCGACCAATGTGATCGCTGAAGGCGAGGTTATGCAGCTGCTAAATATGCGTGATCCGGATGTGACGCATGCGCGCTATTTACAAGTCATTCGCTCCAAGACCGCCAAGCTGTTTGAAGCAGCCGCCCAACTCGGGGCACTGCTTGCCGGCGCGAGCGAAGTTCAAATCGAAGCCGCCGCAGAATATGGCCGCTCACTGGGAACGGCTTTTCAGCTGGTCGATGACGCGCTCGATTATTCTGGCGTGGCGGCTGACATTGGCAAGAACGTTGGTGACGATCTGCGCGAAGGCAAACCCACGCTGCCGCTGATTTACCTGATGGAGCATGGCACACCCGAGCAACGTCAGCTGGTACGCAGCTGCATTCAGCATGGCGACACCAGCCATTTTGATGAAATCCTCCAGGCCATCATCAGTTCCGGCGCGCTCGAATACACCTTGCAGGAGGCGCACAACGCTGCGCTGCGCGCGCGTCAGTCCCTGCACGTGCTGCCTGAGAGTCCCTTTAAAAACGCCTTGCATGACCTCAGTGTGTTCGCCGTTGATCGCAATTATTAACCAACGTCAACTTAGTTGTTACTAAAATGGCACTTATTTGTGCTTCTTATCTTCTTCTGCCGGAATTTTTGGTTCACAATACTTAATTATTGTATCGATTTTTCCGTTTTCATCACGCGCAGAGAACAATGCCGCCGGATTATTTCTCTTCTTATCACTTTTTTTTACCAATTGAGATTAAAATTCCTCATGACCAAACCTACCCAAAACGCGCAAATCTATCTTAAATTCCTTAATCTGGTGACGGCAATTCGGGAGATCCCCGCCTTTCCGCAACTAGATTCCGTAGAAGAAAGATTATTAAACCTGTTTGCCAGGACCTGGGAAACAAATCAAAAAATCAGCGTGCTGGAAGCCATGGCGATCATGCCGGATATTTCCCCCACCACTGCCCACCGGCGTCTGAAAACCCTTCGTCAAAAAGGCTTGATTGCCCTTAACGGCGATGAAGTTGATAACCGCATCAAATATGTGGTGCCGACTGATCTCACTACCCAATATTTCAACCAATTGGGTGAATACTTTCAGCGGGCGCAAACCGGTAACTAAAGTGTCTTTCCATCGCATTGCATTCGCTCGTTCTCCTTTGTAATTTTTAATTAATTAGCAGTCATTACTAAGGGTCTTGGACAGACCCCAAGGTTCATCAACGAACAATAATAAGGCAGCACCCAGATGAACCCTTTGTTAAAAAATACGATGATTGTCGTTGGCACTGCCTCAGCTTTTTTGGCTTTGTACAACCTCAATTCATATCTTTTCTCCAACTTTGAGTTTTCACACCGGGCAAACTGGATTTTCCTCCCCAGCGGTCTACGCTTACTCTTAGTCTTGCTGTTTGTTGAATATGGCGCCATCGGTATCGCATTGGGTACCTTCATGGTCGACTTTACGTCCCCTGTCAGGCAGGATGAAGTAACGCTCTGGGTATCGGCTGTCATCCACGGTGCGTCTCCCCTGCTTTCGCGCTGGATCTGCATCAAGACGTTTGATCTGGATGTGCATATGCGCAATCTATCCGCCACTACCCTACTCAAGATGACACTCATCTTTGCTACCGTGAGTCCGATCCTGCATCAGAGTTGGTATAACTTTCGCGGCTACTCGGTGGCGTTTGTCAGCGGCACGTTGGTGATGGCTATCGGCGACGTTCTCGGGGTGCTGATCGTGCTGTATTGCGCCATGCTTTGCATCAAACTGTTTGATCTGATCAAACAGTAATCATCTCCTATCCGGTGAATTTGTCACTTAATGACAACACAGTGCGGCCAAGCACGCGGGTTTTTTTCATTTACTGGTCAGCGAGGTAACAAAATGTTGCCAAGCACAGCCATTATTGCTAACGTGCAATGTGGTTTTTTCAGTCCACCACCCTTTTAGCCTGTCGCTGCTTTCTCAGCCTGGACAGGGCTCTTACAAGTTCCCCGATGCATTGCGTGTTCTCGACTGATCAAGTTGTCAATGCCCAGGCTATCGAAGCTTGAAAATAAAAAAGTCGTCAATTTTTACCGCCGTTTAATCAGAATGAAAATGGGAGTTCCAAAAATGAGAAGACATCTCACGCCACAAAAACGGGTCATTGCCTTATCGATCGCCGCTTTATTTGTTTCCGGTGCAGTCATGGCGCAAGCGTCTGCCCCAGCTGGCGATGGAAGTGCTGTGATCGTTACAGGTACCCGCGTGGCTAATCGTACTGCGCTCGAAACCAGCGCGCCGGTCGATATCATTTCGGCTGAAATGATCAAAAATATCGGTGTATCAGAAATCAATCAAGCCCTGTCGGTCGCCTTGCCTTCGCTGAATTTTCCACGTCCAAGTTTGACTGACGGTACCGATACGATTCGTCCAGCAACACTGCGCGGCATGGCGCCGGATCAGACACTGGTGCTGGTCAACTCGAAACGTCGTCACTCATCGGCTTTGGTGAATGTGAACGGTTCCATCGGCCGCGGCTCAGCTGCCGTCGATCTGAACACCATCCCAACCGCGATTGTTAAAAATATTGAAGTGCTGCGTGACGGCGCTTCAGCGCAGTATGGTTCTGACGCTATTTCTGGTGTGATCAATTTACGCCTGCGGGAAGATAGAACGGGTGGCGATTTCACTACCAGCTTCGGCAAACGCAAATCAGAGTATGACTTCATTGCAGGTACGCCACCCACTGGCGCTACCTGGACTGCACCAACTTCACGCAGCGTCTCTGACGGCGCGATCGCGACTGTCAGCGCCTGGAAAGGTCTGGCCTGGGGCGATAGCGGCTTTGTGACCATCGCTGCTGAATTAAAAGATCAAAAACATACGGAACGTAGTGGTTACGACGTACGCCAGCAATATGCTTTGGTCAATGGCGCCTTTGATCCGCGCGAAAAAACCATCAATCGTTTCAACGCCTGGTATGGCGAACCGGACATGAAGCAGTCGACCGTCTTCGTTAACGCCGGCAATACCATCAACAGCGACTTGAAGCTGTACGGTTGGACCAGCTACCAGAAGCGCGATGCGCGTTCGCCTGGTTTCTTCCGCCGTTCCGTGCAAGACCAGAACATCGTGTCGATTTACCCAGATGGCTTCTTGCCGATCATCGCACCAACGGTTGATGACTTTAGCGCCACCGGTGGCGTGAACTGGAATCTGGGCGAGTGGGCCATGGATACCTCTATCGGCTACGGTAAAAACAAAGTGCAGTTCAGCGTACAAGATACCCTGAACCGTTCGATCGGCCCCACCAGCAAGACGGTCTTTGATGCAGGTGGATTTACCTATGACCAGCTGACCTTGAACTTGTCCGGTGTGCGTTCAGTGATATTGCCATCCCTGTCTGCCCCACTGAACGTTGCGGTCGGTGCAGAAGCACGGCGTGAAGCGTTTGAGCTGTTTGCCGGCGAACCTGATTCATATCGCAATGGCGGCGCCAAACTGGCGGACGGCTCGCCAACACCGTCGGGCTCACAAGTGTTCCCTGGTTTCACACCAGCCAATGCTTCCAGCAATAGCCGTTCCGAAGTGGGCGCCTATCTTGACCTAGAAACCAACCTGACCAAGGAATTCCTGGCGTCGGCGGCGGTTCGTGCTGAAAATTATTCTGACTTCGGAAAGAATTTGTCCGGCAAGCTGGCTGGTCGTTATGACTTCAGTAAAGAATTCGCGCTGCGCTCTTCCATACAGAACGGCTTCCGCGCACCATCGCCACAGCAGCAATTCTTGTCGGCGACTGCAACGAACTTCATCAACGGTGTACCGTTTGAAATCACGACCTTCAAGCCTACGGATGCCACGGCGATTGCCCTGGGTGCCAAGCCGCTGGATGCAGAAAAGTCGGTCAATCTGTCCCTTGGTGCAGTCATGCGGTCGGGTAAGTTGAGTTTGACAGTCGATGCATATCGTATCTCGATTACAAACCGTATCGTGTTATCAGAAAATCTGACTTCTACTGCGGTGCGTAATTTCCTCACCTCAAAAGGCTTCATCGGCATTGGTGGCGGACGCTTCTTCATCAATGGTGTCGATACCCGTACACAAGGTGTGGACGTCGTGCTTAACTGGCCAATGGATACTGGCAGCACCGGCAAGTTTGATTTCACGCTGGCTGGTAACGTCAATAGCACCTCGGTCACCAAAGTCCCACAAACAGCACAGTTGAGCGCACTCAGCCCGGCACCGGACCTGTTTGCCCGCAATAATATCCTGACGCTCGAAAGAGGCCAGCCGAAGAACAAGCTGAGCGCGAATGTCGGCTGGAAGCTTGGCGATTGGGGTGTGACTGGACGTGCGACCCGTTACGGCGAAGTGCTGTCTCCAGGTACCACCGAGGCGACCGACTTCCTCATGACACCGAAGACATTGGTTGATACGGAAGCCCGCTATGCCTTGAACAATAGTCTGCAATTGGCTTTTGGTATGGACAACGTGTTTGACGTGTACCCAGACGCTTTACCTGCTAACTTGAATACAACAGGTAACACGCCTTTCTCTAACCTGTCACCATTTGGTCGTTCAGGACGTTTTATTTATGGCCGCCTGTCGTATAAGTTTTAAGCGGCTAGAGTCGGGTGCCGCATTGCCGATCTGTTCACTGATCTGACATGGCGATGCGGACACTTTGCTAAGCATTACATCAACGCGCGACATATCGTCGCGCGTTTTTTTATGGGAATGAATATGCGCAGAAATTCTTTGATTTTTATGCTCGCCGCTTTGCTTGGACTGGCCTGTACCCCTGTGTCGTGGGCGCAGCAAGCGCGTCAGGCAGATCCTGAAATTAGTACCGGCAGTACGGCTAAAGCGGGCTGGACTGCGCATAGTCATATGGTGGCCGCCGCCAATCCACTGGCCGTCGATGCCGGCGTCAAGATGCTCAATCAGGGCGGCTCGGCCATCGATGCCGCGATCGCTACACAGATGATGCTCACGCTGGTCGAACCGCAGTCATCTGGCATTGGCGGTGGCGCATTTATTCTTTATTTTGATGGCAAAAAAGTGCACGCTATTGATGGCCGTGAAACTGCGCCCTCCAAAGCCACGGAACGGCTTTTCCAGGATGCCAATGGTGTACCAGTAGCGCGTATGACCGGTCTGATTGGTGGACGCTCAGTCGGTGCGCCTGGCGTATTGCGCGCGCTCGACATGGCACATCGCCAGTTTGGCAAGCTGCCCTGGAAGACGCTGTTTGCGCCCGCCATTGCCATGGCCGAAAACGGCTTTCCGGTCAGTCATCGCTTGAACGCGCTGCTAAACTGGGATGTGTATTTAAAAAAAGATCCCGTCGCAGCAGCCGTATTTTATGATGCGAATGGTCAGGCCTGGCCGGTCGGACATATCCTGAAAAATCCTGCGCTTGCCGCGACCCTACGTGAAATCGCTGACGGTGGTGCGGAGGTGTTTTACACCGGCCATATCGCCCGTGACATCGCCGCCAAAGTGGCCGCGCATCCCAGTAATCCGGGTTTGCTGACGGCTGCCGATATTGCAGGCTACCAGGCCAAAATGCGTGATCCAGTCTGTAACGATTATCGTCGCTGGACCATTTGTGGCATGCCGCCGCCCTCTTCCGGCGGCGTCGCCGTGGCGCAAATGCTGGGCATACTGGAGATCAAAGACATTCGCCCTTTTGCGCCGGTCAATGGCGAACTGAATGCACAAGCTGTTCATTTGTTTTCGGAGGCCGGACGTTTGGCCTATGCCGACCGCGACCGTTATCCAGCAGATCCGGATTTTGTTCCACTGCCCGGTCGTGGTGTGGCGGGCCTGCTCGATAAAACCTATCTGGCGCAGCGCGCGGCTCTGATCGGTGACAAATCAATGGGTCAAGCAATGCCTGGCAAGCCGCCTGGTATGGAAGTCGCATGGGGTATGGATAATGCGCCGGAGTGGCCGTCGACCTCGCACTTATCAGCAGTCGACAGCAGCGGCGCCGGTTTATCGATGACGACCACGATCGAAGATGCCTTCGGCTCGCGGCAAATGGTCGATGGCTTCCTGCTGAATAATCAACTGACCGATTTTTCTTTTGCCTCGTCCGATGCCGAGGGTCCCATCGCTAATCGCGTCCAGGCGGGTAAGCGGCCGCGCAGTACCATGTCGCCGACTCTGGTGTTTGATAAGCAAACCCGGCAGCTGATGTTATTGATCGGATCACCAGGTGGACCGGCGATCATTAACTATGTCGCCAAGGTCTTGATCGGCACCCTGGATTGGGGTCTGAATGTGCAGCAGGCGATCAGCCTGCCTAACTTGGGCAGCCGCAATGGCCCGACCCTGCTCGAAGCCGGCCGCGTTCAGCCAGGACTGGTGGAGGCACTGCAAGCCAAGGGTCATACGGTGCGCGAGGTCGATCAAAATTCTGGCTTGCACGGCATCATGCGCATGACCGGTAAAGATCAGCCGATGTGGTTCGGCGGCGCCGATCCGCGTCGCGAAGGCGTGGCGCGCGGCGATTAAGCTGGCGGCGTATTTTCTGCTGCATTTTCTGCTGAAATGTGCGCGTCAAGAATGCGTCTTGCGCGCACGCCGCCTGCATCAATATTAAGCATCAGCAGTCGTCGTTCTGGATGCGCCAGCAGGTTCATTTGCTGACGCTCCAGCATTTCTCTATCCTCATTAAAAATATTGCCCTGGCCTTCGCGAATCGCGGCCGTCAGAGCTGTATCTTCTGGCTTGAAATTGCGCGCCATACCCCAGAAATACCAATGGGAGGTAGTCGTTTCGGGGGTGATGAAGTCGACCACGATGCTGGATACTTTGACCGACGGATCGGCTGCATGACCGCCCTGCCCGGCATGCGCCACACCGACTTCGATCATGATGTGACTCGGGGCCGTGAAGTGGCAGATCTGCCAGCGATCCACCGGCACGTCATCGGCCAATCCATTACCACGCAGGGCCTGACGCCAGAACGGCGGCGGCATGATGTTGTTCATGAAGCGACTGGTCACCACCGATTCGCCCTCGAGACGGGTATTGACGGGCGCTTCGTCAATTTCCTTTTGGCCGATACTCGATCCATGCACATAGGTTTCATGCGTAAGGTCCATGAGGTTATCGATCATGAGGCGATAGTCGCAGTTGATATGGTAACGCCCGCCGCCATACGCCCATTCCGGACTCACGGCCCATGCCAGATGCGGGATCTGCGCGGCATCAGCCAGGCTCGGCTCGCCCGGCCAGACCCAGATGAAGCCATAACGCTCCACCACAGGGAAACGACGGATGCAGGGAAAGCCGCCAACCCGCTGCTGCGGCATGGAGACCACCTTGCCCTCACAGCCCATCACCAAACCATGATAGCCGCAGGTCAGCTGACCATCGCGGACCGTGCCCAGAGAAAGCGGCGCGCCGCGATGCGGACAAAAATCTTCCAGCGCCGCGACCTGATTTTCCGGCCCACGGTAAAAGACGATTTTTTCGCCGCAAATTTGCCGCCCCAGCGGCTTATCCAGGATCTCATCCGGCGTACAGGCGACGTACCAGGTATTTTTGGGATACAAGTTATTCTCCACATTGCATTCGTTCAGAACAATGATTATAGAATATATGTATTTGCGTCAGATAACAACATCGTGAACGCATACCTCAATACAAAAATCCGATTCACCAACGGCCTGATGCACCGCCACCGCCAAAGCCACCACCACCGCCACTAAAGCCACCACCGCCGCCGCCGTTACCACCGCCAGATCCACCTGGTCCTCCGGGTCCACCAAAGCCGCCACCAAACAAGCCACGCCGGCCACCCAACAGTGTCACCAGCATGGCCAGCACGCCCGCCAAGACGGCCAACGACAGAGCGCTGAGCATCAGCCAGGTCAGCAGACCGATCACGCCGCCGGTCGCCATGGCACCGGGCAATCTGCCTAAGAGGCGACGCAGAAAGCTGCCAATAACGAGCGCTGCGACCAACAAGAGTGGCCAGTAATCGCTGAGTTTTTCTTGCGCATCGCTGCTCTTGGCGACCGGTGCTGGCAAGGCCTCGCCTTCGATCACGCCCAGCATCGCATCGACGCCAGCACGAATACCACCGTAGTAGTCGGCCGCTTTAAAACGCGGAGTGATGATGTCGCTGATGATGCGTTTGGCGACTGCGTCGTTGAGCACGCCTTCTAAGCCATAGCCGACTTCAATGCGCAGACTGCGGTCGCTCTTGGCAATGATGAGCAGAGCACCGTCATCGATTTTTTGCCGACCTAATTTCCATTGTTCGACGACGCGCAGCGCATATTGTTCGATCGGTTCAGGGGCGGTGGTGTCGATCATCAGGACAGCGATCTGACTGCCTTTTTTAGTCTCAAAATCACGCAGGATTTTTTCCAGCGAAGCCTGCTGTTCGCTAGTGAGCGTATGGGTCTGATCGGTCACGCGCGCGGTGAGTGGGGGAATGCTCACGACAGCATGCGTGGGCGAGACAGAAAGCAATGCCAAGGCCACCCAGGCGGCTTTGAGCAGCCCAAGAGAATTCACTTTGTCTGGCCCTGTTTAGCGGTGCTAGAGGTGGTAGTGGTGGTAGTGGTGGTGGTGGTTGCAGTAGGTGGATTGAGCAGCGGCCCGAAGTCGACGGTCGGTGGTGTGGCGATGGCTTTCTCATTGTCGACGGTAAAATTGGGTTTGATACTGTAAGAGAAAGCCATCGCCGTCAGATTGGTCGGAAAGGAGCGCAGCGTCACGTTGTACACCTGCACCGATTTGATATAGCGATTACGCGCGACGGTAATGCGGTTTTCCGTGCCTTCGAGCTGTGCTTGCAGATCACGAAAATTGGCATCGGCCTTGAGCTGCGGGTAACGCTCCGACACCGCCAGCAGGCGCGACAAAGAGCGTGAGAGATCGCCTTGCGCGCGCTGGAACTTCTCGAAGGCTTGCGGATCATTGAGTAATTCTGGTGTTACCTGCAATGAGCCGGCACGCGAACGAGCCTCTGTGACTTGGGTGAGCACCTCTTTTTCGTGTGCCGCATAGCCTTTGACGGTATTGACCAGATTAGGAATCAGATCTGCACGTCGCTGATACTGATTAACCACTTCTGACCAGGCCGCCTTGACCTGTTCATCTTGCATCTGCATGGTGTTATAACCACAGCCGTTGAGGCTACATAGCAGTATGACTACGGCGAATACGCGCCATCTTTGCATTGTGTTCTCCAGAGATCTGAGGGGGAATTACCGTTGGCGAAAAAAGTATAGTGCATGATGCACGGCTCCGCTTCATGCAAGGGATTGATTGTCGCTTTGGCCGGACATATCAGCCCTTGATGCGGATCAAGCTAGAGGGGATTATTCAGCTGGCGAATCATGCCATGGCGGATGTTGCGCTGGCTGCTGCCTGCTCCGGGATCACCACTTGCTCCAGAATGGCATAGCGATCCCGACCTGCCTGTTTGGCTTTATACAATTCGATGTCGGCCAGATGCACCAATTGATCCCAGCTGAATGCCTTCTCTCCGGCTGGCACCAGCGCTAGTCCGATACTGATGGTGAAGCGTGGTATGCCCTCAAAGGGGTAGGCGCGTACTGCGGCCAATAAGCGCTCACCAGCCATTTTGGCGCCGGCGTGATCGACACCGGGATAGATGACACAGAATTCTTCACCGCCATAGCGGCCGATTAAATCGACCCTGCGACTGGTGCGACGTAATATGTTGGCCATTGCGCAGAGCGCCTGATCACCTTGATCATGACCGTATTGATCGTTGATATTTTTAAAATAATCAATATCAATAAACGCGACTGCCAAGGGCTGGCCATTTCTTTTTGTCAGCGCGATTTCCCGCTCTGCGCTTTGGATAATCGCCCGTCGGTTTTGCAAGCCGGTCAAGGCATCATGCATGGCATTCAGATGGGTTTGTATTTCCATTTTTTCCATCTGAATTAACATTTGACCGAATAGGAAAATAATCCAGCCAAAAAATGAACCTATATACATTAATTGATGTCGTGTGTTACTGATTGTTTGACCTGCCATGAATACATTGAAATAGGCATCATAAAATCTCAATCCGCTACTAACAAGTAAAAATAGCGTACCCAGGGCGGCAATCTGTATGGCTATTTTATTACGTGATTTATCCTTTCCAGTCAGCAGTATCTCCCGCAGAATAATTATCCACATTGCTGCTTGAACGGATGATCGACAAAATACCGTGACGACTGGGCTAGGCATGTACAAAAATAGCAGACAACAGAATACGAGATAGACACCACCGGCAATAAAGAGGGACCTTTTTGATGCCTTCATTTCAGAAATACACACGCCCCAATAGACCAGCATTAAAGCAAGGTAAGACGATCCCAGCGTCAGAGCGAACGTCACGATATGAATATGATCGAGAACCATGCTCAATGTGAAATTCGAGACTGTGGCTAACATTGCGCCCAGGGCCCAATAGGTCGACCCATTTCCACCGGGGATTTTAATCACATGGCTCAGCGTCGCACTAAAACCAATCAGTACGAAAAAGCAGCCAAAAAAGGCGCCCAGCAAGATGAAATTGACCATGTTTTGGTTTTCCACTGTTAGACCGAGCGAAAGAAACTGGCATCCAGTTTTGACTGTTTAGACGAAAAATTTTCGTTATCTTTTAGCTGCCATTCTTCCTCTTTGGACGTCTCGGGCGCAGCGGTACTATAGTTATCCCGACCGCTTTGTTTGACCTTATATAACTCGCGGTCGGCTTGCTTTACCAATGAGCGCCAGGTTTGTTTTTGATCTACAGGCGATAAAACAGAAATGCCAATACTGATCGTCACGCTCGGTAAGGGACGGTAATCATGTTCACGGATAGCCTTGACGATTCGGTCAGCTACCGCATCAATATTGCCGTGATGATTTCCGGGGAGGATTAAGCAAAATTCTTCCCCGCCATATCGGCCAATCAGATCGACCGAACGGCATGTTTTTTGGAGTACATCGGCCAACTGTTTGAGCACCAAGTCGCCGACAGCATGACCATAGCGATCATTAATCTTCTTAAAATTATCTACATCCACTAAGGCGATCGCCAGGGGTTTATTACTGCGCCGCGAAACTTCGATCTCGCGTTGACCCCGCTCAAGAATAGCCCGTCGATTGAATAATCCGGTCATGTCATCATGTACCGCAGCGTAGTTCATTTGTTCAACGTAACGCTCGAAATAACAATAGATTAAGACCATCATATAAATCAATAGACCAATTAATCCGCTGATCTCTTTGACGACTATTTTTTCCCTACTGCCGACATTTGCCATCGAGATATCTGCATACAGATAATTTGTCATCAGCACCGTCAGCACATCAACAATCATGAGTGACAAACCAAAGAGTCCCAAATAAGTGACAAATTGGAATGGCTTGGGACGAATCTCAATCCATTTCCACAGGCACAGGGACCAGACGACCATGGATACCACTAGCTGGGCCGCCATTCGCAACTGATAGTCATTTTCATGATCCAGCGCGGCATAAAATGCCAGCATCGTGAGGCCGGCAAGCTGCCACAAATAGCGGCTTTTGGGGAGTGAAAAAAAGATTTGTAGTCCACGCCAATGCAAGAGATGGCCGAGCAAATAAGCGCCGAACACCAGCATGCTGATCAGCGCGCCACGTATTTCAGGCTGCAAATAAAAAAATAGGAGTGAGGTGCCGCTGAGAAGTGAACCCAGTGTCCAGTAGTGACTTGCTTCGCCGTTTTTGACTTTAATCTTACTTGCCAATAGGGATATTATGACAAAAATCATAATTAACATCGCGATCAGCATACAAACAAATGTGAGCGTCAAAGGACTTGTAAAAGTCATCAACTTCCCCTCAGTTGGAGGCATTACGGGCGTGAACTTGGCTGGATTAAAAGGGCTAAATCGGCCCTAAAAAAACTAATAGTAGCAACTAATATATACCAACTAATTACTTTTAAGGAATTAATTGTTTGATTAGCGATCATTAAGTTTGTCATTTACACGCATTAATGGGTGGCTTGGGGCAGCGGGATGGGCAGCACAGAAGGTAGCAGGGGAGGTGCGGGTGATGGGCGCTACCGAGGCAGGCTGTGCAGCCTCCCTAAGGCCAGACCTTCATAAAAGGTCCGGCCTTAAGGAGGTGTTTGTCTGGCGACTTACTGCGGAATTTCTGGAGGATTTTGCTGCGTCTTACTTCATGGTCGGAAAGGCAAACTCCGCCCCGCCACTGGACGTGTTCGGCCAACGCTGCATCACAGCTTTATGACGGGTGTAAAAACGCACGCCTTCCGGACCATAGGCATGATGGTCGCCAAATAGACTGCGTTTCCAGCCGCCAAAACTGTTGAAGGCCATCGGCACCGGCAAGGGTACGTTGACGCCGACCATGCCGACCTGGATCTGGCGCACGAATTCGCGCGCCACGCCACCATCGCGGGTGTAGATGGCGACGCCGTTACCGTATTCGTTCGCATTGATCAGTTCGACTGCACTGGCTACTGTCGGCAGACGCACCACGCACAAGACCGGGCCGAAGATTTCTTCCTTGTAGATCGTCATCTCGGGCGTGACATGATCAAACAGCGTGCCGCCGACGAAGAAGCCGTTTTCGCGCCCCTCGACCTGGCAATTGCGCCCATCGACGACCAGGCTGGCGCCTTGCGCTACACCAGAGTCAATCAGGGACAAAATACGCTTTTGCGCCGCCGCGGTAATGACCGGTCCCATTTCGGCTTCGGGCGCCATGCCATCACGGATTTTAAGATTGCGCGTGCGCTCGGCCAGGGTGGCCATGATCTTGTCGGCGGCATCGCCGACTGCGGCGACGACCGAGATCGCCATGCAGCGCTCGCCGGCCGAGCCATAGGCCGCGCCCATGAGTGCATCGACCGTCATCGCCATGTCGGCATCCGGCATGACGACCATGTGATTTTTTGCCCCGCCCAGGGCTTGAACGCGCTTGCCTTTGGCGGTGCCACGGGCGTAGATGTATTCGGCAATCGGCGTCGAACCAACGAAGCTGATCGCCTGCACCACCGGATGATCGAGCAGCGCATCGACGGTGACTTTGTCGCCTTGAATGACATTGAATACGCCGTCCGGCAAGCCGGCCTGCTTGAGCAGTTTGGCATGCAGCAGGGATGGCGAGGGATCGCGCTCGGAAGGCTTGAGAATAAAGGTATTGCCGCAGGCGATTGCCACCGGGAACATCCACATCGGTACCATCACCGGAAAATTAAATGGCGTAATGCCGGCCACCACGCCCAGCGCCTGGCGCAGATTCCAGGCATCGATGCCGTTGGCGATCTGGTCGGTATATTCGCCCTTTAAACTCTGCGGTATGCCGCAGGCGAATTCGACCATTTCAATCCCGCGCTGGACTTCTCCTTTGGCATCGGCAAAGGTCTTGCCATGCTCACGCGTGATGAGGGTAGCAAATTCGTCAATATGCTGTTGCAGCAGATGCAGGTAATTAAACATGACCCGCGCACGGGTGAGCGGCGGCGTGGCCGACCATTTGGGAAACGCCGCCTCAGCCGCTGCGACAGCCGTCGCCACATCGGCCGCTGTCCCCATGACGACGCGCGCGCAGGGCGCACCCAAAGCCGGGTTGAACACATCCGCTGTCTGGGCACTGCTGGCATCAACAAGCTGGCCGTTGATGTAATGGCCGATCGTGGTCAAATTACTCATGGAATCTTTCTTGGGTGGAGACGGAACTGGGATGACGTATGACTTTATAACCGATATGGAGGGACAATGAAATAGGTTCTGACGAACCTGTTTTAGCTGATTGAACTGATTCGGTAAAGTTTGCCGCAGCAACCTGCCATGGCAGGCTGACATCGCAGACGGGCCATGTGGGCGGGCGCAAAAGATGCGCCGATGGAAATCAAGTGATTTCCGCCCGGAGTGTACGAAATGACCTTGTTTCGCATAAAATGTGGCCCTTCAACGCGCCCCGCGCGTGCCCCAGATGAATCGAGGAGAATCTTCCATGGTAATCAAGTCTGACACCCCGTTGACCGGCCGCCTGATGGGGCAAATGGCAGTCTGCCTGCTCGCTTTTGTTTTGAGCGCACAGGCGTCCGCTCTGGCGGCCGAAGCGAAAATTCTCAACGTCTATAACTGGTCCGATTACATCGCCGACGATACCATTCGCAATTTTGAAAAAGAGACCGGTATCAAGGTCCGCTACGATAATTTCGATAGTAACGAAGTTCTGCATGCCAAACTGGTGGCCGGCAAAAGCGGCTATGACGTGGTGGTGCCGGGCGCTGCCTGGGGCAAGATCCAGGCTGAGAACGGCCTCTTGCGCATGCTCGACAAAAGCCGCCTGCCCAATCTCAAACATCTCGATCCGCTCATGCAGTCACAGCTGGCGACCCTCGATCCCAACAATGCCCATCTGGTGACCTGGTTATACGGCTACACCACGGTCGGGATTAACGTCGACAAGGTCAAGGCGGCGCTGGGCAGCATGCCGATGCCAGAGAATGCCTTTGATCTGGTGTTCGACCCCAAATACATGGCCAAGCTCAAATCCTGCGGCGTGTCTTTTCTTGACTCGCCGTCAGAAATTTTCCCCACTGCGCTGCATTATCTGGGTAAGCCCGTCGATACTTCCAGCACCGCGGATATTAATGCGGTCGGCGAGATGCTGCAAAAAGTGCGTCCCTTTGTGACGCTCTTTAGTTCATCGGGCTATATCAATGACCTGACCAACGGCGCGATCTGCGTCACGCTCGGCTACTCGGGAGACATCAACATCGCCGCCCAGCGCGCACGGGAAGCGAAGAATGGGCAAAAGATCGTCGCCCTGATCCCTAAAAATGGCTCGATTCTGTTCCTCGATACGATGGCGATTCCGGCCGATGCAGCACATCCGGATAATGCCCATTTATTCATCAATTACGTCCTGCGCCCGGAAGTGCAAGCCAGCCTGAGTAATAAGGTCAGCTATGCCAATCCGAATCTGGCCAGTATGAAGTTCGTCAAAAAAGAGATCGCGGAAAATAAAACCATCTTCTTGTCGGATGCCGACAAGGCCAAGATGCGTATCGCTGCACCAGTCAGCAATGATATCCGCCGGCTGATGTCGCGTTTATATACGCGCTTTAAAACCGGGATTTAATGTGCGTTCTCTTGCTTCCGCTTTTAGTCTCGCGGCCAATCAGGTCGCAGTCGGTCAACCTTTGCTGGTCCTGCAAAATCTGCGTAAGGATTTTGACGGAGCGCTCGCCGTTGACGATGTGTCGGTAACGATTAACAAGGGGGAGATTTTTGCCCTGCTTGGTAGTTCCGGCTGCGGCAAATCGACGCTCTTGCGCATGTTGGCAGGCTTTGAATTGCCGAGCGCGGGTCAGATCACGCTCGCCGGTCAGAACCTGGTCGGCGTTGCGCCCTACGAACGGCCGATCAACATGATGTTCCAGTCGTATGCACTGTTCCCGCACCTGAGCGTGTGGGACAACATTGCCTTTGGCCTGCGCCGCGATGGACTACCCAAGCAAGAAATTGCCCAACGCGTCCAACAGATGCTCGATCTGGTGCAGCTCAGTCCGTATGCCAAACGTCGTCCGTATCAATTGTCTGGCGGTCAGCAGCAACGGGTCGCGTTAGCGCGCAGTCTGGCCAAGCGGCCGCAGTTATTACTGCTCGATGAACCCTTGGGCGCGCTGGATAAAAAACTGCGGGAACGCACCCAGCTTGAACTGGTCAATATTATCGAACAGGTCGGCGTGACCTGTGTGCTGGTCACGCATGATCAGGAAGAAGCCATGACGGTCGCCACCCGCATTGCCGTCATGAGCGAAGGCAGGATTCTGCAGCTGGGCCGGCCGGACGACATCTACGAATCACCCAACTGCCGCTTCGTGGCCGACTTTATTGGCAGCGTGAACCTCTTTGATGGTCATGTCGTCGAGAGTACCGGCGCTCAGCTACGCGTCGATTCGGCGCACTGTCAGCATGTGGTCAGTATCGGCACGCGTTCGCCGGTGGGAATGCAGGTCGGGATGCAACTGGCGCTGGCCATACGGCCGGAAAAAATCACCCTTAGCCGCAGCGCACCCGCGCAAACGCATAATTGCGTGCAGGGCGAAGTGCTGGAAATCGCCTACCTGGGTAGCACTACGGTATATCACCTGCGGCTTGCCAGTGGCATGGTGTTAAAAGCCACCACGATCAATCATGCGCGACATGCCGCGCACCCAGCGCAATGGGGTGATCACTTATTTGCCAGCTGGGGCGAGGATGCCAGCGTGGTGCTGACGCAATGAAGTCGGACGCATCAAAGCGGGTGACGTCGCTGCTGCAACGCATCCTGCCGGGACGCCGTTTCGTCATCGCTGTGCCCTTTCTTTGGCTGACGCTGTGCTTTCTGCTGCCGTTTCTGCTGGTGACGAGAATCAGCTTATCGGAAGTCGACATTCGCCATCCCTTCGGCACCTTCCTGACCTTCGTCGATCATGCATTCGTCTGGCAAGCCAAGCTGGGCAATTACCTGTTTATTCTGCAGGATGAGCTTTACCTGCTGACCTATCTGAGTTCCCTCAAATACGCGGCCATCACGACCGTGCTATGCCTGTTCCTTGGTTACCCCTTCGCGTATTTTATGGCGCGCACCAAGGCGACCCTGCGACCTACGCTGTTAATGATGGTGATGCTGCCCTTCTGGACCTCGTTTTTGCTGCGCATTTACGCCTGGAAGGGCATCCTGTCCAACGATGGCCTGCTCAATACGATGCTACTGGATGTCGGCCTAATTTCTACGCCACTGCAGTTGATGCATACGCCAATCTCGCTGGTGATCGGTATGGTGTATGCCTATCTGCCCTTCATGATCCTGCCGCTGTATGCCAATTTATCCAAACGCGATCTGCGTCTGCTGGAGGCCGCCGCCGATCTGGGTGCCAGTCCTTGGCAGGCGTTCTGGCGCGTGACGGTGCCCTTGTCGCGCTCAGGGATCATCGCCGGTAGCATGTTGGTGTTCATCCCCTGCATCGGCGAATACGTGATCCCGGAACTGCTCGGCGGCCCCGAGACCCTGATGATCGGCCGTGTGTTGTGGGATGAATTCTTTACCAATAATGACTGGCCAATGGCCTCTGCCGTGACAGTGGTGGCGATTCTGTTGATCCTGCTGCCCTTGGCACTGTTTGGCAAACAGTCAGGCCCGGCGGCGGGAGAAAAAACATGAAGCAGACCCGCTGGTTTGCGCGCAGCTGGCTGTTTTTCGGCTATCTGTTTTTGTACCTGCCGATTCTGGTGCTGGTGATTTTTTCGTTTAACCGTTCGCGCCAGGGCATGACCTGGCATGGCTTCACGCTCGACTGGTATCGCGCACTTTTACTCGATACCGAGATCATCGATGGCTTTTATCTTTCCCTTAAAATTGCTGCCCTGGTGGCCTGCGCCTCGGTCATATTGGGTACCCTGGCGGCCTTCGTACTGGAGCGCTACCGGCATTTTCATGGCCGCACCCTGTTTGCCGGCATGCTCAATGCGCCGCTCGTCATGCCGGAGGTGATCGTCGGCCTGTCGCTGTTATTAACGCTGGTATCGATCGAAAAATTACTCGGCTTTCCCCAGCGCGGCATGCTGACTATCTGGATCGGCCATACCCTGCTCGGCATGGCCTATGCGACGGTGGTGGTGCATTCGCGTCTGCGCGAAATGGATAAATCACTCGAAGAAGCGGCGATGGATTTGGGCTGCCGGCCGGGGCAGGTTTTTTTCCTGGTGACGCTGCCCAATATGCTGCAGGCGCTCGGTGCTGCCTGGCTGCTGACCTTCACGCTCTCGCTCGATGATGTGGTGTTATCGGCTTTTTTAACCGGGCCGGGCTACTCCACTTTGCCGATCGTGATTTTCTCCCGCGCCCGTCTGGGACTCGATCCACGCGTGAATGCCGTGGCGACCATCACCATCGTCGTCGTCAGTGTGGTCGTGGTGGCGGGCAGCCTGGCGATGGCACGTTCCCAGCGTCAGCGCGCCCTACAGATGGCGCAGCTGGCGGCCGAACTGGGAAAACCCGATCTCGGAGTAAAATAGAGCCGTTATTATTTTTTTACGGACCCTGTGGATACCGTTCCCCTTTGGGCGCAAGCCCTTGCTTTACTGGTACTTATTTTTCTGTCCGCCATTTTTGCGATGGCCGAGACGGCCCTCATGGCGGCCAATCCGCACCGGCTGCGTCATCTGGCCAAACGCGGCAGCAAAGCCGCCAGCACCACGCTGTGGCTGCTGGACCGGACCGATAAGGTCTTGTCGCTGATTCTGATCGTTAATACCCTTATTAATGCTTTAGCGACCGCCATGGTCACCGCGATTGCCATTGCCGCCTTCGGTAACAGCGAACAAGTGCTGACGATCGCGACCGCTTCGGTGGCCTTCCTGCTGATCGTGTTCGCCGAAATTTCACCCAAGGTGATCGGCGCGACCTATCCGGAAAAAATTGCCCTGCCCACCAGTCTGCTGCTCAAGCCGCTCATGCGCATCGCCCGTCCGGTGCTGTGGTTTGTGAATCTGTTTGTGGCGGCTTTTCTCAAACTGCTGCGGGTTAAAAATGTCGGGGAACGGGATACCCGGGTCTCACCTGAAGAACTGCGCTCGATGGTGCTCGAAGGTGGTAACTTCATCCCGAAAAAGCATAAAAGTATCTTGCTCAATTTATTCGACCTGGCCAAAATTTCGGTCGAAGACGTGATGACCCCGCGCGCGCAGATTGAGACACTGAATTTGTCAGCACCCGTATCTGAAATCAAACATCAGCTGGCGACCTGCTATCACAATAAATTATTGGTGCATGAAGGTGAAATCAATCAGGTCATCGGTATTCTGCATGTGCGTAAAGCGATGGCCTTACTCAACTGCGAAGAAGAACTGACGGTCGATCATTTCCGTAATCTGCTCAGTACACCCTACTTCATTCCGGAAGAAACCGATTTATTCTCGCAGCTGCAGTATTTTCAGGAAAACCATGAACGGCTGGCCGTCATCGTCGATGAATATGGCGAACTGCAGGGACTGGTGACACTGGAAGATATTATTGAAGAAATGATCGGCGAATTTACCACCTCGGTACCGGGTGCAGCGCGTGCTGACAGCTTTACCTGGGATGCGCATGGCGAATGCCAGCTAGAAGGCTCGACCACGCTGCGCGATATTAATAAACGCCTGAAACTCGAATTTCCACTGGATGGCCCTAAAACACTCAATGGGATGCTGCTGGAATATCTGCAAGATATTCCAGACGCCAACGTCAGCGTCAAAATCGATGGCTGCGTGATCGAAATCATCCAGGTACAAAACCAGTCCATCAAGGTCGTCAAGCTCATCCGTAGCGCACTATCCGAACCACCCGCCACGCATTAAACACCTGCCGCGCCGATACCACACACCTGCTGTTATCGCTTTACAACTCCAACGCTGCTAAGGCATTCTCTAAACAGATGTCAGTCCATTAAGCTGCGCCTGCGCTTTGATGAAAACGCGGGTGCTTTCAGGAGTCGATAGCGGATCATGGCGGCAGCCCCTCCATCGCAAGCTTCAGCCAATGCCATGCCCGGTCTGGCCCGCGCTTTGCTGCAGGCCGGCCGCCTCACCAGTGGGCAAATCGATGGCATTAATAAGCACGCAGACGTCACCAAAACACCCTTCATTGATGCACTCCTGGCAGGCGGACTAATCGATGGCCATGGACTCGCCAATTTCTGCTCCGAGACCTTCGGTCATCCCCTACTAGATCTGAGCGCGCTTAACGTCCACACACTGCCAGACAAGCTGCTTGACATCAAATTGGTGCAAAGCCAGCGCATACTGGCTTTAAGCAAGCGCGGCAATAAAGTTGCTGTGGCGATTTCTGATCCGACCAATACGCAGGGCTTGGCGCAAATTAAATTCAAGACCGAACTGACGGTCGAGCCGGTCATCGTTGAACATGGCTTACTGTTGCGCCTGATCGAAAAAATCGGCCAGAGCGATACGCAAAATATCAACGAACTGATCGGCAATGATATCGACAGCGGCTTCAGCGAGGTCGATAGCGATGCCACCAGTGATGGCGCTAACGCCGATATCGACGATGCACCGATCGTCAAATTTTTGCAAAAAATTCTGACCGACGCCATCAATCAGGGCGCCTCCGATCTGCACTTTGAACCCTTCGAAAAGTTTTACCGGATTCGTTTTCGGGTCGATGGTATTTTGCGTGAAATTGTGCAGCCGCCACTGGCCATCAAAGATAAACTCGCCGCGCGCATCAAGGTTATTTCCAAACTCGATATTTCCGAAAAACGCGTGCCGCAGGATGGCCGCATGAAGCTCACCCTCAACAAAACGCGCGCCATCGATTTCCGCGTTTCGACCCTGCCGACCCTGTTTGGCGAAAAAATCGTCATGCGTATTCTCGATGCCACGCAGGCCCAGATGGGTATCGATGCGCTGGGCTATGATCCGGACCAAAAGGCCCTGCTGATGGACGCTATCACGCGCCCCTACGGCATGGTGCTGGTCACCGGCCCAACGGGTTCTGGCAAGACGGTGTCGCTCTATACCTGCCTGAATATTCTGAACAAACCCGGCATCAATATATCGACCGCAGAAGATCCGGCCGAGATCAATCTGCCGGGCGTGAATCAGGTCAATGTCAATGATCGCGCCGGGCTGAGCTTTCCTGTGGCGCTCAAGTCCTTCCTGCGCCAGGATCCGGACATCATCATGGTGGGCGAGATTCGCGACCTCGAAACTGCCGACATCGCGATCAAGGCGGCACAAACCGGCCATATGGTCTTCTCGACGCTGCACACCAACGATGCGCCGGCCACCATCACGCGCTTGATGAACATGGGCGTGGCCGCCTTTAATATTGCCTCAAGCATTATTCTCATCACCGCCCAGCGTTTGGCGCGTCGTCTGTGCAGCTGCAAACAGCCTGCTGATATCCCTCACGAGGCCCTGCTGCAGGCCGGCTTTACCCACGACGAACTGGATGGTAGCTGGCAGCCCTATGGACCGGTCGGCTGCGAACGCTGTGCCGGTAGCGGCTTCAAAGGACGGGTCGGTATTTATCAGATCATGCCGATCACGCCAGCCATTGAGGCGATCATTCTGGCGCATGGCACAGCGCCCGAGATTGCCCGCCAGGCCAGAGCCGATGGGGTGCGTAATCTGCGCGAGGCCGGGCTGGTCAAGGTCAAAAATGGTCTGACGAGTCTGGAAGAAGTTCTTGGCTGTACTAATGAATAAGTTTGCCTTAGTCGACCCACTGGAGAAGTTCCCATGACGAGCACCAGCTTCAGCCGCCCCAAAGCCAGCGACATCCTTTTTGTCTGGGAAGGCAAAGACAAAGGCGGTAAAAAAGTGCGCGGCGAAATGCGCGCCCTGAGTGAATCGATGGTTAAACTCAGCCTGCGACGCCAGTCGATCATCGCCACGACGGTGAAAAAGAAATCCTTTGCCAGCGGGCGCAAAATCAGCGACCGCGATATCACGCTCTTTACACGTCAGCTGGCGACGATGATGAAGGCCGGCGTACCGCTTCTGCAGTCGTTTGATATTGTCGCCAAGGGACACGCTAATCCGGCAGTATCCAAGCTGATCGTCGATATTCGCAGCGACGTTGAAACCGGTACGAGTCTGTCGCACGCGTTTCGCAAATTTCCGCTGCATTTTGATGCACTATTTTGTAATCTGGTGAGTGCCGGTGAGCAGGCCGGGATTCTGGAAGATTTGCTCACACGCTTAGCCGTCTACAAGGAAAAAACCCAGGCGATCAAAGGCAAGATCAAGTCGGCCCTGTTTTATCCGATTTCCATCCTCGCCGTCGCCATGATTGTGACCGCAGTGATCATGATCTGGGTCGTGCCGGCATTTAAAGATGTATTCAAAAGTTTTGGCGCGGATCTTCCGGCACCGACGCTGTTCGTGATGGCGCTGTCAGATTTTTTTGTGGCCAGCTGGTATATCGTTTTTCCGATGCTATTCGGTGCGATCGCTTTTTTTCTGCAATCCTGGAAGCGCTCGGTGAAGGTGCAGCGTTTTATGGATCGCCTGCTTTTGCGCTTGCCTATTTTCGGCGAGGTCATCAAAAAAGCCACCATTGCGCGCTGGACCCGGACCTTGGCCACCATGTTTGCAGCCGGTGTGCCACTGGTTGAATCGCTCGATTCGGTCGGCGGCGCATCCGGCAATACGGTCTACGGCGACGCCACGCGTAAAATACAGAATGAGGTAAGCACCGGCGTGAGCCTGACTGTGGCGATGCAGAATACGGATATCTTCCCCAACATGGTCACGCAGATGGTATCGATTGGCGAAGAGTCTGGCTCGCTGGATGCCATGTTGGGTAAAGTCGCCGACTTTTACGAAGCAGAGGTCGATGAAGCGGTAGAATCGCTGTCGAGCCTGATGGAACCCTTAATCATGGCGATCCTGGGCGTACTCATCGGCGGGCTGGTCGTGGCGATGTATCTGCCTATCTTTAAACTGGGAGCGGTAATCTGATGGTCGACTTACTTTTATTTAGTCCTCCCGGCATGCTTTGGCCGAGCGTAGTGGCGTGTATTCTGGGGCTGCTGATCGGCAGCTTTCTCAATGTCGTGATCCACCGGCTGCCTGTCATGATGCAGCATGAAACTGATAATTACCTGGCCCAGGAACGTGATCTACCGCTACCGCACCCCGGCCGTTACGATCTGGTATTGCCGCGCTCAGCTTGCCCGCACTGCGGCCATACGCTCAGCGCGCTGGAGAACATCCCCCTGTTCAGTTACCTTGTACTACGCGGCAAATGCAGTGCCTGCCAGGCGCCGATCGCGCTGCGCTACCCGCTGGTCGAATTAATTACCGGCCTGGTGTCGGGCTTCCTGATCTGGCATTTCGGCAGCGGCGTGAGCGGCATGGCAGCGCTGCTGTTTGCCTGGCTACTCATCGCCATGAGCTTTATCGATGCCGACACGTCCCTGCTGCCCGATGTCCTGACCTTGCCGCTGCTTTGGCTGGGTCTACTGTTTAATTTATCCGGCGAGTTCGTACCATTGCCCGAGGCCGTGATCGGCGCCATGGCGGGTTATCTGATCTTATGGAGTATTTTTTGGCTGTTTAAATTCGCTACCGGCAAGGAAGGTATGGGCTATGGCGACTTCAAGCTGCTCGCTGCTTTAGGCGCCTGGATGGGATGGAAGATGCTGCCGCTAATCCTGCTCGCCTCGGCAGGCGCTGGTGCTATCGTCGGCCTGAGTCTGATGCTGTTTGCCCGGCGCGATCGGGAAATCCCCATGCCCTTTGGCCCTTATCTGGCTGCGGCGGGCCTGCTCAGTCTGCTGTATGGCAAACCCTTGGTCGAGGCCTATCTTGGCAGCGCCATCTAACGCACACCAAGCCAACATGATTCAACCCGCGCGCTTTTCAATCGGCTTAACTGGCGGCATCGGCTGTGGCAAGACCACCGTCGCTGATTATTTTGCCTCGCTCGGCGCGGCCGTCATAGATGCCGACCAGATTGCCCATGACCTGACTGGCCCACACGGTCCGGCCATGCCGGCCATTGCCGCCAGCTTCGGGATCGACTTCGTTTTACCGGACGGCGCGATGGACCGCGCCAAAATGCGTGATCGGGTATTTTCTGATCCACGCGAAAAAAGTCGGCTCGAAGCCATCCTCCATCCGTTGATTGGCAGTGAAACTCAACGCGCTGCCGATGCAGCAGTCGGTGACTACCTGATTTTTGTCGTGCCCTTACTGATTGAATCAGGACGCTGGCGCGACATGGTCGACCGCATTCTGGTCGTCGACTGTCCTGAAAATCTGCAAATCGAGCGGGTTATTCGCCGCAGCGGCCTGACTGTCGAGCGGATTCAGAGCATCATGGATGCACAGGTACCGCGCGCAGTTCGGCTAGCGGCGGCGGATGATGTCTTGCTCAATGACGGGGAATCACGCAGTTTATTTCAGCAAATCGATGCTTTACATGCCAAATATCAGAAATTCGCCTTTGAATTAAGGAAAAATCGCTCTCAACGTTTGTAATTTCTTGCTTCTTCGTTCAGAATCACGTATCGGCGATTGTGCCTGACTCCCTCCACCCTGACCGGAAGCTACTTTGATCGTTTACGAATACCCATTCAGCGAGCGAATTCGCACGTTGTTGCGGCTCGAAGATCTTTGCGAGAAGTTCTGGTTTTTCGTTCGTCAGGAACACGCCCAGCAGCATCATGTCGCATTGGCAACGATTTTCGAAATTCTGGAAGTCGCCGGCCGGGCCGATCTCAAGTCCGAGTTACTGCAAGAACTCGAACGACAAAAACAAACTTTGCTCAGTTTTAAAAGCCGTCCCAACGTCAAGCTCGACCAGCTTGACCAGGTGATCGCTGAAATCGATCAGATCATCGCCGCCCTCATGGCCGCCCAAGGCAAAACCGGTCAGCATGTGCGCGACAACGAATGGCTCATGAGTATCCGCGGACGCACCATCATCCCCGGCGGCGCCAGCGAATTCGACTTGCCTTCCTACTACGCCTGGCAGCATCGTCCAGCGGAACAACGCGTGGCCGATATCTCAGGCTGGTTTGCACCGCTGGCCCCCTTGTTCGATGCCATCAGCATGGTGCTGCGTCTGCTGCGCGAGTCGGGCAATACCTCCAAGATGATTGCCCAAGCCGGTAGCTATCAGCAAATGCTGCAAGGTAAGGTCTACCAGATGCTCCGGCTGAATATCGACGAGACCTTGGGCGTGATTCCCGAAATTTCGGCCAATAAATACATGCTGTGGGTGCGTTTTACCTCACAGGATGGCAATGTCAAACCCAAGCCGATTGAAGTCGATGTACCGTTCGAGCTCACCCTCTGTAACTTCTAATTATTCTCCCCATGGCTGTGATCGTAGATTGTCCGACCTGCGGCGCCAAAGTCGAATGGCAGGAAGCGAATAAATATCGTCCCTTCTGTTCCGAGCGCTGCAAACAAATTGACCTGGGCGCCTGGGCCGAAGAAAAATACACAATTCCGGCGGTGAATCCGCCCGAGGATCTGGATGATGCTGAGTTGAATTGATTCACCGCTTCGCTACCGCACCGGTAACAGCTTTAATGTGTGAGCCAGGGATTCAGCGTCAGCACACCACTAGGCGCAAAGTCGACAATGTTCCTTGTGACCACCGTCATTCCATGTACCAGCGCCGTTGCTGCGATAAGTCCATCACGTAATGGTCTAGGATCCGGCACATGTAATCGCGCACTACACTGGGCTACGGCGGTATTGATATCCAGAATACGTCCGGCGAATGCAGGCATGACATGGCGATTGAGCCAGGTTCGCAAAAGAGCACCTTGCGCAGGGTCGCGTCGCTCAATTAGCAGCACACCGATTTCTAATTCATGAACACTGACGACTGACAGATAAAGCGAATTGGCGTCCACTTGATCTGCCCAAGTAGCCACTTGCAAATCTGCCTTTCCCGTACGGACTTTGCGCAGCTCTGACACCACATTCGTATCGAGTAAGTACATCAGTCGAATTCTGCCGCACGGGGCGTTTCAGGCCATTGGGGAATCGCCAGTTCAATCGCATCGATGCCGTCCATCGACAGTAAGTCAGCTATTTTTGATTGATCACCCGTTAATTTTTTATATGCTTCAAAACTAAGCAGCACATGGGCAGGTCGTCCGCGATCCGTAATCACGACCGGTCCAGTCATGGCTGCTTTTTTTGCCTTACTCGCGTCCTGATTGAACTGACGGCTTGAGAGCGTTGTTATGGACATCATGGCACCTCGCATCAAAATCAATGTAGGTACGTTACCACAAGATGATGGAAAGTTAAATAGCGCTGGATGCAATCGCATGTTTCTGCGTTGTTCGCGTGTGCACGAAGGGCCGTGCACACCCTACTTTATTGCTGTTGGTCTCAGGGCCAAATTTTTTGCAGAAGCTGCGCCAGATGGACGCCGCCTAGTACGATTTGTGACTGTGCTACGGTGACTGAGCGGGACAGGTAGTCTGGCGGTACGGCGACGGTCCAGGTGCTGTAGCTGACGCCCTGTCGATCGAGATTGATCTTGCGCTCGACTGGCTGGACGTCCTGATGCGCCAGCTTGGCGAGCTTGAGCCCATCTGCTACCCACTGCGATGGCCAGCTGACGAGATCCCCCTGCATTGCAGGAAAGACGGGCTTATTAGCGAGAATTTTTTGCGCGAAGGCGTCTGCAGTGGCGACGTCGGTTTGCTTGAATAGCTGCTCGATGGTCGTGATATCCCAGAAAAAATGTAAATTCTGCGACCGCGCTGGCTGGCCTGGCGAGTTCGAACGATCATAGGCCGGGTCGGCAAATAACAGATTATTATCGCCACGCAGATCAAAAATATTCACATTGTCGATCTGCGCCTGCGTTTGCGGCATCACAAAACGATTATTTACATCGATATACGCAGAACCCACATGCAGCGGCTGATGTACGTCCCCCACCAGATGGGCGACTAACAGCAGCGCCTGCCTCTGACTGAGCTGATGCGGATTACGCTGCGCATCGCTGCGACCCTGCAGTACGGCGATAGATTGCTGCAGCATCTGCACGATGTCGTGTCCGGAAGTGCCTGGCCCGCCCGGCTGATACGCTGTTTGCTGCAGCGGGGTATTGGTGTAGTGGTATTCGTTATGCGCCGGATTAGCGCCGGTGAAATCCTGCATTTCCTGGGTCAACGGACCACAATAAAATCCCTTGGCGCAGTCGGCCCAGAGCGTAATGCTCTCCAGAGTTTCCCCTGGCAAAAGCAAGGTCTGCAGCTTTTTCTGCGCGTTGCTACCCTTGAGCAGGCGCTCGGCGATCGCGCCGATGCTGCGATGTCCCTGGTCGCCCCAGGCCATGGCCTGATTGGCTGAAAGTAGCAAAACAAGACTTAGACATACACCAAAACGTTTCATCGATTTTCCTCAATTGAAGGCCCAAATGGCCTCGGTTTTTTCACCTGCGAAGGTGCATGCAGGTGATCTATTTTAGTTAATCCGCACTACCCGAGCGGCTTCCAAGCTGCCTGCTGGCTGGCCGGCCTTATCTTGCGCGATCAGATAGTCGGTGATCGCTTCCAGGTCGATAATGCCGCTGTCGATCTTATCAATGCCTTCTTTCAACACAGTGTAGCCTTCACCGCCGTTGGCCATGTAACTATTGACGCTGATCCGGTAAATGCGCGCCGGGTCGATCGTCACGCCGTGGAGTCGCATGCTGCTGGCAATAATCCTTTCACCGGGCGCCTTGGTGGCATCCCACGCATAGAAAAAACCGGCCGAAACCTGCAGCGTACGGCGAAGCTGTTCGGCATCGGCTAACAAACTTTGCTGTTCGAGCAGCGCGCGAAGTTGCGCGCCGTTTAAGCTCATCAGGATCAGACTGTTTGCATAGGGATGCGTGGCGGCTAATTGGGCGTAGTTTACGCGGTGCGGCGGTACGGCCTCCGCGTCGAGCGTGGTACGAATGCTGGCGCTATTGATGAAGGCGATTTGCGCACCTAGGGCACGGGTGGCGGCTAATTGCGCATCGCTCGCCACAGCACCCAACGGCGACTCGCCAGCCGCATTGGGCAGATGACTGAGGACACCGGTGGCCAGACGTGCAATGGGACGCGCCAGTTCAGTCTTGCTGCGTTGGCGCAGGTCGTCAAGAAAATGACGCATTGCCGGATCGGCGTTAAAACGCGCCTGCGCCATCAACTCATTGTGCGCGCTGATCGACTGCAGCTGCAGTTCGGGCTGGGTAAAACGCATGGTGATGCGCGTGAGCGCATGACCAAAGGCTGCCGCCTGCGTGACGACCCGCCCGTCGATGCGGCAGGTATAGCCCTCATGTGTGTGACCACTGATGACCAGGGAAATCGCCGGATCCAGACGTCTGACCAGATCAACTACCGGACCTTTGAGCTGCGTGCAGTCGGTCTGATCGAATGCCTCGGTAGTCGCGCCACCCTGATGCAGCAGCAGGACAATGGCGGCGACCTCTGCGCCTGATTGAATCGCACGGACCTGTTGATTGATCGCCGCGACTTCATCGACAAAGCGCACACGCGCAATACCGGATGGATTGACCAGCTGCGCCGACTCACGCAGTACCGCGCCGATGAAAGCAATCCGCAGACCTTTGACTTGTTCGATACGATAAGGCGGCAGCCACGGCTGTCCATCATCGGCGCGCAGCACATTCGCTGCCAGATACGTAAAGCGGGCACCGGCAAACTGACCGCGTAACTGACAGGCTTTACCCGCCACCGGCGCGCTACAGCCGCCCTGCTGCAGTCGTTGGAGTTCTTGAGTGCCGCGATCAAATTCATGATTACCGACGGCAGAAAAACGCAAGCCCAGCGCATTCAAACCTTCGATGGTCGGCTCATCCGCCCACAGCGACGACAGGGCCGGTGACGCGCCGAGCAAATCCCCAGCACCGACGAACAGCAGCTGCGCATCCTCGGCACGCCAGTCGCGCAAAGCACCGGCGATGGTATCGATGCCGCCTACGCGGATAGTGCGAGGTGTCTGGCCCGGTGTGGAAATGACTTTATCCTGTGCTTCCAGCTGACCATGAAAATCATTCAACGCGACCAGATTGATATCGCGTGTTGGGAGTGCTGATGCACAGACTGGTCCTGCCGTACACAGCAAGACAGCCAGCAAAGCTAAAAACTCCACCGCTGTTGACAAGGCCATCGTCACAGAGCGTGACAAACCAAGCGACACAAGGCCGTCAGCATGGATACATTGCAGTCGCGTTCGAAGCATGGGGTGCAGGCCATTATTAAGGACAAAAAAATACGCCACAAAACTACTTGCGGCGTACTGGACGTTCGATTACAGGTGCCTACACTGTGCCCGCCAAAACTTGACGAGCACAGTCAGTCGATTAGAAATCCGACTGCAAGGTCACCGAGAAGCTACGCGGTGCGCCGAGGTAGTAGTACACATTTTTGGCCGACACGCCAGGGTAAGCCACGGCGTTCGTGACAGTCTGTGACGACGGATTGCGGTATTCAGCATTGAACAAATTGCTGATATTGGCGCGCAGTGTTGGCTTCTTGAAGAAACCTGTGCTGGAGAACATGTAGCCCATATCGAGATCGGAGATCATGTACTTCGGCACTTCTTCATCATTCATCAAGGTTGCTTGCTGTGTGCCAGTAAACTTGGTCTTGAAGCGGGCATACCAGACGCCTGTTTCATACTGCAGCGATCCACCGGCTTTCCACATTGGGTCAAGCGGGAAAGTCTTGTTGACTGTTCCCAAGCTGGCAGTCGATGTCAGTTTCAGATCGCCACCGATAACGCTGTTGTTGTAACCCAAAGAGCCGTAAGCAGACCAGCCATTGACCGGTGTGTTACCGAGTTCAATTTCAAAGCCGTTGCTACGTACCTGGCCGACGTTGACGGTCGCTGTTGCCAGATTCAGGATAGGATCAAAACCCGATGCCTGACGATCCTTGAAGTACGACTGGTAGGCAGTAAATTGCGCTGTGTAGTCCTTACCCTGATAACGGTAACCGGTATCGATGCTCATCGATGTTTCGGCCTTAACGTCGGTACCCAGAACTGGCAAACCATTGACGATCGAGACATTACCCGTTGGCGTGAAAACAAAGTTAGCTGGCGCCTTCATGTTTTTGGCCAGGCTGAAGAACAGCTGACTGCTCTGGCTCAACTGATACTTGGCACCCAGCTGTGGCAGGATGTCCGAGTAGCTGCGCTGGATGTTGTAGCCAATCGCACTGTTAGTGCCTTCATTCGGGTAGTTGGTGAAGTCACGCTTGATCGTTGGTGCGCGAACGCCAACATTGACGACCAATTTGTCATTGAGCAGGTTGATCGTGTCTTGCAAGAACAGCTGATACGCTGTGCTGACTGTTTTCTGGTCACGGGAATTGAATGGCGTGCCATCTGGACGATTAATCGCGCCGGAGTCGAGGAAGACTGAAGTCGAGTTACCTTGATTATCCACCGGGACCATTGGGCCGTATTGCAGATGCTCTGCACGCTCGTACCAGAAACCACCCAGAATTTGATGATTGTCAATGGTGTGGGTGACCGAAGCTGTCACGCCAGGACGATGGGTCTTGGTAACGCTTGAGTTCGCCACAATGACTTTATCGAGTGTATCGCCGTCACCATTCAGATCAACGGCGGCGGTCAGCTTGCCGGTCGATTTGTCGAGGAAAGCATTCTCAGCTTGCAAACGCTGCTGGGAGCCGCCTGTACCAAATCCATACCAGAAATACGGCAGAATCTTGATGTCGGTGTTTTCAGCGATACGGAATTTCGCCGTCACGGAAGCGACCACGTTTTCAAAAGGATTCTGCGACAAATTGTAATACTGTGGCGATGGTGATGTATCAACATTGGCGACACCTTTGGACGGCGTTACATGGCCAGGAAAAACGGTCGTGTAGTCGTAGGTGTAACCAAACTTGCTCAGTTCGGCCAGCGACAGGCTGTAAATATTATTGTTGATCGCGCGGTTGTACAGGAAGGAACCGTGGATATAGTTGAATGCATCAAACTGCGTCAGAAAGCCAGCGTCGATATGGTCACGCTTGGCGCCGCCGAGACCTTTCCATTTGTCAGCCTGGGAATGTGAACCAGAAATGAACAGGCTGGTTTTGCTATTACCCAGCACGCCGGTGTCGTAACGCATGAACGTGCGCGACAAGGCATTCGATCCCAGCGTTTGTGCGACGCGGAAACGACGTGATTTTTGTGGTTGGCATGTGATGATACCGAAGTTACCGCCAGTGGCGCCGACTTGCGGAGAGTCAACGTCGGTTGATCCTTGGGTCACGAATTGTGAGCAGGTATTTTCCTGGTCAACATATTCTTGCGGATACACGGCAAAGTTACCTGAATCGTTCACAGGCACGCCATTGATGGTGGCGCCGATCTGGTCGCTGTTAAAGCCGCGCAATGTCAATCCGCCGCCAAACAAGCCCGTTGCATCGTAGTTAAAGCTATTGACGGCTGGCAGCAATTCCAGCGCTTGATAGGCATTACCCGTTGGGCGTTGCTTGGCCAATTCTTCAGCAGTGATGGTTGAACGTGCTTTTGGCGCATCTTCTTGCACCATCAAGCCCATGCCCAGCTTGCTGCCGGTAATGGTCACTTGGGCGCCAGAGTCGTTGACGACTGGTGCATTTTGCGCTTGCGCTGCAGACATACTGATCACCGCCATGGCGATCAGGCTCAGACGCGTAGGAAGCTGTGTTGACAGCACTTTCTTTTGTTTCATGGATCACTCCCGGAGATTGTGGTAGATGGCGATCAACAAGAAAATCACCTTGAAGATTGCCGAGTTGCTATAGTGCCAATAAATTGCACATTGATGATGAGATAAAAAAGGAACAAAGCATATTGCCAGAAAGGAATAGTAATTTCACGCATTAGTTGCAGAATAGCCTTGATGTAAGTTATTTTGATGCGTGCTTGCGACAGCTTGATGACAAGCGGACACTTTTTTATCCGTGCATCGGTATTTTTTCCCTGCACGCACCAAAAAAAGGCGTGTTCACGACGCCTGATAACAAAACAAATTTGGCATAACGACTAAATGAGGAAATAAATGGAAATTTTGCGCAGCCTGCTCGGTGTCGGCAGTTTATTGTTGATCGCGTTTCTGGTATCAAATAATCGCCGCGCCATCGATTGGCGTACGGTGGCCTCGGCCTTGTCGCTACAGATCGCCATCGGTGCTCTGATTTTATTTGTCCCCATGGGAAAAACAGTGCTGACGGCGATTGCCCAAGGTGTTAATCACGTACTCGACTATGGTAATCAGGGTATCGCCTTCATGTTTGGTGGTTTGGTCGACGCCAAGATGTTCACCTTGTTTGGCGGCGGTGGCTTCATCTTTGGCTTACGCGTACTGCCGATGATCGTTTTCGTGACGGCCCTGGTATCGATTCTGTATTACCTGGGCATCATGCGCTGGATCGTCACCATTATCGGCACCGCCCTGCATAAGCTGTTGGGGGTATCGAAGATTGAAGCCTTTTCGGCGGTGACAACGATTTTTGTCGGCCAGAGCGAGATGCCGGCCATCGTCAAACCCTTCATCAAGCAAATGAGCGGTGCAGAATTATTTGCTGTGATGGCGACCGGTATGTCGGCAGTGGCGGGCTCGGTGCTGGCTGGTTATGCTGGTCTGGGTGTGAAGATGGAATATCTGCTGGCAGCATCCTTCATGGCCGTGCCGGGCGGACTCCTGTTTGCCAAAATGATTTGCCCGAGCACCGAGGCGTCCAAGGTCGTGATCGATAATATCGGCTTTGATGAACAGCGCCCAGCGAATGTGATCGAGGCCGCCGCGTCGGGTGCCGCGGTCGGTATGCAGATTGCGCTGGCCGTTGGCACCATGCTGATTGCCTTCATCGGTCTAATCGCGCTGTTGAACGGCATGGTCGGCGGCATCGCCGGACTGGCGGGCTTTCAGGGCGTGAATCTGGAAACGCTGCTCGGTCATGCGTTTTCACCGCTGGCGTTTTTGATCGGTGTGCCGTGGGAGCACGCTGCGCTGGCGGGTAATTTTATCGGCCAAAAAATGATTCTCAATGAGTTTGTCGCCTATGTCGGTTTGGCCCCTTATCTGCAGGATGCCGTGGCAGTCAAAGCGGCGGGGCTGGCAGTATTGGATGCGAAAACGCTGGCGATACTGTCGTTTGCCTTGTGCGGCTTTGCCAATTTTTCGTCGATCGCTATTTTGACTGGCGGCTTTTCGGCGGTTGCGCCGGAGCGGCGTTCTGAGGTCGCTCAATTTGGTCTGCGCGTCGTTGCGGCCGGTACGCTGTCGAATTTAATGAGCGCTACACTGGCGGGAATTTTTCTCAGCTTTACCTGAGTGGCTCGAATCGCTCCCTTTTTATTCAAGGACACCATGTCGCACGAATCACTGATCGCCCAAGCCAGACAGGCCCGTTTGCAAGCCTATGCACCCTACTCCAAATTTTTGGTCGGCGCTGCCGTACTGGCCAAAGATGGCAAGATTTTTCATGGATGTAATGTGGAGAATGCTTCGTATGGGCTGTGTAATTGTGCTGAACGCACTGCCTTATTTTCAGCGGTCGCTGCCGGCTACCGGCCGGGGGATTTGCAAGCTATTGCTGTTACCGGTGACACCGAAGGACCGATTGCACCTTGCGGCGCCTGTCGTCAGGTGATGATCGAATTGGGTGGTCCTGAACTGACCGTCATCCTGAGTAATCTTCAGGATGACGTCATGGTGACGACGGCTGGTGCGCAGCTGCCGGATGCGTTTTATCTGGCGCCGGAGCGGGATTAAAACGTAGTAAATCAAGATCGCCTATGAGCGGAATGGTCGCTGGTAGGAGCGGTGTCACTTCGACGCTGCCCTGCCACGCAAAGGCCTGATCTTCCAAACTTTGCGGCTCGCCCTGCCAGGCACGGCTGATATAAAAATGCAGTCGCACATGGGCATGCGGATAACGATGCTCGACACCGCACCATGGTTCGGCAGATTCGATCTGCACGCCCAACTCTTCCATGAATTCGCGCTGCAAGGCGGCGAAGATTTCCTCGCCTGATTCCACTTTACCGCCGGGGAATTCCCAGTAGCCGGCATAGGGTTTCCCCGCCGGACGTTGTGCCAGCAGCACGTCGCCATTCGGACGCATGAGGATGCCGACGGCAACATCAATCGGCGCCGTTGAAATGGGTGTGAAGGATGCCAATACGGATGTCCGTGGCGACGTCATGCAAGCATCTCAGGCATGTTTGCCGGCATAGTCGCGGGCAAATTGCCAGGCGATGCGTCCTGAACGCGAGCCGCGTTGCAGCGCCCAGCGCAGGGCATCGCCGCGCGCCAATGCGATCTGCTCCGGCGTACACTGAAAATAGCCAAGCCAGTGCGCCACGATGTCGAGATAGTCATCTTGCTGGAACGGGTAGAACGACACCCACAGTCCGAAACGCTCGGAGAGGGAAATTTTTTCTTCCACCGTTTCACCCGGATGCACATCGCCGTCATCGGTATGCTTATAGCTGGCATTGTCAGACATTTTTTCTGGCAGCAGATGACGCCGGTTGGAGGTGGCGTAAATCAGCACGTTGTCGGATTGCGTGGCAATGCTGCCGTCAAGCGCGACCTTGAGCGCCTTGTAGCCGCCCTCGCCCTCTTCAAACGAGAGATCATCACAAAAAATAATGAAACGTTCAGGACGCGACGCGACCAAATCGACGATGTCGGGCAAGTCGGCCAGGTCGGCCTTGTCGACCTCAATGAGACGCAAACCCTGGGCAGAAAACTGCTGCAAACAGGCCTTGATGAGGGAAGATTTACCCGTGCCGCGCGCGCCGGTGAGCAGCACATTATTGGCCGGTGCGCCGTTGACGAACTGACGGGTATTTTGTTCGATCTGTTTTTTTTGCACCTCAATGCGGTGCAAATCATCCAGCCCAAAATGCGCCATGTGCGCGACCGGCTGTAAAAATCCCACCACATCCTTGCCGCGTTTGCGCCACCGAAAAGCGGTCGCGGCAGCCCAGTCAGGCTGACTGCCGGTTTGCGGCAGCAAGGCTTCCACACGAGCCAGAAGTGCTTCGGCACGGACTAAAAATTGATCGAGCTGGCTCATGAACGATAATCCGCATTGATGCTGACATACTCATGTGACAAATCACAGGTCCAGACGGTGGAGCTGGCTTTGCCGCGGCCCAGTTTGACGCGCACGGTGATTTCACTTTGTTGCATCACGCGCTGACCATCCGCTTCCTGATAATCCGGATTACGGCCACCATGTTTGGCAACCCAGACATCATCGAGATAGAGGTTGAGTTGGCTCACATCGAGGTCATGCACACCGGCGTAACCGATCGCGGCGAGTATGCGGCCAAGGTTGGGGTCGGAGGCAAAAAATGCTGTTTTTACGAGCGGCGAATGGGCGATCGAATACGCCACTTTGCGGCATTCCTTGATGCTCTTACCCTCCTCCACGGTAATGGTGATGAACTTGGTCGCGCCTTCGCCGTCACGAATAATGGCTTGGGCGAGAAACTGCGCCAGGTCGATCACGGCAGCTTCGAGCGCGGCGTATTCCGGCGTCTCGATGCTGTCAATCGACAGGGGTGCAGCACCCGTCGCGATGAGCATGAAGGAATCATTGGTCGAGGTATCGCCATCGATGCTGATGCAGTTAAACGAATGATCCGCCGTTTTTTTGACCAGATGCTCGAGCACCGGCTGCGTCACCTTGGCATCCATGGCCAGATAACCGAGCATGGTCGCCATGTTCGGCTTGATCATGCCGGCGCCTTTGGAAATGCCAGTCAGCGTGATCTGCTGGCCGCTTATCGTCACCCGACGCGAACCAGCTTTGGGCTGGGTATCGGTGGTCATGATCGCTTCAGCGGCGTTGAACCAGTTATCCGCTTTAAGATTGGTGATCGCCGCCGGCAAGCCAGCGACGATGCGCTCAACCGGCAGTGGCTCGAGAATCACGCCGGTTGAAAAGGGCAGGATTTGCTCCGCCTCGCAGCCCATCAGTTCGGCCAATGCGACACAGGTTTGCCGCGCATTGGCCAGACCCTGTTCACCCGTGCCGGCATTGGCATTGCCGGTATTGACCAGCAGTGCATGGATAGGCTTGCCACCGGCCAGATGCGATTGACAGAGCTGCACCGGAGCCGCGCAAAAGCGGTTCTGGGTAAATACGCCAGCCACCGTCGCGCCAGGCGCCAGGCGCATGACGAGCAGATCCTTGCGGTGTGCTTTACGTACGCCAGCTTCAGCAAAGCCCAGCTCGATACCAGGAACAGGTAGCAGATCGGCGGCGACAGGAAGGGGAGAATTAACGGCCATAGAATGATGAGCAGATTCAGAAGTTGGAGGATGGGGGTATTGTAACGGGATTACAGGCGCAAAAAAAAGGATGCACTTCATAGTGCATCCTTTTTTATGTCAGCGCGCCTGGATTAACCGAGACGGCCGTGACAAACCTTGAATTTTTTTCCGCTGCCGCATGGACAAGGATCATTCCGGCCGACCTTGATCATGGTGTTGACGTTGGGTTTTAATTCCGCAAAATCGACTTCTGGCAGTGGCGCAAGGAGTTCTTCGGGTGAGACTTCAGGATCAAAGTCGGCGTGCTGGTAATGCACGTTTTCTAGCTGCGACTGACTCAGCTGCGCTTCGGCTGCTTCGGCGTCTTCTGGTGACTGGATACGCACGGTCATGACGATGCGGATGACTTCGTTTTTGATCATGTCGAGCATCTGGCCAAACAGGTCAAAGGCTTCGCGTTTGTATTCCTGCTTCGGATTTTTTTGCGCATAGCCGCGCAAATGAATACCTTGGCGCAGATGATCCAATGCCGCCAGGTGTTCGCGCCAGTGACTGTCGACGCTTTGCAGCATCACGCTACGCTCAAAGCCGCCGAATGCTTCACGACCAATCACGCCGGTCTTGCTATCGTAGGATTCTTGCGCGGTCTTGAGCAGTCGCTCGAGCAGATCATCGTCACTCAGATTCGGCGCGGCTTCGAGCATGGCTGAGAGTGGCACTTCAAGCTGCCATTCGCTCATCAATGCGGCTTCCAGGCCAGGGATGTTCCACTGTTCTTCCATTGCCTCGGCAGGCACATAGGTGCGGAACAGATCGGAAAACACACCATCGCGCAGCGAAGCGATCAAATCGCCAATGTCCTGCGATTCGAGCAAATCATTCCGCTGCTGGTAGATCACCTTACGCTGATCATTGGCCACGTCATCGTATTCCAGCAGCTGTTTGCGCACATCGAAATTGCGCGCTTCAACTTTGCGCTGCGCCGATTCGATGGAGCGCGTAACGATGCCCGCTTCGATAGGCTCGCCTTCCGGCATTTTGAGGCGATCCATGATGGCGCGCACGCGGTCGCCGGCAAAAATACGCAGTAAGGGATCATCGAGCGACAGATAAAAGCGCGATGAGCCAGGGTCACCCTGACGCGCTGAACGACCACGCAGCTGGTTATCGACGCGACGCGATTCGTGCCGCTCGGTGCCGACGATATGCAAGCCGCCGGCAGCGACGACTAGATCATGCAAGGACTGCCACTCGTCGCGCAGACTTTGCGCCTTGAGCGCTTTGTCGGCGTCGGAAATGGAGGCGTCGGCTTCAATGATCTGAATCTGTTTTTCGACATTGCCACCCAAAACAATATCCGTGCCGCGACCAGCCATGTTGGTGGCGATGGTGATCTGCTTGGGCCGTCCGGCCTGGGCAATAATCTCAGCTTCACGCGCGTGCTGTTTGGCGTTGAGCACATTGTGCGGCAAACCGGCCTTGGCCAGAATACCGGCCAGGAGTTCGGAGTTTTCAATCGAGGTCGTGCCGACCAAGACCGGCTGTCCACGTTCGTAACAGTCTTGAATATCGTGCAGCATGGCTTGATATTTTTCCTGCGCTGATTTGTAGACCTGGTCTTGCCGGTCTTTGCGCTGGTTTGGCCGATTTTGCGGAATCACTACAGTTTCAAGGCCGTAGATTTCCTGGAATTCGTAGGCTTCGGTATCGGCTGTGCCGGTCATGCCGGCCAGCTTGCCGTACATGCGGAAGTAGTTCTGGAACGTGATCGAGGCCAGGGTCTGATTTTCGTTTTGAATCTGCACGCCTTCTTTGGCTTCGACCGCCTGATGCAGACCTTCTGACCAACGCCGACCCGTCATCAGACGACCGGTAAATTCATCGACGATCACGACTTCGCCGTTATGCACCACGTACTGCTGATCCTTGTGATACAGGGTATGCGCGCGCAGAGCGGCATACAGATGGTGGATCAGCGTGATGTTGGCCGCGTCGTACAGCGAAGCGCCTTCGGGTAGCAGGCCCATTTTGGTGAGTATCTGCTCGGCCTTGTCGTGACCGGCTTCGGTCAGCAGAACCTGATGCGATTTTTCATCTTTGGTGTAATCACCCGGGACTTCAATCGTGCCATGACCGTCGGGCGTTTCTTCGCCAATTTGCAGCGACAGCTGGGGTGGCAGCAGATTAATTTTTTGATATAGATCGGTGTGATTTTCTGCCTGACCGGAAATGATCAGCGGTGTGCGGGCTTCATCGATGAGGATGGAGTCGACTTCATCGACAATACCGAAGTTCAGGCCGCGTTGTACACGTTCGCTGACTTCGTAGACCATGTTGTCACGCAAATAATCGAAGCCAAATTCATTATTCGTGCCGTAAGTGATATCGGCGGCATAGGCGGCCTGCTTGGCGTCATGCGCCATTTGCGACAGATTGACTCCGGTCGTCAGTCCTAACCAGCCGTACAGCTGCCCCATCCAGTCGGCATCGCGCTGGGCCAGGTAATCATTGACGGTCACGACGTGCACACCCTTACCGGCCAAGGCATTCAGGTAAGCCGGCAGCGTCGCCATGAGCGTCTTGCCTTCGCCAGTGCCCATCTCGGCGATTTTACCGAAATGCAGCACCATGCCACCGACCAGCTGCACATCGAAATGGCGCATCCGCAGCACCCGCTTACTGGCTTCGCGACAGACGGCAAACGCTTCCGGCAGCAGGGCATCGAGGGTTTCACCGGCGGCAAAACGGGCCTTGAATTCAGGCGTTCTGGCTTTCAGCTGGTCGTCGGACAGCTGTTCCATCGCCGGTTCAAGCGCAGCGATTTCACGGACGGTCTTTTGATATTGTTTGAGCAGGCGCTGATTGCGGCTGCCGAAAATCTGGGTCAGTAAAGACATACGTTAATTTAATTCATCGACGAAAATTCCCGCTACAAAGCCACTCGGCTTCGCAGCGAATCGGACCAGCGCCCCGCCCTGGGTAACGCAAAACGGGCCTTCAGACGGGGATGCTGGAGACTAGAGCGCGGATTTTATCACGCTGCCCCCATTGAATTGGGGTGATTGCAGCGGAAACAAGGGCCAAAACGCTGCCGGATGGTGAATTAACGCAAATTTGCTGATTATCGTTTGGCTTGCGCCGAGATTCGCGCCTGGTCGGCACCCGCAGCCAGGAACTTTTGCGGGTCTTGCTGGGTGCCTCTGACCAGGACTTCAAAATGCAGGTGCGACCCAGTCGAACGGCCAGTCGAGCCGACATTGGCCACGAGCTGCCCGCGTTTAACGATATCACCCACCTTGACCAGTAACCTCGAGGTGTGGCCATAACGGGTGACGATGCCATTGCCGTGATCGACTTCGAGCATGTTGCCAAATTCATGATGGTATTCAGCAGCGATCACGACCCCGCCCGCGGCGGCCATGATGGGGGTGCCTGTCGGGGCAGCGAAATCAAGCCCCTCATGGAAGGCCTGCTGGCCGGTAAAGGGATCGGGACGCCAGCCAAAGCCGGAAGCGTTGTAACTGACATTGACGGGACGAATGGTTGGCAATAATTTGGAATTAATCTTGTCATTCATCAAACTGGTCTCGACGACATTCAGATAATCTGCCCGGTACTCCAGATCCTTGGCCAGCTCGTCCATGACAGATTTAAATTGCGGCATCGACATGAAATACTGTTTGCGGTCACCCGAACTGCTGCCGGGGCCGCCACGACCAGGTTTTTCACGAAAATTAAATTCTTGCGGCTTGATGCCGGCCAAGCCCTGCACGCGCTCACCGAGGGAATCCAGACGCATGAGTTGAGCCTGCATTTCACCGAGCTTCATGGCCATGGCGGCCAGATTCTCTTTGACGTATTTATCTTTTTTTTGATCCTGATCCTGCGCGTAGGTAGCCAGCGAAGTTTGCAAAAACGGCAACTGAATCTCTGAGGCGTGACGCAGGGCCATCAGCGACAAAAAGGCGGCACAGGCGGTCACGAGCATCACAAACAGCAGGATAACTAAGACGAAGTGGCGCGTGCCCAGTGTGAGGGATTTGGCCATGAAGCGCGGGTGAAGCAAAATTATTTGCATGCAGCGTCCTCTTGCACGTGCGTCGTTGATGAGGCCATTGAGGTGTGATATGGTTCCGCCATGCTCCGCCCCTCCTCATTTATTCCGGCACCACCCCGTGTGCGCAAGGCCGACAGTACCAAGGGCATTGCAGACTTTTTGCAATCCGACGACAAACTCGCGCTCTTGCTGCCGACCGTCGAGCGACTGGTAGCTCTGCGTAAAGAATGTTCCAAGCTCCTTGGTAGCCTGTTTGATTCTTGCGCTATTCACCAGTTCGACAACGGGCTTCTGATCCTGTCCGCACCCAACGCAGCACTAGCAACGCGACTCAAACAGCGTCTGCCAACACTGCAAGAAACTTTGGTAGCGCGGGGATGGCAGGTTAGCGTAATACGTTTGAAAGTGCAAGTAAGTCCGGCGCTGGAAAAACAAATCCCCGTCAAGCAGGCAAGGATTTCTGACGGTGGGATTGACGCCTTTACACAGCTGGGTAATCAACTGGAAAAAAACAAAAGAAATACCAACTTACTGGCGGCTGTCGCGCAGCTACTCAGCCATCGTCAGGGACCCAAAAGAAAGTAAGCCGGAATGACAGTGCACCAGCCTAGTTCAGCGCCCATTCCTGATTGAGCTGACCGGCATAAGCCTCTGGCTGCGCACTTTCTGCACCGTAGGTGACGATGTCGTAGGCATCTGGCTGATCCAGCAAAGCGCGCAGTAACTGATTATTCATTTTATGCCCCGACTTGTGCGCCACATAGCTGGCTAACAAGGGGTAGCCGACCAGGTACAGGTCGCCGATGGCGTCGAGAATCTTGTGGCGCACGAATTCATTTTCGTAGCGTAGGCCATCCGGATTCAAAATCCGGTACTCGTCGAGAACGATGGCATTTTCCAAAGAGCCGCCGCGCGCCAAACCGATGCCGCGCAGGGTTTCAACGTCTTGCATGAAACCGAAGGTACGAGCGCGGGCGATTTCCCGCACATAGGAGTCCATGGCGAAATCAACGCTGGCAGTCTGGCCAGTGCCGTCAACGGCCGGGTGATTAAATTCGATAAAAAATTCCAGCTTGAAGCCATGGTAAGGGCTCAGACGGGCCCATTTTTCGTCGGCACCAGTGCCTTCTCTGACTTCAATCGGGCGCAGCACGCGCAGAAATTTTTTAGCTGCGGATTGTTCACGCAAACCGGCCTGCTGCAATAAATACACAAAGGACGACGCAGAACCATCCATGATGGGGATCTCTTCAGCCGTGACCTCGATGATGAGATTGTCAATCCCCAGACCAGCGCAGGCCGACATCAAATGTTCTACGGTGGAGACTTTGACACCCTCTTTTTCCAGCGTCGACGCCATGCGGGTATCGCCCACACCGATGGCCGAGGCGGGCAATTCAACCGGCGGCTTCAGGTCCACCCGGCAGAATACGATGCCGCTATCGGGCGGCGCGGGGCGCAGGATCAGTTCGACCTTGGTGCCGGAATGCAGACCGACGCCGGTGGTACGAACCATCTTTTTAATGGTGCGTTGTTTGAGCATGCCTGATTATAACAACTTCACTGCGGCGACTTTATGTCGACCTTATTTACAACACAGGGCAAAAAAAACGGCCCTGGTTGAAGAGGGCCGTATTGATCGCGCCGAATGAACGGCGCACGCCAGAATCTTAGGCGATTTGCGCTAACATTGTTTCAGCGTTGGAGACGGCAAATTTGCCGCCTTCTTCGATATTCAACTGTTTGACGACGCCATTATCGACCAGCATCGAATAACGCTGCGACCGGGTACCCATGCCAAATTTGCTGAAATCAGCATCCAGACCGAGCGCTTTGGTGAAACTGGCGCTACCGTCAGCCATCATGCGGATAATGCCAGTCGACTTTTGATCGCGCGCCCAGGCACCCATCACGAAAGCATCATTGACAGAAATGCACCATATCTCATCAACACCCTTGGCCTTGAAATCGGCAGCGTGCTGGATATAACCGGGCACATGCTTGGCTGAACAGGTCGGCGTAAAGGCGCCTGGCAAGCCAAAGATCGCGATCTTTTTGCCTTTGGTCAGTTCTGCGACATCAAAGGTATTCGGGCCCAGCGTGCAGCCAGCACCTTCAACTTCGATAAATTCCGCCAGGCTGCCTGCTGGCAGCTGATCGCCAATCTTGATGGTCATGTTCATGTCCTTATAAGTAAATTGAAACGGTGTATGAATAACGAAAATGGACCTACTTACGGACTGCTAGGCCGAAGCGACGCAATCCATCCGGACGCAGTATGCCCTGTTCTGGCAAGTTTTGCTCAGCACAGGACTTGACCGAACCACGTGGGGCGATGCTTGACAGCCGATTTAATAGCCGATTTAACAGGCCACTTTGTTACACAACACACCATTTGGCGCAGCGATTTATCTGACGCACGAGGGCGTCAGATAAATCCGCTTGCAGCCCAAATCAATCTGCCTGTTTGCGCAAAAAGGCAGGAATGTCGTAAGTTTCCATGCCATTTTTTTCCAGCGCACGAACGGTGTCGGTCGCCGATTCGCCACGACGCCAGACGTGCGGTGCTTTCATGCTGCTCATGGCGCGCGGAATTTGTCCGAGACCATTTTGCTGCATGCCAGCGTGCGCATTGATCGGTTCGTTATTGGTGCCGGTACGCAGCATCGGCGTTTGCACCAGCTGCACAGTAGCGCGTGAACGGCCCAGACCGGTCGCCACGACGGTAACCCGAATGTTGTCGCCCATTGTGTCGTCGTAAGCGATACCTTGTGCGATCGACGCATCCGGTGCGGCAAAGGCGCGTACGGCTGCCATGACTTCCTTGATTTCTTTACCCTTCAAGCTGCGCGACGCTGTCACGTTGACCAGCACACCGCGCGCACCAGACAGATCAATACCGTCCAGCAGTGGTGATGCAACAGCTTGCTCGGCAGCGATACGCGCACGGTCAACGCCGGAGGCGGTGGCAGTACCCATCATGGCTTTGCCCTGCTCGCCCATGATCGTTTTGACGTCGTTGAAGTCGACGTTGATATGGCCAGGCACATTGATGATTTCAGCGATACCGGCGACCGCGTTATTCAACACATCGTCGGCATGCTGCAGCCATTCGATCATGCTGTCGTCTTCGTAGATTTCTTCCAGCTTACCGTTAAGGATAATGATCAGCGAATCGACATGCTGCGACAAGGCTTCGATACCTTCATCGGCGATGTCCATGCATTTCTTACCTTCGTAGGAAAATGGCTTGGAAACGACGGCCACAGTCAGCGCGCCCATTTCCTTGGCAATCTGCGCCACGATCGGCGCTGCACCAGTACCAGTGCCACCACCCATACCGGCGGCGATAAATACCATATGCGCACCACGCAGGGAATCTTCAATCCGCGCACGGGATTCTTCTGCCAGCTGGCGGCCGACTTCTGGCTTCATACCAGCGCCCAGACCGGTATCACCAATCTGAATAATGTTCGGTGCCTTGGACAGCTGCAAAGCCTGCGCATCGGTATTGGCGGCGATGAATTCGACCCCCGATACACCCTTGTTAATCATGTGCTGTACCGCGTTACCACCAGCACCACCAACACCCACGACCTTGATGATCGTGCCAAGAGATACATTGTCGAGCATATCGATTTCCATGGTGACTCCTTTAGTTATTGCAGCATTCAGTGGCTAGGCATCACCTTGCGTCACGACTAGCCAATGCTTACTGCGGTTTAATTCAAAATAGTTAAATGGCTGAACTTCATTCTTACTGTTGCATTTTTACTGCTACATTTTTACTGTTGCATTTTTACTGCTGCATCTTTACTTCTGACTGATCTAAAAATTCCCTAGTACCCATTCCTTCATTTTTTGCCAGATCGCTTTCACTGAGCCATCCTGACGAGTCACAATATGCCCGCGCAAATACTGTTTTTTGGCTTCCAATAAAAGCCCCAGCACGGTGGCGTAGCGCGGACTGCGCACCACATCATTGAGCTGGCCGCTGTATTCAGGCGTGCCGACCCGTGCTGGCTTGAGGAAGATGTCTTCCGCCAGTTCGACCATGCCCGGCATGAGCGCTGAACCACCTGTAAGCACAATCCCGCTCGAGAGCACTTCTTCGTAGCCTGACTCGCGTACGACCTGATGCACCAGGCTGAATAATTCTTCGATCCGTGGCTCGATCACTGCAGCTAAGGCCTGACGCGACATGGGACGCGTGCTGCGATTACCCAGACCTGGCACTTCCAGCGATTCACGCGGATCGACCAGCGCCTGCTTGGCCACGCCGTAACGCAGTTTGATGTCTTCTGCTTCCGATGTCGGGGTACGCAAGGCCATGGCAATATCGTTGGTGATCTGGTCACCCGCAATCGGTATGACTGCCGTGTGGCGAATCGCGCCTTCTGAAAACACCGCCACGTCGGTCGTGCCGCCACCGATATCGATGATCACGACGCCCAGTTCTTTTTCGTCGGCGGTCAGCACCGCATCGGCGGAAGCCATCGGCTGCAAAATCAAATCCGACACTTCTAGACCACAACGACGAATACATTTGACGATGTTCTGCACCGCTGACACGGCACCGGTGACGATATGCACCCGCACTTCCAGCCGAATACCGCTCATGCCGATCGGCTCGCGCACATCATCCTGACTGTCGACGATAAATTCCTGCGGCACGGTATGCAAGAGCTGCTGGTCAGTCGGAATATTGACTGCCTTGGCGGTTTCAATGACTCGCGCTACGTCAGCGGCAGTGACTTCCTTGTCCTTGATGGCGACCATGCCGGATGAATTGAAGCTGCGAATATGGCTGCCCGCAATTCCGGTGTACACATTGCGGATTTTGCAGTCGGCCATCAGTTCGGCTTCTTCCAGGGCGCGCTGAATCGATTCGACGGTCGCTTCAATATTGACCACCACGCCTTTTTTCAGGCCTTTCGATTCCGACTGGCCCAGGCCGATCACTTCATGCCGACCGTTGGGCATGATCTCAGCCACCACGGCGACCACCTTGGAGGTGCCGATATCGAGTCCGACGATTAAATTTTTTGCATCTTTGGTCATAGCATTCCGTTCATTTTTTTTTCTCATTTTTAGCGGCCAGAGCGCTGTTATTTAGCCCCGCCACTTTCAATGCAACCCCATTCGGATAACGCATATCAATGCTTTCAATACTCTGCTTCAGATGCGCGACGAGCTGCGGGTAAATGGCAATGAGTCGCGTAATACGGTGTCGTAAAGTACTCTTGTCCTGCTCCGTACCCAAGTCAACCGTGATGCCGTTATCGAGCCGGATATGCCACGCATAACGATCGGTGAGCGTGACGGCCTCGGCTTCGAGCTGCAGCGGCATGAGCAACTGATTGACTTCAGCAAAGCGACTAACCACTTCTTTTTCACTGCCGGTGGGGCCGGACAAAGCAGGCAATTCGCCATCCTCTTCGGCTTCATCCAGATTAGCCGTAAACACATCGCCCTTGATCGATACCAGCCGGCCCTCATCACCCCAGGTCGCCAGCGGCTGATGCTCTTCCAGCGTGACGATGATCTGGTCAGGCCATTCCCTTCTGACTGCCGCCTTATGCATCCATGGCAGTGCTTCAAACGCCTGGCGCACCGATTCCAGGTTCACCGAAAAGAAATTCCCGCGAATTTGCGGCAAGGCCGTGCTGCGTACCGTGGCCAAATTAATATGTCGCAGCGGGCCACCGGCACTCGCTTCAATCTGAATTGTATGCAGGGCAAACATCGGTCGCTGCGCGATCCATGACAGTCCCGCGCCCAGCAACATGAGCACGACCAGCGCCAACAGGCAGCCGCTGATCACATTCAATGATTTGCTGTCATTCCACATGCGGCGTTCCTTCCTGATCGGGCGTCGCGGTGTGTAAGGTCGCCAGCTGCAAAATGGCGACGCATAAATCTTCGTAGGACATGCCTGCCGCCTTAGCCGCCATCGGTACCAGCGAATGACTGGTCATGCCGGGGGAGGGATTGAGCTCAAGCAGAGTCGGCGCCATATCCGTCTCACGCAACATGAAATCGACGCGCGCCCAGCCGGCACCGCCGAGCACCTTGAATGCCTGTACTGCCAGCTCTTGCAATCGTTGCGTCAGCGCTGCATCCAAAGGCGCAGGGCACAGATACTGTGTCGCGTCGCTGAAATACTTATGCTGATAATCATAGTTACCTTGCGGTGCGCGGATTTCCACGATCGGCAAGGCACGAACCTGCCGTCCGGAGCCGATGACCGGCACGGTCAATTCACGGCCGGTGATGAATTCTTCTGCCAGCACGACGTCATCGTGTTTTTTACATTCATCAAAGCCGGCTTGCAGCTGCGAGAGCGCTGCCACTTTGGCGATGCCGATCGAAGAACCTTCATGCGGCGCTTTGAGCATCAGTGGCAGGCCGAGCTCGATGGCTGTTTTTTCCAATGCTTCCCAGCTGGCGTCATTGTCGAGACAAATAAAGCGCGGTGTCGGCAAACCGTGGCTCAGCCAAATGCGCTTGGTCATGATCTTGTCCATCGCGATGGCCGATGCCATCACGCCTGAACCGGTATAAGGAATTCCCAGCTGCTCCAACACACCTTGCAGTGTGCCGTCTTCACCAAAGCGGCCATGCAAAGCAATGAATACACGATCAAATTTTTCTGCGGCCAGTTCTGCCAGACTGCGCTCGGCCGGATCGAAGGCGTGCGCATCAATCCCTTTACTGCGCAGCGCAGCCAATACACCGCTGCCGGACATGAGCGAGACTTCGCGCTCGGCGGAACGACCGCCAAACAAAACACCAACTTTGCCAAATGTTTGCATACTCTAACTCGTCAACTTTGCAGGTACAGCACTGATCGAACCGGCGCCCATCGTGATCACCACGTCGCCGTCACGGGCGATCTGGCGGATGGCGTCCGGCATGTCATTGATCTCTTCCACGAACAGCGGCATGACTTTGCCGGCCACACGCAAGGCATGCGTGAGCGCACGACCATCTGCGCCAACGATGGGCGCTTCACCGGCGGCATACACCTCGGCTAACACCAGCGCATCGACAGTGGATAAGACTTTGACGAAATCGTCGAATAAATCGCGCGTGCGCGAAAAGCGATGCGGCTGAAATGCCAGCACCAAACGCCGGCCAGGATAAGCACCCCGTGCGGCAGCCAGCGTGGCGGCGGTCTCGACCGGATGGTGGCCATAGTCATCGACCAGTGTGAAACTGCCACCGCTGGCACAAGCGATTTCGCCATGCCGCGTAAAGCGCCGGCCAACGCCGGTAAAGCCTGCCAAGGCGCGCTGAGTTGCCTCGTCGGCCACGCCCAGTTCGCGTGCGATGGCGATCGCAGCGCAGGCATTTTGTACGTTATGCATGCCGGGCTGATTTAAGCTCACTGCCAAAGGTGCATAGCCATCTTGCAGCACCGTAAATTGCATCACGCCGTCGACTGCCTTGGCATCGACTGCGCGCACTTTGGCGTCAGGATGGAAGCCATAAGTCGTCATGGGCTTGGCGATGAAGGGCATGATTTCACGCAGATTCTGATCGTCCAGACACAGCACAGCAACGCCATAGAATGGCAGACGCTGCGTAAATTCGACAAAGGCCTGCTTGAGTTTGGCGAAGCTATGACCGTAGGTTTCCATGTGGTCAGCATCGATATTGGTGATGACTTCGATGACCGGTGACAGGCTCAGGAATGAGGCGTCTGATTCGTCGGCTTCGACAACAATGAAATCGCCCTGACCCACGCGGGCATTCGCGCCGACGCTGGTCAGACGTCCACCGATGACGAAGGTCGGATCGAG
>CANCDR010000008.1 GCA_947374865.1 Oxalobacteraceae bacterium
AAGGTGCTGTTGACGGCACAGCGGGCCGGGATTGCGAAGATCGGCTTTATCACTGAGCCGCCGCCGCGCGAATAATTTTAGGAGCAGCAAATGGGTATGAACGTAGGCTCTTCAGGTGGCTCGAACGCCGATCCGGAACCGATGATCGAAATGAACATGACGCCGCTCATCGACGTCATGCTGGTGCTGATCATTATGTTGATCATCACGATTCCGATTCAAAATCATGCGGTCAATTTGAACATGCCGGTCGGTACACCACCGCCGTCGACGATCAAGCCGGAAGTCGTCAGCATTGACGTCGATTTCGACGGTACCGTGTTCTGGAATGGTCAGGCGATTCCGAATCGCGAGACGCTGGAATATCGCCTGCAAGTCGTGGCCAAGACACCAAACCAGCCTGAGGTGCATCTGCGCCCCAATAAGCTAGTGCCGTACAAGGAAGTCGCGGCTGTGATGGCGTCGGCGCAACGACTGGGCGTGACGAAGATTGGTTTGGTCGGGAATGAGCAGTTCCTTCAGTAAATGTAACAATAACTGCGGCCGTCACTGCGCTAGTCACTGCGCTAGTTACTGCGGCAATAAGCACCAAACATGACCTGCGCCTGATATCCACAGGCTGGTCAATTAAAAAGCGGGACTGCGTCACCATGCAGAACCGCTTTTTTCAATAGAAGAAGCAATTTTTGGCAGCAAAGCTATCCTCAATGCAATAAAAACCAAGTAATATTTGGCTTTCCGTTAGGCATAGCTTGCCGTTTTCTGTTCAATTGACTGAGAGAATCCCATGTCACAATTTAGATTTACTGGCGCCAGCTTACTGGTTGCTGTCCTTGGTTTAAGCACCGTCCCTGCTTTAATGGGGTTCGTTCCAGCGGCCCGCGCCGAAGCCATGCGCGCTGAAATCGCCAAGCCTTTGCAGGCCGCAGCGGATCTGATGAAGGCTAAAAAGTATAAAGATGCTTTGGTCAAAATTCGCGAAGCCGATGCCGTCAGCGGTAAAACGCCAGCCGAGCAATTGGTGATTGAACGTACCCGCGCCTCTGCTGCGCAAATGGCGGGTGACTTCGATGCTGCCGCCAAGGCATTTGAAGCGGTGCTGGCAACGGGTAAATTGACGCCAGCGGAAGCCTCCAAAGTCATCGCGGCCCTGCCTAGCCTGTATTTCCAGACAAAAAACTGGCCGCAAGCGATCTCGGCCTTGAACCGCCAGCTCAAGGAAAACGGCGATGACGCGCAAACCCGCGGCTACCTGATTCAGGCCTATTTCCAAAGTGGTGATTACAGCCGCGTACAAAAGGAAGTGACAGCGTCGATCCAGAACGCCGAAAAAGCCGGCCGTCCGCCAGCAGAAGATCAGCTGCAAATGCTGGCCAATGCCGCACTCAAGCAAAAAGACAAAGCCGGTTATGTGAATGCGATCGAAAAATTGGTGGCCTTTTACCCAAGCAAATCGAGCTGGTCTGATTTGCTGGCCCGTGTTGAAGGCCGGCCTGGCTTTTCGCAGCGCCTTTCGCTCGACGTCTATCGCCTCAAATATGCGACCGGCCAAATCAAGTCCGCCGCCGATTTCATGGAAATGGCACAGCTGGCCTTGCAAACTGGTGCGCCACACGAAGCCTTGAAGCTCATCGATGCCGCTTACAAGAGTGGTGCATTTGGCACGGGCGCAGAAGCCAGTCGGCAAAAGCGCCTGAAAGACCTGGCTGAGAAAACAGCTGCCGAGGTCGTGAAGAATGCCGACACGACCGAAGCCGAAGCACTCAAAAATAAAGATGGTAATGGCTTGGCTAACCTGGGCTACGCACTGGTCGTTGCAGGCGATGCCAAAAAGGGTCTGCCAATCCTGGAAGCAGCTGCCAAGAGTAGCGACACCAAACGCCAGGAAGACGCCAAGCTGCATCTGGCGCTGGCCCTGATCCACGCAGGTAAGCGTCAAGAGGGCATCAAGGTACTTCGTACTGTGCAGGGCACCGATGGTACGGCCGACCTAGCGCGCTACTGGATCTTGCATCTCAAAGCAGGCTGATCACGCATAACCGCGGCCCGGATCGTCATGATTCGGGCCTGCTTTATCTCTCCTGTTTTATCCCTTCGGCTTTATTCTTCCTGCCTCATCGCTCCCAAATTTTCTCTTCTAGTATCCCTGCGGTGTTCAATTTAGTCCGCATTTTCAGTGCCTATTTTGCGACCCTGGGATGACCCTGCCGTGGCCGCTGCGAGGTTCCTTGATCGACCAGCGCTGCGCTTGTCTCGCGCTCCGGCACCCGCTCTGGCACCCGCTCCTGCACCGTTACATGTTAGACTTTTGTCCTTGCAGGCCAACGCCTCATCATTCCTGACGTATTTTGGCTTGATGCTGTCGTTTTCCCGTGCTGATCTTGTGCTGATCGATCTGCCATGACGCTGCTGGTATTGATCATCCTGTGCACTACCCACTAACTGACGCGCTTATCCTGCTGCCCACATTCAATGCAAAAGAAAGTATTCATTAAAACCTTTGGCTGCCAAATGAACGAGTATGACTCGGACAAGATGGCCGACGTGCTGCATGCAGCCGAAGGCATGATCAAAACCGAGCGGGCGGAAGAGGCCGATATCATCTTGCTCAATACCTGTTCCGTGCGCGAAAAAGCGCAGGAAAAAGTTTTTTCCGATCTGGGACGGCTACGCGAACTCAAACGTAAAAATCCGGCACTGCTCATTGGCGTAGGGGGCTGCGTGGCGTCTCAGGAAGGGGCCGAGATCGTCAAGCGCGCACCGTATGTTGATTTGGTATTCGGGCCGCAAACCCTGCACCGTCTGCCCGCCATGCTCACTGAGCGGCGCGCCAGCGGTCAGTCCCAAGTCGACATCAGTTTTCCAGAGATCGAAAAATTTGATCATATGCCACCGGCCAGAGTCGAGGGCGTGACGGCCTTTGTGTCGATCATGGAAGGCTGCAGCAAATATTGCAGTTACTGTGTGGTGCCGTATACGCGCGGCGAAGAAGTATCGCGCCGCTTCGAAGATGTGTTGGCTGAAGTCGCCGGTCTGGCCGCCCAGGGCGTGCGCGAAGTAACCCTGCTGGGGCAAAACGTGAATGCGTTTCGCGGCGTGATGCAGGATGGGGAAATCGCCGACTTCGCTTTGCTGATTGAATATATCGCCGAAATCGACGGCATCGCGCGCATCCGTTTCGTGACCAGTCACCCAAAAGAATTTACCCAGCGGCTCATCGATACCTATGCCAAGGTGCCCAAGCTGGTCGATCACCTGTATCTGCCGGCCCAGCATGGTTCAGACCGCATTCTGGCAGCCATGAAGCGCGGCTACAGCGTACTCGAATACAAATCTGTTCTGCGCCGTCTGCGCGAGGTGCGCCCCAACATCACGGTGTCGTCCGATTTTATCGTCGGCTTTCCCGGCGAGACCGAAGATGATTTCAACGCCATGATGAAGCTCATTACCGACATCGGCTACGATAATAGTTTTTCCTTCCTGTTCAGTCCGCGTCCCGGCACACCTGCCGCCAATTTAAGTGACGATACGGCGCACGAGATCAAACTCGCGCGCCTGCAACGCCTACAGGCAGAAATCGCCGCCAGCACTAAACGGATCAGCGACGCCATGATCGGCACGGTGCAGACGATTCTGGTTGAGGGCCCTTCTCGCAAGGACGCCAGCGAATACGCCGGCCGCACTGAAAATAATCGGGTCGTGAATTTCCCTGCCGGTCCACAGGCGCAGCGCCTGGTGGGCCAATTGATCGACGTTAAAATCAACGCCAGCTTTACTTACACCTTGCGTGGCGAACTGGTTTTACAAGACTGAATCCTTTGAAAAAAATAGCCCCCACAGCACCCCAGTATTTTATCCCTGACCCGGTCGACAATAAGCGGCTCGCGCATTTGTGCGGACCGATGGATGAGAACCTGCGACAGATATCATCCGCCCTCGATGTGACGATTTTTCGGCGTGGTGAAAAGTTCATTGTCAGTGGTACCAATGCCGCACTGGCACTGGAAATTCTGGAAAAATTTTATCGCGTCGCGCAGCATACGATCAGCATTGAAGACGTGCAGCTGGCCCTGGTGGAGCAACGCGCCATGCAAGCCATCACCACGCCGGTGCAGGCGCCGCTCAAGCCGCGCACTAAAAAAGCTGCCGCCTCGCTGACCTCCGGGCAGACGGATATCGTGATCGAGAATCCGCCCTTGAAAACCCGCCGTCATGATCTGCGTGGCCGCACACCCCATCAGGCGCATTACATCAAGTCGATCCTGGAACATGACGTCACCTTCGGTGTCGGTCCGGCCGGTACCGGCAAGACTTATCTGGCCGTCGCCTGTGCCGTCGATGCGCTCGAACGCGATGCGGTGCAGCGCATTATTCTCACCCGACCAGCGGTGGAGGCCGGTGAGCGACTGGGATTTTTGCCCGGCGATCTGACGCAAAAAGTGGATCCCTATTTACGACCGCTGTACGATGCCCTGTACGATTTACTCGGCTTTGACCGCACGCAAAAAATGTTTGAGAAGCAGGCTATCGAAGTTGCGCCGCTGGCCTATATGCGCGGCCGCACGCTCAATCATGCCTTCGTGATTCTCGATGAGGCGCAAAATACCACGCCCGAACAAATGAAAATGTTCCTGACCCGGATCGGTTTTGGCAGCAAGGCGGTCGTCACCGGTGATGTGACGCAAATCGATTTACAGCGCAGCCAGAAAAGCGGCTTGGTCGATGCCGTACAAATCCTGCAGGATGTGCGCGGGATTGCCTTCACCCACTTTAGCAGTGCCGACGTGGTGCGCCATCCGCTGGTGGCGCGCATCGTCGATGCCTATGAGGCCGCACGCGCCGACGGACCCGCGTCGACGCCACCCACACCACCTACACCACCTACACCATCGGCAGCAAAAAAAAATGGCCTTAAAAAAACCTAAGCTCAGTTTGTCGGTGCAGTTTCCCGACCCGCGTTTGAAGCCCTTACTTTCACGTAGCCAGATACGGCGCTGGGTGCAAGCTGCGCTGTTTGCCGATGCAGAATTAACAATCCGCTTTGTCGACGCCGAAGAAGGCCGCGCCCTGAATCTGGCCTATCGCGCCAAGGATTCTGCGACCAATGTGCTGACTTTCGCCTACACCGAAGACGAAGATGCCGATGTAACACAGGCCGATATCATTCTCTGCACCGATGTCTTGCAGCGTGAAGCCAACGAGCAGGGCAAGACGATTGAGGCGCATGCGGCGCATTTACTGATCCATGGCGTGCTGCACGCCCAGGGCTACGACCATGAGGACGATGTCGAGGCCGAGGAAATGGAAGGGATTGAAGTTGAATTATTAACATCTTTTGGTATGGCCAATCCGTATCTGGAACGCGCATAGCGGGCTATGCGAACGAGATTTTGGGCTTATTCATTGCCTGATGCGCACATCTTAAGCAATTTACAAGACTTTGCGCGACGAAGCCTGTGCCTTCGGATACGTTTTGGCCTGCAACTGCTGTATGCTACGCCTTATTGATATTACGCCCGTACCGCGGACTTCCGCTACTATGCAAGAACACCCTATTGACGGTAAGCAGCGCGACGCCAAGCAACATGACGCCAAGCCCCACCGGTCACTCTTTGAGCGCCTGACCGCGCTGATTGCCCCTGAACCGGAAAATCGCACCGAACTCCTCGAAGTGCTGCACGACGCTCACGAGCGCAATCTGATCGACGCCGATGCCTTGTCGATGATCGAAGGCGTGTTTCAGGTCTCCGATCTGGATGCGCGCGACATCATGGTGCCGCGTTCGCAAATGGATGTGGTCGATATCTCCAAGCCGATCGAAGACTGGCTGCCGATGGTGCTCGAAACCGCGCACTCACGCTTTCCGGCCATTGATGGCGAGCGCGATAAAGTGATCGGTATTTTGCTGGCCAAAGATCTCTTACGCTACTACGCCGAAGAAAGCTTCGATGTGCGCGACATGCTGCGACCGGCGGTCTTTATTCCCGAATCCAAGCGACTCAATATTCTGCTGCGCGACTTCCGCGCGAACCGCAATCATATGGCCATCGTGGTCGACGAATACGGCGGCGTGGCCGGCCTGATCACGATTGAAGATGTGCTCGAACAAATCGTCGGCGATATCGAAGACGAATACGATTATGATGAAGCCGAAGACAATATTCTGGCCATTGAAGTCGGTGCCTATGGTCAGCGCTGGCGTATCAAGGCGCTCACTGAAATTGCCCAGTTCAATGAAGCGCTGGGCACCAGCCTGCCTGACGAAGATGTCGACACCATCGGTGGTCTGGTCGCCAATCATCTGGGGCGGGTGCCGCATAAGGGCGACGTGATCGACATTGATCAACTACGCTTTGAAGTGCTGCGCGCCGATGCGCGTCAGCTGCATGTACTGCTGGTTGAAAAAATCCCCGTGGTACCGGATCACGATGCAGAGTAAGGCACCGCGCGCCTTGCCGCGCCTGCTACTGCAATCTGTTCTTGCCGCGCTGGCTGGCGCACTCCATGTTTTGTGCTTTGCGCCCTTTGGCTGGTGGCCACTGCAAATTCTCTTACTCCTGCTGTTATTCGCCGCGGTGCTGCGCGCACCCTCGTCGCGTCATGCGGCTTGTCTTGGCTGGGCCTTTGGCTTTGGCTGGTACGTGGTGGGGGTGTCGTGGCTGTTTATCAGTCTGCATCGCTACGGTGGCATGCAGACCTGGCTGGCGATGCTGGCAGTGGCTCTGCTCGCGCTGCTATTAGGCGCCTTCACTGCGCTTGCCATGGGCACGGCAGACTGGCTGCGGCGGCGCAGTGCCATGAGCAACCCGAGCATGGCCTTATTGCTGCTGCCTGCGGCATGGACCTTGGGCGACTGGCTGCGCGGCTGGGTCTTTACTGGCTTTCCCTGGATCGTCACCGGCTATGCGCAGGTCGACAGTCCGCTGGCTGGTTTCGCACCACTGGTAGGGGTGTACGGCATCGGCTGGGTCGTCGCAGTCCTGGCTGGCAGTTTACTAATGCTAAAACGATTTCGACTTCTGATCGCGCTGCCGATCCTGCTTCTTCTGGGCGGTCAGGCATTGCGCGAGATGAGCTGGACAAGGAACGCTGGTGCGCCGATCAGCGTGCGTCTGTTGCAAGGGAATGTGGCGCAAGACCTGAAGTTCGATGCGGCGCATCTCAACAGCACGCTGGCCTATTACGACGCCACAATGCGCAGTGCAGCAGCCGATCTGATCGTCACGCCGGAAACTGCGATTCCCATGTTGTCGACCTATCTGCCACCAGACTATCTGCCGCGTCTGGCGGAATTTTCCCGTCAGTCGATTAGCACACTGGCGCTTGGCATCCCACTCTCCGACGGTCCGGCGCAATACGCCAATAGCGTGCTGGCATTGCGTCCGGATGGCCAGTTCTACCGCTATGACAAACACCATCTGGTGCCGTTTGGTGAATTCATTCCCTGGGGCTTTCGTTGGTTTGTCGATTTGCTGCAGATTCCGCTGGGCGACTTCACGCGCGGCGCCTTGTTGCAAACGGCCTTGCAGGTCAAAGACCAGCGCATACAGCCCAATATCTGCTACGAAGATTTGTTTGGCGAACAGATCGCTGCCACCGTGCGCGGTGAAGCATCGCGCAGCCCAACGATCCTGCTCAATCTGTCGAATATTGCCTGGTTTGGCGATTCGATCGCCTTGCCGCAGCACCTGCAAATTTCCCGCATGCGCGCGCTGGAAACCGGCCGGCCCATGCTGCGCTCCACCAATACTGGCACGACCGCCGTCATCGACGCGCATGGCGTAGTGACCGCACAGCTGCCACCCTTCACCCGTGGCGTGCTCAGTGCGACGGTACAGGGCACGCAGGGATTGACGCCCTATAGCCGATTTGGCAATAGCCTGCTGATCACGCTGCTGCTTTTATTGTGTCTTTGGCCGCTGGTGGGCACGTCTTTGCGACTATTTTTTTTACGTCGCGATCAGCAGCACAAGCGGTAGAACCTGCCTGGCAAGAGCAAAACCCGCTAAAATCTTGGCTTTCCCGAACTTTCCAAGGTCGCACGCGCATGTCTGTACATGGGCCACGGTCGCAAGGATGACAATCACCATGCTCACATTTCAACAAATCATTCTGACGCTCCAGGAATACTGGGACAAGCAAGGCTGCGCCCTGCTTCAGCCTTACGACATGGAAGTCGGTGCCGGCACCTTTCACACCGCGACCTTCCTGCGCGCGATCGGACCCGAGCCATGGCGTGCCGCCTATGTTCAGCCTTCGCGGCGGCCCAAGGATGGCCGGTATGGCGAAAATCCGAATCGGCTGCAACACTATTATCAATATCAGGTGGTCTTGAAACCGGCGCCGGAAAATATTCTCGATCTCTACCTCGGCTCGCTCAGTGCGCTTGGTCTGGACCTGCAACAAAATGATGTGCGCTTCGTGGAAGACGACTGGGAAAGCCCCACCCTCGGCGCCTGGGGCCTGGGCTGGGAAGTCTGGCTCAATGGCATGGAGGTCACGCAGTTCACCTACTTCCAGCAGGTCGGTAGTCTGGACTGCAAACCGGTGCTGGGCGAAATCACCTACGGTATCGAACGACTGGCCATGTATCTGCAGGGCGTCGAAAATGTCTACGATCTGGTATGGACCGAATGGCAGGAAAATGGTGTCACCAAGCGCCTGACCTACGGCGATGTGTTCCACCAGAATGAGGTGGAACAGTCGACCTATAATTTTGAACACTCGAATACCGAATTCCTGTTTTCACAATTTACCAATTACGAATCCGAAGCCAAACGTCTGCTGGAGGTGCCGCTGGCCTTACCCGCTTACGAGATGATCATGAAGGCATCGCATACTTTCAATCTGCTCGATGCGCATGGCGCGATTTCGGTCACCGAACGGGCGGCCTACATTGGCCGGATTCGCAATTTGTCGCGCGCTGTAGCGCAGGCGTATTACGAATCCCGTGAAAAACTCGGCTTCCCCATGTGCGATGCCAATCCCAACGATAAGTGAAATAGCTCCCATGTCGAATCCCACATTACTGCTTGAATTATTTACCGAAGAACTGCCGCCCAAGGCCTTGGCCAAACTGGGTGAGGCCTTTGCGGCCGGGATCACGCAGGGTCTGCAGTCACGTCATTTCCTCAGCCCGAACTCGGTCATCACCTCTTATGCCACGCCACGCCGGCTGGCCGTCTCGATCACGCAGGTGCTGCCGGTATCGCCCGACAAAACGCTGCGCGAAAAAGTCTTGCCTGTCAGTGTCGCGCTCGACAAAGATGGTCTGCCGAGCGCGCCACTGCAAAAAAAACTGGCTGCGCTCTCCGCATCCAGCGGTGTCGCCGAAATCTCCCTCGCGCAGCTTGAACGCGCCGCAGACGGCAAGGCGGACAGCTTCTTCTTTACCTACAGCGCTGCCGGCGTGCCTTTGCAACAGGGTCTGCAAGCCGCGCTAGAAGAAGCGGTCGCCAAACTGCCGATCCCCAAGCTGATGAGTTATCAACGCCCGGATGGCGCAACGGTGCAATTCGTGCGTCCGGTGCACAGCCTGCTGGCGCTGCATGGCGCCGATATTATCGGGCTCACTTTACTGGGCCTGAACGCTGGTCGCACCACGGGCGGCCATCGTTTTCTCTCCAAGGGCGAACTGCTTATCGAACAGGCAGACAGCTATAGCCTTGTGTTGCGCGAGCAGGGCAAGGTGATCGCCAGTGTGGCCGAGCGCAAGGAAACCATTCGCAGCGCACTGCTGGCCTCTGCTGGTGCCGATACGACCCTGATGCCAGAAGCCTTACTCGATGAAGTCACGGCGCTGGTCGAGTGGCCAGTGGTCTATGCCTGCGAATTTGAAACAGAATTTCTGACGGTGCCGCAAGAGTGTTTAATTCTGACCATGCAAACCAATCAGAAATATTTTGCGCTGACCGATGCACAGGGCAAGTTACGTTCACGCTTTTTGATCGTCTCTAATCTGGCCACCGACACGCCGCAGCACATCATCGTCGGTAATGAGCGCGTGGTACGGCCACGCCTCTCGGATGCGAAATTCTTCTTTGAGCAAGACAAGAAAAAACGCCTCATCGATCGTCTGCCCGGTCTGGCCAATGTGGTGTATCACAATAAGCTGGGGACACAGGCCCAACGTACAGAGCGCGTCACAGCGCTGGCGGTAAAGATTGCCAAATCCCTCGGCTATGACAGTGCCTTAGCTGAGCGCGGTGCGCTACTGGCCAAGACCGATCTGCTGACCGACATGGTCGGTGAATTCCCCGAGCTGCAAGGCATCATGGGCAGCTACTACGCGCTTCATGATGGCGAGCACGCTGAAGTGGCCCAGGTCATGAGCGAGCACTATCAACCGCGTTTTGCCGGCGACGCTTTGCCAGCTACCGCCAGCGGTACAGCAGTGGCATTGGCCGATAAACTGGAAACCTTGGTCGGCATCTGGGGCATTGGTCTGGCGCCGACTGGCGATAAAGATCCGTTTGCCCTGCGCCGTCATGCGCTTGGTGTACTGCGCATGCTGGTCGAAAAACGTCTGCCGCTGTCACTGCAGCAGCTGCTCTCTGATACCGCTGGTCTGTTCGCGGACAATGCGCAGTTCAAGGACCCAAGCGCCGACGTAGCGGTGTTTCTCTATGATCGTCTGCGCGGCTTGTTGCGCGAACGTGGCTTTGCGGCCAATGAAATTGAAGCCGTGGTGGCGCAGTGTCCTGACAGCTTGGCCAACATCATCGACCGTCTGCATGCCGTCAAAATTTTTGCTGCCTTGCCCGCCGCCGAGTCCCTTTCTGCGGCCAATAAGCGCATCACCAATATTCTCAAGAAAACCACGCAATCTTCTGGCGCGGTACAGCCAGCGCTGTTGCAGGAAGCTGCCGAGCAGCGTCTGTATCAGGATATGGCCGCCCTCAAGCCGCAGGTCGACAGCGCCTTTGCGCAAGGCGATTTTGCGGCTACCCTGGGCGCCTTGGCGCATGTGCGCGAAGCGGTGGACGGCTTCTTTACTGATGTGATGGTGATGGCCGAAGATCCGGAGCTGCGCGCGAATCGGATAGCCTTGCTGTCGGAGCTGCATGGGATGATGAATCAGGTCGCCGATATTTCTAAACTGGCAGGCTAAACCTTGATGCAAGCAGCTCCCTTGAAATTGATTATTCTCGATCGTGATGGCGTCATCAATCACGATTCTGACGCCTTCATCAAATCGCCCGCAGAATGGATCGCGATCGATGGTGCATTGTCGGCTATCGCGCGACTGAATCAGGCCGGTTACAAGGTGGTCGTGGCGACCAATCAATCGGGCGTCGGGCGCGGATTTTTTACTATGCAGACCCTGAATGCGATCCATCAAAAAATGCATCTGGCCGCGCAGGCAGTGGGCGCCGAAATTGACGCCGTCTTTTTTTGCCCGCACATGGCGGATGAAAATTGCGACTGCCGCAAACCCAAACCGGGCATGCTGCAGGCCATCGGTAAACGTTTTAACGTTCGCTTAAAGGATGTGCCCGTCGTTGGCGATTCCTTGCGTGATCTGCAGGCAGGCTATGTGGTCGGCTGCGCGCCCTATCTTGTTTTGACGGGTAAAGGAACTGACACGCGTGCGCGGGCCGGTCTGCCTCCTGGAACACGTATTTTTTCTGATCTGCGTGCGGTCGTGGAGCATCTGCTGGATCAGACGTCTGAGTCTCATCCCAATCTGCCGGCTGCGCACTGAAGCTTACCGACGATTTTCACTCTGGAGTTTTTCATGTCACGCGCCCTGCTTATTTTGCGATCCTCGCTGTTCATGCTGATATTGGTATTGGCTACCTTGATCTGGACGCCGGTCTGCCTGCTGGTCGCGCCGCTGCCTTACCGTCAGCGTTACTGGGTCACGCAGCGCTGGAATTTTTTTATTGTCTGGCTTGGCAAAGTACTGTGCGGGATGCGCTACGAAATTCGCGGTCTGGAAAATCTGCCGGACGAACCGGTCATCCTATTATCAAAACATCAGTCGGCCTGGGAAACCATTTTTTTCCTCTGGTTCATGCCACGCCCGCTGGTCTATGTTTTTAAACGCGAATTACTGTTCATTCCTTTTTTTGGCTGGGCCTTGGGTCTGTTGCGCATGGTGCCAATTAATCGCAGTAAAAGTCGCGATGCCTTTGCGCAGGTCGTGGTGCAGGGACGTCGCCGTTTGGCAGATGGCCTGTGGATCATCATGTTCCCGGAAGGGACGCGCGCCATGCCCGGCAAGAAGGGTAAATACAAAGGTGGCGGCGCACGTCTGGCGATCGAAACGAATGCGCTGGTTGTGCCGATCGCGATGAATTCTGGCGACTGCTGGCCGAAAAATTCCTTCGTCAAGACGCCTGGCCTGATCACGATTTCAATCGGCAAGGCGATTGCGCCCGCCGGCCGCGAAGCGCCAGAACTTATGCAAGAAGTGGAAAATTGGATAGAATCTGAGATGCGGGTGATTTCACCGCACGCTTACCGATAAAAGAAGGCGCCTAAACTCTTGAAGCTGCTCCAAAAATATCTTCCTAATCCACGTCAGATGGCATTGCAGCTGGATTTTTTTGCGCCGATTTTTTCCACGCAGCCTAAAGTAGATTTGCCTGCGCCAGTGCAGCAATTCGATCCGGCGACTGCTGCCGAATCGCCTTTTGATAGCACTGCTTCATTAGCACCTTTAGCACCGGGCAAGCGTCGCGTTCGGCTTGACGATCAAACGCTCGACTACGTTCTGCTGCGCTCCAAACGGCGTTCGATCGGCTTTGTGATTGACGATGATGGCCTGCGGATTACCTCGCCCAAGTGGGTAACGCTGGTTGAAATCGACAACGCCGTGCGCGAAAAACAGCGTTGGATTCTGAATAAACTCGCCGAGCGCAGGGAGCGTTCTGCGCGCCGCCTGCAGCCGCAAATGCAATGGTCTGACGGCGGCACACTGCCCTATCTTGGCAACGATATTATTTTACGTATCGAGTCGCATCAGCAGTCTGGTATTTCTTTTAATGTTGATACGCGTGAGCTGACGATTTGTCTGCCGGCCGACGCCAGCGAGCAGCAGTTAAAAGATCGTGTACAAAGCTGGCTGCAACAGGAAGCAAAACGTAATTTTTCTGAGCGGCTGCCGATTTACGCCGAAAAACTGGAAGTCATTTTTCACTCGTTCAAACTTTCAGCGGCGCAGACCCAGTGGGGCTCCTGTACTGCCGATGGCAAAATTCGTCTCAATTGGCGACTGATTCATTTCGCTCAACCGCAGATCGACTATGTGATTGCGCATGAACTATCGCATCTGCGCGAGATGAATCATAGTCCGCGCTTTTGGGCTACCGTACAATCTATTTTCCCCGAGTTCGAAGCAGCCAAAAAAATTCTGCGTGATCGTACGCCGGAAACACTGCCGATATTTTAAATTTTTTACGGACATTGCCATGCGAATTCTGCACACCATGCTGCGCGTTGGTCAGCTACAGCGCTCGATCGACTTTTACACCAAGGTGATGGGCATGACGCTGCTACGTCAGAGTGACCGGCCGGAGCAACAATACACCCTGGCCTTCCTCGGCTACGGAAAAAATCCTGAGCATACCGAACTCGAACTGACCTATAACTATGGCGTCGAGCATTACGATCTGGGTAGCGCCTACGGACATATTGCAATCAGCGTACCGGACGTTGCGCAAACCTGTGCGGCTGTTAAGGCAGCCGGTGGCAACGTCACACGCGAAGCCGGACCGGTCAAAGGCGGCACGACCGTGATCGCCTTCATTACGGATCCGGATGGTTACAAAATTGAGCTCATCGAACGGCAGGATTAAGGCAGGCGATTCGCCAGCGCCACATACTGCGCCAAGGCGATGGTTTCCGGTCGCGCCTGCGGGTCTACACCGGCATCGATCAAGGCGTTTTCATCGAACATCCCGGCCAGACAATTACGGATCACCTTGCGCCGCTGTGTGAAGGCCTTGAGGACGACCTGTTCGAGTTTTTCCTGCTCACAGACTAAGGGATCCGCCAGCGGCACCATGCGCACAATGGCCGACTCAACCCGTGGTGGTGGCTCGAAGGCTTCCGGCGGCACAACGAACAGCATCTCGCAACGATAACGCCATTGCAGCATCACCGACAGCCGGCCGTAGGTTTTGCTGCCAGGCGGTGCCGCCATGCGTTCCACGACTTCCTTTTGCAGCATGAAATGCTGGTCTTGCACCAGCGGTGCGAGCTGCGCCAGATGAAATAACAGCGGACTGGAAATGTTATACGGCAGATTGCCAACGATGCGCAGCTTTTGTCCGGCAGGGACTGGCAGTGCGGCAAAGTCAAATTGCAAAGCGTCGCCGGCATGCACGATCAATCGCCGGGGATCAAAGGTCTTTTCCAGACGCGCGACCAGATCACGATCAAGCTCCACCACATGCAGCGTCTTGAGCGACTCGAGCAGTAATTTGGTCATCGCGGCCAAACCAGGGCCGATCTCGACCATCGCGTCATCAGGCTGCGGATAGATCACGCGAATAATATTTTGCAGTACACCGCCGTCGGTCAGGAAGTTCTGACCGAAGCGCTTACGGGGGATGTGTTTCATGGTTTTACCAGGACGGATTTTGCTGCCACCATCTGCGCGGCGAGTTTGATTGCTTCGAGCATGCTGCCAATGTCCGCCAGACCCAAGCCTTGCGCAGCTAGATCGAGCGCCGTACCGTGATCGACCGAGGTGCGGATAATCGGCAAGCCGAGCGTGATGTTGACGCCACGACCAAAGCTGGCATGCTTTAACACCGGCAGCCCTTGGTCATGATACATCGCCAAAACGCAATCGGCATCCTGCAAATATTTGGGCTGGAACAATGTGTCAGCGGGATACGGGCCACGCACGTCGATGCCTTTTTTTTGTGCCGCATCCAATACGGGCGCGATGATGTCGATTTCTTCGCGCCCCAGATAACCACCCTCCCCCGCGTGGGGATTTAACCCGGTGACCAGAATACGTGGCGCGGACAGGGCAAATTTTTGCTGCAGATCGGCGTGCAGAATCTCAATCGTGCGCAGCAGGCCGTTAAAGGTGATCGCGGCCGAGACTTCCTTGAGCGGCAAATGGGTGGTCGCCAGGGCCACGCGTAAGCCACCGCCTGCGAGCATCATGACGACTTGTTCGGTGGCGGTTTTTTGCGCCAGATATTCGGTGTGGCCAGTGAAGGGCACGCCGGCGTCATTGATGGTGCTCTTTTGCAGGGGCGCCGTGACGATCGCATCGAGCCAGCCGGCCTGCGTACCTTCGAGCGCCAGATCGAGCATCTGCAATACATGGCCGCCGTTCTGGGGATTAAGCTGCCCGGGAATGATCAGGGTCGCCGCAGGGATGTCGATGACGATCAATCGGTCTGCTGCCAGCTGTGGCAGGCCATCATTGCGCACGGCTTGCGCCGAGAGGGCCAGCAGGCGGATCGCCGGATCAATTTCCGCGGCGATCATGGACAAGAAGGCCGTATCGCCAATCAGGATGGCATTGACTTCGGCGCGCATCTGCCAGCCCGCGCGCAGGGCGATTTCCGGACCAATGCCGGCTGGTTCGCCGCAGGTAATGCCAATGACTGGACGCAGGGACACGAAGGGCTTATTTTTCGGCGTCACGGAACTCAACATAGGCCCGGTCGCGCAGCTGACGCAGCCATTCCTGGTTTGCTTCTTCTAATTTTCGATCGCGCAGAACCTGGCGTGCCAGCAGACGCTGACGGTCTTGCGACAGATCTTCTTTTTTACGTTCGGTCACTTCGATCAGATGCTGACCAAACTGGGACTCAACCGGCTCACTGATCTCACCGATGGCTAAGCCATCCATGGCGCGCTCAAATTCGGGCACCGTATCGCCGGGATAAATCCAGCCCAGATCACCGCCCTTAGAGGCGCTGCCATCATTCGAATGCAGCTTGGCCAGTTCATCAAAGGTGGCGGCCTTATTGATCAAACGTGCGCGCAGATCTTGCAGCTTGCGCTTGGCATCGGCGGCACTGACGACTTGATTCACCTTGATCAGAATATGCCGAACGTGGGTTTGCTGAATCGTGTCCTTGAGCGGATTTTGTTTAGCAACGGTCGCGACACGCTGATCAATTAACTTCACGATATGAAAGCCATTCGGGCTTTTGATCATTTGTGAAATTTGTCCGGCCTTCAGTTTGGCCACGGCTTCGACAAATAATTCTGGCAGACGATCTTTTGGACGCCAGCCCAATTCACCACCCTTGAGAGCGTCGCTGGCATCTGAATAGGTGGCTGCGATCTTGGCAAAATCACCGCCGCTGCGCACCTGACGCATGACATCATCGGCGCGCTGACGGCGCTGGGCGATTTGTTCGGCGCTGGCGTTTTCAGGAATGCGAATGAGAATTTGCGCCAGGTTCAGTTCCTGCTGTTCGAGCAGCGAGTTGGCTTCGACGTCAATGTAGTGATCCACTTCAGCCTGAGAAATCTGGATCCGGTTATCGACCTCACGCTCACGCACACGCTGCATGGTAATGTCGTCGCGGATGTCTTCACGGAAGCGGGCAAACGAGGTGCCTTCGCGTTCAATCTGATTACGGAAATCCTGCAGACTCATCTTGTTACTTTCAGCGATACGGCTGATCGCGCGATCGAGCATGCTGTCGTCAACGCGGATGCCGCTCTCTTTGGCTAACTGGAGTTGCGCGCGATCGACGATCATGCGTTCGAGTAGCTGTTTGCGAAATTCGGCATACGGCGGAATCGCCATTTTTTGTGCCTTCATCCGACCTTCGATGGCGCGGGTACGCTCTTCGAGCTCATTGCGCGTGATAACTTCATCATTGACCACGACCAGAATGCTGTCGGCCTCAACGGAACGCGGACGGGTACTGGCCTGCGACCAGGCCTCTTGGGCAGCGCCCAGGGCAGCGCAGAGAGTAAACAGCGCGACCGGCAGGCGGCGCATCAGAGTCTGGGATGGTGACATAGGAAAGTTCAGTTTCATAAGTTAATAATGCTTACTTCATTCAATAACGCCTTGTACCTCGTACTCAACGCTGATTAATCAATTGGTACCCCGGAATGCTGTTACGCAGAGCATCAAGCGGATTTGGCCCGATGCGGGTCAGTCCATTTAATTCAAGCTGAAAAAACAAAGACGAATTCACCACACCCGTCGCGGTCGGCTTACGTTGACCGACCACGCGCAGGACCCAGCAATCTGCCTTGTACTCAACGCCAAACAGACCCTCGACGATTTTTTTGTCTGGCAGCGAATAATTAACGCGCCCGACACCATACCAGCGCTGAGCGATCAGCCACTGTGTCGACAGGTCGGCTTGCTCGAGATTATTCAACAAATCGCGACGGTACTGCAAATTCAGAATATGCCTGGCCTCGGGCTGCCAATGCACGCCGAAATTACTGACATTTTGTTGGCGCAAACTTTCGCTGTATTGTACGTTGCCTTCCGCGGTTACGGTCTGTGTCAGTCGACCCTGTGCGGACAATAACAGATCGGAGCGGCTTTCATTGCTTATTGCACCGAGCGTAACCAATTGTTTGGATAAATAAAAGCGCTGACCGAGCGTCAGGCGCATACGCTCAGCGCCATTCTGTTCGATAAAACGCGAACTCAGGGCGAGCGTTATCTGATTAGCATCACTGATCCGATCGCGCCCGATAAAGCGATTTTCCGCAAACAGCTGATAAAAACTCAGATCGGCCTGCACCGTATCAAAATTGGGCAAATAGCTCTGATTACGATAGGGCGTGCGCACATAAAACATGCGCGGCTCCAGTGTTTGGGTGACGGCCTGACCAAAATAGCCCGTTTCGCGCTCGAACACCAGTCCGCCATCCAGCGAAAACGTCGGCAGTGCGCGGCTGAAGTTCGACTTATCGCCGGGCGCGACATTGAGCAGATCGTATTGCGTCAGATCGAAGGCGAGTTTGGGCTTGAGAAAATACGCGGAATGCAGAATAGGGTAAGAGAGCTGCGGATTGAGCATAAAGCGCGATCCACTGGTCGGATTAACCAGCGGGTCGCCCAGCACGGTGGGAGGACGCACAAAACGCGTCATTTCAGCATCGACGTTCCAGTCAAAGCCCCATTGATCCTGCTGACCTACCTGTAAATTAATCTGTGGCAGACGGTCATAGGGTCGCTGTATGGGCGCCAGCGGATCCTGCAGCAGCTGGTACTTTGAGGTGCGCGTCGTCATGCGCCAGAGATCACCGGCGTAGTTCAGGTTGAGGTCGCGCCCCAGCAAACGCTGCGAACTGGTCGTGATACTACTCGGGAAATGGCTTGGGTAATCATTATCCGAAGCGGCATTCAGATTCCATCCGAGCGACCAGCCCGGCGCCAGATTTTGCTGATGGAGCGAAGTCAGGGCATAGCGTTTAGCGCCGGCCAACCTGTCATTGGGCATAAATTCGAAGCGGGTTTCGCCTGCGAAGTCGGTACCGAGATAGCGCGCTTCGGCACCAATTTGCAGACCACGCTGGGCGATCACCTTGGGATACAGTGTCAGGTCACGATTGGGGGCGAGGTTGAAATAATACGGTACGCCGATTTCAATCCCGCCTTTATTGGTCGCGCCATAGGACGGTGGCAGCACGCCGGATTTACGTGCCTCCGAAAGGGGAAATGACATGGCCGGCATACCAAGAATCGGTACGCCCTTAAAAAATACGATCGTCTTGCCGGCCGTACCAATATCGCGACCGCTATCGAGATGCAGACGATTCGATTGCAAATACCAATCCGGATCGGCGGCTTCGCAGGTACTGTAGGTACCATCGACGACGACGGCACGATCTTCTGCTTCGAAATCGATGCGCGAAGCATTGCCGCGCGCCTGATTACGGCCTAGTCGATACGTTGGATGGGTGATGAAGCCCTCACCGGTCTCCATGTGCAGCTCTAAGGTATCGCCGGTATAGCGATCTTTTTCACGCTGCATGATGATGTTGCCGCTGGCGCCGACCTCGTCTTTCAGCACATTGTAATTAGCCTGATCGGCATTGACGATGGTGCTGCCATGGTGAATCTCGACATCCCGCTGCAGAAAAACTTCCCGGTCTGGACGGCCAGTCATGCTTTCGGCCCAGACTTCCACCGGTGTCTGCGGCACCGGTACCGGCGCACTGCCGAGCACCGGCACGCCCTGCGCGAGGCCGAGCGGCGGCGCCAATGCCGCTGCCAGCGCCAGAATCAGGGAACGTGGCCGACTTCGGCAGGCAATCAGGGAAGCAGACAATGTCATGTAGGGAGTGAAATGACCGGCATGGCAGGCGATTTTTTGAACGTAATCCCTTATTATAGGGGAACTCACTGCCACAGAACGCACTAACGCAGAACACCCTGGCGGATAATGGGACTTTTGAAAACCGAACTTTCAGCGAATTGATTCCCCCTCCATGCCTGTTATCGCCTCACAAGATCAACATGCCGCCGCCCTATCTGGCTGGCTGGCAGACTTAAGCTTTCCACAACTCGATCCGGCCAGCCTGCAACTGCTCGACGGCAGCGCCGTGGTCAATACCATGGTCAGCGTCGCTTCTCATCGGCGCTTTCGTGTGCAGGGCCGCGACGGCCAGTCTTATCTGGCGCTGGATTTTTCCGCTGTCCCGGCAGCGCTGCAGGATTTTGAACAGCGCAGCGCCTTTTTACGTCAATCTGCCGTCAAACTGCCGCACACGCATAGCGCTGACGTCGTGCGCGGCTTTTTGCTGATCGACGATTTCGGGCCCGCCAGCTATTTGCAGCAGCTCAGCGAAGAGAATGCCAACCCGCTTTATCTGGCCGCTATCGACGCACTGATCACGCTGCAAATTCATAGTCAGCCGGAAGCCTTGCCCGCCTACGAACGGCCTGCCTTGCTGGCAGAACTCGAACTGTTCGCGCATTGGTATATTGGTCAGCATCTGGGCATCACGCTCAATGCGGCGCAAAGCAGTGCCCTGCAAAAGGTGTTCGATGCCTTATTGGCGCGCATCGCCGCCCAGGCCCAGGTGAGCGTGCATCATGATCTGCAGGCGCGTCATTTATTCAGCATGCCCGATGGCGTGCCCGGCATGCTGGGCTATGAAGGCGCCTGCCATGGCCCGCTGTGTTATGACATTGTTTCGCTGCTGCGCGACGCCAGTATCGTCTGGGATGAGGAGCGGGTACTTGACTGGGCGATCCGCTATTGGGAGCGGGCCAAACGCGCCGGACTGCCCGTCAGCCCCGACATCGACAGCTTTTATCAAGACTTCGAATACACCGGCGTGCAGCGCCATCTAAGTCAGCTGGGACTGATGGCGCAACGCTATTGTCTGGCGCCAGAAAGTTCAGCTGATCTGCTGGCCGATCAGGCGCAGCTGCTCAGCTATCTACGCAAGACTGCTGCACGCTACAAACCCTTAGCGCCGCTGGCACGCCTGTTTGATGAGCTGGAAAATAAATCGCCGCAAGTCGGTTATACCTTCTGAGCCAGCCCATGCAAGCAATGATCTTTTCTGCGCAGTCCGCCGACGCCTTGCAAAAAGTGCGGGGGCGGGCGCTGATCGTCTGGCATATTCTGAATCTGGTGCGCGCCGAGATCACCGATATCGTTCTCCAGCATGATGATGCGAGCGACCTGCTCGAAACGACATTGGGGACTGGCGCGCAATTCGGCGCACGACTGCGTTACTGCGGTCCGCCGCCGGGGCTTGATGCCGCGATTGGTGTCGAGATTGATCACGCATTTAATCACGCCCATCAAGCGCGCGAGCTGCTCGGTGCAGCGCCTTTTATCGGCGTCTCGGGCAATATCTATTGCCCGCATTTTTCCTTTGCGTCGCTCTTTGATGCGTTGGAAGAGAGTGACCTGTGGGGTAATCCCTATCCCGTCGATGAACGCGATATCGCCTGGATCAGTCTGGTGAAAAATCCTCCCCATCGGCCCGCGGGTGATTTTGCGCTCACCAGTTTTTCCGTGTCGAATGAAGGGCTGCCGCGGCATAGCTTCGCCGGCATCGGCATCTATCGCCCGGAAATATTGGCGGCCGTGCCAGCTGGGCAGACAATTGATCTGCTCGCACTGCTGGGCGAATTTGCCCAACGCGCTCAAGTCGGTGGCGATGTGTACCGCGGCGACTGGGTAAAGGTCGATAATGCGGCACAATGTGCGCTGCTCAATGCACCTTTTTCTCCCCCCGCTTTACCAGGACAATCTGCATGAAACCCTTCGCGAACCGCCGCCAGATTTTGCTTGAACAACTCACCGCTGCGGGTGGTGGCATAGCGATTCTGCCGACAGCGCCCGAACACCTGCGTAATAACGACGCTGAATATCCGTACCGGCACGACAGCAGTTTTTTTTACCTCACCGGTTTCATGGAACCGGAAGCAGTACTGGTCCTGGTGGCGGACCAGGATCGTCAGCAGTCCATCCTGTTTTGCCGTGAAAAAAATCCGGAGCGCGAAGTCTGGGACGGTTATCGCTACGGTCCGGCAGCGGCACGCAGCACCTTCGTTTTCGATGCGAGCTTCCCCATCGACGCCATCGATACAGAAATGCGCACGCTGCTGGCCGGCCAGCCACGCGTATTTTATTCACTCGGACAAAACACCGACTGGGACGCGCGACTGATGGGCTGGCTGGCGCAGGTAAAACAACAGCGTCGGGCCGGTGTGCTGGCACCGGAGCAGATCCACGAGCTGCGACCCCTAGTGCATGCAATGCGGCTCTTCAAGGACAGTACAGAAATCAGCAGCATGCAGCGCGCAGCAGACATCGCCGCCGGCGCCCATGCACGCGCCATGCGCCATACCCGCCCCGGCATGCACGAGTATCAGATCGAAGCCGAACTGCTGCACGAATTTCGCCGGCATGGCGCCGAAGGCCCGGCCTATACCTCCATCGTCGCCAGTGGTGCGAATGCCTGCGTGCTGCACTACCGCGCTGGCAATGCGCTCTTACGCGACGGCGAACTGGTGCTCATTGATGCCGGCTGCGAATTCGACAGCTATGCCTCAGATATCTCACGTACCTATCCCGTGAATGGCCGCTTTTCTGACGCGCAAAAACAATTGTATGAGATCGTCCTGGCGGCACAAGCTGCAGCCATCGACGCACTCCGGCCGGGTAGTCGTTTTACCGACAGTCATGATGCGGCGCTGAAGATACTCGCGCAGGGCATGCTCGATACAGGTCTGCTCAAGCGCGACCTGGTCGGCTCGCTCGAGGACGTCATCGCCAAGGGCGATTACCGGCAGTTCTACATGCACAGCACCGGCCACTGGCTCGGTCTGGACGTGCATGACGTGGGCGATTACCGTGATCCGATCGACACCCTCGCCGGACCCGACCGTCCCTCACGCCAGCTCATGCCCGGCATGGTAACGACTGTCGAACCTGGGCTGTATGTGCGACCGGCGCCCGATGTACCGGAAGCCTTCTGGAACATCGGCATCCGGATTGAAGACGATGTGCTCGTCACCGAACAGGGGCGCACCGTACTCAGTAGCGCAGCGCCAAAGACGGTGGCAGACATCGAATCGCTGATGCGGCAGACCGGCGCATGAACGCCGCCACCACCACCGACATCGCCATTTGCGGCGCCGGCCCGGTCGGCATGGCGCTCGCCCTGATGCTGCTTGCGCAGGGCATGGCGGCGGAAAAAATTCTCCTCATTGATGGCAAGTCGGCTGCGCAGGCTAGTCAGGATCCGCGTTCGATTGCGTTGTCGTATGGTAGCGCACAGCTGTTGCAGGCAATCGCCGCCTGGCCGCAGACGACGACACCGATCCATCAAATTCATATTTCGCGGCGCGCTTATTTTGGCCGTACGCTGATCGACCGCGCCGATGTCGGGGTGCCGGCGCTGGGTTATGTCACGCGCTATGGCGAGCTGGTGAGCGCCTTGTCGCAGCGCTGCATTGCAGCCGGCATCCCTGTGCTGCGTCCGGTCAAGCTGGAATCGGCGACCGAAACAACGCAAGGCGTCGATCTGCTGCTCGATGACGAACGCGTGTTTCAGACTGAAATTTTGGTGCAGGCTGAAGGCGGCGTATATCTCGAACAAAGTGCCAAATCAACCCGCCGTGACTACGGCCAGTCTGCCTTGGTGGCGCAGGTTAAGGTCAGCCGTCCGCTTGCGCAGCGCGCCTTTGAACGCTTCACCGACGAAGGACCCTTGGCACTGCTGCCGCAGGACGACGGCTATGCGCTGGTGTGGTGCGCTTCTGCCGCGACGATTGACGCCCTGCTGCAGTTACCGGAGGCAGAATTTTTACAACGACTCGAACACGCCTTTGGCTCGCGACTAGGGCACTTTACCCACGCCGACGTGCGCGGGACTTATGTCCTGGGTCTGAATGCTGATCCGGCTACATCGTCGCGCATCGTCGCGATCGGTAACGCCGCGCAAACCCTGCATCCGGTCGCGGGTCAGGGACTCAATCTTGGCTTGCGAGACGCCGCTGTGCTGGCACGCCGACTTGCGCACCATCCGACACCGACCGTTCTGGCAGAATTTCAGCGCAGCCGTAGCACCGATCGCAGCAGTACGATCTGCCTCACCGATCTGATGGCGCGCGCCTTCATCAGCCCTGCGCAGGGTAGTTTGACCCAGATGGCGCTCGGGCTGTCACTGGGCTTGACCGATGTGATCAGGCCGCTAAAAAAACGACTGGCCGAACAGATGATGTTCGGCCAGCGGGGCGAATGAACTTGGTTCGCAGCTAAGGTTCACATCTGATTTTAGCTAGCCGGCGCAAACATGCGCACGGCATTCCGTCCGGCGGCCTTTACCTGGTAGAGGGCACAATCGGCACGCTTGATCGCGGCCTCCACCGGCTCATCTTGCGCCAGTACGCTCACGCCAGCCGAGAAGCTCAGACGCAGCGCCGGATCAATCTCGGAAAATCGCAGATGCGTAATGTGCAGTCGCATACGCTCCAACACCAGTAAGGCCGCTTGCGGACTGGTATTCGGCATGAACAGAAAAAATTCTTCTCCGCCCCAACGCGCCAGCACATCGGTCACGCGCAAGACCGAACTGGCGCTGGCAGCAAACCGGCGCAGTACCTCGTCACCCGTCTGGTGACCGTAACGATCATTGATGCGCTTGAACAGATCCAGATCGAGCATCGCCAGACACAGACTCTGCCCTTCACGCCGATGGCGGTGGGATTCATGCTCAAGCAATTCGCGCATGTGCAGGCGGTTTGGTAACTGGGTCAACTCATCCCGAATCGCCAGCGAGTGAATGCGCGTGAGCGCCTGCTGCAACGCGCATTTTTCCTGTACCAGCTGTTGGTAACGCAACTGACAACGGCTCATCACTAGTGTGATCACGCAGCTCATGCCGGCGACCAGCGCAAAATGCACCGCCCCTTGCGCCGCAGGATAATGTGCCGGCTGCAGATACGCCATGGTAGACATGGTCATCCCCAGCAAAAAAAGTCCACCGACGGTCAGGCGCCAGGCTGCGCGGGGCGTGAGCGTCAAGCTATAAAACAGCGGAAAAACCAACATCATGCCGGGCACGACAGCATGCATGTCACCCGCCACGAGGTAGGCGAAAATGATCGCCAACAGCGCAAACCCGGCCTGCGTGACTGCCAGCACCGAAGCTTCATGCTGGCGCCAAAGTCGACGTGTCATTGGTCTGCCATGCGCCCGCATGAGCATCGCCTTGTTAAAAATTATTGCGTTGAATTAATGATTACCCTAACGCAAAATTTAGCTTTACTCATACCGCAAAGCTATAAAAACTGCAGCGATGAAACGTGTTCAAGCAGGCTGTATTTCAAATATACGACACGCAGATGCGGCACAGTGATGGCGAGCTTGCGCGGCGATGTGACGCAATTCAAGAGGCAGCAGATTTTCAAAAACGCATGTAAAAAAGCCGCACCCAAAACAGGTGCGGCTTCTGGCCGACGGTACCATCGCAGCAATTACTCCACCGCTTTGACCATGTCTTCAATGACTTTCTTGGCGTCGCCAAAAACCATCATGGTTTTATCCATATAAAACAATTCATTATCCAGTCCGGCGTAACCGGCTGCCATCGAACGCTTGTTGACGATGACGGTCTTGGCTTTGTAGGCTTCCAGAATCGGCATGCCGGCGATGGCTGACTTGGGATCCTTGGCCGCCGGATTGACGACGTCATTGGCACCCAAGACCAGCACCACATCAGCCTGGGCAAATTCACCGTTGATGTCTTCCATTTCAAACACCTGATCGTAGGGAACTTCCGCCTCGGCCAGCAAGACGTTCATGTGCCCCGGCATACGGCCAGCCACCGGATGAATCGCGTATTTGACGGTGACACCTTTGTGCGTGAGCTTTTCGGTCAGCTCTTTGAGGGCATGTTGGGCGCGCGCCACTGCCAGACCATAACCCGGCACGATGATGACGGTCTCGGCATTGCCCATCAAGAAAGCCGCATCATCGGCCGAACCCGACTTCACCGGCCGGGCTAACTGCGCACCGGCACTGGCACTGGCTGTCTCACCGCCAAAGCCACCCAGAATCACGTTAAAGAAGGAGCGGTTCATGGCCTTGCACATAATGTAAGACAGGATAGCGCCAGACGAGCCGACTAGTGAGCCGGCGATGATGAGCATCGAATTATTCAGCGAAAAGCCGATACCCGCCGCCGCCCAGCCAGAATAACTATTGAGCATCGACACCACGACCGGCATATCGGCGCCGCCGATGGGAATGATGATCAGCACACCGAGCGCAAAGGCGATGACGGTCATCAGCACAAAGGGCATCCAGGCGGCTTCGACACCGCCGGCCAGACAGAAACTCAGACCGCTACCCAGCATCACGATGGCCAGTACCAGGTTGAGCATGTGCTGACCCTTGAAGCTGACCGGCGCACCCTGGAACAGTCGAAACTTGTACTTGCCCGACAATTTACCAAAGGCGATCACCGAACCAGAGAAGGTAATCGCGCCGACAAAGGTGCCGATGAACAGTTCGATCCGGTTACCGATCGGGATCGGTACGCCATGGGCAGCAATATTGAAGGCCCAGGGTTCGGCGACGGCGGCCACGGCAATACAGACTGCCGCCAGACCGATCAGCGAATGCATGGCAGCGACCAGTTCTGGCATCTTGGTCATTTCAACCCGCTTGGCCAGCAAGGCGCCGATACTGCCGCCCACCCCTACGCCCAACAACACCAGCCACAGACCCTGACCGGCACCACTCATTTCAGCGCGCAGCTTGAGGATCAGTGCAATCGTGGTGACGGTCGCGATCGCCATGCCGGCCATGCCAAACATATTGCCGCGTCGGGCTGAAGAAGGATGCGACAAACCCTTGAGCGCCTGAATAAAACAGACTGAGGCGATCAGGTAAAACATCGTCACCAGATTCATGCTCACAAATTGAAAATTCATGCCCGATCTCCCTGTGCCGCCGGACGTGCCTTGGGTTCTTTTTTGCGGAACATTTCCAGCATCCTTTGCGTGACCAGAAAGCCACCGAAGACGTTGACGGCAGCCAGCGCCACGGCCAACGTGCCCATGATCTGCGCGAGCGGACCTTCGGTCAGACCTGCTGCCAGCATGGCGCCGACAATAATGATGGCCGAGATGGCGTTGGTGACTGCCATGAGCGGCGTATGCAGCGCTGGCGTAACGGTCCAGACCACGTGGTAGCCAACGTAAATGGCCAGCACGAAGATGATCAGGTTAGTGAGAGTATGGCTGACTTCCATGATGAGGGCTCTTTCAAAAATTATTTACGAATCACTTCGCCGCCGGTACAGAGCAGGGTCGCGGCGACAATTTCATCTTCACGGTTGATCGCTGCAGCACCTTCGGCGTCGACAATGAGCTTGAGAAAATCGAGCACATTACGCGCATACAGTGCCGATGCATCGGCTGCCACCAACGCGGCCAGATTGGATTCGCCAATAATATGCACGCCATATTTGGTGACCGTCTTGCCGGCTTCAGAGAGCGGACAATTACCGCCCTGCTCGACCGCCATATCGACGATCACCGAACCGGGCTTCATGGCCTTGACGGTCTCTTCGCTGATCAGCAGCGGTGCTTTGCGGCCCGGGATCAGCGCCGTGGTGATGATGATGTCGGCCTGTTTGGCGCGTTCATGTACCAATTCACTTTGCCGACGCAGCCAGTCGGCCGGCATCTGCCGGGCATAGCCGCCGACGCCTTGGGCGATTTCACGCTCTTCGTCGGTCAGGAAAGGCACATCAATAAATTTTGCGCCCAATGATTCGACCTGCTCCTTGACTGGCGGTCGCACATCCGAGGCCTCGATCACTGCCCCCAGACGCTTGGCGGTAGCGATCGCCTGCAAACCTGCCACGCCAACGCCCATGATCAGCACGCGTGCCGCCTTGACGGTACCGGCGGCGGTCATCAGCATGGGCATGAAACGTTGGTAGGTATTGGCAGCCAGCATAACGGCCTTATAACCGGCGATATTGGCTTGCGAGGACAAGACATCCATCGACTGGGCACGCGTGATACGCGGTGCGGCCTCCAATGCAAAGGCGGTCAGGCCGTGCTGCGCCATGGCGGCAATGTTATCGGCATCAAACGGGTTGAGCATGCCGATGACGATGGTGCCGCTTTTAATCTGCGCGCGCTCGGCCACGCTGGGGGCGCGCACTTTGAGCAGCATTTCGCAGGCAAAGGCTTCTGCAGCTGTACCGATGAGGGCACCGGCCAGCAAGTAGGCCTCGTCGGTCACCGAGGCGCTCACGCCGGCGCCGGACTGCACGACGACCTGGTGTTTGGCGGCTAAGAGTTTCTTGACCGTTTCAGGGGTGACCGCAACGCGCGTCTCTCCCGGGCGGGTTTCGGCCGGAATGCCTATTCTCATGCACTTCTCCAAAGAATTGAACGTAGGGTACAGGCTCGACTATCAGCGCAACTACAAGCTCGGCTATAAGCTTGGGTCATAGCCTGGGTCATCGTTCCAGTATAACGTCGAATGTCATGTCATTTTGCGCCTGTGCTCAGGAAGCGTGCCCGACAGGCTAGCTTACCGGGCACGGCAATGAACAACGTGAGCTGAATTTTGCCGTGTTTTTGATTATCCGCCAATAAAATAGATGAAAAATCTTATATTTGATCAAGAATATTGCCCTATGCAATACAAAACCCGGACAAAACCCAGACAAAGCCACTGCAAACACAGTGCAAAGCCCGACAAAGCTGCCCTTATTCGGTCGCCAAGGTAAAATAGCCGACCTAACCAAAGTCCTGCCATGACCGATCTCTGGAAACCTTCCGTCACCGTTGCCGCCATCATTGAACGCGATGGCTACTTTCTCCTGATCGAGGAGAACACCAGCGAAGGCGTACGCCTGAATCAGCCGGCCGGTCATCTCGATCCAAACGAATCGCTCGAAGCCGCCGTCATTCGCGAAACGATGGAAGAGACCGCGCACGATTTCACCCCAACGGCCCTAGTCGGCACCTATCTTTCGCGCGCCGTATCACCACGCCTCGGGCAAGATATGACCTATTTACGTTTTGCGTTTTGCGGCCAGCTGGGTCAGGCCTACGACCGACCGCTTGATGACGGTATTTTGCGCACCCTGTGGATGAGCGCACAGGAAATCCGCGCCTCCGTGGCGCGTCACCGCAGTCCGCTGGTTTTGCAATGCGTGGAAGATTACCTGGCCGGCCAACGTTCACCGCTGCGCCATTTATTTACCCATCCAAGCATCCTGAAAGTTGCACATGACTAGGAAAAAAGTCGTGATCGGCATGTCGGGTGGCGTCGATTCCTCGGTCGCTGCGTGGCTGCTCAAGGAGCAGGGTTACGAAGTGATTGGCCTGTTCATGAAGAACTGGGAAGATGACGACGACGACCAATACTGCTCAAGCCGGCAAGACTGGCTCGACGCTGTCAGCGTGGCGGACGTGATCGGCGTCGACATCGAAGCCGTCAACTTTGCCGCCGAATACAAAGACCGCGTCTTCGCAGAATTTTTGCGCGAATATCAGGCCGGCCGCACGCCCAATCCAGACGTCTTGTGTAACGCCGAAATCAAATTCAAAGCCTTCCTCGACCACGCAATGCGTCTGGGCGCCGAACAGATCGCCACCGGCCATTACGCTGGCGTGGTCGAAAATAATGGTGCTTTTGAATTGCACAAGGCCGCCGACGCGAGCAAAGATCAGAGTTATTTTTTGCATCGGCTCAATCAGCATCAGCTCGCCAAAACGCTGTTTCCGCTGGGTGCCATGCATAAAACCCAGGTGCGCGATATCGCCGAACGGCTGCAGCTACCAAACGCCAAAAAGAAAGATTCAACCGGTATCTGTTTTATCGGCGAACGACCGTTTCGCGCCTTTCTTAACCGCTACCTGTCCTACCAGCCAGGCCCGATGAAAACCCCCGAGGGTGAGACCGTCGGCGAACATGTTGGCCTGAGTTTTTACACGCTGGGACAACGCAAGGGTATTGGTTTGGGCGGCATGAAAAATCATCAAAACACCTCTGGCGACAGCGAGCCTTGGTACGTCGCCCGCAAGGACATCGCCAGTAATACGCTGTACATCGTGCAAGGTCATGATCACCCCTGGTTACTGTCGCCCGCACTGCAAGCCAGCCAAGTCAGCTGGGTCGCCGGTCATGCGCCGGACAAAGCGCAGTTAAGCGCCAAGACCCGCTACCGGCAAGCAGATATGCCCTGCGACTTCCAGACCGACGAACAGTCATTCCGCCTGGCCTTCGCCACCCCGCAATGGGCGGTCACGCCCGGGCAGTCGGCTGTCTTGTATGACGGGTCACTGTGTTTGGGTGGGGGGATGATTGACGGCGGCTAAGCAAATCGCCATTTAAATACCTGCCAGAAAATAATCGCCCAGAGCCGGGATCGCTGTAGACTGCTGACATTATCGCCACACTGGCGCCATTTCAGGAGACAACGATGCGGGCTTCCCCTTTACGTTACCTCACGCTGCTGCTCATGATCATGGGATGCCTGATCAGTCTGAGCTTGCTGCAATCCTCACCCCACTACGGCTGGCTGGCGCTGCTCTGCGGGGGCTTGGCCGGGGTGGGCTTGTATGACTTGGCGCAGACCAAAAGCGCGATTCTGCGCAACTACCCGATTCTGGCGCACCTGCGCTTTTTGCTCGAACATATCAGACCAGAAATTCGTCAGTACTTCATTGAAGACGACACCGTCGCCACACCATTTTCACGTAATCAACGCTCGATCGTCTATCAGCGGGCCAAACAGGCGCTCGACAAACGCCCTTTCGGTACCCAGCTCAATGTGTACGACAGCGGCTATGAATGGATGAATCATTCGATCGCACCCTCCAAGGTGACGTCGACCGATTTTCGCATCACGATCGGCGCCGGCCGCGCGCAGCCCTACTCGGCCAGTATTTTTAACATTTCTGCCATGAGTTTTGGCGCCTTGTCGGCGAACGCTATCCGCGCGCTCAATCAGGGTGCTGCCAAGGGCCACTTCATGCACGATACCGGCGAGGGCAGCATCAGCCGCCATCATTTACCGCAAAATCCGCAGGAGGCCGGCGGCGATCTGGTGTGGGAAATTGGCTCGGGTTATTTCGGCTGTCGTCATCCGGATGGCACGTTTTCACCCGACCGCTTCGTTGAGAATGCCAGCTTAGCGCAAGTCAAAATGATCGAACTCAAATTATCGCAAGGTGCCAAGCCCGGACATGGCGGCGTGCTGCCTGGCGCCAAAGTATCGGCCGAAATTGCCCAGGCGCGCGGTGTTGAGGCGGGCGTGGATTGCATTTCACCGGCCTCGCATTCGCGCTTTTCTACCCCCCTAGGTCTGCTGCAATTTATTGATCAATTACGCACCCTCTCAGGCGGCAAACCGACCGGCTTTAAATTGGCGATCGGCCATCCATGGGAATTTTTTGGTATCGTCAAGGCCATGCTGGAGTCGGGCATCACGCCCGACTTCATTACTGTCGATGGTTCGGAAGGCGGCACCGGCGCAGCGCCCGTTGAATTTGCCGATCATGTCGGCACGCCGCTACAGGAAGCCCTGCTGCTGGTGCACAATACCCTGGTAGGCACCGGCCTGCGCGAAAAAATCAAGATCGGTGCGGCCGGCAAAATTATTTCAGCTTTCGACATTGCGCGCAGCTTGGCGCTCGGTGCTGACTGGTGCAACTCGGCGCGTGGCTTTATGTTTGCCCTGGGCTGCATCCAGTCGCTGTCCTGCCACACCGACAAATGTCCGACCGGCGTGACCACACAAGATCCCTTACGCCAACGCGCGCTGGTCGTGCCCGACAAGGCCGAGCGCGTATTCTATTTTCATCAAAATACGCTCAAGGCACTCGCCGAACTAATTGCCGCTGCCGGCCTGGTCCATCCATCGCAGCTACGTCCTTTTCATCTGGTGCGCCGGCTTTCTCCTAATCGGGTGGCGCTGGCCTCAGACCTGCTGGAATTTCTGCGCCCGAATCAACTGCTCGGCAGCGAGTTGGACGCCGATTTACCCACGGTCTATCGCACTTACTGGCCGCGTGCCCGGGCTGCGTCCTTCTATCCGTCGAGTACAAGCGGCTAAGTCCTTGTGTCAATCTGCATCGCTGATGCTATTAAGGTACCGCCTCCACGGCGGGTAAAGGCGCTGGCATCCCTACGCTGTTGTACCAGCCCTGCACATCGCCAATTGCACCCCAGTTATGCAGCATAAATGATTGAGACATGTCGACGATCGCCGAGACAATAATACCTTTTGGAAAAAACCGATAGTGAATGCCCGTTCGGGCAACAACCCGCGCAATAGCGCAGGGTAATCTGCTACCACGCACACTATTGTATCCGCCAAAAAAATGGGCCATCCCCAAAGAACATGCAAGGTTCGTGACGGTACCGCCCGTTATTTTCGCAGCTTGGGCAAGGGCCTTATACGCGTAAGTTTTTTCAGGGGCCTGATGCGCGTTGGCGAATTCCGCCGGTGAATTGCTAGCCATATCAGCCATCATCAGCGCCGAAAGTCCCAGCAAATTCGCATCTAAATCGAGGAAATTACCCGGCGCAAATCTCGCCAGATGAATCCAGCTTAATGCAGCGCCCTCATCCCCAGCAACAGCCCCCATGGGACCATAAAAGGACCACACCCGATCAGCGACACCCGCAGCGGTAATGCCAAACATATCAGCCACGATGAGCCCTGCGCCGGCGTCATTATTGAGGGACGCCATCATGGAGATGCCCGCACGTGCCACTCCAGTGACGATCATCACATTCCGCGTCCCACGTTCTGATAGGCCAAAACTATTGAGGTCATTCCAGTGATGACGCAAACCTGTCAAGGTGCGCGGTTGAAAAACCCCCACTGCCGATACACAAAATAAACAAACCGGTACCGCCCAGTTATAGTGATAAGTACTTGAAATGCTGGATGAACTGGTACTGGCAGTGATGTTGGTACAGACCGGACCGGATTGAGGTCCGGTGATATTCTCGCACCAAAAATTGGTGCAGTTATCGACCGTCTGACAAATGTATTCCGTTTTATTGGCAGGAATACTGTAATTTTTTAACAAGCCAAATCTTGTTGTGCTTGATGTTGTCAGCACATTTTCTGTTCCACCCTGAACGACATCAATCTGGCTTAAACCTATACCTACTCCCCAGGCCAAGGTGGCGACAGCACCTGCCGCTAACACATGGTTATGCGCTACGGCGATCCGACCATCCGGATCCACCATATTGACCGGATCATTGGCATAGGCGATGTAGGCTTGATGTGTGACGTTCACTTCCGGATCTACCGCCAAAAAGCGTCGGGTTTCGGGATCGAAAATTCGCGCATGGTTATCATATAAACCCACTTGCCAGAGGTACTGAAGTCCCTGGAATAAAAATGGCACGACTGGTTCAGCGGTCACCGGATTGCCATTGCCATCGTAAGGTTTGCCCCATGGCGTATAGGTATAACTTGCGGTCGGCGCCCCATCCTGACGCAACACCATGACGGTCGACCCCAAATGATTTTTCAAGACAAAATAATCTTGCCCACCATTTGCGTTACCGTCATTCACAGCAATGAGTCCCGTCATGCCGTAGACGAAATGCTTTGACGTACTGGTCTGCCCGGATTGCGTGGTGATGGTCAGCGGCACAGTCCCCATTCCGCGATAATAGGTCTTTTTAATCGGCGTTGCGTTCACCATTTGTGCGTTCACTGAATACAGATCTGTTACACGTTCACCACTGGCGCCGTAAGTCAGATCGAGGCTGGCATGAGGACCGATGAGTATCTTGCTGCTCTTATTGAAGTGCTCGTCATAGGCAAAACTTAATGAACGTCGTCCCCACACGCTCGTCAGATTACCGTTTTCATCGTAGACGTAGTTCTCTTGCCTGAGACTGGGCGCAGCCCCGCTGAGATCCCAATAGCCCATTCTATCCAGACGGTCACTGACAGCCGAGTACGTGGCATTGACATTATTTCCCGTCACTAGCTGATTGCCATGCGCGTCCTTATTGTTGAGCACATAGTGATAGTCCGGCAAATTGGCAATGCTGCCGCTGGCCTTGGCCTGTTTTAATCCACCCTCCTTAAAATAGGTATAGCTAAAGTTCAGCGATACTGCGCTCGAGGCCTGCCCTTTCAAGTTGTACGTCTGATCGATGGCGGCGATGCGGCCGTCATAGCTTGGCGTTTCGCCGTCCTGCACACGCGCATCTTCATAGCGCAGGCTTTCCTGATAGCGGATAACTGGCGCGCCCTTATCGCCGCTTGTACTGCGCATGTCCTTGAGCCAGCCTGGTGAGTTATAGCGCATGGTCGTGGTGATCTGCGCCGGTGCATGTCGATTATTGAGTTTTTCTTGCAGTAGCTCACCATTCGGACCATACGCATAGACGGCGTAATAATCATCCTGGATAACACCGTCGATCACGCGCCCGATCTTGCTCAACTGGCCCAGACGATTGTAGGCATAGGTGATCTTGAAGACAGAATCACCACTGACGGCCGCCAGTTCGCGTCGTTGACCAGGCTGGATTCCCAAACTACCCACCAGCTGTTGCAAGCACTTCGCGTTGGCACTATTGGCTTCGTCTGCATTAATAACATCGTTATAGGGATCATAGCTGGCGTAACCAGGAACTGCCTGAATGACAACTTGGATCGTCGCGGCATTACTCGCATCGCAATTGACTTCGGCATTGACGACCGGTTCAAGCGCTTGCGGATAGCTCATGCCTTGGAGATTGCTAAAGCCGTAATGGAAGCGGGTAATCCGATCCGGTGTGCCGTCACCAATCCGCTCGATGAGATGGCTCACACGACGCAAAGCATCATAGACGAGCACGGTTGAATCCCATTTCACAGGGGTCGCATTATTGGCGTCGTTATTCGTGAGAATCGCAGCCAAGCGACCTTTTGCGAAGCTCGTTGAGGCCGTGACGCCTTGATCGACGCCCCACTCGAAGCGTTGCCGCCATACGGGCTTGCTGTAACCGGAGTCCAGCGTCGGAAAACGCGCATCCTCAATCTGACTATCGCTCATAGCGGCGAAGTCGACGACCCAGGTGCCCGACTCAATCGGACGCGCCTGGCGATCATACTTGACATAGTGCGTCACGCCTTTGGCATCCTGCCAGAAACGCACACGACCGTCTTTGCTGTAGCGGATGCTGGTACTGCCCTGATTCGGATTTGTACTGGCAATCACCCGATCATACTGGTCATAGACAAACTGGGAAGTAAAGGTATCGCGTCTGGACTCGTTTTCTGATTTTGCAAAATAGCGTGGATCAAAGATCTGTGTTGTCAGGCCACGGACGTCATTTTTAATCAAGGCACTCAGACGATTTTCTGGTGATATCACGCCACTACTTGTTGAGTTGCCATATAGGCTGGCACCTTCCACCTGCGCTGCCACGCCTTCACCGGTAGTGCTGATGAGGCTGCGCGTGACCAGGCCAGTCGGACTCGTTTGCGTACCGCTAAGGAATTTCCCTTCACTGAAATAGTCGCTTGAAGTGGATGTCGCCCCGGGTGTCCCCCGCGCCATCTGGAAGACCCCGCCTTCATTCGGTCCATGATCGCTACTGGCCACATGCCCTGTCGAAGCAGGTGAATCCAGACTATACGCCGCACCAGGCGCCCCGCTCATCACCGCAGTGGAGGATTGGCCAGGAGGTGGCGGCATGCCATCATCGCCATTAAACGAAAAGCCACCATCGTTGGTATAGCCTTTATCCAGCTCTGCTGCCGGTCCATAACGGCTTACCATGTCACCGATGACGGCCGAGCTGGCTTTATCGCGCTGCATATATTGAGGACGATAGGTGAAGGCGCTACCATCCGCATACACCACCGCCTTACCTGCCACGTTGGCGGCGCCGTTTGCGTTATACAAATACCCACGTACGGTCGTTTCAGCACCGTTGAGCACGACACTTTGCAGGACCCGACCATCACCACGGGCAAAGCCACCGGAAATGATCGGCTGGTTGACGATAACGACGTCGCTCACATACACAGGCGACATATCTTTTACATTGATAATGCTGAGATTTTTACTCATGACGCCGCCATACGGAGAAGGGGTGATCTGATCAGTGCGACGATCGAATATTTTTTTCCCACCGATAAAGAACAGCACGCGCCCATCGACCTTGGATAACAGCCAATCCTCTGGCAAGCTATCAGCCGAACGACTCTCGGGAAACGAATCGATTAAACGCCAGCGCATTCCAGGGTCATTGCTGGCACGACCAATTTCAAAATATTTCCACTGCTGCGCATACCCATCAAACACCACCATCACCGAGGAATCCATACTGATGCCGACCTGATTGCTCAATCCCGATTGCAAGGGGCGCAGTCGCATTTTTAAACGTGCGGCATACTCCTTAGTCGGGGTTTCTGTAAAGGAGGCCGTCGACCCTGAGGCAACGCGCATCCACTTACCTGATGGCATCGTGCCATTTCTGTTGGCAAATCCAAGCTCCCGCGGATCGGCTATTTTACAACCCGCTGACGGTGATGATGGTGCTACATCATTCGGCAAATTGATGTCGATAACCGGCGAAACTGTACACGTCCAGCGATCGATTACGCCCCGTTTGAAGTCATCGTAACTGCCCTCCTCGGTGGCTGAAAATTGTAGGGCGCTATTGGGGTCGCGTGGATTAAAGACGTCCTTATTGCCATCGCGTGATAAATAATCCAGGCTCAAGCCGGCAACCTTTTCGCCGGATCCGATGAGCGCATAGGGCGCATTGAATTCATCAAACAGCAAGCGGCCGACAGCGCCATTCGTCCCCAAAGAAGCCGTCACAAGACCACGATCAAGATCAAACACGCTGGCGCTAAATGCGGCTTCTGCCGGGCCAAAGCGGATGTCGTCGACCAGAACGCCATTATCGGCACTGATCTTAGCGGTGATATCTTTTATATTTTTTGCGTGCAGGTAGATCTCATAGTACTGCCAGTCTTTGCCTTCGCTCGCATTGGCCGGCATGGCATCCCGCGACACCCGCGGAATCGGCTGGGCGTTCGCATTGGCAGTTGCGCTGATTTGCAGCGTCAGCTTTGAATCGACGCCATAGGGGTTTTTCACCCAAGCAGATAAGACGTAATCCTGCATGTCGTCTGGATCAACTGGATCAGGGGTGAAGGTACGAAAAATCGATGCCACATTTCCAGTGGTATTTATTAGCGCTTGCTTTCCTGTGTGCGCATCTTCCGTCGTCGGCCGCCATGTCGTCGTCCATTTTGTCAGGCTGGTATCTTCGTAGTCTTCCATTCCCCAGAAGCTGGCATTGGCACTCGCACCGGCGACTCGGGCATCTGAAAATCTGGCGATCACGACGCGCTTATCTTTATCCATCAAAATACTGTTGTAAACCTTGGCGGCCGGTGTATTGAAGCTAAAACTACGCTCTTCGATCATGCCGAATTGATTGGGCAGCCCTGGCTCGCCGCCTTTAGTCCAGTCGGCATTGGGTGCTGAAAAGTTAAACGTGTCACTACCTGCCTTCGTTTGCCAGCGATAATTTTGCCATCCACCCCACAGTCCTGGTTTGCCGACACTGGCCCCCCAATCCTTGTAGGTACTCGCAGCGACTGACAAGGTCACCGGCGGATTGACATCTACCCGCGTTGTCTTGATTTCGGCCACCGGCGTCAATCCGCTTTTATCTGCTGGCCAGGCGCTACCATAGACCTCGAGCGCATGACGTCGCGTACTGACGATGTGCTCCATTTCCTGATTGGCGTTGGGACGGATGATCGCGCTCGTGCGCAGAAATCCTTCCAGCGGACCGGACATGTAATAGGTTTGCTCGGTCGTGGTCGGCACTGAATCCTGAGTGGAAATTTGCTTGATCGGATGGGAATACACTGTGACCCCCTGTCCGCCATTTTCCAGCGTCAGACTTTTGATAATGACATCACTGAAACTGTCGCTCGTTGCGAGCTGTTTATCGGTCTGCCATTTTTTGGTAGTAGCGTTATACTTTTCGTTCCATTGTTCAGTGTGGTAAGCCATGCCATCCAGCAGACCGAAATAGGACTGGCTATTGCCATTGTTTAAGGCCGACTCTGCTATGAAATTCGGCAAGGTCTTGCAAGGTGTTACGCCATCACTGGCTACTAGCCCGCTACCCGTTGCCCGGCAATCCGGATTATTGTCCGGATTATTGGGATCGAGGCCGTTAAAAAAATTGACGACGGTGACGCCGTAATGCGCGCCTCTGCCTCCGCTGGCATCTTCATCATCATCCTTGCCACCACCCCGGTGTATTGCCACACTATTAAAGCGCGGGTAGTGCGCGTCCGGGTCCATCGTGGCATTGTCTAATCGGTAGCCAAACGTGCTGGCTATTTCTGGATGGCTAGCAGTGACGTTGCCATCGGTGTCTTTTTCAAACCCATTGCGGTGCGTGATCTTGCTCACGACAAGCGCAGATTGCGGACCAACAAAGCGGCTGCCTTCCTTTTCTGCACGGAACAGCGCCAGACGGTTTGCTGCGTCGAAGTCCTCATCAAAATTACCGGTCTCGGCGTTATTTTGATAGGCAATGAGGGTCTGATCATCGGTGAGTTTTTTGCCAGCGCGCGCATCATCACTCCCACCCAGACGCCAGTGGTTTTCTGCAAGCGCAAGAGCGGGAACGAAAGTGAGTGCTGGTAAGTCAGGATCGGTACTCATTTTGGCAAAATCATACGCACCGTTCTGACGGAAGCTGCGTAGCCCTGCTTGCGCAGTGATGGCGAAATCGAACTGCGAGCTAGCATTCCCTGGTGCAACTGGCATGCTCAATTGGCGCCAGCTATCGTCTGGGTTGCGTATGCTGAACCCTCCTACGAGCTGACGTGGATTGATAGTCGTTTTTACAAAATGGAGAGTCCCTTGCCCTGCAGAGATAAATCCACTCGAACGAAGTACGTCCTTATCAAGCCAAGCGTGATCCTTGACGCTGTAGGTGAACATTTTATTGCTGCCGCCTGAGGTATTGTCACCCACGGCAAATTCTTCGCCATAGGTGTAACGGGTGAGGTTTGAATGGGATGGCGAGTCCAAAGTCTGGACCTTGACAAAGTCTTGTGCAGTACCGGCTACGATCTGTAGCGCGGTACTGCCGATGCCAACGGTATTGCCAGCGATGCGAATCGGATAGCTGGCATCCGCACTGCCGAGCGTGATGGCTTGGCCAGATCGGATCTGGCTCAGATCCAGCGGCCAGTTGAGCGGTGTAACTTGTTGGCCCGATTTTAAAATCGCGAAGGCATCCCCTAATGCCAATTCAGGCACCTGGTTTGTCAATCGTGGCACCGACACTTTCCCCCCGAAATTGACTTTACCTGATTCATTGAGTGACACCATGCTGACCAGATCTTGCGCACCAGTCGTGGTGTCCAATGTACTGACCCGTATGAAAAAATTATTTTTTGCCCTCACCTTGGTTGTGATCAAACCAGAAGGCGTTGTTGGCAAATTCATTACCGCGCCTTTGATTCCCTGCGGGCCTCTCCAATTATCGCCCTGCCAGCGCCAGAGCTGATTGACTTCCTGGCCTTTCGGAACCCCCGATATTGGGGGAAATGGGACATACCAACTCGTGACGATGAATGCTTCACCAACATCCACGTCCACGAGGGCGAAGCTTGGCATGGAATTGGTGGCTTGATCTTGCACCAAGCCACCGCTATGCTGCCAGTATCCGGCACGATAGGGGTCCTTATGGTATTTCGATAGGCTCGCGCAGCCGATCGGACAATTTGATGCACTGATATTGCGCAATAACGCAAACATGTCGGTGCCCGTCACCAGCTTTACGCTACGCCAGTCCAGTGTACCGCTCAGTGCATCGCTGTCAGCTTTGACCCAGCGTCCTTCCCAACTATAGGTATCGACTAATAAGTTATCTGTCGCGCGGCCATTGTTTGCACCGGTGCTCACCCACATCACGACCACATATTGATTCCCAATCCATGTGCGGACTTTGTCGTAGCCTGCAGGGCGCTCAATTTTTAATTCACGTTGACTCAATGCCGGGTTGACTGCTGTGTAGTCATAGACCGTCGTGCTGCCAAACGGCGAGGTGATGCTTTTGATCGCGCCTTTGTTCGCATCGGTGTCATTGGCATAGTAGTCATAAAGCGTGGCAGGCGCTGCGGCACGGCCCGCGCTATTAAAGCGCTGAATTTTTTTCAGAATCCGTTTGACGTATTCACCCTTGTTTTGCTGCAGAAATTCATAACTTAGCTGGGTTTTACTAAACGCTATTTTGCCGTTATTTTTATAGAATTCAACCGAGTCAAGGTAACGCGTTTCAAAGCGGTCCTGGTAGTAGCTGTTAAGACCCGTTGGATCGAGTTTATGCGGATCGACATATTCAGCATTACTACTTAGATCGGCGTCTTTTGTTTTGTAGTTCAACACCAGACGATCTTTGATCGTGTTGGCGTCTTTGTAACTACGGATTTCAGTCAGTACACTTTCACGGGTATAACTTGAATTGGCAACGCCGGCTAACTGCGGCGCAATATTATTGTAATAAAAGCGTAAGGCATCTCCCCAAGGTTCGATGATTTTTGCCAGGTTATACGCAATGGGAATGCGCGTATTGTCGGCCATGCCCGCCGCACCAGTAGCGCTATCGAGTGGGCCAAGCCAGTTTTCATTATTGCGCGCCCATTGCAGCGTTCCTTGTGGATCGCTTGCTGGTGTGTCCCAGTCTTTATTTCCAAACACCATCTTCATGCCATTTTCGTCGGTCACTTCCCAGCGCTCATTGGCGGGGTAGCGCACAATCGACCAGGCGACATAATTTTTTGCTGCGTAGGTGATGCCGCCATCGGCTTTGACGCCGGTGCGGATCAACACGGTTTTACTGTTCGCCTGCGAAAAATAATAGGTATCGTCCTCGCGATTGCCGGTGTTTTTTGTATCAACGATAATTTTGGGAAAATCGATTGTCCAGCCTAGCCCCATTGCACCCGTCGGTGCAGTTTTATTATTAGCATTGACACTGGCATTGACGTTGCTGCTGTAGCTCCCAGTTACTGCATAGGCCAGACCATTTCGTCCTGCTATGGCACCAAGGCCCGTCACGAATGCCGTTTCGCCGGAAAACAAATTGACACCGCCACCGCCGTTGGGGACTTCATAGTTTTTCGAAAATTTTGGCGCGCTCAGGGCCGCACTGGACGGCCCGCTTGGGACCTCTTGCGCACCTGCTGATAGCTGGAGACTTGCGCATATAAAAATGGACCCAAAACGTAGTAGCTTGTACCAGTGCGTAGTAAGTCGCTTACTCATTAAACCTGTTGCATGAAAAGACATGATGAAATCCTTTTTGATGTACGCGCAAATGCGAAGCAAATGTGACGCCAATGCGTCATTGCCAATCCAATGGGCCCAGTCGCTGCTCGGCCGGCTTAAGGCTCGACGTTGGGTGCGACGTCTGCGGCTGTGTTGATGACGTTTTGCTGCAAGGCTGTCCACGCTTGCCGTTTTGCTACAGATGCATCACTGGCTTTTTGTTTCGCTTGTAATTCACTCTGCAAAGCTGCGCCGAGATTTGGCGTGATATTGACGAAGGCATCCTGCGTCGTTTTTGTTTGCGCTCTTAATTGCCGTACCTGTTCCTTGACGGCATCGCGCAGGCCTTGCGCTTCTTCAAATTTGCTGGTGAGTTGGGTTAGCTGTGACTGTAGTTGGGCGCGCACTGAATCTGTTGCTGTGCTCACTTTATTTTGCAAGGAAGCTAATTGCTGAGACAAGATTTCTAGCTGGGTGTTTAGCTGTTGCAACATTTTTTCGGCGGCGTCCAAGCTGGTATTGGCAATCTCGACCTGCGCTTTCGCTTTCCTGACGCTGCTACGGATCTGCACCACTTTTTCACTTGCCGCGCGCGCTTCTGCCAAGGCCTGCATCTCGGCATTGACGGTGGATGTGATCATGGCTTGCTGTTGAGCTTGCTGTTGGTCTTGCATCTGCATCGGCTGTTGCACCTGCAGCTCTGACTGCGGCTGGATCGACATTTGTGGCGTTGGCGACATCACAGCGGGAGGCTGTGCATTGGGGATGGAAGTCACGCTACAAAATAACTGGCCGTTAATGGTGAGGCATCCCTTTGACTGCGAGGAAGACGAGGTCTGTGCATAAGCAATACCGGTCTGCGCGAACAGGCAGAGCGTCAATGCTGCGGCCTGCGTCTTGATTCGCTTGGAATAGCACCTTGAAATTTGCAGCATCATAATAAACTCCAGAAATGTGAGGGTGGACAGCGCTTCTTTCAGCACGAGAACCAGCGCGATAATCCGCGTACGCGCTCTTGATTCAAGTAATTGGCCAGGTCAAGAGTCAGTTCATGAAATGACAGGTGATTAAGTCCCTGATTAGCCACCCGATTCAGAGCGAGATTAAGTGCTTGTGCAGCAGCAAGATCCTATTAAAAGAACGACGTAAAGTTATTAATTTATTATCAAAATGTACGTCTTAATAACCCCAAAGTAAAGAAGGGCATGATTGCTTGTCGTTCAACAAAAACACCTTTTTCGAAATGTTTTTTTTCTTGACTTGTGGTCGACGGCGGATGAAATTTTGTCGCCAAAATGAAAAATCTTGACCCTGCGATGCCGCGAATAGAGGACTGTGCTCAATGCGCCGTAATAAGCGAGGAGGAGGGTATGCGGGGAAAACGCGGAAGGGGGCATGCGAGCAGGTAAAAAAAAATCCACTGGGAGTCCAATGGATTTTGATTTAATCTGCGCTACAGATGACGTCAAGGCCTGACATTTCAGGCGCATGTGAATGATCTTAAATCGGCCTTAAGTAGGCCTTAAATGAGGCCTTAAACAACTAGAATTTTGCCGAGAGTCCGACACCGAAAGTCAGATCAGGCGTGCGCCGATTGAGGCCTTTGAACAGCGCTGTATCAAGCTGTAATGTGGGTGTCAGCAGGTAGGTCGCTCCGAGGTCAAAGCTGGCCTGTGATCCGCCGTTCTGGGCGCGGGCGATTTGTGGACTGGCAAACTCAATAAAGGTGCGGAATTTTTCGGTCCAGCCCTTACTCATGGTGATACCGAAGATGCCTGAATTGAAGCGCTGGCCCAATTCGTTTTTGTCGAGCATGATGCCCTCCATGATGCCGAGCGAAATATCGTAGGGTAATTCCCATTCTTCGGTGAAGCGTACCGAAGGGCGCACGCCTTGACCGCGGAAGGGAGTGCTACCCGAATCAATCTCCGCATGAATCAAAACAGCCACTGCCGGCAGTACGCCCTGAGCATCCATCATGTGCCACTTCAGACCGACTGATAGATCGGAATAACCGCTCGTCGTCTGCACTGCACCGCCAGCCAGCTGTTCTGTCCGCAGGCTGGTTTTACCATCCGTTTCAAAACGTAGTTCCCAGTCTTCTTCAATGCCGATGCGCAGTAAAGTGGGGGTGGTGGTCTGCCGGTCGCGGCTGCCATTGGCGGTATTGCGCTCGATGGAAAAGCCGGTCTCGATCTGGACCCGACCTTTGCCGACGACTTCACTGGATTCAACAAAGTCAGGACGGTCGGTACTGATCTCATCGGCCTGCTGGGCCATCGCCATGCTGGCGCCGAGCAGACTGGTGATAAGGAATATAATTTTGTGCAAATAAGACAGCTTCATGTGGGAATGCCTAAAATAAGAAATCAGATTTAACGATGGAGAAAAGATTCTTCCTAGCGTGGCAAGGTTTCTTTGAAGGAGGAGCGCTCTGCGAGTTTGTCTACCAGTCGAGCTAGGTTGGCATAGTCGTCGCGCCAGCGCAGGTCGGGGAAACGGAAACTGAGCCAGTCAAGCGTACAGCCAACGGCCACATCGGCCATCGTGTAAGTGATGCCGGCACAGTAGGGCTTCTCAGCCAGACCCAGTGACATGGCTTTGATACCGGCCGTGACTTTGCCCATTTGGCGCGCTACCCAGGCAGCGTTTTGATGTTCTGGCGCACGCAGGCTGCCTTCCAGACGGACCAAAATGGCCGCATCGGTCACGCCATCGGCCAAGGCTTCCCAGCATTTGACTTCCACCCGTTCGCGGCCGCTGGCCGGCAAGAGTTTGCCGACGGGCGTTAAGGTATCAATGTATTCAACGATCACGCGCGAATCAAACAGCGCTGCACCATCTTCCATGACCAGGCAGGGCACCTTGCCGAGCGGATTGGCAGCCTGGATAGCGGAATCTGCAGCCCACACATCTTCGAGGACAAAGACGTAGTCGAGCTTTTTTTCCGCCATCACAATACGAACTTTACGGGCAAATGGACTAGTGACGGAACCAATGAGTTTCATAGAATGATGGTAATTAATAAACGGCAATTATTATAACATCCTGGATTGACTGTTCCTCTCAGCATATGGAAAGAATCAAGCAAGGATCATCATAAAAACATTAAAACAGGATCACGCAATTTAGCCAGATCGCGCGTTCCGGAGTGCAGCTTGCAGGTGGTAAAATTACGTCATTCTGAACCGGTCTGCACCAAGTGCATGCACGGCAGCCTGTTTTGTCACCACCGTCACCATCACCACATCAATAACATGTCTCTAACTGCTCTGTCTGCCCTGTCCCCGCTCGATGGTCGTTACGCCGCCAAAACCGATGCCCTGCGCCCTATTTTGTCTGAGGCGGGCTTTATGCACCATCGAGTCAAGGTCGAGATTTCCTGGCTGCAGGCGCTGTCACAGGCCGGCTTTACGGAATTCCCGCCGCTGTCGGCCAAAGCCAGCGCCTTGCTCGATGGGCTGGCGAGTAATTTTACCGAAGCCGATGCCGCGCGTATCAAGGCTATTGAGGCGGTCACGAATCATGACGTCAAGGCGGTCGAATATTGGCTCAAGGAACAGGTCAAGGATGTGCCGGAACTCGTTGCCGCCGCTGAATTTATTCATTTTGCCTGCACTTCGGAAGATATCAACAATACCTCCCACGGCATGATGCTCAAGGCCGCTCGCGATACCGTGCTGCTGCCTTCTCTGCAGGGCGTGATCGGCAAATTAGCCGAGCTCGCGCATGAACACGCTGAGGTGCCGATGCTCTCGCGCACCCACGGCCAGCCGGCCAGTCCGACGACCCTGGGCAAGGAATTGGCGAACGTGGTGGCGCGTCTGCGGCGGGCGAGCCAGCGTATCGCCGGGATCGAAATCCTGGCCAAGATGAATGGCGCCGTTGGTAATTACAACGCCCATCTGGCGGCTTATCCGGCGCTCGACTGGGAGGCTTTTTCACGCGCAGTGATCGAACAACGCCTGGGGCTGGTATTTAATCCCTACACCATTCAGATCGAACCGCACGATTACATGGCCGAACTGTTCGACGCCATTGCCCGCACCAATACGATTTTGCTGGATCTCAATCGCGACATTTGGGGCTACGTCTCGCTGGGTTATTTTAAACAGCGCACCAAGGCTGGCGAGATCGGTTCGTCGACCATGCCGCACAAGGTCAATCCGATCGATTTTGAAAACTCCGAGGGCAATCTCGGCATGGCCAATGCGGTCTTAAAACACATGGCCGAAAAACTGCCGGTCTCGCGCTGGCAGCGTGATCTGACCGATTCCACCGTGCTGCGTAATATTGGTGTCGGCTTTGGTTACACGGTGCTGGCCTATGACAGCTGCCTGCGTGGCTTGAATAAGCTGGAAGTCAACCCCGCGCGCATCGCGGAAGATCTCGAGGCCACCTGGGAAGTGCTGGCCGAACCAGTCCAGACGGTCATGCGCCGCTATGGCATTGAAAATCCTTACGAGCAGCTCAAAGAACTCACGCGCGGCAAAGGTATTTCCAAAGAAGCCCTGCGCGAATTTATTACGCGCCTGGCCATACCTCAGGACGCCAAAGAGCTGTTGCTGGCCATGACACCGGCCAATTACATCGGCATCGCGGCAAGCCTGGCCAAAAAAATCTAAGCGCAGAACACAAACCGACCCATGCAAACTTATTCCCGAACTGCCATTCTCCTGCACTGGCTGCTGGCGCTCCTCATCATCGTCAACTTTGCGCTGGGTGTGACCATGGTCGACATCCCCGGACTCACGCCGACCAAGCTGCAATACTTTGCCTGGCACAAATGGCTGGGCATTCTGGTCCTTGCGCTGACGGCCGTGCGCTTTTTATGGCGCCTCTCCCATCCAACGCCACGCTACCCGATCGGCATGCCGGCCTGGCAGGAACAGCTAGCCGGCGCTTTGCACCGACTGCTCTACATCCTGATGTTTGCCGTTCCGCTGTCAGGCTATCTTTATACGACAGCTGCCGGCGTGCCGGTCGTCTTGTTTGGCGTGCTACCGATTCCGGCGCTGTTTGGTCCGGATGCGGCGCTGAAGGCACTGTTCAAAACGCTGCACTACGCACTCAATATGGGATTGCTGGCTGGCGTGTGCGTGCATATCGGCGCAGCGCTCAAGCATCAGTTTATCGAGCGCGATAACATCTTGCGGCGCATGCTGCCTTAACGATTCACATCAACGTATTACATCAACGCCCTACATCACGAATTTAAACAGGTCACCCGCCATGAAGCTTTCTTCACTCGCTCGTTTATGCACCGTTTTGTCGCTCATCACTGCCACGCCGCTGTCGGCCCTTGCGGCGCTCAAAGTCACGTTAGAAAAAAGCAGCATGACTGCCTCCTTCAAACAAATGAACGTGCCGATGGAGGGCCATTTTAAAAAATTCAACGCATCGATTGATTTTAATCCGGCCAAACTGGATGCGTCGAAGGCAGAGATCGATATCGACATGAATGGCTTTGATCTGGGCGACGCCGACTTCAACAAGGAAGTCGCAAAAAAGACCTGGTTCAATAGCGCCCAGTTTCCTAAAGCGAGTTTTAGTTCGACCAGTATCAAGAGTAGCGGCGCGGGTAAATATGAGGTCGCCGGCAAACTCACCATCAAGGGTAAAACGACCGAGGTCAGCATTCCTGTGAGCGTGAAAAAAGAAGGCGCGCTGCAAATTTTTGACGGCGCACTGCCAATCAAACGGCTGACCTACGCGATCGGCGAGGGCGAATGGAAAGATACTTCGATGGTCGCCGATGAAGTCATGCTCAAATTTCATCTGGTGACGTCACCCTGATTCTGGTGACGGCAGGTAGCTGACGTCGGCACAGAGCCCAGGCAAAGTTTTGTAAATATCGGGCTGTGCGTGTTGGCTTTAGCCTGCGTGACGAATAAAGTTCGGTATCATCTCTGCAAGAAAAAGTCGTGCAATAAAAAGCAGCATCCTTAGTCGGTCACTCAGTTGGTCACTTAGTTCGTCATTTCACCCAAGGAGACTTTCCATGTCGTTCAGCTTCAAACTAGCCACACTGCTCTACAGCGTCTGCATGCTGCTGCCTGCAGCTGCCCAAGCCCAATTTGCGCGTGCAGAAGACGCCGTTGAATATCGTAACGGCGCCTTTTTTGTGATGGACTACCATTACGATCGCATTGGCGATATGATCAAAGGGAAAATTCCTTACGATAAAGCCGTCGCAGAAAGTGATGCCGCTATTATTGACGCGCTCGGCAAATTGCCATGGCATGCTTTTACACCCAATTCGATCACGGAAAATTCACGCGCCAAGGAAGAGATCTGGCAGCAGAAGGATAAGTTCAAAGCCGCTGCCGACAAGATGCAGGGCGAAACGACCAAGCTGGCAGCCGCTAGTAAAACCGGTGACTTGGCGAAGCTCAAAACAGCTTTTTTAGCGACTGCCCAGACCTGCAAGGAATGTCATGATACGTTCCGTAAAAAGAAAAAGTAAATCACGCCGCAGCAAAGCAGGAATATCAACAAGCCGCGCAGGCGTAGCCAGCGCGTGTCTTGTGCAGAGGGGACGTCCAGCGCTGTCTGCATATCCCCGCTCAGCATGGGTTGCACCAGATTGATTTTTTTGATCAGCGCGTAATAGGCGATCGCCACAACGTGCAGGCCGATCAGGCCATACAAGATATTGATGCTGACCTCGGTATGAAACCAGGTCAGCGTAGCAGACCAATCGCGGCTCACGAGGATCGCCAAGGGTCCCTCGCTGGCGATATCGTCATTGGAAAACAAGCCGCTGCCGACCTGTAGCAACAATACCGTGAGCATCGCCACGACCGACCAGCCGCCCAGAGGATTATGTCCCGGCCGATGCTCCGGGCTTGCACTGGCAGCCGTCTTCAGATACGCCAGCACCGCGCGTGGCCCGGCAAGGAAGCTGGCAAAGCGCGCATAAAGTGACCCTGCCACACCCCAGATTAAGCGAAACATCAGCAAGGCCAGGATCGCATAAGCGCAGTAAAAATGCGCATCCATATACTCGCCGCCGATATTGCCGGTGATGATGGCGGCGCTCACTAACACTACCAGCGCCCAGTGAAACAAGCGTAGCGGTAAATCCCAAACACGCACTGTCTTCATGCTACTTTCCGATACAATAAGCGTCAGGAAAAAGCCGGCTTTTTATACGACGGCACCGTCTGTTTCATCTTTTTCTTTGATCGGTTTGATCAAATCTTCGCGCCGCACACCCAGCCACATGGCGACGGCCGCAGCCACAAACACCGAAGAATAAATCCCGAACAAAATACCGATCGTCAGTGCGACGGCAAAATAGTGCAGGGTATGGCCGCCAAAAAACAGCATCGCCAACACCATCATCTGCGTGGAACCGTGCGTGATGATGGTCCGTGAGATGGTGCTGGTAATGGCATGGTTCATGATATCGGGCGTTTCGAGCTTGCCGTAGCGCCGGTCACGGAAGGTTTCCCGTACCCGGTCAAACACGACGACCGATTCATTGACCGAATAGCCCAGCACTGCCAGCACGGCGGCCAGCACCGTGAGCGAAAACTCCCACTGAAAAAAGGCGAAGAAACCAAGAATGATGATCACGTCATGCAGATTGGCGATGATGGCGGCGACAGCGAACTTCCATTCAAAGCGCAAGGCCAGATAAATCATGATGCCGATGACGACGAAGGCGAGCGCCATGAGTCCGTCGTGGGCGAGTTCTTCACCGACTTGCGGGCCGACGAATTCGGTCTTCTGGCGCGTCACATCGGCATCCTTAGCGGTCAGCGCGGCCAATACCTTGTCGCTTAACTGGGCCGAGTTGATGTCCTTCTGCGCTGGCAGACGAATCATTACGTCGTGGGCGGTACCAAAGCTGGTGACCTGGTTATCGGTAAAGCCGATATCGGTAATGGTCTTGCGGATCGCTTCCAGATCAGCGGGTTTGCTGTAGACGACTTCCATCACGGTACCACCGGTGAATTCGATCGACTGATGCAGACCTTTAGCAAACAGGAAAAACACGGCGGCGGCAAAGGTCAGCGCGGAGATCGCGTTAAAGACCAATGCGTGGCGCATAAAGGGGATGTCTTTTTTGATGCGGAATAATTCCATGGCGAGCCTCTGGTTATCTTGTTGATGCGCTGCTAATTAGTGAGTGACAGAGTCAGTGGGTTTCCAGATCTGCCCGATCGACAAGGTGCTCAGTTTTTTCCGTCGTCCGTACCAAAGATTGGCCAGGCCGCGCATGACAAAGACCGACGAGAAGATCGAGGTCAGAATACCCAGGCAATGGACCACCGCAAAACCCCGAATCGCGCCGGAGCCGAAAATCAGCAAGGCCAGGCCAGCGATGAGGGTGGTGACGTTGGAGTCGAGAATCGTCGCCCAGGCGCGGTCAAAACCACTGGCGATCGCATTTTGTGGCGTGGCGCCGTTGCGCAGCTCTTCGCGAATGCGTTCATTGATGAGGACGTTGGCATCAATCGCCATACCCAGCGTAAAGGCAATCGCAGCGATGCCTGGCAGCGTCAACGTTGCCTGCAACACCGACAGAATGGCGATCAGCAGCAGTAAATTGACCGCCAGTGAAAACACGCTGAACATGCCAAACAGCGCGTAATAAAGCATCATGAAAACGGCAATCGCAGCAAAGCCGTAAAGGGTTGAATTGAAACCCTTGCTGATATTTTCAGCACCCAGCTGGGCACCGATGGTGCGCTCTTCGATGATGTCCATTGGTGCGTAGAGGGAACCAGCGCGCAGCAGCAGGGCTAAGTCACCCGACTCTTCCGGCGAACGCTGGCCGGTGATGCGAAAACGTGAGCCGAGTTCGTCCTGGATCGTGGCGACCGTTGCGACTTCGCCTTTGTTTTTTTCAAACAGCACGACCGCCATTGATTTGCCGATCTTGCCGCGCGTGGCTTCGCGCATCTTGCGTCCGCCATCGCTATTGAGATCAACGCTGACAGCCGGACGCTGATTTTCGTCGAAACTGGCTGTGGCGCCGGTAATGTAGTCGCCGGTGAGGATCGGTTCTTTATACAGCACGACTGGCACGCCGCGACCGACCTTGAACAGTTCGGAACCAAATGGAATCGCGGCTGTTTCTTCGCTGCCGCGCATGACGGATTCGTCGACCATGCGTACTTCCAGTGTCGCCGTGCGGCCGATAATACTTTTGGCGCGCGCTACGTCTTGCACACCCGGCAGTTCGACGACGATACGGTCGGCACCCTGACGCTGGATCAGCGGTTCGGCCACACCCAGCTCATTGACGCGCTTGGACAAGGTGGTGATGTTCTGCCCGACGCCGTCGTCGAGCGTTTGCTTCAGGGCGCTTGGCTTAAGGGTAGCGATGAGCGTCAGATCACTGGCGCTGCCGCCATCGACGAGCTGTACATCGGCCAGCTGGGCGCTTAAAAGTTCGCGCGCTTTAGTACGAGTTTGGGCGTCGCGAAACAGGACTTCCACGACATCGCCGTTACGGGTGATGCCGGCATGACGGATATTTTTATCGCGCAGCAGCGTGCGCATACTGCTTTGAATGCCCTGTACTTTTTTGCTGACCACGGCCTTGATGTCGACTTGCATAAGGAAGTGCACACCACCGCGCAAATCGAGCCCCAGATACATCGGGAAGGCGTGCAGACTTTGCAGCCAGTTGGGTGTGTTGGGCAGCAGGTTGAAGGCGACGTTATAAATCGGATCGCTTGGGTCGCGGTTCAATTCTTTTTCCAGTACCGACTTGGCCTTGAACTGGGTATCGGTATCGGCGAAGCGGGCGCGCAGTGAGCCCTGGGTGCCGGTTTGCTCAAACTGGATGCTGGGTGAGGCGACCCCGTTACGCTGCAAGGCTTGCTCGACCTGCGTGATATCAGCCGCGGTGACCTTGATGGTCGCCTTGGCACTGCTGATCTGCACCGCCGGTGATTCACCAAAAAAATTGGGGATCGTGTACACCGCACCAAATGCCAGGGCGAAGACGATGAGGATGTATTTCCAGAGCGGGTAACGGTTCATGGTTTTTTTATGCTGCGATTATGCTACGTTAATGTGCTTCATTGCGCCACCAGACAGACTATGGCAGAACGCCCTTGGGCGGCAAGAACTGTGACGACGCCGTGCGCCGTCACGATTGAAAGCCAATACGATGCTTACAGCGCCTTGATGGTGCCTTTAGGCAGCAGAGTTGTGACGGCGGATTTCTGCACCAAGATTTCGGTGTTGGTGGCGATTTCCAACGTGACGTAGACGTCGGTGACTTTGCTGACTTTACCCAGCATGCCGCCGGCAGTAATGACTTCATCGCCCTTGGCGAGCGCGTCCATCATGGCGCGCTGTTCTTTCTGGCGTTTCATCTGTGGACGAATCATCAGGAAGTACAAAACGACGAACATTAAAATAATTGGCAGAAAACTGGTCAGGTTAGCTTCCAGACCAGCGGCGCCGCCGGCGGCTTGTGCATAGGCGTTTGAAATGAACACGGGGAGCTCCAAAGTGATTAATTGAGATTGCGGCGCATTTTATCATCCGCCATCAGGTTTACGAAGCTGTGCGCGCTCGGTATGGAATTGACTGACAAACAAGGCAAACTGGCCAGCCTCGATGGCTTGGCGCATGTTACGCATCAAATCGAGGTAGTAATGCAGGTTATGGATGGTGTTCAGGCGGGCGCCGAGGATCTCATTGGCGCGATGTAAATGGTGCAAATAGGCGCGTGAAAAATTGCGGCAGGCGTAGCAGGCACAGGTGGCATCGAGCGGCAACATGTCATTTTTATATTGCGCGTTCTTGATTTTAATGTCACCAAAGCGGGTAAACAGCCAGCCATTGCGCGCATTCCGGGTCGGCATGACGCAGTCGAACATATCAATTCCCTGCGCTACGCCGGCGACCAGATCTTCCGGCGTTCCGACGCCCATCAGGTAATGCGGTTTATTGGCTGGCAGACGAGGGCCGACGTGTTCCAGAATACGCAGCATGTCTTCTTTAGGCTCACCGACCGACAGCCCGCCGATCGCGACGCCCTCAAAATCAATTTCTTCCAGTCCGGCCAGCGACTCGTCGCGCAGGTCTTCAAACATGCCGCCCTGGACAATGCCAAACAGCGCATTCGGATTACCCGCACCGAGGAATTCATTGCGCGAACGCTGGGCCCAGCGCAGCGACATGCGCATCGAGCGCGCCGCTTCATCGTGGGTGGCTGGCCGGCCGTCGATTTCATAGGGCGTGCATTCATCGAACTGCATGACGATGTCGGAATTGAGCACGCGCTGGATCTGCATCGAGATTTCGGGCGACAAAAAGAGTTTGTCGCCGTTGATGGGCGAGGAAAAATGCACACCCTGCTCAGTGATCTTGCGCATCTGGCCGAGCGAAAATACCTGGAAGCCGCCCGAGTCGGTGAGGATCGGCTTGTCCCAGCCCATGAACTGGTGCAGACCGCCGAATTGTTCGATGATCGACATCCCCGGGCGCAGCCATAAGTGGAAGGTATTGCCCAGAATGATCTGCGCATCGATCTCCTTGAGCTCGAGCGGCGACATGGCCTTGACCGTGCCGTAAGTACCGACCGGCATAAAGATCGGCGTTTCAACCACGCCGTGTGCGAGAGTCAGACGGCCGCGTCGCGCTTTGCCGTCGGTTTTGAGTAATTCGTATTTCATCAGTTTGTCAGGATTTTGTCTGCGGGGTTAAAACAATAAGGGGTCGATTTACTTTTCCACGCGCCGGGTCAGCAGCATGGCGTCACCATAGCTGAAAAACCGGTAGCGCTGGGCGATCGCATGCTGGTAAGCGCTGCGCATGGCGGCATAACCAGAAAACGCCGACACCAGCATTAAGAGCGTCGATTTGGGTAAATGGAAGTTCGTCACCAGCCGGTCGACCGTTTTAAACGTATAGCCGGGCGTGATAAACAGGCGGGTATCAGCACTGCCGGCCACCAAGCTACCGCTCTGGGAGGCCGATTCCAGCGCGCGCAGGCTGGTGGTGCCAACGGCGACGATCTTGCCGCCCGCGGCTTGGGTGGCGCGCACTGCTTCGACCGTTTCGGCCCCGATGGTGTACCACTCACTGTGCATCTGGTGCTGCGCCAGTACTTCGGTGCGCACCGGCTGAAAGGTGCCGGCACCGACGTGCAGGGTCACATAGGCAAAGCGCAGACCTTTTTCGCGCAGCTGTGCGAGCAGGGCTTCGTCGAAATGCAGCCCTGCCGTAGGGGCTGCCACAGCGCCCGGGGTGCGCGCATAAACGGTCTGGTAGCGGGTCTCGTCAAAGGCATCGGCCGCGTGATCGATGTAGGGCGGCAGTGGCAGACTGCCATGGGCCTCGATGAGTTCGAACACGTCATGCGAAAAATGGAGGGTATAAAACTCCCCTTCGCGCTGACCGACTTCGACCTCAAAGGCATCTGCCAGGCGCAGCTTGACGCCGGCAGGCGGCGACTTGGAGGCGCGCACCTGCGCTAATACAGTGCGCGTATCGAGCACCCGTTCAACCAGCACTTCGACCTTGCCGCCGCTCTCTTTGACGCCGTGAAAACGCGCCTTAAGTACCCGCGTATCGTTAAATACCAGCAGATCGCCCGGTGCCAGCAGCTCAAGCAGGTCGGTGAAGCGGCAGTCGCGCGGTGTGTCACCGTCGAGCTGCAGCAGACGCGATTGACTGCGTTCGGCGAGCGGCAGCTGGGCGATCAGTTCGGGCGGCAAATCAAAATCAAAATCAGAAAGTGCGTACATAAGTCTTCAGCGGCGCTTTGCAGCGCGGTTTGGTGCCAAAAGGCGGCTATTCGGGGCGACGATGGGGAACTGCACAGCAGAAGCAGTTTCTCATTCATGTCTTTGGCTCTACAATGAAAGCCCATCGTGAAAAGTGCTGTTCAATATTCTCTATTTTACGCCCTGCCGCTCCCGCCACGGCCCCCTATGCCCAGATCAACGCAAAAAACTACCGCCGCCAAGAAGTCTGCCCCGCCCCGCGCGCTGAAGGTGGAAGACAAACTAGCGCGCCTCGGACTGCGCTCGGACATGGAACTGGTGCTGCATCTGCCCATGCGCTACGAGGACGAAACCGAAGTCACCAGCATCGCCTCGGCTAGTTTTATGGGCGGATCAGCAGTGCAGGTGGAAGGCGTAGTGACGAACTGCGATATCCAGTTTCGTCCGCGTCGGCAGTTAGTCGTCACCATCACTGACGAGAGCGCACCGCTGACCATGCGCTTTCTGAATTTTTACGGCAGCCAGACCAAACAGTTCGTCGAAGGGAACCGCATCCGTGCGCGCGGCGAACTGCGGCATGGCTTTTTTGGTGCCGAGATGGTGCACCCGAATTACAAGGTCATTCTCGAAGGCGCACCGCTGCCGGAGGTACTCACACCGGTGTATCCGGCCGGTGAAGGTTTGTCGCAAACGCTGCTGCGACGGGCCATCAGCGCCGCCATGGCGCGCATCGAATGGCGCGATACCTTGCCGGAAGCCTTGCGCATTGAACTGGCGCTGGAACCCTTTGAAGCCTCGGTGCGCTTATTACACAATCCGCCGCCGGAGATTGACGAATATGCGCTGATGGACCGCTCGCATCCGGCCTGGGTACGCATGAAGTTTGATGAGCTGCTGGCGCAGCAGCTATCGCTCAAGCGCGCACAGCTGGCACGGCGCGATAAAGGCGCCGCGCCTTTATCGGTCATCGGCCCGTTGACGCAGGGGTTTTTGCGCACCCTGCCCTTCACCTTGACCGCCGCTCAGCAGCGGGTGCTGCTGGAAATTCGGCAGGACATTGGCGCCGCCTTCCCCATGCAGCGGCTATTACAGGGCGATGTCGGCAGCGGCAAAACAATTGTTGCGGCATTGGCGGCCACCCAGGCCATCGACAGCGGCTATCAGGCAGCGCTCATGGCGCCGACCGAAATCCTCGCTGAACAGCATTTTCGCAAGATCGCCCAATGGCTCGAGCCGCTCGGACTGAACATCGCCTGGCTCACCGGCAGCCTGAAAAAAAAGGACAAGATCGCCGCCCAGGCGCAGATCGAGTCGGGCGCAGCGCAGCTCGTCATCGGTACCCATGCGCTGTTTCAGGAGGCAGTACAGTTCGCCCGGCTGGGGCTGGTGATCGTCGATGAACAGCATCGTTTTGGCGTGGGTCAGCGGCTGGCCTTGCGCAATAAGGGCATGCAGGGGGAGGCCGTGCCGGTCGTGCCGCACCAGCTGATGATGTCGGCCACACCGATTCCGCGCACCTTGGCGATGACGTATTACGCCGATCTGGAAGTCTCGCTGATCGACGAACTGCCACCCGGTCGCACACCGATCATGACGCGCAATATCGATCAGGTCCGACGCGAGGAAGTCGTTGAGCGGGTCCATGCGGCGGTGCTGGAAGGCCGGCAGGCGTATTGGGTTTGTCCGCTGATCGAAGAATCGGAAGCCCTGCAGCTGCAAACGGCGACCGAGACCCACCTCGCCTTGTCAGAAGCACTGCCGGATGTGCAGGTCGGTCTGGTACATGGCCGCATGAAGCCGGCCGAAAAGCAGCAGGTGATGGACGCCTTCACGCGCGGCGAGGTGCAGGTGCTGGTCGCTACCACCGTGATTGAGGTCGGCGTCGATGTGCCGAATGCCTCGCTGATGGTGATCGAGCACGCTGAACGCTTTGGCTTATCGCAGCTGCATCAGCTGCGTGGACGGGTTGGCCGTGGTGCGGCCGCCAGTGTGTGTTTGCTGCTCTACCAAAGCCCACTGGGCCAGATCGCCCGCCAACGTCTGGGGATCATGCGCGAGACCACCGACGGCTTTGAAATCGCCCGTCGCGATTTGCAGATTCGCGGGCCGGGGGAATTTCTCGGTGCGCGGCAGTCCGGCCAAGCCCTGCTGCGCTTTGCAGACCTGGAAACCGATCAGTGGCTGGTTGACCGCGCGCGCGATGTGGCGCAGCGACTGCTCAAAGAGGATCTGCCGACAGTTGAAGCGCATCTGGCACGCTGGCTGGGCGCGCGGGAAGAATTTTTGAAAGTCTGAAAGAATTTTAGGAAGTCTGCGAAAATAGCGCTATGACTCTGACCGAACTTAAATATATCGTCGCCGTCGCGCGGCATAAACATTTTGGCCATGCGGCCGAGGCCTGCTTCGTCGCTCAGCCGACGCTGTCGGTCGCCATCAAAAAACTCGAAGACGAACTGGGCGTAACGCTGTTCGAACGCGGCGGATCGGAAATTTCCATGACGCCGCTGGGCAGCAAGATCGTCGCTCAGGCCGAACGGGTACTGGAACAGACCGCCGTCATCAAGGAAATCGCCAAACAAAATAAAGACCCGCTGGTCGGCCAGTTCCGGCTCGGCATTATCTACACCGTCGCGCCCTATCTGCTGCCCCCGCTCATCAAGACCATGATCGAGAAGGTGCCACAAATGCCCCTAGTCTTGCAGGAAAGCTTTACCGTGCGGCTGGTAGAAATGCTGCGCCAGGGTGAGCTCGATGCGGCCATCATGGCCCTGCCGTTTCCTGACCAGGGCCTGATGGTGCAGCCACTGTATGACGAAGACTTCGTCGTCGCGCTGCCCAAGCAGCATGCCTGGACCGGGCGCGCCAGTATCGGTGCACTGGAACTGAAAAACGAAACCATGCTCTTACTGGGGAATGGTCACTGCTTTCGTGATCAGGTGCTGGAAGTATGTCCGGAGATGGCGCGCTTTTCGACGACCGGCGACGGCATCGCGCGCACCTTCGAAGGCTCGTCACTGGAAACGATTCGGCACATGGTCGCCTCCGGCATCGGCATCACGGTCCTGCCGCGCGCCTCGGTGCCGAGCATGGAACAGCAGGACGGCATGCTGCGCTATGTGCCCTTTACAGCACCACCACCTTCGCGCCGGGTCGTGATCGCCTGGCGTAAAAGTTTTACCCGCATGGCGGCGATTGAAGCGATCCGCCAGGCGGTATTGGCGTGCGATCTGCAGGGCGTCAATTTGCTGGCGGATGAGCAGATAACGGAAGGATAAAATTCAAGATAAAAATCGCGATGAAAGTCCGGCTAAACCTGGATCAGCATTGACCTGTTGTTCAAGGCATTTTCCCGCCAATTTCTGGCTAAATTTATTTCACACATTTATTTTATCGATTGATTGCATCGATTTTTTTATAAATTTATTTCATCCATTCCGCGCATTTATCTTAAATATTTATCTTACCCATTTATCCCACTCATGCACCGCCTCCAACTTTATCTGCGCCTGGTTCGCCTCGACAAACCGATCGGCATCCTGCTGCTTTTGTGGCCGACCTTGTTGGCGCTCTGGCTGGCCAGTGCCGGCAAACCGTCGCTGAATCTGCTGTTGATTTTTAGTCTGGGCACGGTACTCATGCGCTCTGCCGGCTGTGCTATCAACGATTACGCCGACCGCGATTTTGACCGTCACGTAGAACGCACCGCCCACCGCCCACTGACCAGCGGTCAGATCAAGTCATGGGAAGCGCTGCTGATCGCCGCCGTGTTGGCACTGTTGGCGTTTGCGCTGATTTTGCCGCTCAATCTGCTGACCAAACAGCTCTCAGTGGCGGCCGTTCTGATCGCTGCCAGCTATCCTTTTTTTAAACGCTTTTTTGCCATTCCACAGGCCTACCTTGGTATCGCCTTCGGCTTTGGTATCCCCATGAGCTTTGCTGCTGTCCAAAATACTGTTCCGCCGTTGGCCTGGGCAATGCTGCTGGCGAATGTGTTTTGGGCCATCGCCTACGATACCGAATACGCCATGGTCGATCGCGAAGATGATCTCAAGATCGGCATTCGTACGTCCGCCATTACCTTCGGCCGGTTTGATGTGGCGATCGTGATGCTGTGTTATGCGCTGGCCTTGGGCATCTTCGGCGCGGTGGGCTGGCAGTTCGGTCTGCGTTGGTGGTTTGGCGCCGGCTTGCTCATGGCTACCGGCTGCGCGCTGTATCACTTTACACTGATCCGCCAGCGCGAGAGGCTGGGGTGTTTTGCCGCCTTTCGCCACAATAACTGGCTCGGTGCTGCGCTCTTTGCCGGTGTGGCCTTAGACACCGCGCTACGGTAAATATTTGCCTCCTTTGCTCTAGATCAAAAAGCTGCTGACAGGACAGTGTAGGCTGAAACCTTCACCATACAGAAGGGGTCGAATATGAACATTTCCGCCGGCGGCAGCGATGCGCGTGAAAAAATCACCAGCGAATTAAAAAACGTCATCCGCGAAGCAGAAGATCTCTTAAAGGGCAATTCCCGCCAGGCTGAATCGACTTTGCAAAGCGCCAAGGATCGCATCGAAGCCAATCTGAATACCATGCGCAAAGGTTTAGGGCAGGCGCAAGAGAGCATCATGCAACGCTCACGCGATGCCGCCGAAAAAACGGATGATTACGTGCAAAATCATGCCTGGCAGGCGGTCGGTGTGGGGGCCTTGGCGGGACTGGTGCTTGGCCTGCTCATGGGACGTCGTTAAGACTATGGCACTGGCCAGCAGTCTGGCGCGACTGGGCGCCCATTTCGTCGCACTGGTGCATACGCGCGCCGAACTGGCGACCGTCGAAATCGAAGAGGAAGCCTTACGCTACTTTTCCTATCTCTTACTCACCCTTTGCGCCCTGTTTTCCTTGGTGCTGGCCAGTGTGCTGCTGGTCTTGCTCCTGGTCGTGCTGTTTTGGGATAGTTACCGCATCACCGCGCTGGTGTCACTGATTGGTTTGTTTGGTGGCGGCGGGATTTTGCTGGCGCGTCAGGTGCGTCAGCAGTATCGGCACAAGCCACATTTGCTCGAACAAACCCTGCAGGAACTCGCGCGCGACGTAGAGTCGCTCGTGCCGCAGCGATGAACGGCTTGACTCAGCACCGGACACTTCTGGCGCGACGTCGCCAGCTGCTGATGGCCCGCTGTACGACGCAACGCGAGACGCTGATCGCTGGCAGCCGCGATCTACAATCGCTGTTTGGCGTTTTCGATGCTGCCGAACGCGGTGTGCAGCGTCTGCGACAACATCCTTATCTGGTATTGGGCGTGGCTGCTGCTTTACTCATCACCGTTGGGCCGCAGGGCTTGCGCACTGCTTGGCGCAGCACGCAGAAAACATGGCAGACCTGTCGTTTGGTGCTGCCGTTTTTAACACCGATCTTGAAGCCAATCCTGCGTAATATGACTTAATCCCGGCCGAATTCCTCGCCCATTTCCTTGCCTCGTGCCGCGGCGGCCTTGAGGGCGCGCACAATCGATTCCTGCACCCCATCGGCCTGCAGACTACTGAGCGCTGCAAAGGTGGTGCCGCCCTTGGAGGTGACGCGTTCACGCAGCACGGAAATCGGCTCCGTGGCTTGTGCCGCCAGCTCGGCCGCACCGCTGAAGGTGGCAATGGCCAAGGCCTTGCCCTGTGCCGGCGTCAAACCCATTTCCAACGCGGCCTGTTGCATGGCCTCGATAAAATAAAATACATACGCCGGACCGCTGCCTGACACCGCCGTCACCGGATCAATCAGGGCTTCATCATCGAACCAGACCGTAGCGCCGACCGCGCCCATGATGGCATCGGCCGCCGCGCGCTGGGTCGGGCTGACACCAGCTAAGGCGACCATGCCGGTGATGCCGCGACCGATCAGCGCCGGGGTATTCGGCATGGTGCGCACGATGGCCTGATAATCCCCCAGCCAGCGCGCCAGATCGACACCGCGGATGCCAGCGGCAATCGATAGCAGCAGCTGGCCATGCATGTACGGCTTGAGCTGATCGACGACCTCGCGCATGTTTTGTGGCTTCACCGCCAGCACGATGACATCGGCGGCAGCGCTGCGGGCATCGATCACGGTCGAGGTGGTCACGCCAAACTGCTGCTGCAGGCGCGTGAGGTTATCGGTACTTAGATCGACCACATGAATTCGCCCGCCTTCGGTGACGCGTCCGGCAAGCCCGCCGATCAGGGCGGCGGCCATATTGCCACCGCCGATAAATGCGATATTCAACTCTGCTGGAAGTTTAGTGTGCATAGCTTCGTGCTCCAAAAATTGCGCTGCCAATTCGCACCATGGTGGCGCCTTCGGCGATGGCGGCAGACAGATCGCCCGACATGCCCATCGATAAGGTATCCAGCGGCAGACCGGCCTGCTGCAGCTGCTCAAATAATTCGCGTACCTGTCGGAAGGGTAGGCGCTGCTGTGTAAAATCAGCGGCTGCTTCGGGCACCGCCATCAGACCGCGCAAACGCAGTCCGGGCAGGCTGTGAATCTGCTGCGCCAGCGCGAGTGCAGCGGCAGGCGCGACGCCGCTTTTACTGGCTTCGCCACTGATATTAATTTGCAGGCAGACATTGAGCGGCGGCAGATGCGCGGGGCGCTGCTCAGACAAACGCTGGGCAATTTTTTCGCGCTCGACCGAATGCACCCAGTCAAAATGTTCGGCGATCAGGCGGGTTTTATTACTCTGAATGGGTCCGATGAAGTGCCATTCCAGCACCGCCTCAGGGCAACTTGTGGAAAGTAAGCCACGCAAGGCGAGAATTTTTTCGACCCCTTCCTGGACGTAGTTTTCACCAAAGGCGCGCTGCCCTGCCAGCACCGCTTCCAGAACGGCGTCAGCACCAAAGGTCTTGGATACCGCGAGCAATTGAACCGCTTGCGCAGGGCGACTGGCGGCCTGGGCGCTAGCGGCAATCTGCGCATGCACGGCTTGTAAGTTAGAAAGAATTGAGGCCATAATTAAAATGCATTTTCACGACGCGAACCTGGGATTATAAATGGACATCACGGAACTGCTGGCATTCACTGTCAAGAACAAAGCCTCTGACCTGCATCTCTCCGCGGGCGTGCCACCCATGATACGGGTTCATGGCGATGTGCGGCGAATTAACCGCCCGCCCATGGAACATAAAGAAGTCCACGCCATGGTGTACGACATCATGAACGATGGCCAGCGCAAGCACTACGAAGAACATCTGGAAATTGATTTTTCCTTCGAAGTGCAGGGTCTGGCGCGTTTTCGTGTCAATGCCTATAACCAGGACCGGGGCGCAGCAGCCGTCTTTCGCACCATTCCCTCCAAAGTACTCTCGCTCGAAGAGCTCAATGCACCGAAAATCTTTGCCGAACTGGCGCTCAAGCCGCGCGGACTGGTGCTGGTGACGGGGCCGACCGGCTCGGGCAAATCGACGACCCTGGCGGCGATGGTCAATCATGTCAATGAAAACGAGCACAGCCATATCCTGACGATCGAAGACCCGATCGAATTTGTCCATGAATCGAAAAAATGTCTGATCAATCAACGCGAAGTCGGGCCGCACACGCATTCGTTTGCCAATGCCTTACGCTCTGCGCTGCGGGAAGATCCGGACATCATTCTGGTGGGTGAGCTGCGGGATCTGGAGACGATTCGCCTGGCGCTGTCAGCAGCCGAAACAGGCCATCTTGTGCTGGGCACGCTGCATACCTCGTCAGCGGCCAAAACGATTGACCGCATCATCGATGTTTTTCCTGGCGATGAAAAAGACATGGTGCGCGCCATGTTATCCGAATCCCTGCAGGCGGTGATTTCGCAAAGCCTGCTCAAAACCAAAGATGGCAATGGCCGTATCGCCGCGCATGAAATCATGATCGGTACACCGGCCATCCGTAATCTGATCCGCGAAGGCAAAGTCGCGCAGATGTATTCGGCGATCCAGACCGGCACCCAGTTCGGCATGCAAACGCTGGATCAGAATCTGAGCGATCTGGTCAGACGGAATATGATTTCCGCTGTCAGCGCGCGGTATGCGGCCAAGTCGCCGGATAATTTTCCTGGCTAAGATGCCCCCTTTTAACGGTTCACACACTCTTTCTGACTCCTCCAGGAACCACGATGGAACGCGAACAGGCAAGCAAATTCATCCACGATCTGTTGCGCCTGATGCTGAGCAAACAGGGCTCAGATTTATTCATCAGCGCCGATTTTCCGCCGGCTGTCAAAATCGACGGCAAGATGACGCCTGTATCGAGCCACGCTCTGCAGGCAAGCCATACCAGCGCCTTGGCGCGCGCCATCATGAGCGATCAGCAGGCAGCTGAATTCGCGGCTACCAAGGAATGTAATTTCGCCATTCACCCGGTCGGCATCGGACGCTTTCGGGTATCGGCTTTCATGCAGCAGCAAAAAGTCGGCATGGTATTACGCGCGATTACGACCAGCATTCCCTCACTCGACGATTTGGGCGTGCCGCCGGTGCTCAAAGAGATCATCCTCGCCAAGCGCGGGCTGGTCATCATGGTCGGCGCCACCAGCTCGGGCAAGTCGACCACCTTGGCCGGCATGGTCGGCCATCGTAACGCGCATAGCTATGGCCACATCATTACCATCGAAGACCCGATCGAATTCGTCCATCCGCATCTGCATTGCCTGGTGACTCAGCGCGAGATCGGCATCGACTGCGAGAGTTGGTCCGTGGCTCTTAAAAATACCCTGCGCCAGGCGCCAGACGTGATTCAGATCGGCGAAATTCGCGAGCGCGAAACCATGGAGCATGCGATCGCGTTTTCGGAAACCGGGCATTTATGCATCGCCACCATGCATGCCAATAATGCCAATCAGGCGCTCGATCGCATCATCAACTTTTTTCCTGAGGAGCGACGGGCCCAGCTGCTCATGGACCTGTCACTCAATGTCAAGGCGCTGATATCGCAGCGATTAGTGCCCTGCAAAGATGCCAAGGGCCGCGTGGCCGCCGTGGAGGTGATGCTTAATTCGCCGCTGATCGCGGATCTGATTTTCAAAGGCGCCGTGCATGACATCAAGGACGTCATGAAAAAATCACGTGAACTGGGCATGCAAACTTTTGATCAGGCCTTGTTCGATTTGTATGAACAGGGTAAGGTCTCGTACGAAGACGCTTTGCGCAATGCCGATTCGCTCAATGATTTACGTCTGATGATCAAATTACACAGCAAAATACACAGCCAAAACGCGCCCACACAAGACGAGCTTCCCGCGTCTGAACAATTAGGAATTTTAGAACCATGACGACGATTTACGACTTCAAGGCTACGGCCCTCAATGGCGACCCTGTGGATCTGGCGCAGTATCGCGGTCAGGTTCTGCTGATCGTTAATACGGCCAGTGCCTGCGGCTTCACGCCGCAATACAAGGGCCTCGAAGCCTTGTATCGGCAATACAAAGAGCGGGGTGTGGTGGTGCTCGGCTTTCCGTGCGATCAGTTTGGTGGCCAGGAACCTGGTGACGCGAGCGAAATTGCCGATTTTTGCGAAAAAAATTACGGCGTCAGCTTTCCGCTGTTTGCCAAGCTGAATGTGAATGGTGAGGACGCCCATCCGCTGTTTACGTATTTAAAAAAATCAGCGACCGGCGTACTGGGCAGCGAATCGATCAAATGGAACTTCACCAAATTCCTGATCAAGAAAGATGGCACGGTCTATCAGCGTTATGCTTCGCTGACCAAGCCTGAAGATCTACAGCAGGATATCGACAAACTGCTGGCGGAATAGGCTGCACACTGAGCGCATACAGCACCTGCGTGCTCAGTGCGTCCTTAGTGCGTACTCAATGCGCGCCCGATACTTTGCGCAGCACCACGCTGCCCACAGAATAACCTGCGCCAAACGAACAGATCACGCCTAACTGACCGCTCTGTAAATCGCGCTCATGTCGGTGGAAGGCGATGATCGATCCGGCGGAAGCCGTATTGGCAAATTCATCCAGAATCACCGGCGCATCATCGGCGGTCGCTTCCCGACCCAGCAGCTTGCGTGAGACGAATTGGTTCATGCCCAGATTTGCCTGATGCAGCCAGTAGCGCCGCACATCGGCCGGCGTCAAACCCAGCTGTGCCAGATGGCCTTCGATGTGCGCAGCTGCTAAGGGCACGACTTCCTTGAAGACCTTGCGACCTTCCTGACGAAAGGTTTTGTCGCGCGCATTCGGATCGCTGTCTTCGGCACGATTCATGAAGCCGAAATTGTTACGGATATTGTTAGAGAACTGGGTCGCCAGATTTGTGCCCAGCACTTCCCAGCGCGATGGGGCTTTGTCCGACGCCAGATCGGCCCGTTCGACGACGAGCGCAGTCGCCACATCGCCAAAGATGAAATGGCAGTCGCGATCGCGCCACTCCAGATGGGCCGAGGTAATTTCAGGATTCACGATCAGCACTGCCCGAGCTGTTCCACAGCGCACTGCATTGACAGCCTGCTCGATGGCAAAGGTGGCCGATGAGCAGGCCACGTTCATATCAAAGCCAAATCCCTGGATGCCGAGCGCGTGCTGAATTTCGATCGCCATTGCCGGATATGCGCGCTGCATATTGGCCGAGGCGCAGATGACGCCATCAATATCCGCGGCTGTTTTATGGGCCGCGTCCAGCGCCTGCCGGCAGGCAGCAACGGCGATTTCCGCTTCCAGTGAAATCTCATCGTCAGGTCGTTCGATAAAGCGCGGAACCATCCGTTGCGGATCGAGGATGCCGGTTTTTTCTAATACATAGCGCTGCTTGATACCGGAGGCTTTTTCAATAAATTCGGGGCTCGATTCCTGCAAAGCCGTGATCACGCCATCGGCAATGCCCGCCTTATGGCGCTTGTTAAATAGCTGTACGTATTCGTTAAAGGAAGTCACCAGTTCAGCGTTGGTGATAATGTGCGGCGGCGTGTAAAGACCGGTACCGGTAATGAGAACAGGATGCATGATGGTTTATCTTAAAAAAATAACTCGATGGTGGTGTACCGCAGGCAAGCGCCAAGCCTGTCTGCTGACTACGCCGCGCGTAATGCTTGGTCAATCAATTCGATCCAGTGCAACACAGGCGTTGTCGTGCCCGACTGCAGATGCGTTAAACAGCCGATGTTGGCCGAGACGATCATCTCGGGGCTGCTTGCCTGGAGATTGCTGAGTTTGTTATCGCGCAGCTGATACGAGAGTGCCGGCTGCGTCACGGAATAGGTGCCGGCTGAACCGCAACACAGGTGACTATCGGCGCATAACTGCACATCGACACCGACTGCGCGCAAAATGCCTTCCACCTTGCCACGAATTTGCTGGCCGTGTTGCAGCGTGCAGGGCGGATGATAGGCCACGCGGCGTTCAATTTTTCCGGCCAACTTTTGCAATAATTCAGCTTCGAAGCGGGGTAAAATTTCTGCCAGATCAAGCGTGAGCGCAGCAATTTTTTGCGCCTTGGTCGCGTAATCGGCATCGTGCGCGAGCAGATGACCATACTCTTTGACCGTCGCGCCGCAGCCGGATGCCGTCATGACGATCGCTTCGGCGCCGGCTTCCACCAGCGGCCACCAGGCGTCGATATTGCGTCGCATGTCGTCTAAACCGCCAGCCTGGTCATTGAGGTGGTAGCGGATCGCGCCGCAGCAGCCCGCTTTGGGCGGGATCAGTAATTGCACACCGAGGGCATCAAACACGCGCGCGGTCGCGGCATTGATATTGGGCGCCATGGCGGGTTGAACGCAGCCATCGAGCAGCAGCATTGTGCGCGCATGTTGGGTGCGCGGCCAGACCCCGGCCGTGGTTTTTGGCGGTACTTTATTTTTCAGGAATTGCGGTAACAGCGGACGGACCAGCTGGCCCATTTTCATGGCGGGAGAAAACAGCCATTTGCGCGGCAGCGTCTCTTTTAATAATGTTCGCACGATGCGCTGACCCAGCGGTCGCATGACCTGCGATTCGACGACGGAACGGCCAATATCAAGCAGCCGGCCATATTGCACACCCGACGGACAAGTCGATTCGCAATTACGACAGCTCAGGCAGCGATCCAGATGCAGCTGCGTCTTGCGCGTGACTTCATGACCTTCCAGAACCTGCTTGATGAGGTAAATACGACCGCGCGGACCATCAAGCTCATCGCCCAGCAGCTGGTAAGTAGGACAGGTGGCGGTGCAAAATCCGCAGTGAACGCAGCTACGCAGAATCGCTTCGGCTTCGTCGCCTTGCGCGGTGTTCTTGATGAAGTCGGCTAAATTTGTCTGCATTGCGCTTTAGGGGGTAAGGCGTGCAAGTTATGAAAAATGCGCATCAAGCGCGATGACCGTGGCGATACATGCGGCCGGGATTAAAAATACCGGCCGGGTCAAAAGATTCCATCAGACGCTGGCGAATTTTGGCCGCTTCCGGCGCCATCGGCTGAAACACATCGACGCTGCCATCGCCGCCGCGAAACAAGGTCGCGTGGCCGCCAACGGCCGTGACCGCTGCACGAATTTGCTCAGCGGGCGCATCGGATTTGAGCCAGCGCTGCGCGCCACCCCACTCCACCAGCTGCTCTCCATCGAGCTTGAGTTCGGGCGCCGTGCTGGGCAACGATAAGCGCCACAGTCGCAGACCTTGCGGCGCGGCGTCACTGAAGTAGCCGATCAGGTGTTCGCGTAAATCGCGCCATATTTCATCGGCATCTTCGATCATCTCGCCGCCAATTTTGCTCCTGGCCGCGGTCACAGCCGCTTGTGCGCCGGACAGCCGCACCAATAACGAATCGCCCTGCCATGCACTGGCAGAAATCGGCAGCGGCTGACCACCCCACTCATTCAGACAGCGTAAGGCTGCCGCCTGATCCATATTTAAATGCACCGTCGTTTCGGCAAACGGCAGCGGCATGACTTTGAGCGAGACTTCCAAAATGAGTCCCAGGGAACCAAGCGAGCCAGCCAATACCCGCGAGACGTCATAGCCGGCGACATTTTTCATGACCTGTCCACCAAAGCGCAGCTCATCGCCGCGCCCATCCATGAGCACCGCACCGAGAACAAAATCACGTACTGCACCGACGGCCTGCCGGCGCGGACCAGAGAAACCGACCGCGACCATGCCACCGACCGTTGCATCCGGACCAAAATGCGGTGGCTCGAAGGCCAGCATCTGACTATTTTTGGCCAGCGCCGCTTCCAGTTCCGCCAGCGGCGTGCCACAGCGCGCGGTGATCACCAGCTCGGTCGGCTCGTAAGCCACGATGCCATTGTAGGCACGGGTATCGAGCAGCGCGCCATCCAGAGTCTGGCCATACCAGTCCTTGGTGCCGCCGCCACGCAGGCGCAGCGCCTCTCCGGTATAACTGGCGTTTTTTACACGGTCTCGAAATTGCTGTAGTACGCGTTCCATGGAACTCCGATTTAAAAACGTGGCAAATCTGGGAATTTAAGGGCGCCATTCCTGACGTGCATCTTGCCGTACTCTGCACACCGCTGCAAGGTCGGGATGGCCTTATCAGGATTAAGCAAAAAGGCCGTATCGAATGCGCGCTTGACGGCAAAAAATGCTGCCCGCTCCAGATCAGAAAACTGTACGCACATGGAGTTGATTTTTTCAATGCCGACACCGTGCTCACCGGTGATGGTGCCGCCGACTTCCACGCACAGCTCAAGGATCTCGGCGCCAAACAATTCGGCCCGTTCAAACTCGCCCGGCTTATTGGCATCAAATAAAATCAGCGGATGCAAATTCCCATCGCCGGCGTGAAATACGTTTGCGCAGCCCATGCCGTATTTTTTTTCCATTTCAGCGATGCCGAGCAACACCTTGGCCAGATGCTTGCGCGGGATGGTGCCATCCATGCAGTAGTAATCTGGCGATATGCGACCGGCTGCCGGAAAGGCGTTTTTGCGCCCGGACCAAAATCGCAGGCGCTCGGCTTCAGTGTTGGAGACACTGATGGCCGTCGCGCCGGAGCGTTTGAGTACTGCGATCATGCGACCGATTTCTTCTTCCACTTCCTCGGCCAGGCCATCGGATTCGCACAGCAAAATCGCTTCGGCATCGATGTCGTAGCCGGCCTTGACGAAGGGCTCGACCATGCGCGAGGAAGTTTTATCCATCATCTCTAATCCGGCCGGAATGATGCCGGCCGCGATCACGCTGGCAACAGCATTGCCGCCTTTGACGACGTCGTCGAAGGACGCCATGATCACGCGCGCGACAGAAGGTTTGGGGATAAGTTTCACGGTAACTTCGGTGACCACGCCGAGCATGCCTTCGGAACCGATAAACAATGCCAGCAGATCCAGCCCCGGCGCATCCAGCGCAGCGCTCCCCAACTCGACGACTTCGCCATCGATGGTGACCATGCGAACGCGCATCACGTTATGGACGGTCAGACCGTATTTAAGACAGTGCACACCGCCAGAATTTTCGGCCACATTACCGCCGATGGTGCAGGCAATTTGTGAGGAGGGATCGGGAGCGTAATACAGGCCATGCTGAGCGACGGCTTCCGAGATGGCCAGATTACGCACGCCCGGCTGGACGACCGCGGTTCTGGCCAGTGGATCGATCTTGATGATTTTATTGAGGCGCGCAGTCGACAGCACCAGGCCATCGGCGATCGGCATGGCGCCGCCTGACAGACCGGTACCAGCACCGCGCGGCACGATGGGCACCTTCAGATCACGGCAGGTACGCAAAACTGCGGCGACCTGCGCCTCGTTTTCGGGCAAGGCCACGACCATCGGCATTTGACGATAAGCGGCCAAACCGTCGCATTCGTAGGGACGGATATCCTCGTCATCAAACAAAATAGAACTGGCAGGCAGCAGACCACGCAGCGCACTGACGACTTCGCGCTGGCGCGTCAGGGTAAATGCGGGTTCAGCAATGGCGTTCATAGGCTGTTCATGTGTGAATGGCGTCGTATGGCTAGCATCGTATCGCTAGCACCAGAAGACTAGCATCATTGCCGCATGATGCCAGAGTTTCAGCTAATTTTTTCATACCTCGTTTTATTTTTCGCCCATGCCCGAGCCCGCATCAGTCATGTCGATTTACATTCTGCGTCGAACAGGCTAGTCTGCGGCCATGTTTTTCAATTAACAGGCAATGCACATCATGGGAAATAGACTTTCAAAAATTGCAACCCGCACGGGCGACGCCGGCACGACCGGCCTGGGCGATGGCAGCCGGATCGATAAGGACAGCCTGCGCATTCAGGCCATTGGCGATGTGGATGAACTCAATTCCCATCTCGGTCTGCTGCTGTGTGAAACCATGCCGGACGCTTTGCGCGCCGAGCTGATCTCGATTCAGCATGACCTGTTCGACCTGGGGGGTGAATTATGCATTCCGGGTTTTCAGATGATCACCGAACTGCAGGTTGAACGCCTCGACGCGCTGCTGGCAAAATACAACGCTGACCTGCCACCGCTGAAGGATTTTATTCTGCCGGCCGGATCCCGAGCTGCGGCGCAGTCGCATGTTTGCCGCACTGTCTGCCGGCGTGCCGAGCGGCAGATCGTCAGTCTGGGCAAAGCTGAAACCATTTTTGAATATCCGCGCCAGTACGTGAACCGCTTATCGGATCTGTTATTCGTGCTCTCGCGGGTGTTGAACAGGTTTGCCGGTGGCGGTGATGTGCTGTGGGAGAAGGACCGCGATCGCTCGCTGTGAGCCGCATCGCAAAGCGCGCTGCTGATGGTGTATCAGCAGCCGCATTTTAGCGCGACTACTTACTGCGCTTATCGATATCAATCAAGGCATACGCCGAGTGATTATGAATCGATTCAAAATTTTCTGCTTCCAGTGTATAGGCCAACACATTGCTGTCAGCGTTGAGCACACCGGCCACATCGCGCACCAGATCTTCGACAAATTTAGGATTATCGTAAGCACGTTCGGTGACATATTTTTCATCCGGCCGCTTCAATAAGCCATACAGCTCACAGGAAGCCTGCGCTTCAATCCGGGCAATCAGATCATCAATTCCGAGTTCACCGGAGACGACCGCGTTGACGGTGATGTGTGAGCGCTGATTATGCGCGCCATAGCTGGAGATTTTTTTCGAACACGGGCACAGACTGGTGACCGGCACCAGCACCTTGAGCGTGACCTCGAGCTCACCATCTTTGAGTTCACCAGTGAGGCCGACTTCGTAGTCCATCAGCGACTCTACGCCGGAAATCGGCGCGGTCTTGGTGATGAAATACGGGAAACTGACTTCGACCCGACCGGCCTGCGCTTCGAGCAGCTTGACCATTTCGTGCATGAGGGCGGTAAAATTGGCCATCTCCAGCGGTGCGCGATAAGCCTCCAGCAGCGCGATAAAACGCGACATGTGGGTGCCTTTTTGCGACTCGGGCAAATGGACATACATATTCCAGACACCGACCGAATGCTGCAATCCTTTGGCCGTCTTGATCGCGATGGGGTAGCGTACGCCTTTGACGCCAACGCGTGCAATCGCGACGCGGCGGGTATCGACGCTACTTTGGACGTCGGGTATGGAAGTGGGCGTGGATGTAGGCATGGGGTCGCGGGTATTCATGAAGCACCTTGTTGATGTCACGTCGTGTTGCGCTGTCGACGTCGATAGTATTTATTTCTAATTATTTTCAGAGCATGCTTAGTGATTCACCACCAGCCGCGGCGGGATAGTACCAAATCGCTGCTGCACCGAGGCCACGATTCCCGCAGCATCCAGACCACAGCCTGCCAGCAAAAGGCCAACCTCGCCGTGATCGATAAACTTGTCCGGCAAACCCAGCATCAGAATCGGCTTGACGATGCCTGCTGCCGCCAGCGCTTCCGCGACTGCTGCACCGGCGCCACCCATAATGCTGCCTTCTTCGATCGTCACCAGCGCGTCATGTGTTTCGGCCAGCTGACGCACTAATTCTACGTCGAGCGGTTTAATGAATCGCATATTGGCCACGGTCGCATCGAGTTCATTCGCGGCCGCGATGGCTGGCGCTACCATGGTGCCAAAGGCTAGGATGGCAATGCCATGACCCATACGCTTGATTTCACCAACGCCGAGCGGGATCGTCGCGAACGATTTCTCCACCACGGCACCAGTCCCGGCGCCACGCGGATAGCGCACCGCTGCCGGTCCATTATAGTGGAAAGCCGTGGACAGCATCTGCCTGCACTCATTTTCGTCCGAGGCGGCCATGACGACCATATTCGGAATGCAGCGCAAAAATGCCAGGTCGTAGTTACCGGCGTGCGTGGCACCATCGGCACCGACCAAGCCTGCCCGATCGAGCGCGAAGGTGACATCCAGGTTTTGCAGTGCCACGTCGTGAATCAGCTGATCGTAACCGCGCTGCAGGAAGGTGGAATAAATCGCGACGACGGGCTTTAAGCCCTCGCAAGCCATACCGGCAGCAAAGGTGACCGCATGCTGTTCGGCGATGCCAACATCGTAATAGCGCTCGGGGAAGCGCTGCTCAAATTGCACCATCCCCGAACCTTCGCGCATGGCTGGCGTGATGCCGACCAGACGCCCATCCTGTTGCGCCATATCGCATAGCCAATCACCAAATACCTGGGTATAAGTCAGTTTGTTCGCCGTGGCGGGACGGATGCCTTCGGCCGGATTAAACTTGCCCGGGCCGTGATACAGCACCGGATCGACCTCGGCCAGCTTATAGCCCTGCCCTTTTTTGGTCACCACATGTAAAAATTGCGGGCCTTTCAGATTCTTCAGATTTTGCAGCGTTGGCACCAGCGATTCCATGTCGTGGCCGTCGATCGGGCCAATATAATTGAAGCCGAATTCTTCAAACATGGTGGCGGGCACGATCATGCCCTTGGCATGTTCTTCAAAACGCTTGGCCAGTTCGCGCATTGGCGCTGGCAGTACGGTTTTGCCGACATTTTTAGCCGCCGCATAAAAGCGACCCGACATCAGCCGCGCCAGGTAGCGATTGAGCGCGCCTACCGGGGGTGAAATCGACATATCATTATCGTTCAACACGACCAGAAAATTGATATCGTCGTGGATGCCGGCATTATTCATCGCCTCGAATGCCATCCCGGCGGTCATCGCGCCATCACCGATCACCGCGATGGCGTGCCGGCTTTCACCTTTGACGCGGGCAGCCAATGCCATGCCCAGCGCGGCAGAAATCGAGGTCGACGAATGGGCGGTACCAAAGGTATCGTAGGGACTTTCAACCCGCCGCGGAAAGCCGGAAATGCCATTGAACTGCCGTAGGGTGTGCATCTGATCACGCCGGCCGGTGAGTATCTTGTGCGGGTAGGTCTGATGACCGACGTCCCAGACGATGCGATCTTCCGGCGTGTTAAAAACATAGTGCAGGGCGATCGTCAGCTCGACGGTGCCCAGATTAGACGATAAATGGCCGCCGGTCTGCGACACGGAATCGAGCAGAAAGGCGCGCAGCTCGTCGGCCAGGGGATGTAACTGGCTACGCGCGAGTTTGCGCACATCGGCCGGGTCTTGAATGTCTTGTAATAGTTTCATGTCAGGCTTTCCGCTCAACGATCAGGTCGGCGATTTCGCGCAGCCGTTGCGCGCCTGCGCCCCGATGCGCAAATGCGTCCAGCGCTGCGTGGGCGTCGTTACGTAGTTGGTGCGCCAAGGCGCGGGATGATTCAAGACCCAGTAAGGAGACATAGGTCGGTTTATTATCGGCCGCATCTTTGCCGGCGGTCTTGCCCAGCGTGGCGGAATCGGCAGTCGCATCCAGCACATCATCGACCACTTGAAAGGCCAGACCGATCGCCCGGGCATAGCGATCCAGTGCCTGTATTTCCTCATCCGTGAGCGCTTTACCAGCCATTGCCCCGAGCAGTACGGCAGCCCGCAGCAAGGCGCCGGTTTTAAGGTGATGCATCTGTTCCAGTTGATCCTGCGTGAGCGCCTGACCAACGCTGGCCAGATCAATCGCCTGACCACCACACATGCCCTGCGAGCCACTGGCGCGAGCCAATAAGCTGAGCATGGCAATGCGCGTCTGCGGATCGGCGTCGCCCTCGGATAGCAGCAAAAATGCCTGCGACTGCAGTGCATCGCCGACTAGCAACGCGGTCGCCTCGTCATAGGCGACGTGAACGGTCGCTTTGCCGCGTCGCAGCGCATCGTCGTCCATGCACGGCATATCGTCGTGCACCAGTGAATAGGCATGGATCATTTCGACGGCGGCCGCTGCGCGCAGCAAGACCGCCGAAGGGGCATCAAACAGTGCACCAGCAGCAAAAACCAGCAGTGGGCGAACCCGTTTTCCGCCACCCAGAACAGCATAGCGCATGGCGTCGTGCAGGCGCATGGGCAGCGTTTCGGCGGCCGGCAAAAAGCTCGCCAGGGCGCCTTCGGTCTCGTGTTGGACGCGCTTGAGCCAGTCATCGAAAGGCAGGCTTACCGTCATGCGAGATCCGCGCCTTCAACTGTAAATGGCTTGAGCATATCGCCCTCGAGCACCTTCACCTGTGCATCAATTTTTTCCAACTGCGCAGCGCAATACTGCACCAATGCCGAACCGCGCTTATAGGCGGCGACCGAGGCCTCGAGCGGCAGCTCGCCAGCTTCCATCTGCACTACCAGCTGCTGCAATTCCGCCATCGCCTGCTCGAATGAAGCCGGCATGAGCGCTGCGGGGACGGCATCGGCCGGTGTTAATTTTTTAGTCATAGTGACGTGAATGGGGCAATATTGTGGACAATTGAGTGTGTATTTTAAAGCAAACCCAAGTCCTGCAGGGAGATCCGGGGGAGCGAAGCATGTCATCCCGACATGATTCCCAATTTATCGGGCAACATCTGCTGGTATAATCCTGGCGTGTGTCCGAAATTTCCGTTTCATATTTATTTGAACTCAGGTTTTTTACGGATTCTTTCCTCTTAGGTTGGTGCGAATTAATTTGGGGGTGGGGATGTCCGATCTGGCGACTAAAGCCAATCTCGCGCGGTCCAATGCGCAACTTCCGGTCAACGTCTATTTTGACGAAGCTTTGTTAGCAGAAGAAATTCAGCGCCTTTTTCGCGCTGGGCCGCGTTACGTCGGTCACGAATTGATGCTGCCGGAAGTTGGCGACTATGCGACTCTGGCTTCTGACAAGGAAGGCCGGATTCTGGTCCGCAGCGCGCAGGGCATTGAGCTGCTGTCCAATGTTTGCCGTCACCGTCAGGCCAAGATGCTCAGCGGTCGCGGTAATACGCCCAATATCGTCTGCCCGCTTCATCGCTGGACGTATGATCTCAAGGGTGAGCTGATCGGCGCGCCGCATTTCGAGCAAACGCCTTGTCTGAACCTCTCTCCCGCACCGCTGCAAAACTGGCATGGTCTACTGTTTGAACAAAACGGCGTCGACGTGCAACGCAAGCTGGCCAATCTGTCGGTGAGCAAGGATCTGGATTTTTCCGGCTACCTGTTCGATCACGTCGAAGTGCACGAATGCGACTATAACTGGAAGACCTTTATCGAGGTCTATCTCGAGGACTACCACGTCGGCCCTTTCCATCCGGGTCTGGGTGGCTTCGTAAATTGTGAGGATTTGCGCTGGGAATTCGGTGAGGATTACAGCGTCCAGACCGTTGGCGTGAACCACGGCCTGACGCGTTCCGGTTCACCGACCTATCAAAAATGGCAGGAGCAGGTGCTCAAGTTCCGGCGCGGCGTGGCGCCTCCCTACGGCGCGATCTGGCTCACGCTGTACCCGAACATCATGGTCGAATGGTATCCGCATGTGTTGGTGGTCTCGACGCTGTGGCCGAACGGCCCGCAAAAGACGACCAATGTCGTTGAATTTTATTATCCTGAAGAAGTCGCATTGTTTGAGCGCGATTTCGTCGCCGCCGAACGGGCGGCCTATATGGAAACCTGTCGTGAGGATGACGAGATCGCCTTGCGCATGGACGCCGGCCGTAAAATCCTGCTCGATCGCGGGGTCAACGAAGTCGGCCCCTATCAATCTCCGATGGAAGACGGCATGCAGCATTTTCACGAATGGTATCGCCGGCATCATCACGTTTAAGGACGCACCGTCATGCAAAACACGCCCTTCACTACCCTGATTTCAGCCGCCGAACTGGCGCCGCATGTGGCGTCACCAAATTGGGTCATCCTGGATTGTCGGCACGACCTGGCCAATCATGCCTTGGGTCTGGAGAGTTACCGAGCGGGCCATCTGCCGCAGGCGCGCTTTGCGGCGATTGAAACTGACTTGTCCGACAAATCACCGGCGGCGGATGGTCAATTCCGCGGCCGTCATCCTCTGCCCACGCGTGAGGCTTTTATCGCGACCCTGCAGTCATGGGGTATCAACCCGTCTACACAGGTCGTCGCCTACGATGCGCATGGTGGCATGTTTGCTGCCCGACTTTGGTGGATGCTGCGCTGGGTCGGACATGCGGCCGTCGCGGTGCTCGATGGCGGACTGCCTGCCTGGCAGGCGCAAGGTGGTGCGTTATCAACAGCCGACGTCGTTTCTGCAGAGGGTACGATCGTCGCCAAACCTGCGCTCGTGGAGACCGTTGATGTTGCGGCGGTTTTGGCTAATGTTACAAACGGTACCCGCACGGTCATCGATGCGCGCGCAGCAGATCGCTTCCGCGGCGAAAATGAAACCATGGATCCGGTCGGTGGGCATATTCCGGGCGCGAGGCAGCATTTTTTCAAAGACAATCTGCAGGCGGATGGCTGTTTTAAACCGGCAGCGGATTTACGCGCGGTCTACAGCACATTAGTTCCCCAGCCAGAGCGCAGCATCTTCCATTGCGGCTCTGGCGTGACGGCCTGCCATAACCTGCTGGCCTTGGAGATAGCCGGCCTGCCTGGCGCGGCCTTGTATCCCGGCTCATGGAGCGAATGGTGCGCTGACGCTTCACGACCTGTTGCGCGGGGTGATTGAGGTTTTGTTTGGGCTTGCTGGGATGAGTTGAGCGTTTTGCGTTTTGCGTTTTGCGTTTTGCGTTTTGCGTTTTGCGTTTTGCGTTTTGCGTTTTGCGTTTTGCGTTTTGCGTTTTGCGTTTTGCGTTTTGCGTTTTTTCCTTACCTCTTTTGCGTTTGTTTTTCACGATCTTTGTCGATGCTAACCCGCGCCAGCGCTGGGGTGGCATCGCCTGCACTCAGGCTTACACATTCCTTCCGGCGATGCCACCCCAGCACTGACGCTCTCTTTCTCTTTTCATTTGCCTTCTTGGGCACCTAAATCTTCCTTCCAATTTAATCTCAGCTACGAACACGACCGGGTAAGGTCTAACCCGCACACGACGCGAGAATATTTCCCTCGGAAGCATGCGACCTAAGGAAATATTCTCGCATCGCGCGCTAGCTGCATCAGATCGCAATGCGCCTTTATTCTTTGCGCATTGTGCTTGGGTAGTTCCATTTTTATGTCTGCCTATACATTGGCTTGGGGTGGGTACAAGCGTAGGGTAAGTACAGCTTTTGTGTACGCTCTAAAAAGTTCATCCCAATGCATGCATGCTGGCACAGCGAAAAAATATCACCCGGGGTTTAATAGAACGTCGCGATCAGGTTACGGTAGCACGCGGCGCGAGAATATTTCCTTAGGTCGCATGCTTCCGAGGGAAATATTCTCGCGTCGTGTGCGGGTTAAGCGTTACCCGGCCGCATCCGTAGCTGAGCTTGAATTGGAAGAAAGATTTAAGTACACGAAAAGGCAAATGACAAAAGGAAGAAAGCGTCAGCGCTGGGGTGGCATCGCCGGAAGGAATGTGTAAGCCTGAGTGCAGGCGATGCCACCCCAGCGCTGACGCGGATTAGCACCCAAAAAAATCGTGCAGAACACATCCAAGAAGGGAAAAAACGCATGAGCACAAAGGTACGCCTACCCTAAAAAATTCTGCGTCGAAGTTCCGCACCAAAAAATACAACGTGGGGTTTAATAGAACGTCGCGATCAGGTTACGGTAGCACGCGGCGCGAGAATATTTCCTTAGGTCGCATGCTTCCGAGGGAAATATTCTCGCGTCGTGTGCGGGTTAAGCGTTACCCGGCCGCATCCGTAGCTGAGCTCGAATTGGAAGAAAGATTTAAGTACACGAAAAGGCAAATGACAAAAGGAAGAAAGCGTCAGCGCTGGGGTGGCATCGCCGGAAGGAATGTGTGAGCCTGAGTGCAGGCGATGCCACCCCAGCGATGACGCGGATTAACACCCGAAAAAATCGCACAGAACACATCAAAGAAGGGAAGAAATACGTGCGTAAAAAAAGCGGCATCTACCCAACCAAATTTATCGCACGTGGATTAGGTCATTGCAAAGGAAAAGACAATGCCCGCAAAACAGCTACATCTGACCAGTCAAAACGAGAACGATCCCAACACCAGCTGCGATCAAGAGGATTTGCGGAATGGTTTCGCGCAGGGTGGCGCGTCGCTGCATCTGCGGCATCAAGTCACTCACTGCGATGTACAAAAAGCCAGAGGAAGCAAATACCAATACGTAGGGAATCCAGCCCGCGGCGCGTTCCAGCATGACGTAACCGAGTACGCCACCAACGACCGCCATCAGACTACAAAGCAGATTGTAGACATAAGCCCGTCGACGTGAAAATCCGGCATTGAGCAACACAATGAAATCACCAATTTCCTGCGGGATTTCATGCGCGATGATCGCCAGGCCAGTGACGATGCCCAGATTCGGATCGGCCAGAAATGCTGCCGCAATCAAGATCCCGTCGGTAAAATTATGTAAACCATCACCGACTAAAATCATCCAGCCAGCCTTGCCCGCCTCATGCGCATCATGACCGTGCGCATGCGCGTGGCCGTCGGCTTCGTGGTGATGCGAATGGCGCAGGATGGAAAATTTTTCGAGCAGAAAAAACGCCAGCAACCCCCCCAGCAAAGTCGCAAACAAGGAGCGTACATCCGCACCAGAATCGAAGGCTTCCGGCAAAGCATGTAACAAGGCAGTCGACAACATGATGCCGACCGACAGACTCACCATGCGCTCGACCATCTGCGACAAGACAGCGAAAGAAAACACAGCCGCAGCCGAAATACTGAACACACCACCAATGGTGGTGGCCAGCAGGATGGAGATTAATGTGGGATCGATGACAGCGCTCTTTTAAAAATTAAACAACACCATTGGAACGAATCCAATCCAGGCAACGCTTCCAGCCATCCTTGGCATCCGCCTCCACATAACTCGGCCGATAATCGGCATGGAAGGCATGACCGGAATTCGGATACACCACAAAGCTCGAAGCATTACCCGCCTTGGCCAACGCCTGTTTCATCTGCTCGACTGATTCGAGTGGAATGCCACCGTCCTTGGCACCATACAGCCCCAATACCTTGCCCTTGATGCTGCCAGCCACATCGACCGGATGCTGCGGATTGATAGCGTTTTTCTCGCCCACCAAACGACCGTACCACGCCACGCCCGCCTTGACCTGTGGATTATGCGCACTGTACATCCAGGTGATCCGGCCACCCCAGCAAAAACCGGTGATCGCCAATTTGTTCACGTTGCCACCGTTTGCACCGGCCCAGGCAACGCAAGCATCCAGATCGGTCATGACCTGCGCATCGGGCGTCTTGTTGATGATCTCCTTGATCAGCTCGGCCACCGTGCCGTAAGCGCTTGGATCACCCTGCCTGACGAACAGCTCCGGCGCCAATGCCAGATAACCGGCATGCGCAAAACGCCGCGCGACGTCCGCAATATGCTCATGCACACCAAAGATTTCCGAGATCACCAGCACCACCGGCAGATTACGCTTGCCAGCAGGTTGAGCGCGATACACCGGCAGCTTTTCACCATTCACATTGATGATCACTTCGCCCACCGTCAGACCGACCGCATCCGTCTTGACCATGGTCTGCGCGCACACCGGTATGACTGCCGCGGCAAAGCCGGTACCCAAGGCTGCTTTCATAAAATCACGCCGGTCAATACTGTCCGAGAGGGCCGTCTTTGCATACAGACTATCAATATCTTGTTCGAGGGTTTTCATCGTATTCCTGTCACCGTTGGATTAATCAAATGATTCTCACTTTATTTTTCACTGCATTGCTCAATGCATTTCTTAATACATTTCTTACTACATAACTTACTGTATTACTTAATGTATTTTTCAACGCATTTTTCACGGCACAATAACGAAAAAAATCGCCTCAATGTGCCTCGTCCCAGTTCTTGCCAACACCGACTTCGGCGATCAGCGGCACCTTGAGCGTAGCCACCTGCGCCATCAGTGCCGGCAGCTTTACCCGCACCAGCTCCAGCTCGTCGGCCGGCACTTCCAGCACCAATTCATCGTGTACCTGCATGATCATTTTGCTCGCCATTTTGGACGCCTCGAGCCAATCCTGCACCGCCACCATCGACAGCTTGATCAGGTCGGCCGCCGTGCCCTGCATCGGCGCATTGATCGCCGCCCGTTCAGCACCTTGGCGACGCGGACCATTCGGTGAATTTATCTCGGGCAGCCACAGACGACGACCAAAAACAGTCTCAACATACCCATGCGCCTTGGCCTGCAAACGGGTCTGATCCATGAACTGCTTGACGCCAGAAAAGCGCGAAAAGTATTTTTCAATATAACTCTTGGCTGCCCCATTATCGATACCTAGATTACTCGCCAGTCCATAAGCGCTCATGCCATAGATTAAGCCGAAGTTAATCACCTTGGCGTAGCGTCGCTGCTCGGTGTCGACCTGGGTCGGTGCGATGCCAAAAATTTCTGCCGCGGTCGCCCGATGGATGTCCTCACCTTCAGCGAAGGCGCGCAGCATATTCACATCTTCAGACAGATGGGCCATGATGCGCAGCTCAATTTGCGAATAGTCGGCCGATACAATCACACTGCCCGGCGGAGCAATGAAGGCTTCCCGAATGCGTCGACCTTCGATGCTGCGAATCGGGATGTTTTGCAGGTTCGGCTCATTCGATGACAGCCGGCCCGTCACCGCCACCGCCTGCGCATAATTGGTATGTACCCGGCCCGTTGAGGCGTTGATCATCTTGGGCAGTTTGTCGGTATAGGTCGATTTGAGTTTGGACAGTCCGCGATATTCCAGCAACGCCTTCGGCAGTGGATAATCCTCGGCCAATTTTTGCAAAACTTCTTCATCCGTCGAAGGCGCACCGGAAGGCGTTTTTTTAACGACCGGCAGCTTGAGCTTATCGAAGAAAATTTCGCCGATCTGCTTGGGTGAATTGAGGTTAAACGGCTGGCCCGCCAGTTCATACGCCGTCTGTTCAATCGCCAGCATCCGGTGACCGAGTTCATGCGACTGCTGACCCAGCTGCACCGGGTCGATCAAGACACCATTCCGCTCAATTTTTTGCAGCACCACCGCAGTCGGCAATTCAATTTTTTCGTAGATGTAGCGCAGCTTGGCATCACGCTCGATCTTCGGCCACATCGACCAATGCAGCTGCAAGGTGATATCGGCATCCTCCGCCGCATACGCTGTAGCGCGTTCGATCTCGACTTGCTCGAAACCGATTTGCGCCGCGCCTTTGCCGCAGACTTCCTCAAAACTGATGGTCTTGCGGCCCAGATGTCGCAGCGCTAGATTGTCCATATTGTGTGGCTTGTGCGACTCGAACACGTACGAGGCCAGCAGGGTGTCATGCGCTACGCCGCGCAAGGTGATGCCGTGATTGGCCAGCACATGGCTGTCGTACTTGAGATTCTGCCCTACCTTGGCCTGCGTCGGATCTTCGAGCCAGTCTTTGATCTGGGCCAGCACCTGCGTTCGCTCGAGCTGCTGCGGCACGCCCTGATAATGATGGGCGAGCGGAATATAAGCCGCGGTGCCGGCTTCGCAGCACAAAGACAGCCCCACCAGCTGGGCCGTCATGGGATCGAGCGCTGTCGTTTCGGTATCGATAGAAGTCAATGCGGCACTGCGGATACGGCGCAGCCAGTCATCGAGCTGCGCTTGCGTGAGGACGGTTTCGTAATTGCCTGGCACAGGATCGTCGGTCATCTCGAATAGTCCAGACTGCGCGGCGTGCTCTGGACTACTTCCTGCGACGCTGATCTCTGCGTTGCTCAATGCGCCGCCATCCTGCTTTGCACCGGACTTTTTCAGGGCCTCCTGCAGCCAGCTTCGGAAACCATATTTTTTAAAAAATTCCAGCATCGCGGCATCATCAACGGCGCGCGCCTTCAGAGAATCTTCAATCGTAGCCATTTGCGCCGATAAATCACAGTCGCATTTGACCGTAATCAGTTCGCGCCCTTTAGGCAGCCAGTCGAGCGCATCGCGCAGATTTTGTCCCACTGCGCCGCTCACCTCAGAGGCATGGGCCATGACTTCATCAAGCGTGCCAAACTGCGCGAGCCATTTAACCGCCGTCTTGGGGCCGCATTTGGGCACGCCGGGCACATTATCGACCGTATCACCAATCAGCGTGAGGTAATCGACAATGCGCTCCGGCGGCACGCCGAATTTGGCGATCACGCCCGGCACATCGAGGGTCTCGTTACTCATGGTGTTGATCAGGGTGACCTTATCGTTGACCAGCTGCGCGAGATCCTTGTCGCCGGTAGAGACCACCGTTTTCATACCGCGTTGGGCAGCCATGACGGCCAGGGTGCCGATGACGTCGTCCGCTTCCACGCCTTCAATCATCAAGATCGGCCAGCCGAGCGCCTTGACCGCTTCATGGATCGGCTCGATCTGGCGCACCAGGTCTTCCGGCATGGAGGCCCGCTGCGCCTTGTATTCGGGGTAGAGCGTATCGCGAAAGGTCTTGCCCTTGGCATCGAACACGCAGGCAATATAAGCCGCGTTATAGTCCGTGCGCAGACGACGCAGCATATTGATGATGCCGTACATGGCGCCCGTCGGGGCACCTTCGGCGTTACGCAAGTCGGGCATGGCGTGGAAGGCGCGGTAGAGATAACTCGAACCATCGACCAGCAGCAGGGTGTTGTTCATAATGTATTAAGCGCGGGTGAGGAATGCCAGAAACGCCCGTTTGGGCGCAATCCGACGATTATCGCAGAGTTTGCCCCTCGCTCCCATGGGCTACCCCCGCATCCTGCGCCAGATCGATTTGTCACATTTCATCACGAAGGAGGCGGCGCGGTTTGTTACAATGATGACTGAGGCGAAAATCTGTCCAACCCTGAGAGCACATCATCATGAAGCGCACAACCCCGATTTGGTACTCCCTCGCACTTGGCTTAGCGGCTTGCAGTCTGCCCATTTTTGCCAGCGCCCAGCAAGCGGTCCCAAAGCCGCCCATGATGGAAAAGCTGGAAGATACCGATGCCAACACCCTCATTCCAGAAAAAGAATCCGGTACCAAGATGACCGAGCGCCGCGAACAGGGCAAGGTCAAGGAAGTGCAAGTCCAGTCCGGTGGCAGCAATTACACCGTCAAAGCCAATGAACAGCCAGGCAGTATTATGCCCGGCGATGCGCAATCCACCGCCACCAAGGTACCGATGTGGAAGGTGCTGGAGTTCGATCTGGGGGCGCATAAAGAGCATGCTGGCAAAGCGGATGCCGTACCGCCACCACCGGCCAAATAAATACTATTTTTCTCAATACTGGTCCACTGCAGGTCCATTACATTTTTTGCACTGATTACCGATGGCAGTTTTCACTCCGGTCAGCCTGAATGACCTTCGTACCTGGATCACCCAATTTCCCCTTGGCCAGGCGCACGGGATCAAGGGCATCGCCTCCGGTATCGAAAATAGTAATTTTTTCATCGACACCGATGGCGGCGAATTCGTCCTCACGGTGTTTGAAAATCTGCGTTTCGAACAGCTGCCCTTCTACTTACATCTGATGCGTCATCTGGCCGAGAACGGCGTAGCCGTTCCGGCGCCGATCGCCAATTCTGCCGGCGAGATCATCCACCGCCTGCACGGCAAACCGGCATCCATCGTCAGCAAACTGGCCGGCGCGAGCCAGATGTCCCCGGCGCCGCTGCACTGCGCGGCGGTCGGGGCAATGTTGGCCAAAATGCATTTGGCAGCGGCCGATTTCCCGCTCCATCAAGACAATTTGCGCGCCCTGCCATGGTGGCGCGCAACGACGCCGCTAGTATTGCCCTATTTGCCCGCCGATACCGCGCAGTTATTGCGCGATGAAATGGCGTTTCAGGAAAGCTTCGCCGCCACGGACACTTACCGTAGTCTGCCAAAAGGTCCGGTGCATGCCGACCTGTTTCGCAATAATGTGATGTTCGACGGCGACCAACTCAGTGGCTTTTTTGATTTTTATTTTGCCGGTGTCGATACCTGGCTGTTTGATGTGGCCGTCACCGTGAATGACTGGTGCATCGACCTCGACAGCGGTGCGCTCGATTCAGCGCGGGTGCGCGCCCTGCTGGATGCGTATCATGCGGTGCGGCCGTTTTCTACCGCCGAAGTACCGGCCTGGCCTGCCATGCTGCGGGCGGCGGCTCTGCGCTTCTGGCTTTCGCGGCTTTACGATTTTCATCAGCCGCGCGAGGCACACATGCTCACGCCGCATGATCCGGGCCATTTTGAACGTATTTTGCGACGGCGCATCTGCGATGCCCTGCCGCCGCTGGTAAAGGAAAAAACCGCATGAACCCGATTCCGGCACGCGCCGGCTGGCAATGGATCGTGCGCGGCGCGGCACTGTTTCGTCAGCAGCCGGCAGAACTTGCCACACTGGTGTTTGCCTATCTGTTTTTACTGCTGGGCTTGAGTATCATTCCGATCCTCGGACAGATTGTGCCCGCCATCCTAGTGCCGGCATTTTCCATGGCCTTCATGCAGGCCTGCGTTGAGATCGAACAAGGTCGGCGCGTCTATCCCAATTTGCTGCTGGTCGGCTTTCGCTCGCCGGCTGTTCGTTCGCTGCTCCTGTTAGGCGTCTTGTATATGCTCGCCGCCATGCTGGTGATGGGGGTGTCGATGCTCATCGAGGGTGGCGTGCTGATCAAGCTTTTTAGTGGCGACAAAGATCTCGACGAAGAAGCCATGCGCAATGCCGGTCTGGCGCTATTATTGGTAGCGGTAGTCTATACGCCGGTCATGATGGGCTTCTGGTTTGCCGCGCCACTGGTGGCGTGGAAAAAAATGGGCGTCGGTAAGGCGCTGTTTTTCAGCTTCTTTGCGGTCAAACGCGCCGGCAAAGCCTTTCTGGTTTATGGTCTGGCCTGGGCACTCATTCTGACGCTGCTGCCGGCCTTCATCACCGGACTGGTGAGTCTGCTGACGGACAGCGCGCTCGCCGCTGCCGTATTACTCATGCCGCTCTCAGTCGGCATGGTGGTGGCGATGTATTGTTCTTTTTATCCGATGTACCGGGATATTTTTGGTGATGACGATAGCGACAAGACTGCCATCGAAGAAGTCAGCGTGGAACCTGCAGCCGAAATGAAGTCCGACATGCCCGCTGAACCTGAGTCCAAGGTCGAACCGGATAATCATCCGCCAGCCTGATCGACTGCGGTAGGTTCTAAGACCGCAGCGCTAGCTCACGTTCCAGATACGCCAGTTTGCCCGCCACGCCGTCCCATTGGTCAGCGTCTGGCAGCGCGGCTTTCTTGCTGATGATGAGTTCCCACCCGGCAGACAAATCGGCATTGAGCGCAATGAATTCGCGCTGCGAAGCCGGCACATCTGCTTCGGAAAAAATCGCTTTCACCGGGCAGGCTGGCACGCACAGTGCACAGTCGATGCAGAAATCCGGGGCGATCACCAAAAAGTTGGGACCCTCACGAAAAGCATCGGCGGGACAGACTTCGACGCAGTCGGTGTGCTTGCATCGGATACAGTTTTCGGTGACAACAAAAGTCATGCCAAGGCTCCTCAAAAAATGAGCCAGCATAGTGGCAAGTTCATTGTCACATCCTGCGAAAAATCAAGGCGCTGGCTTCAGGAGCCAGACTTCAGGCACCCTACAGTCGCTCCAACTTGGCAATCCCGAGATCCAGCAGCTTCATGCCATGGCGGCCAAAGTTAATATGCGCGCGGGCGTTCCCGCCGCCGCCTTCAATATTCACAATCACGCCCTCACCAAACTTTTGATGACTGACCGATTCGCCGATGCGCCAGCCGGAATCCTGCTTGGAAAATTTCTGCGCAATGGCATTGGCCGCCGACTCTGGCGCATCGTCCCAGGCCGCGGTCTTATTGCCAAACCATTGCGGCTGGACCTTGGGTGAGAGCCACTTGAGTGAATCTTCCGGCAGTTCGTCAAAAAAACGTGAACGCATGTTGTAGCGGGTCTGGCCATGCAACATACGCGTTTGCGAAAAGCTCATAAACAAACGCTGCCTGGCGCGCGTAATGGCGACATACATCAGACGCCGTTCTTCTTCCAGACCGCCCTCTTCCTTGGCGCTGTTTTCATGTGGGACCAGGCCTTCTTCCATGCCGGTGATAAAAACCACATTGAATTCGAGCCCCTTGGCCGAATGCACCGTCATCAATTGCACCGCATCCTGGCCAGCGCCAGCCTGGTTATCCCCGGCCTCGAGCGAAGCGTGCGATAGAAATGCCGACAGTGGCGACATCACCGCCGTCAATGGCGCGTCAGCGTCGAGGATCTCCACGCCATCGGCCAACGTGATCGATGGCACGCCGCCTTCCGAACGCGGACCCAGCAGGGCCGGCGCATCCAGACCGAAGCCCTCTTCCGACACAAAGACGGTGGCTGCATTGACAAGCTGCTCAAGATTTTCAATCCGGTCTGCGCCTTCCTTGTCGGCCCGGTAGTGCGCAAACATGCCGCTCGCATCCAGTACCACCTTGACCATTTCCGGCAATGGCAATTGGGACGACTCAAAGCGCGCGCCTTCGATCAGCTTGAGGAAAGCGCCCATTGAACTGCCTGCCTTGCCACTCATGTAAGGCACCGCAGCGTACAGCGAAATCCCATATTGCTTGGCTGCGTCCTGCAGCAGCTCGAGCGAACGCGCGCCGATACCACGGGTAGGGAAATTCACCACCCGTAGAAAGGCCGAATCGTTATGCGGATTATCCATGAGCTGCAAATAAGCGATCGCGTTCTTGACTTCAGCGCGTTCGAAATAGCGCTGGCCACCATACACGCGATACGGCAGACCGGCCGAAAACAGTGCATGTTCAATCACGCGCGACTGCGCATTCGAGCGGTACAAAATAGCGATTTCGCTGCGCAAGGCACCTTCTGCCACCAGACTCTTGATCTGCTCAATGAGCCATTGCGCCTCCTGCAGATCACTGCTGGCTTCAAAAATACGCACCGGCTCACCATGCCCGGCGTCGGTCCGCAGATTCTTGCCCAGACGTTTGCTGTTGTGCGCGATGAGGATATTGGCAGCATCCAGAATGTGGCCATGCGAACGATAGTTTTGCTCGAGCTTGATCAGATTTTGCACCTTGAATTCGCGCTCGAAGGCACTCATGTTGCCAACGTTCGCGCCGCGAAAGGCATAGATACTCTGGTCATCATCGCCGACGGCAAATACGGCGCCCTGCTGACCAGCCATGAGCTTGAGCCACTTGTACTGCAGATCATTGGTGTCTTGAAATTCGTCGACCAGAATGTGTTTGAAGCGCGCCTGATAATGTTCGCGCAGCGGCTGGTTCCGACTCAAGAGCTCATAGGTGCGCAGCAGCAGTTCGGCAAAATCGACCACACCTTCGCGCTGACATTGCTGCTCGTAGATGGCATACAACTCGACGAATTTCCGGCTGTGCGCATCGTGCGATTCGACTTCATCGGCGCGCAAGCCCTGATCCTTGGCGCTGTTAATAAAGGACATCAGGGCGCGTGGCGGGTACTTCTCATCGTCGACATTATTCGCCTTGAGCAGACGCTTTAGGGCCGATAGCTGATCCTGCGAATCGAGAATCTGAAACGTCTGCGGCAAGGCGGCATCCCGATAATGCGCGCGCAAAAAACGATTGCACAGACCGTGAAAGGTACCGACCCACATGCCGCGCGTATTCACCGGCATCATATTGGACAGCCGCGAGAGCATTTCTTTGGCGGCTTTATTGGTGAACGTAACAGCCAGAATGCCGCCCGGCGATACTTGGCCGGTCTGAATCAGCCATGCGATACGGGTCGTCAGTACACGCGTCTTGCCGGAACCGGCGCCGGCTAAAATCAAGGCTGACTGGGCCGGCAAGGTGACCGCAGCGAGCTGCTCGGGATTAAGATTATGGAGAAGATTTTGCATGCCGTGATTATAAGCCCGCAGCGTCATGCGCAGGGTGGTGCGCAATGTGGTGCAAATTCAGCTACCTGACGCGAACAATTGCGCAAAACGACGCGCAGCAGCCGTGCTGTCTTCAGCCATATACACGCTGGTAATCGCCGCCACCAACTCCGCACCCAGCGCCACCAGCGGTGCCGCATTATCGACCGTCATACCGCCAATGACGACTCGCGGCAGTGAACAACATTGTCTGGCCTGCTGCAGGATCGCCGGCGCAGTCGTGACCGGGTAGACCTTCACCTGCGAAGGATAAAATCCGCCAAAGGCCACATAACTGGCGCCCGCCTTTTGCGCCGCCTGTGCCAAGGCCAGGTCGCCGTAACAGGAAGCGCCGATCAGTTTATCTGGCCCCATTCGCAGGCGCGCCTGCGCAATTGACAAATCTTTGCCACCGAGATGAATGCCGTCGGCATTGAGGGCCATGCAGAGATCGAGATGGTCATTCATGATCAACGGACGACCATAGCGACGACATAATGCCAGCAATAAGCCGGCCTGTTCTTCGCGTAATCCTGGATTGGCGGTTTTGTGCCGGTATTGTACAAGGCGCGCACCGCCGATCAGTGCCTGTTCGGTTTTGTCCAGCAGTCGCGCAGTGTCGTCCCAGTTGGGCGTGACGAGATAGAGGCCGTTCATGCGAACTCCGCTGCTAAGGGTAATCCAAGGTCAGTGATGGCACGATCAGGAATGCGCTGACCGGGCGCAATGGCAAACGCAGCCGTCAGCGTCGCCTGACAATACGTCTGCGCCAGATCAAGCGCCTGTTCCATATCGATGCCGCGCGCCAGAAAAGCCGCGATGGCCGAAGCCAGTGTGCAGCCACTGCCATGAAAGCGCGCTGCCAGACGCGGCCAGTGCCAGGATTTTGTCGCTATCGGCGAAAACCATTGATTCGTCACGCGCTGCGGGTCAAGCCCATGCCCGCCTTTAATGAGCACCTGTCGGCAGCCACGCGCCAGTAAAAGCGCGGCTAGGTCGGCCGGGGCCGGGGTCTGTGTCACTGAAGAGGGCGTGATCCCACACAGCCGCGCAGCCTCCGGCAAATTGGGCGTCACCAGACTGGCCAACGGCAGCAGACTCTGCATGGCCACCACCGGATCATCTGTCGACAGCGCATCTCCATCGCCACTGGCTAACACCGGATCGAGCACGACCGGCAAAGCCGGATCGCGTTCACGCAAACGGGTAATCACGCGCGCGATCGCCAGCGCATTGGCATGACTTCCGAGAATGCCGATTTTGACGGCGGCGATCGGCATACTACTGATCAGCGCTTCGGCCTGCGCCCACACCACCTCCGCTGCCACGGGATGCAATGCAAACACCCGCGCATTATCTTGCACCGTCACGCTGGTGACGACCGGCAGCGGATGCACGCCACAGGCGGTGAGCGCCTGAATGTCCGCCGTCATACCCGCCCCACCGCTCGGATCGGTACCGCAAAAAACCAGTACCAAAGGTCGCGTCATGCTAAGCATCATTCTTCGCGTCATACAACGCGTCCGGCCATCGGCGAAGAAGGCGACGCCACAAACCGGCGCGGAATACGACCGGCCAGAAAAGCCGCCCGACCAGCCTGCACACCCAGACGCATGGCCCGCGCCATCAGCAAAGGATCGCGGGCGCCGGCAATGGCCGTATTCATCAGCACGCCATCGCAGCCCAGCTCCATCGCCAGCGCGGCGTCGGATGCGGTGCCGACACCGGCATCAACGAGTACCGGCACCGTCGCCTGTTCAATGATGAGCGACAGGTTCCAGGGATTCAGGATGCCCATGCCCGAACCAATCAGCGACGCCAAAGGCATCACCGCCACGCAGCCGATTTGCGCCAATAGACGCGCCTGAATCGGATCATCGCTGCAATACACCATCACATCAAACCCTTCACGCACCAATTGCTCCGCCGCTTTCAAAGTCTCCGGCATATTGGGAAAGAGCGTCTTTTCATCGCCCAGAACTTCGAGCTTGACGAGTGTGCGACCGTCCAATAATTCGCGCGCCAATTGCAATGTGTAGACCGCATCGGCCGCGTTATAGCAGCCGGCAGAATTGGGCAGCAGGGTGTAATGCGAAGGCGGCAGCACATCGAGCAGACTCGGCTGACTGGCGTCCTGACCCAGATTGACGCGTCGCACGGCCACCGTGATGATCTGCGCGCCGCTCGCCTCGGTGGCCGCGCGGGTCTGTTCCATGTCACGGTATTTACCGCTGCCGACCAACAGCCGCGAAGCATAGGATTGACCGGCAATGACGAGCGCATCTGCCATCTGTGCAGATGGCAGCTCGGCTTGATGTGTAACTTGAACTGCATTTGATTCTGGCATTTTGAACTCCACTATTTTTGACGTCTTTTATATTTCAGCCGCCACCGATGGCGCGCACAATATCGACCTTGTCACCCGCGCATAAGATCCGCAACGTCCACTGCCCACGCGGCACCACTTCCCGGTTAACCGCCACTGCCAGCCCTTGTTGTGGCAAGCTGGCAGTATCGAGCGAAGTTGATGGCTGATTGATGTACAAATCCGTCAGCAGCGCCTGTACCGACAGCGCCCCCGTCAGCTGATGTGGCACACCATTAAGAACGATCTCCATCCTCAGGCCTTGCGATACAGATCAGCGCCATTTTTAACGAACTCAACGGCCTTGAATTGCATACCCTGCTTTAAGGCCTCGATCTCAGAGACCCCCTGCCTGGCCGCATAGTCGCGCACCTCCTGAGTGATTTTCATGGAACAGAAATGTGGCCCGCACATGGAGCAGAAATGCGCTACCTTGGCCGAATCCTTGGGCAGCGTCTCATCATGGAATTCGCGCGCCTTGTCCGGATCGAGGCCCAGATTAAACTGATCCGCCCAGCGAAATTCAAAGCGCGCCTTCGACAGTGCATTGTCACGAATCTGCGCCCCCGGATGTCCCTTGGCCAGATCGGCCGCATGGGCGGCAATCTTGTAGGTGATGATGCCGTCCTTAACGTCTGCCTTGTTAGGCAGCCCCAGATGTTCCTTGGGCGTGACGTAGCACAGCATGGCCGTGCCATACCAGCCGATCTGTGCCGCGCCAATACCAGAGGTGATGTGATCGTAGCCGGGAGCGATGTCGGTCGTCAGCGGGCCGAGCGTATAAAAAGGCGCCTCGTGGCATTGCTCGAGCTGCAGATCCATGTTTTCTTTAATGAGCTGCATGGGTACATGGCCCGGACCTTCGATCATGACTTGTACGTCATGCTTCCAGGCGATTTGCGTGAGCTCACCGAGCGTTTTGAGTTCACTCAACTGCGCTTCGTCATTGGCATCGTAAATCGACCCCGGACGCAATCCATCTCCCAGACTAAAGGACACGTCATACGCCTTCATGATGGCGCAAATGTCTTCAAAATGCGTGTACAGAAAAGATTCCGTGTGATGCGCCAGACACCATTTGGCCATGATCGATCCGCCACGCGAGACGATGCCGGTCATGCGCGAGGCCGTCATCGGTACATAGCGCAGCAAGACGCCAGCGTGGATCGTAAAGTAGTCGACGCCCTGCTCAGCCTGTTCAATCAGCGTATCGCGAAAAATTTCCCAGGTCAGGTCTTCAGCCTTGCCATTGACCTTTTCCAGCGCCTGATAAATCGGCACGGTACCAATTGGCACCGGTGAATTACGGATGATCCATTCACGCGTTTCATGGATGTGTTTGCCGGTCGACAGATCCATCACCGTGTCGCCTCCCCAGCGGATGGACCAGGTCATTTTTTCGACTTCCTCGCCGATCGATGAGGTGACGGCGGAATTGCCGATATTGGCATTGATCTTGACCAGAAAATTGCGCCCGATGATCATCGGCTCAATTTCAGGATGGTTAATATTGACCGGTAGGATGGCGCGACCGCGGGCAATTTCGCTGCGCACAAACTCTCCCGTAATTTCAGCCGGAATCGCTGCACCGAATGACTGGCCAGGATGTTGACGGCCCATCATCGCCGCCAGCTTCTCGCCCTGCGGGCCGGTCTGCTTCAACTGCGCAAGGTAAGCGGCGCGCTGCAGATTTTCACGCACGGCGACAAATTCCATCTCCGGCGTCACGATTCCCTGCCGCGCGTAGTGCATCTGCGTGACATTCTTGCCCGCCTTTGCGCGCCGTGGCAGGCGCTGCAGCTTAAATCGCAGTTCGGCCAACGCAGCATCATTGAGCCGCTCAATGCCGTAGGCTGAGGAAGGTCTGGCGAGCAGCTCGGTGTCGTCGCGTTCAGTAATCCATGGCGCGCGTAATGGCGCGAGGCCGGCGCGAATATCGATCACCGCCGCTGGGTCGGTGTACGGTCCGGAAGTGTCATAAACATCGATCGGTGGATTAGTCTCCGCACCGAAAGCGGCCGGGGTATCACTTTGATGGATGCGGCGCATCGGCACACGGATATCCGGGCGCGGTGCGCTGATATAAATTTTGTGCGAATTGGGCAGGGGCGCAATGGCCGCCTGATCGACTTCGGCATTGACAGCCTTGAAGGTCTGATGGGCCTGGACAGCTGACGGGTTGGATTGCAGATTCGACATCGGATTCCTTTGAGTAAAACGAAGGAAAACCGACAAATAGGCCGCACCTGTGGCTAGTCAGGTGCAATCATCGCTTTCCTTCGCTGGCATTATCCAGAGCAGGTTCAAGGGTATTTCTCACCCGTTTGTCGACCTCCCGCAATGACGCGTGGCAGATCGACCAACAGGACCCCTAGCTTTGACCCGGTTCGGCACCGGATCGAGTTCGATTCTATATCAACTTTGCGCCAAGGTGTTTGACACAACGCATACGGCGCTGCGTCACTTATAATGCTGGATTCGTCAAATTCATAAAGCCCCATCATGGAATTAGCCAAGTCGTACGACCCTGCAGAAATCGAAAAATACTGGCGCGGCGAATGGGAGCAGCGCGGCTATTACAACGCCAGCACCTCACCTGACAAACCGGCCTTCTGCATCCAGCTGCCGCCGCCAAACGTCACCGGCACACTGCACATGGGCCACGGCTTTAATCAAACCATCATGGATGGTCTGACCCGTTATCACCGCATGCGTGGCTTTAACACTGCCTGGATTCCCGGCACCGACCACGCTGGCATCGCCACCCAGATCGTGGTTGAACGTCAACTGGATGCGCAGAACATCTCGCGCCATGATCTGGGGCGCGAAAAATTCCTCGATAAAGTCTGGGAATGGAAAGAACAATCCGGCTCCACCATCACCAGTCAGATGCGCCGCCTGGGCGCGTCGACTGACTGGAGTCGTGAATACTTCACCATGGACGACAAAATGTCGACCGCAGTCACCGAAGTATTTGTGCGTCTGTTTGAACAAGGCCTGATCTATCGTGGCAAACGGCTGGTGAACTGGGATCCGGTGCTGGGTACTGCGGTGTCGGATCTAGAAGTCGTCTCGGAAGAAGAAGATGGATTCATGTGGTACGTGCGCTATCCGCTATCAGATGGCAGCGGCCACGTCACCGTCGCCACCACCCGTCCGGAAACCCTGCTCGGCGACGTCGCCGTGGCGATTGATCCGACCGATGAACGTTACCTGCACCTGTTGGGCAAACAGCTGACCCTGCCTTTGACTGGCCGGCAGATTCCTATCATCGCCGATAGCTACGTCGACAAGGAATTCGGCACCGGCTGTGTAAAAATCACGCCTGCCCATGACGCCAACGATTACGCCATCGGCATGCGCCATCAGTTACCGATGATCAGCGTGCTCACATTAGACGCCAAGATTAATGAAAACAGCCCGCCGCAATATCAGGGCATGGATCGCTTCGTCGCGCGCAAGCAGATCGTCGCTGATCTGGACGCGCTCGGCCTGCTCGAAGACGTCAAGCCACATAAGCTGATGGTGCCGCGCGGCGACCGTACCGGCGTGGTGATCGAACCAATGCTCACCGACCAGTGGTTCGTCGCCATGAGTAAACCGGCACCGGAAGGTACGCATTTCCCCGGCCAGTCGATCGCCGAAGTCGCGCTGCAAAAAGTCGCCCAGGGCGAGGTACGCTTCGTGCCGGATAACTGGACCACGACTTATAACCAGTGGCTTAATAATATTCAAGACTGGTGTATCTCGCGTCAACTTTGGTGGGGCCATCAGATCCCGGCCTGGTACGACGAAGACGGCAAGATCTATGTCGCCCGCACCGAAGCCGAAGCGCAGGCGCAGGCCGGCAGCAAGACCATCCGCCGCGATGCGGACGTGCTCGACACCTGGTTCTCTTCTGCGCTGGTACCGTTTTCAACCCTCGGCTGGCCTGAGCAGACGCCAGACTATAAAATGTTCCTGCCATCGTCGGTGCTGGTGACCGGCTTTGACATCATCTTTTTCTGGGTCGCGCGCATGGTCATGATGACCACGCACTTCACCGGTCAGGTACCGTTTCGGGATGTGTATATTCACGGCCTGATTCGCGATTCGAGCGGGCAGAAGATGTCTAAATCCAAAGGCAATACGCTCGACCCGATCGATCTGATCGACGGCATTGATCTCGAATCGCTGGTCACCAAACGGACTGCCGGCCTGATGAATCCCAAGCAGGCCAGCGCCATCGCCAAGGCCACGCGTAAGGAATACCCGGACGGCATTCCAGCTTTCGGGACTGATGCGCTGCGCTTCACCATGGCCAGCTACGCTTCCCTGGGCCGCAATATCAATTTTGATTTGCACCGCTGCGAGGGTTACCGGAATTTCTGCAATAAGCTGTGGAACGCCACCCGCTTTGTCTTGATGAACACTGAGGGCCAGGACTGCGGCTTGGAAGCGCGGGACGATCTCGATTACGTTGAGCTATCCTTGGCAGATCGCTGGATCAGCTCACTGTTACAGCGTACCGAAGCCGATATCGCCAAGGGTTTTGCCGACTACCGTTTTGATAATATCGCCACCTCCATTTATCAATTCGTGTGGGACGAGTATTGCGACTGGTACCTCGAAGTCGCCAAGGTGCAGGTGCAAACCGGTACCCCAGCCCAACAGCGTGGTACCCGTCGCACGCTTTTGCGGGTACTCGAAACGGTGCTGCGCTTAGCGCATCCGGTGATCCCCTTCATTACCGAATCGCTGTGGCAGACGGTCGCGCCACTGGCCGGCATCGTGCTTAATCCTGCTGGTGATTCGCTCATGTTACAGCGTTATCCTGAGCCTAACCCGGCCAAGATTAATCCGGAAGCCGAAGCCTGGATGACGCAGTTAAAAACCCTCACCGACGCCTGTCGTAATCTGCGCGGCGAGATGCAGCTCTCACCGGCACTGCGGGTACCACTGGTGATCGAAACCAGCGAACCGGCATTGTTGGCGACCCAGGCACCTTACCTGCAGGCCTTGGCCAAACTGTCCGAGGTCGTGATCGTAGCGACCCTGCCGGAATCGCCAGCGCCCGTGTCGGTGGTAGGCAATGTGAAGCTGATGCTGCAGGTGGAAATCGACGTCAACGCAGAACGCGAACGCCTGAGCAAGGAGATCACCCGCCTGAGCGGCGAGATCAGCAAGGCGATGGTCAAGCTGAGCAACGAGAGTTTCGTCGCCCGTGCACCAGCCGCTGTCGTCGCCCAGGAACACGAACGGGTCGCCGCATTTGGCGTAACGCTTGAGAAATTGCGCGAGCAATATGCTAAATTACCCCCTGCATAACAACAAAAAATCTTATTCACCTCAACGGAGACCTCTATGATTATTCGCGCAAAATTGATCACGGCACTACTATTGACCGTCACTAGCCTGGGACTGCACGCGCAAAATCTGTCGGCGATTGGCTTATGGAAGACGATTGATGACAATACCGGCAAAGTTAAATCGCTAGTGCGTATTTATGCGGTGGGAGATGAAGTGCGCGGCAAGGTCGAAAAGGTGTTTGTCGAGCCAGGCGCCGAACCCAATCCAGTCTGTTTGAAATGTGAAGGTGACATGAAAGACAAACCGGTCGTTGGCATGGTGATCCTCTATGGCCTCAAACTCGATGGCAAAGAATACAACGGCGGCAAAATTCTCGACCCCAATAACGGCAAGGTCTACAGCAGCAAATTAACCGTGGCCGACGGCGGCAAGACCCTCAACATGCGCGGCTATATCGGCACCCCCATGTTTGGCCGTACCCAGACCTGGCTGCGCGAAGAGTAAGCCCTCAATCCTGCGCAGAATCCCACAACTCACCGTTCGGGCCTGTGCGCGGTGCGGTGACCCCGAAATGACGGTAGGCGGCGGGGGTAGCGATCCTGCCGCGCGGTGTGCGCTGCAAAAAGCCCTGCTGGATCAGGTAGGGTTCGAGCACGTCTTCAATCGTGTCGCGCTCTTCACCGATGGCGGCCGCCAGGTTATCCAGACCGACCGGACCGCCGCCAAATTTGAACAAGACCGCTTCAAGCAGCGTGCGATCCATTAAATCGAAACCGACCGGATCGACATCCAGCATCACCAGCGCTGCATCGGCGATCTTGCGCGTGATATCCCCCGTACCTTTAACCTCGGCATAATCGCGTACCCGTCGCAGCAAACGATTGGCGATACGCGGTGTGCCACGGCTGCGTTTAGCGATCTCGAATGCGCCCTCCGGATCGATCGGCGCATTTAACAGCGCCGCGCTGCGGGTGACGATGCGGGTAAGCTGTTCGGCGGTATAAAACTCCAGTCGCGCCACAATCCCAAAGCGATCACGCAAAGGATTGGTCAGCATGCCGGCGCGGGTGGTGGCACCGACCAGCGTAAATGGCTGCAAATCGAGTCGCACCGAGCGTGCCGCAGGGCCTTCGCCGATCATGATATCGATCTGGTAATCCTCTAAGGCCGGATAAAGAATTTCTTCCACTACCGGCGACAGACGATGGATTTCATCGATGAATAAAACGTCGTTAGCTTCCAGATTCGTCAGCAGTGCTGCCAGATCACCGGCGCGTTCGAGCACCGGGCCGGAAGTCTGACGCAGATTAACGCCCATTTCACGCGCAATGATGTGCGCCAAAGTCGTCTTGCCCAAGCCGGGCGGGCCAAATAAAAGGGTATGGTCGAGCGCCTCGCCGCGCTGACGGGCGGCGGCGATAAAAATTTCTAACTGACCGCGGGCTTTTTCCTGACCGATGTATTCGTCGAGCTGCTTGGGCCGCAGCGCGCGCTCAATCGCCTCTTCGTTGGGCGAAGAAGGCGCGGCGTCAATAATGCGCTGTTGGCTGAAATCGTCGGTTTGAATACTCATGGTGTGATTCCCTTAGGCTTTCGACAAGGCCTTGAGCGCCAGCTTGATGCCATCCGAAACACCGGTCGCTGCCGGCACCTGCTTCATGGCCAGCAGCGCTTCCTTGTCGGAGTAACCCAGCGCCAGCAGGGCATTCATGATGTCGGCATTGGCATCGTTGTGCAGGGCACCGGTACCGCTGTGACCCAGATCGGCACCCAGCTTGCCTTTTAATTCAAGGAGCAGACGCTCGGCGGTCTTTTTGCCAATGCCAGGAATCCGCGTCAGTCGCGCCGCTTCCTGCAAGGTGACGGCCTGCGCCAGATCGGCGACCGACATGCCGGATAAAATTGCCAACGCAATGCGCGCACCAACGCCGGTAATCTTGATCAGCTGACGAAATACATTACGCTCGTCGACACTGCCAAAGCCATACAAAAGATGGGCATCTTCACGCACCGTCAGATGCGTGAGCAGCATGACTTTTTCACCCAGGGCCGGCAAATTATAGAAGGTACTCATTGGCACATCCACCTCGTAACCGACGCCAAGGCAGTCGACCAGCAGATGGGGTGGATTTTTTTCCAGCAGAATTCCGGAGAGTCGACCGATCATGACGATTCACTACGATGAGGGGATGAAAAAAGCGCAGACACCGTAGCGCTGTGCCGACCTGTAAATCAACTATTGAACGAATATGGAACGATTTTTCAATGATACAGGACCTGCGCCAATCTTGAAGGCCGATCAGCCGATCAATCGTCCGCCGCGCATGCGCAGCCCTTTTTTTCCCAGCCCAGGCGCCAGTTTGCCCAAAATCGCCAGCGCCTCGCCGCTATGTGCATGACAAATCGCCACGCCCAACGCATCGGCCGCATCGGTACCCGGCATGCCGGTGAGCAGAAGCAGACGCTGCACCATATCCTGCACCTGATGTTTTTGGGCCCGTCCATGACCAACGACCGACTGCTTGACCTGCAGCGCAGTATATTCAGCGACCGCCAGATCGGCCTGCACCAGGCCACAGATGGCTGCCCCGCGCGCCTGACCCAGCAGCAGGGTCGACTGCGGATTCACATTCACAAAGACTTTTTCAATCGCCGCACAATCGGGCTGATAGGTCGCCACCACTTCGGTGACGCCCGCGAGAATAACCTTCAAGCGCTGCGGCAAATCGCCATCCGGCGTCTTGATCACACCGGAGGCAATGTAGCTCAGCTTATTACCCTGCTTGAGAATAACGCCAAAGCCGGTGATGCGCAGGCCGGGGTCGATGCCGAGAATTTTCATGTCAGCCTAGCCGATCGCCGCGCTTCATCGCGCAATTTCAATGACGGAAATGACGCGTACCGGTCAACAGCATCACGATACCTTGTTCATTGGCTGCGTCGATGACTTCCTGATCGCGCATCGATCCGCCCGGCTGAATCACGCAGGTCGCGCCAGCTGCCACGACCACATCGAGTCCGTCACGAAACGGAAAAAAGGCATCTGAGGCGACCGCCGAACCAGCAAGGACCAGTCCGGCATTTTGTGCCTTGATGGCGGCAATCCGCGCCGAATCAACACGACTCATCTGACCGGCACCGACACCCAGCGTCATACCCTTGGCGCAGAAAACGATCGCATTCGATTTCACAAATTTGGCCACCTTCCAGGCAAACATCAGATCCTGCAATTGCTGCTGGGTCGGCTGCGCCTTGGTCACGACGCGCACTTCATCCAAGCCGATATTTTTTGCATCCGGCGACTGCACCAGGATGCCACCACCAACGCGTTTGATGTCCTGTGGATTGGTCCCTGCGCCTAGCGCAATTTGCAACAGACGAACGTTCTGTTTGGCGGCAAAAATCTGCAACGCTTCCGCCGTAAAAGACGGCGCGATCAATACCTCAACAAACTGTTTAGCGACCGCTTCGGCGGCCTTGCCATCGACCGCGCAATTAAACGCAATGATGCCGCCAAAGGCGGACGTCGGATCTGTCTGCAAAGCCTTGCTATAGGCTTCGAGCGCATCGACACCGAGCGCCACGCCGCACGGGTTGGCATGCTTGACGATCACGCAGGCGGTGCTTGAAAACGTTTTAATGCATTCCCACGCCGCGTCGGCGTCACCGATATTGTTATAAGACAGCTCCTTGCCCTGCAGCTGAACATAATTGGCCAAGGCACCATCGACACCTTTTAAATCGCGATAAAAAGCGGCTGACTGATGCGGGTTTTCACCGTAGCGCAGATCCTGTACTTTTTCAAAATGCAGGTTCATGGTTTGTGGATAAGCGCTGCGCGTGGCATGCTGCAAATCCTCACCCAGGCTGGTGAAGTAATTGGTGATAGCGCCATCATATTGCGCTGTGTGGGCAAAGACTTTTTTTGCCAATGCAAAGCGGGTCGCGTAGCTCACCTCGCCGGCGCGCATTTCATCCAGCACGCGCGCATAGTCGGACGGGTCACACACCACTAACACGTCCTTGTGGTTCTTGGCGGCCGAACGCAGCATGGCCGGGCCACCGATGTCGATGTTTTCAATCGCGTCTTCGAGCGGGCAGATTTCTTTGGCCACGGTTTGTTGAAACGGATATAAATTGACGACCACCAGATCAATGGTGGCAATACCATGCTGCCCCAAGGCCGACATATGTTGCGGAAAATCGCGGCGCGCCAGAATCCCGCCGTGCACCTTTGGATGCAGTGTCTTGACCCGGCCATCGAGCATTTCAGGAAAACCCGTGTAGTCGGCCACTTCCGTGACAGCGACGCCATTGTCTGCCAACAGTTTGGCGGTGCCACCGGTCGACAGAATCGTAAAACCCTGAGCGACAAGGGCGCGGGAAAATTCCAGAACGCCGGTTTTATCTGAGACCGAAATGAGAGCTTGCTTGAGCATAGTGAAGGCTTGCTAAAAGAGTGGGGTGAAAGTTGGGTGAAGAAAAAACGCTGCTTGAATTCTGTCGATTACAACAATGTTGATTACAACATCTCGTGCTGCTGCAATTTCTTGCGCAGCGTATTGCGATTAATACCCAGCATGTCTGCTGCCTGAGACTGATTCCCGTCAGCGCGCTGCATGACGGCTTCCAGAATCGGCTTTTCAACAGTGAAGACCACCATCTCATACACATTCGACGGATCTTGTTCGCCCAGATCACGGAAATATTTTTCCAGACTCTTTTTGACGACTTCCTGGATATTATCTTTGCTCATAATATTTTTTTAGTTTTCGTTTATTGCTGTTCTCTCAATCCCCGCCGCGCCACAGCTCAGGCTGCCAGCACTTCCGGGGTGGAGGTATATTGTAACCGCTCACCATACAACATTTGCATTTCAAAAAATGAATCGACTGCCGCTAACTGTGCCTCGCATTCTTCCAGGCCATTCATACGCTGACGAAACAGCTCGCCGCCCTGCAGATCGCGCACATACCAGCCGATATGTTTGCGTGCCGTGCGCACACCCAGGTAATCGCCATAAAAGGCATAGTGGGCGCGTAAATGTTCCTGCATCAGCGCGCGGACTTCGGCGATCGTCGGTGGCGGCAAATGTAGCCCGGTGTCGAGGTAGTGTACGATCTCGCGAAATATCCAGGGCCGCCCCTGTGCTGCGCGGCCGATCATGATGGCGTCAGCACCGGTGACCTGCAAGACAAATTTTGCTTTTTCGGGGGAGTCAATATCGCCATTGGCGACCACGGGAATCCCTACGGCCGCCTTGACTGCGGCGATGGTGTCATATTCGGCTGCGCCGCTATACCCATCGGCCCGTGTACGACCATGCAAAGTCAGCATGGCGATGCCCTGATCTTCAGCGATGCGGGCAATCTGCAGCGCGTTTTTGTGCGCGCGATCCCAGCCGGTTCGAAATTTCAGTGTGACCGGCACATCGACGGCGGCCACCACGGCGGCCAGAATCTGCGCGACCAGCGGTTCATGTTGCAGCAAGGCCGAACCGCACCAGCTGTTGCACACTTTCTTGACCGGGCAGCCCATATTGATGTCGATGATTTGCGCGCCACGCTCGACATTAAAAGCGGCACAGCGTGCCAGCATGGCCGGGTCAGCCCCGGCAATCTGTACTGCGCGTGGCGCCATCTCACCGTCGTGATTAATTCTGCGGGAGGTTTTTTCTGTGGCCCATAAACGCGGATCCGAGGCGGCCATTTCCGACACCGCATAACCAGCGCCGAGCTGTTTGCACAGCTGACGAAATGGCCGGTCTGTCACGCCGGCCATGGGGGCGACGAAGACATTATTGCGCAGTTGGTAGGGGCCTATATTCACGGCATCATGACAAAAAACAAAGGGCATTCATTTTACCCGGAGTCGCCGTCTTAATGGTGTTCATCGAGTACCTGGGCTTGCAAATGCGCCACCTCACCCCATTGACTAATCGACCACCCATCCAGATGCAATGTCAGCCGATTGATGCTGGCATTGCGGATGTCGAAATCGCGCGGGCTGGTCCAGCTTAATTTTTTCGCCGCCCGGTAAATACATTCGAGCACACCGCCATGCGTGACGATGGCGATTCTGCGCGCGCCGGCAGCACTGGCCTCGGTGGCCGCGGTGACAATACGCAGCACGGTCGAGGTCGACCGTAGGTCAAATTCATGCAGCGTCTCCGCGATGAATTCGCCGGCCGGATAGCGCACATGCAAATCGCCCGCCTTCCAGGCCGCATACTCAAGCGGATAGCGCCCGTCGATCTCGTCATACAACAGTCCTTCGAACGCGCCATAACAACGCTCACGCAAGCCCGCATCGATCTGCAAGGGCAAGCCATGCGCAGCACCGATGGGCGCTGCGGTTTGCATGGCGCGCTGCAGATCACTGACAAACAGTGCATCCAGCTGCTCATGGCGCAAGGCTTGCCCCAAGGCCTGCGCCTGCGACAGACCGGTCGCATTGAGAGGAATGTCGAGATGGCCTTGCAGGCGCCGCTCGGCATTCCAGTCGGTCTCGCCATGTCGCACCAAAATCAGCTCGGTCATGCGGGTGCCGCACTACCGTATTGCGGCTCTGCCAGAAATGGATTGAGGGTATATAAGCCGATCAGCATTTCCTGCGCCAGGATGTGACCCGTCATTGCCTGCCGCACCTCGGGTCCGGTGAACCCGCCTTCGACCGCACAACGCGGGACATCGAGCGCATACAGTGTGAAGGCATAGCGATGAATCACCGCGTCATTCCAGGGCGGACATGGGCCATCGTAGCCAAAATATTGGCCCTGCATGGCAGGATCGGCGGCAAACCAGCCGGTGTAGTCATTAAGTCCATGACGCAGTCCGGCATGCCCAGCGACCTCGGGGCCGCTCTTGCCATGCGCGACGACGCCGTCAGCAAAAGCGCCGGCAGCAATCTGCGTGGTGCTGACCGGCAGATCGATCAAGGTCCAGTGAAAAAAATCCACCCGCGGCAATTCAGCCGGGATGGTTCGTCCTTCCTGATTCACATCGTCGCCGCGCGAAGGTACATCCATGTCATGACAAATAATCGCCAGCGAACGCGTTCCGGCCGGCAGATCTTGCCAGGCCAGATGGGGATTACGATTGGCCGACAAACCCACATGGCTGGTCGGATCAATAATACAAAATGCAAAGGGGCTGGGGATATAGGCGCCGTCGCTAAAGGAATCACTCCAAAATTTCATTTTCAACTCCTGTGAAAAATTATCATTGCCAGATCCGGGACTGGGTCGCGAACTGGGTCACGAACTGGGTCACGAACTGGCTCGGGATGTGAGCCAGAACGTCACCGGGCCATCATTAGTCAGGGAAACCTGCATGTGAGCGCCGAACTGACCGGTCTCCACCGTCGCATGGCATGCGCGCGCACGGGCGACAAAAAAATCAAATAAGCGTGCCGCCTCGGCCGGCTCCGCCGCCGGGGTAAAGGAAGGCCGGCTGCCAGAGCGCGTGTCCGCCGCAAGCGTAAATTGCGGCACCAGTAACAAGCCACCGGCGACTTGCGTCAGACTGTGATTCATCTTGCCCGTCGCATCAGAAAAAACCCGATAGGCCAGCAGCTTCGTCAGCAGCGCCTCCGCCTGCGGCGCCTGGTCGCCCCGTTCAGCGCATAACAACACCATCAGACCCGGCCCGATCGCGCCGACCGTCGCGCCATCGACCTCAACCCTGGCCTGACTCACCCGCTGAAGCAAGGCAATCATTTAGACCGCCAGCGTGATACGACAAAATTTGCGTTTCCCGACCTGCAAAACAAACGTACCGGATTCCATCTTCAAGGCTTTGTCGCTGATCACGACGCCGTCGATTCGCACACCGCCCTGCTCAACCATGCGCAAAGCTTCCGACGTGGACGGACACAAATTGGCTTGCTTGAGCAGCTGACCGATCGCCATGGGCGCACCGCTCAGCTGCGCTTCAGGGATCGTGTCTGGAATACCACCGCTGGCGCGATGGACAAAATCGGCCAGTGCTTCTTCCGCCGCCGAAAGGGAATGAAATCGTTCAACGATTTCCTGTGCCAGCAAGACCTTGATGTCGCGCGGATTACGACCACCCTCCACCTCAGCCTTAAAGCCGGCAATTTCTGCTAGCGAACGAAACGACAATAGCTCGTAGTAGCGCCACATCATGCCATCCGAAATGCTCATGACTTTAGCGAACATCGTATTCCCCGGCTCGGTGATGCCGATCGTATTGTTCTTCGACTTGGACATTTTTTCCACGCCGTCCAGCCCTTCGAGCAGTGGCATGGTGAGGATACACTGCTGCTCCTGACCGTAATCTTTTTGTAATTCGCGCCCCACCAGCAAATTGAACTTCTGATCCGTACCACCGAGTTCCAGATCGGATTTCAAGGCGACCGAATCGTAACCCTGCATGAGCGGATAAAGAAATTCATGCACCGAGATCGGCGTGCCGGCCTTGAAGCGCTTGGTAAAATCGTCCCGCTCCAGCATCCGCGCCACGGTGTACTTGGCCGCCAGCTCGATCATGCCGCGCGCACCAAGCGGATCCGACCATTCCGAGTTATAGCGAATTTCCGTGCGCGCCGGGTCCAGCACCAGGCTGGCCTGGGCAAAATAGGTCTGCGCGTTTTCTTTAATCTGCTCGGCGGTGAGCGGCGGACGGGTGATATTGCGTCCCGAAGGATCGCCGATCATCGAGGTGAAATCGCCAATCAGAAAAATCACGTTATGGCCGAGATTTTGCAGCTGACGCATTTTGTTGAGCACGACGGTATGCCCGAGGTGCAGATCCGGCGCAGTCGGATCGAGTCCGAGCTTGATGCGTAGCGGCGTGCCAGACTGTTCTGAACGGGCTAGTTTTTGCGCAAATTCGGCCTCGATCAGGAGTTCTTCGCATCCGCGTTTAGTCACTTCGAGCGCTTCCTGTACCGCATCACTCAGAGGAAGAAGGGCGGTTTTTTTAGACTGCTGTGGCAAATCGGTCATGTGTTGACAAAAAATAAAGGTAAATGAAAGAAGATTCGAGCGCTCGCTTTGATATAATCGCCGCTCTCATGGCAGGAAATGCAGGCCCGATAGACAAATTTTAACTTATTGCATGCAGCATAAAGATAAATTCACGCGCTCTGCCTCCGTTAGTCATCTTCTTTTCGGCGCAACGCGCACATCACGCATCGTCTCCGCCTCGCTGCTGCTGCTGGCGATCTGTGCATTTGGTGTGGCCGGTGTCGCCCCGCGCTCCCCGGACGCGGCCGATCTCCCAGTCCGATCGGTCACCGAAACCCTCGCCTTACCATCACTGGCCGAACAGATCGAACAGCTCTCCCGCGCCTCCCACAGCTACGTCAACGAAGTCACGATTCGCCCGGGCGATTCACTGGCGGGTCTACTTACTCGGCTTGGCGCAGACGACAACGACGCCGCCAACTTCATCAAATCAGATCCAACAGCGCGCGCCATTTTGCAGCTACGGGCCGGCAAGCGCGTGCAAGCCCAGGTCAGCGACCAAGGTCAACTTCTCTGGCTCAGCATGACCGTCCCCACCGGTCCCGAAAACGCCTTCAAAACCCTGGAAATGCATCGGGTCGGTAAAGGATTTAGGGTTCAAGATGGCCCCGCCATGCTTGAACAACGCATTGAAATGCGTTCCGGGAAAATCCAATCCTCCCTGTTTGGCGCCACTGATAGCCTCGGCATTCCCGACAATATTACGATGCAAATCGTCGACATGTTTTCGACCAATATCGATTTTCGTACAGACTTGCAGCCGGGCGACCGCTTCAATGTGGTCTACGAAACCATGTGGCGCAATGGTGAGTATGTCCGCCCGGGCCGGGTGCTGGCGGCCGAATTTATCAATGCCGGCAAAACCTTTCAAACCGTCTGGTTTAGCGATCCTGCGCATTCACAGGGCGGCGGCTACTTTAGCTTTGACGGCAAATCCATCAAGCGGGCATTTTTAAAATCGCCGCTCGAATTTTCACGCATTTCGTCCGGCTTCTCGATGCGTAATCATCCCATCTCCGGCCTGTGGCGCGCGCATACTGGAGTCGATTTCGCCGCCAGCGCCGGCACCCCGATTCGTGCCGCAGGAGATGGCGTGATCGATTTTTCTGGCGTGAGCAACGGCTACGGCAATGCGGTCATCATCCGACATGGTAATAACTATTCCACCTTGTACGCCCACATGAGTCGCTTTGCCAATCTGACCCGGCGCGGCGCCAGAGTCGCCCAGGGCGACGTGATCGGTTATGTCGGCGCTACCGGCTGGGCCACGGGGCCGCATCTGCATTACGAATTCCGCGTCAATAATCAGCCGCGCAATCCGCTCACCATCAACATGCCCGAGCCCGTCCATCTGAATACGCTCGACATGCCGCGCTTTCGCGCGCAAACAGAGGTCATGGCCCATCGCTTTCGTTTATTAAATCCGCGCGCGCCGGGGCAGCAGTTAGCGGCGAAATAACGCCACCGCGCCTGTTCCCTGCGCTGATTTTTTTATCCTAAGGTCGTCCGCCAATGTATCCATCCGCTCCCGCTTCGTCCACTTATATCGGCCTTATGTCTGGCACCAGCATGGATGGCGTCGATGCGGTACTCGCACACAGCGAGCAGGGCACATGGCGTGTGATCGACAGTGCATTTCTGCCCTTCCCCGCCGATCTGCGACGTGCGCTGATGTGCCTGCAAGCGACCAGTGCTGATGAACTGCAGCGTGAAGCGCTGGCCGCCAATGCTCTGGTGCGCGTCTATGCCGACTGCATCGCCAAGCTGCTCAAGCAAGCCGACCTGACAGCAAATGCCGTACGCGCCGTCGGCGCACATGGTCAGACAATCCGCCATCGTCCCGATCTTGGCTATACCTGGCAAACCAATAATCCCGCTCTGTTGGCAGAGTATTGCGGCATCGATGTGGTCGCCGATTTCCGTCGCCGTGATGTGGCCGCTGGCGGTCAGGGTGCGCCGCTGGTGCCGGCCTTTCATCAGAGCGCGTTTGGCACGCCAGCACAGCATCGAGTCATCGCCAATATCGGCGGCATCAGTAATATCAGTATTCTTCCTGCTGGCGTCAATCCGACAGTCAGCGGCTTCGATACCGGCCCCGGTAATGTCTTGATGGATGGCTGGATCAGCCGTCAGCGTGGTCTTGATTATGATGCCGACGGCGCCTGGGCTGCCAGTGGTCAGGTTATACCCGCCCTGCTGCAGGCGCTGCTGAAGGATCCTTATTTTGCTCGCCCGGCTCCCAAAAGTACCGGTCGCGATCTCTTCCATCTGGACTGGCTAGCCCCGCATTTACTCACCCATGCCAACGCCGATGCAGCCGATGTGCAGGCCACACTGTTAGCATTAACAGCGACCTCTCTGGCCGAGGCCATCAGTAGGTATGCGCCAGAAACGCAGGCAGTCTATGTCTGCGGCGGCGGGGCTTACAACACGGCCTTGATGCAATCGCTGGAGACCCAGCTGCAGAAGGCGCTCAAGCATCGCGCACCAGACAATCCCGGCACAGCGCTGGTGCAGTCAAGCGCCGCTTTAGGCATCTCACCGAGCCACGTCGAAGCACTGGCCTTTGCCTGGCTGGCCGCGCAATTTTTACAGCGCGCGCCGGGCAATCTGCCAGCCGTCACCGGCGCTCTTGGCCCGCGCATTCTTGGCGGGCTCTATCCGGCATAAACGCTCAGCGCAAAAACGACGGACAAAAAAATAGCGCAAACATGTTTGCGCTATTTTTTATCAAGAGACGGGATCAGGAAAACGACGATCCGCAGCCGCAAGTTGTCGTTGCATTGGGATTCTTGATCACAAACTGTGCGCCCTCAAGATCATCCTTGTAATCGATTTCAGCGCCCACGAGATACTGATAACTCATGGAGTCAATCAGCAAGGACACACCATTCTTGCTCATCGTGGTGTCATCTTCGTTGACGATTTCATCAAACGTAAAACCGTACTGAAATCCTGAGCAGCCGCCGCCTTGGACGAACACGCGCAGTTTCAGATCCGGATTACCTTCTTCCTCGATCAGCTGTGCAACCTTGCTGGCCGCGCTATCAGTAAAGATAATCGGGGCAGGCATTTCAGTAATAGCATTCATAGTGAGCTCCAACAAAGCGTTAATGTCACGATTATAGACCGTCAGCGAATATCACGTATTACTCATGGCGAGTTGCAAAACCGCCTCACCTGTCAGGTCGTGTGTCAGCTTACCCGACACCACGGCGCCGCCATGCATTTCGAGGGCTTTGTAAAACACATCGCCGATAATCCGCGCCTTCGGCTGCAATTCAAGTAACTCGGATGAAAAGACCGGGCCCTTGATTTCGCCATTGATCACCAGGTAGGCCACCCGCACTTCGCCCTCGACTTTGGCATGTTCGGAAATGACCAGCATGCTGGTCTCATCGGAGTCGGCGATCACGTTACCTTTAACGATGCCGTCAATCCGCAAGCCGCCCTTGAAATACAAATCACCCTCGATGGATGTCGATAAGCCGATCAAACTATCAATCGTATTTTTACTTTTGCGACCGAACATGGGCAATTCCTTACAAGTTAACGGATAGCTGGGTACGAATTTGCCCATTTTCAAGCACACGTGCCTGAACTGTTTTTGCCACGGTCCCTTCAGGAAGGGTCAGCACACCCTCAACACGCTGGTAGTGCTTAAATGAGAGCTTAAACTTATCGAGCTCAGCAGGCTTTAGGTCGGGGAAGGTGATCATAACACTTTTACCCATTTGGATTGCCGTGATGACGAGCTGTACGTTGCCAATAAACTGACGCTCGCCTTTACCACCCTGCATGGCTAATAACTGGTAACGTAACTGATTGGGCGCTAACGTATCGACCTTCAGCCGGCGAATGGAAATACCCTGTGGGCCCGTGTCAGCCGGCAATAAACTTTCAAAAAAAGCCAGATCCTCTTTGAGTCTGGCATTGTCGCTTTCGAGCGTTTTGACCTGCATCAGCAATTGCTGCTGAGAGGAGCGCTCCATATTGATCTGACTTTCCGCCGCATTCACCGTGCTTGAAAACTGGTCACGTTCTGTGCGCAGTTTCTCAATCTGATCGCGAAAATTATTGATCTGCTCCAGATTAGCGACCGGGTTAAATCCTGCCGTGGAATTACCACGTCCAACGACCCACAAGGTGATGAGACCTCCAACCGTCAGCGTCGCAACAAACATGAGCAGACGAATTGGCCAAGGCACCTGCCGCTGCACCGACAACTGTGGCGCAGAAACCGATAAACGCCGACGCCAGAGCTTGTACTTCAGGGTACTTGAAAATTGGCTGGATGAACTCATCGTATTATGTCTCCTTCATGCTTATTATTAGGGCAGGATGGGAACCTGTCGCAGGCCGGTCGTCTCATCCAGCCCAAACATCACATTCATACACTGGACGCCTTGGCCTGCAGCACCCTTGACCAGATTATCTTCCACGACCAGGATCACGACCAAATCCCCATTGCCCGGACGGTGCACGGCAATGCGCAACATATTCGACGCCCGCACCGAACGCGTTTCAGGGTGGCTACCGGCCGGCATCACATCTACAAAATAGTCATCTTTGTAATGCGCTTCAAACAGCGCCTGAATATCCAGGCCACGCGCCTCCGGCAAGAGTGTCGCATACAAAGTCGAATGAATACCGCGAATCATCGGCACCAGATGCGGCACGAAGGTCAGGCCGATCTTGCGTTGGGCGATCGCTTCGAGTCCCTGGACCGTTTCCGGCAAGTGCCGGTGACCCTTCACACCATACGCTTTAAAGTTATCACTCGCCTCGGCCATCAAGGCACTGACTTCGGCCTTCCGACCGGCGCCGGACACGCCAGACTTACAGTCGGCGATCAGGGCTGATTCATTTACCAGTGGCTTACCTTGTGCCAGTAAAGGCGCAAAGCCGAGCTGCATCGAAGTCGGGTAACAGCCCGGCAAGCCGATCAAACGGGCGGTTTTAATCGCTGCACGATTTATTTCCGGCAGCCCATACACCGCCTCGGCCAACAGCGCAGGCTGCGAATGCGGCATGCCATACCACTTGGCAAACACATCCACGTCCTGTAAACGGAAGTCGGCCGCCAGATCAATCACCTTGACGCCTGCTTTGAGCAAATCCGGCGCCTGGGCCATGGCAACACCGTGCGGCGTCGCAAAGAACACCACATCGCAGTCCGTCAAACGGGCTTTATCGGGCGCGGTAAAACACAAGGATACGTGGCCGCGCAGAGAGGGGAACATATCGGCGACCGGCAAGCCGTCTTCGCTGCGCGAGGTGATACAAACCAGTTCAACCTCAGGGTGCGCTGCGAGGATGCGCAATAATTCCACACCGGTATAACCTGTGCCGCCAACAATTCCCACCTTAATCATGCTTTGTCCTTTGCCTACTGCATTAAATTGTGTTGATTCTACCAGCCAAGTCCGACCCATTTACAAGCAGATTCCGTTCATAAAAGCAAAAAGCCACCAGGTTCGACCCTGATGGCTTTGTTGTTTCCTGCAAAAGCGGTTTAACGCTTCGAGAACTGCTTTGCGCGACGTGCTTTGCGCAGACCAACTTTTTTACGTTCGACTTCACGTGCATCACGTGTAACGAAGCCGGCTTTAGCCAGTTCTGGCTTAAGCGTTGCATCGTAGTCGATCAGTGCACGGGTAATGCCATGACGCACAGCGCCTGACTGGCCGGACTCACCACCACCATGTACGTTGACCATAATGTCAAAACGCTCGAGGTTATTGGTTAATTCTAAAGGCTGACGAATCACCATCAAACCTGTTTCGCGAGAAAAGTAGTCCGCAGCTAATTTGCCGTTAACGACGATCTTGCCTGTACCGATTTTAATAAAAACGCGCGCCACTGCACTTTTACGACGTCCGGTTCCGTAATTGTAATTACCGATCATGTCGATTCCTTAAAGAACAAGTGCTTGTGGTTGCTGCGCGGCGTGCGGATGGGAACCATCGGCATACACTTTCAGCTTTTTGATCATCGCGTAACCAAGCGGGCCTTTAGGCAACATGCCCTTGACCGCTTTTTCAAGCGCACGACCAGGAAAACGCTGTTGCATTTTCTCGAAATTGGTTTCGTAGATGCCGCCTGGGTAACCCGTATGACGGTAGTACGTTTTGTTCAGCGCTTTCGTGCCCGTTACGCGCAGCTTGCCGGCGTTAATGACAACAATAAAATCGCCGGTGTCGACGTGGGGCGTAAATTCAGGTTTGTGTTTGCCGCGTAATCGGAGTGCCACTTCGCTGGCAACACGTCCGAGGATTTTGTCCGTCGCGTCAACCACGAACCAGTCGCGCTTGACCTCGTGGCCTTTAGCGGAGAAGGTTTTCATGATGACTTCCTAAGTAAATGAGAACTGCAATGTTGGTGGTTCCGTTAAACTGCCCGAAAAAATGTCCCTCGGACACGCGTAACAGACTCGTCCTTATATTCTTTCCGAATCAACGAAAAGCCCGAGATTATACCCATCGCAAGCCTTCCTAGTCAAATAAGGTCAAAAATGACAAGAAACGCCTCGGCTATCGGCATCTCTACGCAGAATTTTGTCGCGCCATTTGCTGCGTCGCGACATCCGCAGACAAAAAAAACCCGAAGCACATAAGGTTCGGGTTAAATCCACCTCGTTTGAGGGAAGTGGAGGAGACATGGGTGGCGCCATCTGACTCGAGCAATTTGCTCCAAAGCCTGCACCGACATCGCCTAGTATAAAGTGTGGAATGGTGCATCGCAAGGTAAATGTCGCCATTTTAAAAAATAATGTCGCCCAGCGTTGGCGACCTTTATGCCGATCTTGCGCTCGTTGTGCCAGCCGGAAGCACAGCCAGCCAATAAAGCCCGCAAGACCAGCTACAATAACGGGCCTTCACGCCTTCAAATTTAAGGGAAACTTATGGAATGCACCGTACGCTGGACCGGCCTGTCCGGCATGAGCTTTTTAGCCGAAACCGGTTCCGGCCATCTGATCACCATGGATGGCGCACCTGAGGGTGGTGGCAATAATCTGGCACCGCGCCCGATGGAAACGGTCTTGGCCGGCACGGGCGGCTGTACTGCCTACGATGTGGTGTTAATTTTACGTAAAAGTGGCCAGGACATTCGTGGCTGTGACCTGAAGATGCGCTCGGTGCGGGCTGAAAAAGACCCCAAAGTATTTACCGAAATCCATTTTCATTTTATCGTCCGTGGCCGCAATCTCAAAGCCAGCCTGGTTGAACGCGCCATCAAACTCTCGCATGAGAAGTACTGCTCCGCCTCCATCATGCTCGCCCATACGGCAGAATTAACGCATTCCTTCGAGATCATCGACGACTTGACCGATTTGCCGGTCGCTTAAACGCTCAGCGCCCGCATCAAAGGTGAATCATAGGTGATAGGCCGTCGAGGTCATCACTTTTGATACCAGCTTCATAACCCCCTGCACCACGGACGGGATGGCAGCAGCACCCAAGGCCTGCGCTGCGGCACCGTGTTCAATCTCATCGCAACGCATACGCTCGACGATGGCGCGCGATTTGAGGTCTGCTTCGGGCAGGTGCGTCAAATGGCTAGCCAGATGCGCCTCTACCTGTTTTTCTGTTTCTACAACGAAACCCAGGCTACGCGCATCACCCGCTTTAGCGGCCAGCGCACCCAGTCCATATGCGCCCAGGTACCAGAGGGGGTTCAACAGGCTCGGGCTGGCACCCAATTGCGCCAGCCGTTGGGCAGTCCAGTCCAAATGGGCCATTTCCTCTTGCCCGGCCTGCATAAATTGCGCGCGTAAGCTAGCTGACTTGGTGAAGTGTCCTTGGGATGCATACAAGGCTTGGGCGCAGACTTCACCCACATGATTGACCCGCATCAAACCAGCGCTTTTACGCCGATCCTCGTCGTTCATGGCTTGCTCCGGCACCCCCGCAGCCGGGGACGGCTGCGCAGACTGTAAAACGCCTGCCAAGACACGCAATGCGCGGTCGAAATTTATTATATGAAAATCGATACTCATCATAGGAAAACTTTAAATTAAACACAAAGCGCATTTAGCGTTGCATCATAGCAACAAATTGCCAGGGGAATTGAGCGATTTGCCAAATACCCTTTGCCCTAACAAGCTTTCTTTGATGAAATAGCTGCAACTTCTTTTTATCGTGGAAGTTTCGGTCAGTCCCTCCCAGTATTCTGACCGAATGCACACTAAAAAAACATATTTGTTTTAACCCTCGGAGAATCTCGAATGAAAAAATCACTTCTTGCATTGGCAGTTTTGAGCGCCGTCGCTGGCGTCGCATCTGCGCAATCTAATGTCACCGTCTACGGCATCATTGATGCAGGCGTACGTGACATCACCAATGCGAACGCTGCTGGAGCAAGTCAGTTCACCATGAATTCCACTGGTACATATCAATCCAATCGCTTTGGTTTCAAAGGTGTTGAAGATTTGGGCGGTGGTATGAATGCGCATTACAACTTGGAAATGGGCTTCAATTCAGGCAACGGTCAATTGGACAATACGACCAATGTACTGTTCCGTCGTACTTCGACTGTTGGCTTGGGTGGTTCGTGGGGTTCGGTCGACATGGGCCGTCAATACACCATTCCATTCCGCACCATCAATACCTATGACCCGTTTGCATTCAAGTATATCGGCATCACGTTGGCTGTTACGCCATCGACCAATGGCGCGCGTTATGACAACGATATTCAGTACACTTACACAACTGGCAACATCACAGCACGCGCTGAATACGCTTTAGGCGAAACTGCAGGTAGTATCAGCACAGGCGCTGTCAAGGCCGCTGGTCTGCTTTATAACGACGGCACATTGACTTTGGGTGGCGCATACACGGTTCAAGACGTTGCAACTTTCACAAAAACGCACTACACCGTAGGTGGCGCATATAAAGTCACTTCTGACTTGAAGGTTTCTGTTGGCTACATGGATCAGCGCCTAGCGACAGCTGCAACTGGCGATACTGAAACTAAAGTTCAGTGGGTTGGTGGCGTATACAACTTTACCAAAGAGATTGCTGGCACTTACGCTTACTACAAATCTGACGTCTCTGGCGGCGCCGGTGGTGCTTTGAATGGTACAAAGAGTGTGAACATGGTCGGCCTGACTTATTCTTTCTCGCCGCGTACACTTTTCTATGCTGAGATGGATGTTAACAAGTTTAGTGGTGCTTCACGTTTATTTTCAACAACCGCAACGCCACGTAACGATCAAACCGGCTTCTCTACTGGAATCTGGCACTCGTTCTAATCAAGCAGTACTTGATTGGGATGGCCCGTCGCATGGATATAACGATGAGAACGGGCTGATCTGAGTGATTGAAAAGGCGCACACTATCGTGCGCCTTTTTTATTGCCTACTTCTTACGTTGCGGTCGGAATACTGCGACATCGGCATAAAATTCTGTGCGCTGATCTGGCCACCAGCCCGGCACACCCAGAACAGGTAGCGGGGTAAAGTCGCTGGTTGAAACCCCATTTGCCATGTATTGCGCTGCCGACTGATCCAGCCACGCGCGGCCCTGCTCTGGCGTCATCCCAAAATACGCTTCCGGCACCTGCAGCACCCAAGCGTGGGCCGTGATCGCCTTGTAGGGACTGACTAGTTTCTCCATTAAGGCATGGCCAAATAGAAGCACCTCGATCGATAGGCCAAAGGCTGCCCTTTGTGCAAGTAATGCTTCCTGCCAGCGATGCGCCCGTAAGTCTTCGACGAGGCCGGCATTGGCGCTGATGATGAGCGCAGCATTTTCATCAAACAGCGTTGCGCCATCACGCAGCTTGCCGCGCACCGAGCGTGCATTTCCCTGGGCGATGGCGCGCTCAATCTCCAGCGCCTGCAAGGCATTGAGCGTCTGCTTCATACGTGGGTAGCTCAACCACACCAACGCGTTAAAAAAATCATGCAGATTGTCACGCGTGGGGACACAGCCTGTCTGACTGATGTAGGTTTCGTAGGCCATATTCGCCGGCAAATCGGCTTGCGCGACAAACTGCAGGGAGAGTTGGCGATGATTGCGTAGCGCTGCGGCGGCGGCAAGGCGATTGAGTTCGTCGCGCCAATGCTGCCCAGCGGCCAGCAACGGTTTAGCGGCCGGCAACAAAGGCGCGAGCCACGGCCTAGTCCAGTCGATGGACGCGAACAAGCCCTGCATGACTAAGGACACGGTCGGTCTAGACCATTTTCCAATGCAGGACTTCCCCCGCATTGAGCGGTACCACATTCACATCACCCAGCGGAAGCTCTTGCGGCAAAGTCCAGGACGAGCGCAGCAAGCGCAGGCTGCCCTGATTGCGCGGCAGACCATAAAAATCTGGCCCATGGAAGCTGGCAAAGGCTTCCAGCTTATCCAGTGCACCGGCCTCCTCGAAGGCCTGCGCGTAGAGTTCCATCGCATGCAAGGCCGTATAACAGCCAGCACAGCCACAGGCATGCTCTTTTAAGCCCTTTGGATGGGGCGCTGAATCCGTGCCGAGAAAGAACTGTGGGCTACCCGAGCGGACCGCTGCCAGCAGCGCCTGACGGTGTTCTTCACGCTTGAGCACGGGGAGGCAATAATAGTGCGGCCGGATACCGCCCTGAAATAAAGCATTCCGGTTATACAAAAGATGGTGCGCCGTGATCGTAGCCGCGGTAACCGGACCTGCCTGCGCAACATACTCGGCCGCCTGACGGGTCGTAATATGTTCCAGCACCACCTTTAGCGCCGGCAAATCGCGCCGCAAAGGCTGCATCACGCGCTCCAGGAAAACTGCCTCACGGTCAAAAATATCAATCCCCGGATCGGTCACCTCACCATGCACCAGAAAAGGCATGCCCAGTTCCTGCATCACCTCGAGGGTTTTGATACATTTGCGCACATCGGTGACACCAGCGTCGGAATTGGTCGTCGCACCGGCCGGATACAGTTTGACCGCCTGCACAAAGCCACTGTCTTTGGCGCGGCGGATTTCATCTGGCGGGGTATTGTCGGTCAGGTATAGCACCATCAAGGGCGAAAAGCGCGCGCCTTGGGGCAAGGCCGCCAGAATGCGCTCGCGGTAGGCAGCGGCCTGCGCCGTCGTCGTCACCGGTGGATTGAGATTCGGCATGACGATCGCCCGGGCAAACTGTCGGGCTGTATGCGCCACCGCGTCGGCCATGAGCGCACCATCGCGCAGATGCACATGCCAGTCGTCTGGTCGCGTAATGCTCAGATCGGCGGTGACATTGGTAGCCGCGTCGTTAGCCGCATCTTTGGCAGAGTCGCTATGGGCGGTATTTGGTGTCTGATTTTGCATGGCAATTCCTGATTTCAATTGCCGCTATTTTAACCGCTTGCCCGGCTTAGCTGCGCCGTGCATTCTGATCGGCACCCAAAAACTGCCAGGCCCGATGCAGAAGATGCCGCACAAAAATTAAACCTGCCCGCATGCACGCAAGAAGATATTCACAAGAAACCCGCATCATCGCGCCTGACTGTTGGGCACTTAATGGGTAATGATTTTGGCCAGGAAGTCCCGCGCCCGGTCCGAGCGAGGCGAAGCAAAGAATTCTTCTTTGGTACAGTCTTCGACAATACTCCCCTGATCCATGAAGATGACGCGATTCGCGACCTTGCGGGCAAAGCCCATCTCGTGTGTCACGACCATCATGGTCATGCCTTCCTGCGCCAGTCCGACCATCACATCCAACACTTCGTTGATCATTTCCGGATCCAGGGCCGAGGTCGGCTCATCAAACAGCATCGCGATCGGATCCATCGACAAAGCCCGCGCGATAGCAACCCGCTGCTGCTGCCCGCCCGATAACTGGCCGGGGAATTTATCCTTTTGTGCGATCAGACCGACCCGATCCAGATACTTCAAGCCACGCTCAGAGGCTTCCTCGAGCGAACGCCCCAGCACCTTGACCTGACCGATCGTCAGATTCTCCCGGATCGACAGATGCGGAAATAATTCAAAATTTTGAAACACCATGCCAATCCGCGCCCGCAGCTTGGATAAGTTGGTTTGCGGATCGCCGACAGAAATGTTATCCACCATGATCGACCCTTGTTGAAAGGACTCCAGCCCATTGACCGTTTTGATCAAGGTCGATTTGCCCGAACCCGAAGGGCCACACACCACCACGACATCGCCCTTGGCGACCTTGGTCGAACAATCTGTGAGCACCTGGAAATTGCCGTACCATTTATTGACTTTGTTTAGTTCAATCATGCTTTGCTCCAAAATTCTATTGATTCATTTGTTTGCGACACTGCGCTGCGCAAGACATGCTTGAGCGCGCCTATTTTTAGTGAATGATCGCCACCCGTTGCTGCAGTTTTTTCACCAGAGCCGAGAGCCCGTAACACAGCACGAAATAAACCAGCGCAACAAATAAATACATTTCAACCAGCCGTCCATCGCGCTGCGCGACCTTGGATGCAGCACCGACAAAGTCGGTAATCGATAAAACATAGACCAGCGACACGTCCTGAAACAGTACGATCGTCTGCGTCAGCAACACTGGAATCATATTCCGAAACGCCTGTGGCAGCACAATATGCCCCATGGTTTGCCAATAGCTCATGCCCAGTGCATAGCCGGCTGATATCTGACCGCGTGGAATCGATTGAATACCGGCGCGCATGATTTCGCAATAATAGGCCGCTTCAAACAAGATAAACGTCGTCAGGCACGACGTAAAAGCGCCCACCTTAACGGGCTCATTGGCGCCGATAATCCAGGCCCCAATATAGGGCACCAAAAAATAAAACCAGAAAATCACCAGCACCAGTGGCATGGAGCGAATCAGATTGACATAGGCGGTCGCAGTAACTGCGACTGGCTTATTGCTCGATAGACGCATCATGGCCAGCAGGGTACCCAGAATGATACCGCCGACCATGGCAAACAAGGTCAGCTGCAGCGTAAAGGTCATCCCGGTCGTAAATAAATAGACCCACGAGCGCTCAATGACGTTGAAATCAAAATTACTGAACATGATCAGTGCCCTCCGCCAGACGAGCCTGCGGCAATATAGCCTGGAATCGCGACACGTTTTTCCAGCAGACGCATGAGATTAACCACGATAATATTGACCACAATGTAAATCAACGTGGCCGCTGTAAAGGCTTCAAATACCTGGAATGAAAACTCCTGCATCGAGCGCGCGCGTGCGGTGAGCTCCATCAAGCCAATCGTCAAGGCCACCGAGCTGTTTTTAATGACATTCAAAAATTCACTAGTTAGTGGCGGCAGAACGATCCGAAACGCCATCGGCAGCAGTACAAAGCGATAGGTTTGCGGCAAGGTCAAGCCGAGCGCGGTACCCGCCATTTTTTGCCCCCGCGGGAGCGCCTGAATGCCGGCAGAAATTTGTACCGCGACGCGTGACGAGGTAAAAAATCCCAGACACAAGACCGCTGTAATAAAAGAGGCATTCGGCATAGACTTCAGCCAGTTTCCCATCGCCTCTGGCAGTAGTTCAGGCATGACAAAATACCAGAGGAACATTTGCACCAGAAGAGGGATATTGCGGAATAATTCCACATACGCATCGGCAAAGCGTACCGCGACTTTATTGGGCGTCGTGCGGATCGTTCCGATGATAGCGCCGATGACCAGTGCCATAACCCAGGCCGACAAGGCGGTCGAAAGCGTCCAGAACAGACCCGACCACAAGGTATCGAGATAGCTGCCCGTGCCTTCGGGAGAAGCTTCCCAAAATATGCGCCAGTTCCAGTGATAGTTCATTGACGAAGTCCCAGTTCAAAATGAATGAAGGATTGTGCTGCATTGACAGGCTAAGTTGCAAGCTTATTAAGCTGCCAGATAAAATAAAGCGGGAGGCATCGCGCCCCCCGCCTGTACGCCTGGCGCTAAAATTACTTGAGCACGTAAGCGGCCGAGTCGCCAGAATCAGTCGGCTTGGCGATCACCGCCTTTAACTGTTCGGTCATCGGCATATTCAAATTAATGCCTTTAGGAGGAATCGGCGACGTGAACCATTTAGCATAGATCTTGTTGATCTCACCGGATTTGAAAACATCTTCAATCGCCTTGTCGACCACTTTCTTGAAGGCCGGATCATCCTTGCGCAGCATAATGCCATAGGGCTCCACCGATAAGGCCTCCCGGGTAATAGCATAGTCAGCTGGTGCTTTGGCATTTGCCTGCAGGCTGGCCAACAGAACGTCATCCATCGCAAAAGCGACTGCACGACCGGTTTCGACCATCAGAAAGCTTTCGCCGTGATCTTTGGCGCTCATGATGTTCATGCCCAGTGCACGTTCCGCATTCAGTGCGGTGACTTGCTTTAAGTTAGATGTCCCGGATGTCGATACCAGGGTTTTGCCCTTCATGTCAGCCAGCGCATTAATGTTGGCCGATTTTTTGGCGATCAGCCGATTTGCGGTGACGAAGGTCGTGGGCGCAAAGGCGACTTGATTTTGGCGCTCCAGATTATTCGTCGTTGAACCGCACTCCAGATCAATGGTGCCATTTGCCATCAGGGGAATCCGTGTGGCAGAGGTGACTGGATTCTTGTGCACGACGAGCGTCTTGCCCAGATGTTTTTCGACCGCAGCGACGACCTTCATACACAGGTCAATCGAATAGCCTAATGGCGCCTGCTTATCATCCAGGTAGGAAAAAGGGATGGAGGAATCACGCACGCCAAGTGTAATAGATCCCGAATCTTTGATTTTTTTCAAGGTACCGGTTTCCTGGGCCTGTGCCAGTCCGCACACCACACCTGCGCTGATAAGAACTGTGATAAATGTCGATAATTTCATGTTGCCTCCAGATTAATTTGTCAGACCGAGCTTGGCAAACGCGCCCTCCAACACAGGCGCCGCCTCAACCATTAATAATTTTAATATAACATTTCAAACGTCTACAACTTCGTAGCCCCCACCCACCGCGCCCAGATGACGCCATGCTGAACGCGACTTACTTCATCTATTTTCTCGCTAATCATCCAAACCATCTGCCACTTTATCGGTGGGAAAACGTAATGTATCGCGCAACAGATAACTCATCGGCATACTTAAGTTCGCCTTTTTTGGCGGAATAGGCCGACGAAACCATTTATCGTACAACCTATTTAATTCGCCGTCTTGAATCAATCGGCCCATTTCACGATCTACAACACCTTTAAACTGCTTATCGTCTTTGCGCATCATGATCGCATAGGGCTCTGCGGAAAGCGGCTCGCCAACGATCAAAAATCCGTTAGGGTTTTTGGCATTTGCGCGAAACCCGAATAACAACACATCGTCCATTGCAAAGGCGTCCGCCTCACCGTTCTCAAGCTGTAAAAACGACTCCGCGTGATCAGCCCCCTCCAGCATTACCGTCCCCAAAGCGCGCACCTTGTCACGCTCGCTCATGAGCTGCACCGCCGTAGAGCCTCTGGTCGTGACAACGCGCTTACCGCGCAAATCTGCCCAGTTCGCGATACGTGAGTTACTCCGCACCGCCATCCGCACGGTGGCAATAAAATGCGGCACCGTAAAGGCGACTAACTTACGCCGCGCGGCATTGTTCGTCGTAGAGCCACATTCAAGATCAATTTTCCCGTCCATGAGCGTTGAAAATCGGTCCTCCGAATTCACTTTTATATACACAATATTTAATTGCTTTAACTTCAGCTCATTCCGGATTGCCTCTGCCAACCTCAGGCATAAATCGACGGCATACCCGACCGGTTTTTTATTTTCATCCAAATAGGAAAATGGCAGTGAGGCTTCACGATAGCCAATTTTAATGGTCTGCGTATTCCTGATATTCAGCAAAGTCTCTGTGGCCTGCGCGGTGACAGAAAAAAGAAACCCCAAAAACACCCAAGCTGCAATGATGCCACTAATAGCTGCAGTTGCCTGCATACGATCTCCAGTGTTAGCGCGTTTATTATCCCCGTATTGTATGTTGCGCCGATAATTACTTCTGGCAAATTTTAAACACATGATGCCAGATGTCGACAGTGATTACTTCATGCGTCCTCATCTGTCCTCATGCGATGCACGATGATGGTGCTGACAGACACGTGCCGACAAATGCGTTCAAATAAATATGGGGTATCCGAAGGACGATACTAGGTGACAGCCTCGCATCAAATCTAATACATTGTAAGTATAAGGCAATGCAAAATTCGCATAGAAATGATGCGAAAAACCATCAATAATTTGCCTCACTGTGACGCTGAGCGCAGACGCAGACGAGAGCTGCTGCTGCCTTTCATTTTTCGTTGCAGGTAGTCCCATAGCTTGGTGACGATCGGCTTTCCTGCCCGCTGAGTACTGGGTTTTTCACGGTAAATGCGAATATCCAGCGCCATAGCCCACTCCGCTTCCCCGCCATCGGCTGGCGCGAGTTTTTTCTGTTTGACTTCCCTTGCCACTGTTGAGCCTGGTAAAAATGCCATGCCATGCCCTTCCAGCACCATCATCTTCAAGGCCTCGGCCATTTCGGTTTCGTAACATTTTTTGAGGTAAGGATTATTTTTAGCCTCGGCAAAAATTAGATCGACGATCCGACCCAGGTAGGCATTGCTGGTATAGGCTAAATATGGCAGCGCGGTGGCGATTGAACCAGACAATACCCTGTCCGGATGTCCCGTCTTGTCGCAGCGAACATAGGGACGCAGGGTTTCCAGGCCCAAGACAATCGCCTCGTAACGCCGCGGATCAAGTGGGAGTGGCTGACGAGAATGGTAATAACAGAGCAGCAGATCACTTTCGCCCTCTTTTAACGCTTGTACCGCATCGTGCTCGTTAAGCGTCTGTAGGTGCGTATTGAGCGCGCCAAAACCAGCCTGGACTTGCGTTAAGAATCGCGGCATGAAGCTCAGAGACAATGTATGCGGTACCGCAAAATCAATCGTGTTTTGCTCCGCCATTTTTTTGCCGCGAATCAAAGTGCGCACACTATTAATCAGCCCGAGCATTTCCGTCGCCTGTTCGTAAAATATTTCACCGGCTTCAGACAGGCAGGCTGGATAGATCGAGCGGTCGATCAGATCCACGCCCAGCCACGCCTCGAGTGATTGAATGCGCCGCGAAAAGGCCGGCTGGGTCACATGGCGCAGTTCAGCCGAGCGACTGAAGCTGCGCGTCTCCGCGAGCGAGATGAAATCTTCGAGCCATTTGGTTTCCATTTTGATATGGTACGAGCGTTTCAGCTCGAATACCTAATACGACGATGGCTTGTCGTTTTCTGCGCGCAGTGATGCGGATTATTTAGACTGCGACCCTATCATCAACATGCGCATCGTCGATCGAGGATGCTGACAGCACATCAGGACGCGCCTGTTGTCGCGCCCACATTTGTGCGTAAGCGCCCTGCTGCGCCAGCAACGCCGCATGAGTTCCGCGTTCGACGATACGGCCATGATCGAGAACCAGAATTTGTGCGGCATCGATAATGGTCGACAGCCGATGGGCAATCACCAATGTTGTGCGCTCACGGGCAATGTCTTTTAACTGCGCCTGAATCGCTTGCTCGGCTTTTGAATCCAGCGCCGAAGTCGCCTCATCAAAAATCAGGATGGCCGGATTTTTGAGCAGCGTACGGGCAATCGCGACGCGTTGCTTTTCGCCGCCAGACAATTTCAAGCCGCGCTCACCGACCATGGTGGCATAGCCGTCCGGCAGACTGACGATGAAGTCGTGAATGTAGGCCGCGCGCGCGACGGCCTCGACCTGCGCAGGCGATGCACCCGGCTTGCCATAGGCGATGTTGTATTCGATCGTATCGTTAAACAGGACGGTATCTTGCGGCACAATCCCGATCGCCTGCCGCACCGATGCCTGCGTCAGGTCGCGCAGGTCGAGTCCGTCGATCAGAATACTGCCGCTCGTGACATCGTAAAATCGATACAGCAAGCGCGATAAAGTCGATTTTCCCGAGCCGCTATGGCCGACGACTGCGGTCGTGGTGCCAGCTGCGATCGTGAAGTCGACATCAAACAGGATTTGTCTTTTTTCTTCATAGCTGAACTGCACCTTCGAAAAACGCACCTCGGCGCCCTGTGGATGCAAGACCAGCGCATTCGGTGCGTCGGCAATTTCACGGTGCTCATCGAGCAAGGTGAACATGCGCTCCATATCGGCCAAGCTCTGTTTTATTTCACGATAAATCACGCCTAAAAAATTCAGCGGCACATACAGCTGGATCATGAAGGTATTGACCAGCACCAGATCGCCCAGCGTCATGGTGCCATCAATAACGCCTTGCGTTGCACGCCACAGGATCAGCGTGACAGCGCTGGCAACGATGAGTGACTGACCCGTGTTTAATAGCGACAGCGAAGATTGCGAACGTACTGCCGCCGTTTCATAACGCTGCAGGCCCTCGTCGTAACGACGGGCCTCATAGTCCTCATTACTAAAGTACTTTACCGTTTCGTAATTGATTAGTGAATCAATCGCCTTGGTGCTGGCCTTGGAATCAAGCTCATTCATGGTCCGGCGAAAGTGCGTGCGCCATTCGGTCACCAGCACGGTAAAACTGACGTACAAGACCAAGGCCGACAAGGTAATAATCGAGAACCAGATATCGTAATGCAGTAACAAATAGCTCAGCACCAGGGTGATTTCAATGAGCGTTGGCAGAATCGAAAATAAGGTAAAGGAAATCAGCGAGGAGATGCCGCGCGTGCCGCGTTCAATATCACGACTCATGCCGCCGGTTTGCCGATTCAAATGAAAGCGCAGCGATAATGCATGCAAATGACGGAAGACTTTCAGCGCGATAGTACGTACTGCACGTTGCGTGACACGGGCAAAAATGAATTCGCGCAGCTCGGTAAATAAGGTCATCGAGAGCCGTAGTAAGCCGTAGGCGACCAATAAACCAATCGGCAGCACCATGAGCGCCTGCGGCTGCGTTGGCTGGATGCTCAAGTGGTCGATCAGTTCCTTTAATACCAGTGGCACGCCCACATTGGCCATTTTGGCGCCGACCAAAAACAGCAGCGCCATGCTCACGCGCCATTTGTAGGTCCACAAATAGGGCAGCAGTGTCTGCAGGGTTTGCCAATCGTTGCGTTGGCCTTGCTGTGCGGGAGATTCAAAGGAAGCAGAAGATCGACGTGACATGGGCGTGGCGAGTTTCAATAAAAATGGTTTAGGCAGAAATCTTGAGCCTAATTGTAGCGGCGAATGCCGTACGAAACCGGAATGCGCTAAAAGGAATTCTCACGCTTGAATCGGAATATCGCTCAAGCTCATCCGAAAATGCAGCGGTGCGGGGGCATGCCGCTGTCCGCTGATACGGATCGTGAGCCATACCCCCTTCCACTAATGCGCATTTGACCAAAAAAAACCGCCTTCGGAAAGACGGTTTCTTAAACTAAGCGCAGCGCGTTTATTTTGTGTCCCGCAGCTCGCGACGCAAAATTTTACCCACATTCGTTTTGGGCAGCTCATCGCGAAATTCAATGTACTTGGGTTTTTTGTAGGCCGTGAACTGCTCTTTGCAGTAAGCCATCACCATCTCGGTCGTCAGCGATGGGTCTTTACGCACTACGAACAGCTTGACTGCTTCGCCAGAGTGCTCATCTGGTACGCCGATGCAGGCACACTCAAGAACGCCAGGCATGGCCGCCACGACGCCTTCAATTTCATTCGGATAGACGTTAAAGCCAGAGACTAGAATCATGTCTTTTTTACGGTCGACGATGCGCGTATAACCGCGTTCATCCATGATGCCGATGTCACCACTTTTGAAAAAGCCATCCGCCGTCATAACCTTGGCGGTTTCATCAGGCCGATTCCAGTACCCGGCCATGACCTGCGGCCCACGGATGGCAATTTCACCCGCCTGGCCCAAAGGCACCGGATGACCATCATCATCAAGGATGGCAATATCTGTTGACGGGAAAGGCAGTCCGATTGAGCCTGTGAATTCGGTTGAGTCGGCAGGGTTACTGGTCGCTGCCGGCGATGTTTCCGATAAGCCGTACGCCTCCACGATAGGACAGCCGGTGACGGCAAACCAGCGTTCAGCGACCGTCTTTTGCACCGCCATGCCGCCGCCATTACTCACCTTTAATCCGGAGAAATCCAATTTGGCGAACTCTGGGGAATTTAACAAGCCGTTATATAGCGTGTTCACTGCAGGCAGCATGTTGAACTTGAACTTGGCGAGATCCTTGATAAAACTGGGAATATCGCGCGGATTGGTGATGAGCAGATTGAGCGAACCATTGCGCAGACCCAGCAAACAGCACGAAGTCAGCGCAAAGATATGATAGAGCGGCAAAGCGCAGACAATGATCATCTGCTCGACTTTAGGCTCTCTGTCGAGCGCCGGTTGCAGCCAGACTTCCGCCTGGATCACATTGGCGATTACATTCCGGTGCAACAGCGTCGCACCCTTCGAGACGCCAGTCGTACCGCCGGTGTACTGCAGGAAGGCCACGTCATCGTGATGGATATCTACCGGCTGCAAGCTCATGCGCGCACCATCGGCGAGCACCTGTTTAAAGCGAAGTGCATTGGGCAAAGAGTAAGCCGGCACCATTTTTTTCACATTACGCACGACAAAATTAACGATCGCGCCTTTAACGCCGCCCAGCAAATCACCCATGCTCGCTACGACAACATGCTTAACCTTGGTTCGTGCCAGCACATGTTCGAGCGTAATCGCGAAGTTTTCTAAAATGATGATCGCTTCCGAGCCTGAATCGTTAAGTTGGTGCTCGAGTTCACGCGGTGTGTAAAGAGGATTGACGTTCACAACAACATAGCCGGCCCGCAGAATGGCAGCAATAGCCACCGGATACTGCAACACGTTCGGCATCATGATGGCGACCCGCGCACCCTTTGCCAGGCCCAGACTTTGCAGCCAGGCGCCGACCTGCTTGGACATCAGATCGATTTCGGCAAAGGTCAGGAACTTGTCCATGCAAACATAAGCCTTGCGCTGGGCATATTTACGGAACGACTCCTCCATCAGATGAACGAGTGAACGGAATTGCGTACTGTCGATTTCTGCCGGCACACCTTTGGGATACGACTTCAGCCAGAATTTATCCATGATTTATCTCTTGTCTCCGTTACTTTGTTTTGCGCTGTTGTTGACAAATGTCAAAGCAGTTTCAAGCCTGATCCTAGCTGTCAGGGCTCTTGCTTGCAAGCCTTTTGCGAAGCTTTCGTCAGACTTTTGCGCTACTTATGCGGACTGTTTGTTTTAATTTTCGATGATTCTAATTTTGCACCGCAGCATTCGCGGCCCACTTATTGACTTCAGCAAGGATGTGCGTCGAACTTCACACCATTTTTCGCACCTCAACCAGTACGTCATAAAAAGTCGGCGCGCGGCCCATATCGGTCAGGCGCTGGCTGGTCACTTCATTGCCATTTTTGCCGTCCGACGCCATTTTTTTCCACCAGATAGACAGCCCCACGACCAGGCCAGCGCGCGCGCGGTCAGTCACACGCACCTTTGCATTCAATTCGCCACGGTCATTGAAAATCGTGACCATGTCATGGTGGGCAATGCCGCGCAGAGCGGCATCCTCTGGGTGCATGTCGAGATGTGGCTCGCCTTCGGTACTGCGCAGGCTTTGCACATTTACGAAAGTCGAATTTAAAAAATGTCGTGCCGGCGGGGTAATGAAGGCCAGCGGATATTTTTTCGCCATTACAGGATTACTCGCCACGGATTCGTAAGGTGCAATATAGGTCGGCAGTGGATCAAGTCCGTCGGCGAGCATACTGGCACTATAAAATTCACATTTGCCAGACGGCGTTGCAAAGCCACCGTTGGCAAAGGGTGCCGCTGGCACCTGTAACTTTTGCCAGCCCTTTTGCTTGAGCGTTGACCAGTCGAAGTGAATAGCATGCACATGCGTTTGATCAAAGGCGACGCCTGCAATCTGCTCATCGCTCTCCTTAAAACAGGGATCAACATAGCCCATCCCGGCCGCCAGCAGACGAAATATTTCCGTATTCGGTTTCGCCTCACCGAGCGGCGCGATGGCTGCGTTATTGGCCATCATGTACAGGTGGCCGTAGGTCGCATGGATATCGACATGCTCGAGCTGCGTCGTGGCGGGCAGCAGGATATCTGCATAGTCGGCTGTGTCGGTCTGAAAATGCTCCAGCACGACGGTAAATAAATCTTCTCGCGCGAAGCCTTGCGCTACTTTGCCGGATTCCGGCGCGACCGCGACAGGGTTGGCGTTATAGACGATGAGTGCGTCAATCTTTGGCCCAAATTCAGCGGAGGCGGGCCTGAGCAAATCATCACCGATGGTCGACATGTTGATGACGCGCGCTACCTTGTTCGCAGGTTTTAATTCTGGCTTTTGTAAGGCACCGATATTTTTAGGAAAGCTATCCGACGCAGAAAGCTGCATCCCGCCAGCAGGCAGTCTCCAGGCACCTACCAGCGCAGGCAAACAAGCGATATTTCTGACAGCCATGCCTCCGCCGCGTACCCGCTGCAAACCGTAGTTTGCGCGAATCGCCACCGGCTGTCCTTGCTGCGCCATTTGGCCGTAGTCGCGCGCTAGCTGGATTACTTCCTCGGCCCGCAAGCCGCAGATCTCCGCGACCTTATGCGGCGTATATTCCAAAGCGCGCTGTTTGAGTTCAGCAAAGCCGAGGGTATGCTGGGCAATGTAGTCTTTGTCGATCAAATCCTCGTTGATGAGGACATGCATCATGCCCAGCGCCAGCGCTGCATCGGTGCCTGGCAAGAGTGCGATATGTTGATGACATTTTTCTGCCGTGAGCGAGCGATATGGATCAATGGCGATCAATTTTGCGCCGCGCCGTTTGGCTTCCTGTGCACGCATCCACAAATGCAAATTGGAGGCGATCGGATTGCCGCCCCAAAAAATAATCAGCTTGGCATCCTGAAAGGCCTCGATGTCGGTGCCGATGCGCGCCCCGATTGTGTATTTATAGCCGGCGCCTCCTGCAGATGCACAAATAGTCCGATCCAGCTCGGATGCGCCGAGTCGATTAAAAAATCGCGCCGACATCGATTCGCCCTGCACCAGGCCCATGGTGCCGGCATAACTGTAGGGCAGGATTGCTTGAGGATCCTTGGCGGCGATGGCTTTCAAGCGCGTCGTAATTTGTTCTATTGCCTCGGTCCAGCTTATCGGGGCAAACTTGCCCTCACCCTTTTTGCCGATCCGTTTCATCGGCGTGAGCAGGCGATCTTTGTGGTAAGTCCGTTCGGTATAGCGTGCTACTTTGGTGCACAGCACACCGGCTGTCGTCGGATGGTCTGGATCACCGCGTACTTCGGTCGCAACCCCATCGTTCACCGTCACCAGCAAGGCACAGGTATCGGGGCAATCATGCGGGCATACGGCACGAACAATCGAACTAGTCATAAGCTTCTCCATCTATTGCGGCCCATCATACTGTATTCGTCCACGTCCCTTACTTCGGGCCGCCAGCAGGGGGGTTTTTATTTTGCTAAAATTATTCAAATGCGCGTTTTTGCCGGTAATTGCCGGTATTTTTACCCCTGCTTTGCACGGCAGCGTAATATGGCGTATCACCTTATTTTACGCAGCCATGCGCTTAGCCACGGCAGTGTAAGAAATTATTCTGGAGTCGCCTATGCAATTGATTGATCCCATCATTCAGTTTCACGCTGAAATTCAACAAATCCGTCGCGATATTCACGCGCATCCGGAGCTTTGTTACGAAGAGAATCGTACCGCCGATCTCGTTGCTGCCAAATTGACGGCGTGGGGCATTCCCGTTATTCGCGGACTGGGTGTCACCGGTGTCGTAGGGATCATCAAACGGGGCACCAGTCGCCGGAGTATTGGTCTACGCGCCGATATGGATGCCTTACCAGTACAAGAGCTCAATCAATTTCCGCATGCTTCCCAACATGCCGGGAAAATGCACGCCTGCGGCCACGATGGTCACACGGCCATGTTGCTTGGTGCGGCGCACTATTTATCACAGCATCAAAACTTTGACGGCACAGTGTATTTGATTTTTCAGCCGGCTGAAGAAGGTGGTGGTGGTGCTGCCCGCATGATGGACGATGGTTTGTTTGAACAATGTCCTATGCAAGCCATTTTCGGCATGCATAACTGGCCCGGGACAGCTGTAGGAACTTTCGGCGTCACGCCTGGCCCCATGATGGCCTCCAGTAACGAGTTTGAAGTTATCGTCCATGGCAAGGGTGCGCACGCAGCACAGCCACATAAGGGAATCGATCCGATCATGGTCGCGGTGCAGATTGCGCAAAGTTGGCAAACCATCGTATCGCGTAACAAGAGTCCACTCGATTCCGGCGTGCTGTCGATTACGCAGATTCATTCTGGTAGTGCGACCAATGTGATTCCGGATGATGCCAGCCTAATCGGCACCGTCAGAACTTTTTCGATCGAGGTACTCGATCTGATGGAATCCCGTATGCGTGACATTGCCACACATACCGCCGCTGCTTTCGGCGCCGATGTCAGCTTTCAGTTTAAGCGGAACTATCCGCCATTGATCAATCACGTCAATGAAACGTCATTTGCTGTGGAGGTCATGCGCAGCATTGTCGGTGACCAGTCTGTTGATGCGCTAGTTGAACCGACTATGGGCGCTGAAGACTTTGCTTTTTTCTTGCAGCAGAAACCTGGCTGTTATGTTTTTATCGGCAATGGCAACGGCGATCACCGTTCAGCACAGCACGGCCTGGGTCCATGCAACCTGCATAATGCCAGCTATGACTTTAATGATGATTTGCTGCCGATCGGTGCGACTTACTGGGTTCGTTTAACGGAGTCGTGGCTGAACAAATCTGCGGGCTAATTTTTCATCGGGACGTTCGCGGCGTTTAAACTTTAGCCGAGTTCGCCGACCTTGTGCGGCACCTGATCCTGTCCAGCGCCTAAACGTTTCCCTGGATTTTTTCTTTCAAGTGCCAATAAAACGGCAGATTGATCCGCGCTGGCATACTCTGACCCAATGCTTAGAAAGACCTCGCTTGCCAATGCCGTCAGAGGTATCTGCAAGCCTGCAGTTTCAGCCGCGGCCATGATATTTGCCATGTCCTTGAACTGACTTTTTACCTGCCCGCCTGGCATAAAGTTTCGGTCCAACATACGTTTTCCATGGACTTCCAAAATGCGGCTTTCAGCAAATCCGCCGCGTATTGCATCACGTACTGCGGCCGGATCTGCCCCGCCAGCTTGCGCGAGCAAAAGTGCTTCGGCGACGATACCAAGGGTACCACCAACGATTAATTGATTACATAATTTAGCCAGTTGACCGCATCCTGGACCACCGACCAGTGTTGGTCTTCCAAGGCATTGAAGTATCGGTTGAGCGCGTTGATAATCTTCATCTACGCCTCCCACCATAATTGCCAGTTCGCCGCGTTCTGCGCCCACAACGCCTCCCGATACCGGCGCATCGATAAAGCGATTTCCTCGCTCATTGACCAGTACATGCATGGTTAAGGCTTCTGATTGTGCAGTAGAACTCATATCGATCACGAGCGCTTCTTTTTTTATTTGATCCACAATTTGTGACAGTACGGACTGCACAATTGTGCCGTCTTCCAGCATCGTGACGATGATCTCGGCATCCTTGACAGCACCTGCAAGGTCCTCCGTATGCTTCGCACCGAACGGTGCCAGTGCGGCCGATTTATGTGCTGATCGATTCCATGTGCTGACTGGATAACCGGCAGACAATAGTCGCAGCGCCATGGGCTTTCCCATCAAGCCGATACCGAGAAATGCGATGCGTGGAAGCATATGAAGACCTTTGATGAACTAATCCGTTGCATAATATTAGACACCTGTTTCGTGACTATTCTACCGATGATTACTTCTGATATTACCGCAGCCTTTGGGTCCCCAATGTTGTTGGGAGAATGCCCTCTTTGGGACCCCGAATTACAGCGCCTGTACTGGATTGACATTCCAGGCTTGACCTTACATCAGCTTGATCCTGTCACGCACCAGCATTGCGAATGGTCCTTAGTCTCAGAACCCGGATGTATCGCATGTTGTGCCAGCGGCGGGATCATCATCGCACTGCGTCATGGGATCGAACATTTCTGTCCGCTCAGCGGTCAATTTACCTCGCTGATTCAAGCGCCTTACGATCAAGATAAAATGCGCTTTAACGATGGGCGCTGTGATAGCGCTGGACGCTTTGTGCTTGGCACGCTCTATGAACCGCGCGACAAGACCGATGCTCTACTTTATTCACTGAGTAAGGGCAATTTGGCGCTTCTTGGCCCCAGGGCTACGGTATCCAATGGTGTTGCCTTCAGCCCGGATAATCGCCGCTTATATCACTCCGACACAAGCGCGCATCAGATCAGTATCTACGACTACGAACTACAGTCCGGCTCAGTATCGAATCAACGTCTATTCCAACAATTTAGCAAAGATAAGTCGAACAATTATGCTGGTCGACCCGACGGCGCGGCGGTCGATAGTGAGGGGGCTTACTGGTGCGCTATGTTTGAGGGTGGAGCTTTACTACGCTTTTCGCCGGACGGCGAACTTCTTCTGCGTCTGCCATTGCCGGTGAAGTGCCCTACGATGCTGGCTTTCGGTGGAGCCGATCTGAAGACGCTGTTTATTACGACCGCACGGCATAACCGACCGGCAGCGGAACTTGAACAGTACCCATTATCAGGCCATCTGCTCAAGGTGTCTGTGACTGTAGCCGGACTCAACGAGCATGCATATTTGATGCAATGATAACGCTAACCCGTATCGTCAAAAAACGCGCAGCACAAAACACAAAAACCCCCACCCGATGACGGATGGGGGTTTTGCTTAATAAAAGCCTGACGATGACCTACTTTCACACTGGTTGCAGCACTATCATCGGCGCAAATTCGTTTCACGGTCCTGTTCGGGATGGGAAGGGGTGGTACCGAATC
>CANCDR010000009.1 GCA_947374865.1 Oxalobacteraceae bacterium
TGGGGTCAGGTCTTGACATGACATATTTGAATAATTTTATATCGTGATCTGTCATGTCAAGACCTGACCCCACGGTTTGTAGTCCTTGCACTCAAAAAATTCTGGGATATCCATGACGCTCATGCATCGCATATCGATCTCCTGCTGCATCACTTCAAATTAATATGGGTAATAAAAGATATGGATGTCCAGACTTTTGCATCATTTGCAACGCATCATGGATGCGAATGCCATTGTTTTTTTTGTTAAAAATAATTGACGACACTGTGCATAGGTCTTAATTAGGACTAAAATTAGTCCTAATTCATTTGCAATAGAGGTCTGAACATGAAATTCTCAACGCAGGTAAAGCCTATCAGCTACCTCAAGAGTCACGCTGCCGAAATTATCAAAGACATAACGGAACATCGCGAGCCTATGCTGATTACGCAAAATGGCGAAGCTAAGCTAGTTGTCATGGACGTGAAGAGCTTTGAAGAACAAGAAGAAACGCTCGCACTACTCAAAATCCTTGCACTAGGTAATCGTGAAATTGAACAAGGCAAATTTCGTGACGCTGAAGATGTATTTGCTGAACTGGACAAGGCTGATCGCTAATGGGCCTCAGAGTCGTCATACTCGATTCGGCCGAAAAAGATCTGAAAGAGCTCAGAGCCTACATACTGAAAACCTTTTCCGCCGATACTTGGCGCACTACTTACGCGAAGATAAAAGAAGCAATTCGACATCTGCAAAATTTTCCGCAGGCTGGAGGTATTCCTGAAGAAATTGAAAAACTAAATCTCACGCAGTACAGACAAGTCATATCTGGAATGAATCGTGTCATTTACGAAGTACGGCAGGACGTTATTTATATCCATATTGTTGTTGATGTTAGGCGGGATATGAATGCGCTGCTGACACGACGGTTATTGCGAATCAATTAAAAATAAAAAAGCTGGGACCCACCACAACATCCTTTGTTCTGAGCTCTCCCATCTTTTGCGACTTTTTCAAAAACCGCCGCACAAAAGAAAAAAGGCCACGTTTCTCAACGTGACCTTTCAAATTCATTGGCTCCCCGACCTGGACTCGAACCAGGGACCTGCGGATTAACAGTCCGTCGCTCTACCAACTGAGCTATCAGGGAACAGAACCAAGCCAAGATTATAGGGGCAGATACTTGCCTCTGTCAAAGCCTTACTGAAAAAATAATCAATATATTTGTCGCACAGCTTTTTCGCTGTGCGACGAAAGTCATTTACAGAACTTTGGCGATCGAGTTCACCACGTGATCGATGTTGCCTGAGTTGAGCGCTGCTACGCAAATACGGCCGGTATCGACAGCGTAGACGCCGAATTCGTCACGCAGACGTTCTACCTGCGACTTGGTCAGACCGGAGTAGGAGAACATGCCGCGCTGCTGAATGACGAAATCAAAATTGTGCGCGGGGGCTTTTTCTTTCAGCTTTTGCACCAGGCTCTGACGCATTGCGCGGATGCGCACGCGCATGCCGGCCAGTTCGTCTTCCCATAATTTGCGCAATTCTGGGGTCGACAGTGACATGGCGACGATTTGTCCACCATGGATCGGCGGATTGGAGTAATTGGTGCGAATGACGCGCTTTAATTGCGACAGCACGCGTGCAGCTTCTTCGGCACTGACCGCGACGATCGATAAGGCACCCACCCGTTCGCCGTAGAGCGAAAACGACTTGGAAAAGGAGTTCGATACAAACAGCGGGCCGGCCGTGTCTGTAAAGCGGCGTACGACCTTGCCGTCGGCTTCAATGCCATCGCCAAAGCCCTGATATGCCATGTCAAGAAAAGGAATCAGACCGCGCTGACGGACGACCTGGATGACTTCGCCCCACTGCGCTTCCGACAGATCGGCGCCAGTCGGGTTATGGCAGCAGGCGTGTAATACGACGATGCTGCCAGTGGGCATGGACTGCAGACAGGCCAGCATGCCGGCAAAATTGACGCCGCGCGTGGTGGCGTCGTAGTAGGGATAATTATTGACCTTGAAGCCGGCTGACTCAAACAGGGCGCGGTGATTTTCCCAGCTCGGGTCACTGATGTAGACCTCAGACTGCGGAGAAAAACGCTGCAGGAAGTCGGCGCCTAACTTTAACGCACCGGTGCCGCCGATGGCCTGGGCGGTGATGGCGCGTTTTTCGCTGATGACGGCGCTATCGGCACCAAATACCAGTTCCTGTACCGCTTTGTCGTAAGTGGCAATGCCGTCGATCGGCAGGTAGCCGCGCGGTGCGGCCTTTTGCATCATTTGCTCTTCTGCCTGACGCACACAGGCCAGCAGGGGCACTTTGCCGTTATCGTCGTAGTACACACCGACGCCCAGATTGACCTTGAGCGGATTTTTGTCAGCGTTATAACCTTCGGTGATGCCGAGGATAGGGTCGCGCGGGGCCATTTCGATGGCGCTAAAAAGGGGGGCAGGAAGAGTTGGGTTCATCGTGATAACATCAAAGGTTAGCGTGTCGACGCATTGTCGTAGCGCGGGGTTGGACGAAGGATTGCAAATTCCGGACTTCAGCTCGCTATTTTACCAAAGGTCGAATATTCATGGCTGAATTATCCCAAGTGTCGAGCACGCTTGATGAGTCAAAACTGGTCAGCTTTGCCGATTCTCCCTACCGTCTGTACCAGCCCTTCCTGCCGGCAGGAGATCAGCCGGAGGCGATCGGCAAACTGGTCGAGGGGATCGAAGACGGGCTGTCGTTTCAAACCCTGCTGGGCGTGACCGGCTCGGGCAAAACGTACACGATGGCGAATGTGATCGCGCGCATGGGCCGACCGGCGATCATTTTTGCGCCGAATAAAACCCTGGCCGCGCAGCTGTATTCCGAGTTTCGCGAGTTTTTCCCGCAAAACGCGGTCGAGTACTTCGTCAGTTATTACGATTACTACCAGCCCGAAGCCTACGTACCGCAGCGCGATCTGTTCATCGAAAAAGATTCTTCGATCAATGAACATATCGAGCAAATGCGCCTGTCTTGCACCAAGTCGCTCATGGAACGGCGCGATGTGGTGATCGTGGCGACCGTGTCGGCGATTTACGGTATCGGTAATCCGAGCGAATACCATCAGATGATTCTGACTTTGCGCGCCAAGGACAAAGTGTCGCAGCGTGATCTGATCGCGCGGCTGATTCAGATGCAGTACACGCGTAATGAAATCGACTTTGGTCGTGGCACCTTCCGCGTGCGCGGCGATACGATCGATATTTTTCCGGCCGAGCATGCCGAGCTGGCGGTGCGGGTGGAAACCTTTGATGATGAAATCGACAGTCTGCAGCTGTTTGATCCGCTGACCGGGCGCGTGCGGCAAAAAATTCCGCGCTTTACGGTTTATCCCGGATCGCATTACGTCACCCCGCGCGCGACCGTATTAAAAGCGATTGAAAGCATTAAGGTCGAACTGCGCGAGCGGCTGGAATTTTTCCGCAAAGAGAATAAGCTCATCGAAGAGCAGCGCATCGAACAGCGCACGCGCTTTGATCTGGAGATGATGCAGGAAATTGGCTTTACCAAGGGGATCGAAAACTATTCGCGCCATCTGTCTGGCGCGCTACCCGGCGAGCCGCCACCGACCCTGATCGACTACCTGCCGCAGGATGCGCTGATGTTCCTCGACGAGTCGCATGTGCTGCTCGGTCAGCTCAGCGGCATGGCCAACGGCGACAAGGCGCGTAAAACGAATCTGGTCGATTATGGCTTCCGCCTGCCGTCAGCGCTGGATAACCGGCCACTGCGCTTTGATGAATTTGAAGGCAAGATGCGCCAGTCGGTGTTTGTATCGGCCACACCGTCGGCGTATGAGGGCGATCATTCGGGTCAGATCGTCGAGCAGGTCGTGCGACCGACTGGGCTGGTTGATCCACAGATTATCGTGCGTCCGGCCTCGAGTCAGGTGGACGATCTGATGTCGGAAATTTTTGACCGTATCAAAAAATCCGAGCGCGTATTGGTGACGACGCTGACCAAGCGGATGTCTGAGCAGCTGACAGAATTTTTGAGCGATAACGGCATCAAGGTGCGCTATCTGCACAGCGATATCGATACCGTCGAGCGGGTAGAAATTCTGCGTGATTTGCGGCTCGGGATGTTTGATGTGCTGGTCGGGATTAACCTCTTACGCGAAGGCCTGGATCTGCCGGAAGTATCTCTGGTGGCCATTCTCGATGCCGACAAAGAAGGCTTTTTGCGCTCCGAACGCAGTCTGATCCAGACCATCGGTCGTGCGGCGCGTAACCTCAACGGTACCGCCATTTTATATGGCGACAAAGTGACCGATTCCATGCGCCGTGCGATCGACGAAACCGAACGCCGGCGCAATAAGCAGATTGCCTTTAATCTGGCCAATAACATCACGCCTAAGGGCATCATCAAAGATATTAAAGACCTCATTGATGGCGTCTACAATCCACAGGAAGCGCAGATCGAACTGCATGCCGCGCAAGAGCAGGCTAAGTACGAGTCGATGAGTGCAAAGCAGATCAGTAAGGAAATCAAGCGACTGGAAAAAGCCATGCTCGATCATGCCAAAAACCTCGAATTTGAACAAGCGGCGCAGGCACGCGACCAGCTGGGGCTATTGAAGGAGCAGCTGTTTGGCGCCTCCGGTAGCAGCAATGTCTTACCCATGATCGGCGCCTGAAGCGCACATGAAACCATCGACCTGCGTGCCGGCAGAATTTTTGCAGATGCTGGCACTGGCTGATCCGTCCTGGCATCCCATTCTTGCGCGCGGTTTGCAGGCAGTGGCCGAGGCGGATCCTGCCTATTTGCCGGAACTCGCACAAGATCAGTATCTGCCCACTGAAGGCCGGCTGTTTGCCGCCTTTTCCCAGCCCTTCGATGCCGTGCGTTTTGTATTGGTGGGGGAGGGGCCGTATCCGCGCGCTGAGAGCGCGACGGGGGTGTGTTTTATGGACGGAGCGGTGCAGGGGCTTTGGTCACCCGAAGGGCTGTCGAAACAAGTCAATCGCGCCACATCCCTGCGTAATTTTATCAAGATGCTGCTGGTCGCCGATGGCCTGCTGGCGGCGGATCAGACCAGTGGTACGGCGCTGGTACCGGTGTCTTTGAAGGCGCGCGCGATCGGTTCGCCCTGGATTCAATCGCTCGCTGCGCTGCAGACGAATTTGCAGCAGCACGGATTTTTGCTGCTCAATGCGGCCTTAGTATTCCGTGCCCATGTGGCGCCGCTCAAGGATGCGCGGGCCTGGCAGCCGCTGGTGAATGTTGTGCTGTCTGCGCTGGCCCAATCGAACGCGCCGCCAACGCTGGTTTTGTGGGGCAAAATCGCCGTTCAATTGCAGGCCTTGCCCGCCGTGGCGCTGCTGCCGCAGCAGATCGCTGAGCATCCATATAACTTGAGTTTTATTCAAAATCCTACGATGCAGAAGTTTTTTGGGCCGATGCATCTGCTCATGAAGTAGATGAAGCTGTTAATAATAAAATAGGAGACCTATGCAATCGCTCACCTCACGACTTTACTACTTCATCATCAAACGCAAGCTCAAGCAAATGCGCGCGCTCAATTTGCCTTTGCCTGTCGCGCGCGCATTGGGCGACAAAAATGCGCCGCGCCTGTTTAAAATGCCGTCAGGGATCGCGACCGAGCTGACGCAAATTCAGTCGCTCGACGCCGAATGGCTGCGCCCCGAGACGGGACGTGGTCAGGGTATTTTGCTCTATCTGCATGGTGGCGCTTATGTGCAGGGTTCGGTCAAAAGTAGTCGCGCGCTGGCCGCTAGACTGGCCAAGGCCAGCCGGACTGCCACCCTCAGTCTGGGCTATCGTCTGGCACCAGAAAATCCTTTTCCGGCGGGGCTGGACGATGCCTTCGCCGTCTATTGTGAGCTCCTCACTGCCTATCCTGGTCAGCCGATCGCCTTAGTGGGTGATTCGGCCGGCGGTGGCCTGTGCCTGGCACTGGCCATGCGACTCCGCGATGCTGGCGTACGTGCACCGGCTGGCATGGCTTTGCTCTCGCCATGGACCGATCTCACGTTGCGTAATCCGACGCATGCGAGTAAGGCAGCGGTCGATCCCTTTTTTGTCGATCGTTCACTGCTCGATACAGCCGCCGCGGCCTATGCCGCCAGTCACGACAGACAGCATCCCTCGATCTCGCCGCAGTTCGCCAGGCTGCATGATTTGCCGTCGACCCTGATCCATGTCGGCGATCTGGAAGCCTTGCTGGATGATGCCCTGATTTTGGCGCGCAGGATGACAGAACATGGTACTTCTGTCGAACTCAAGGTATATTCGGGGATGTGGCACGTCTGGCAAATCTTCGGCGGTAAATTCCGCGAGGCTGATCAGTCGCTTTTTGCACTCGGCGCATTTCTGCATGCGCGACTTAATCCCTAATTTTTATTTTTAAAAGATATATCACCATGACTGAGTACTCCAAAAAAATCGATTTTACCGGCCGCGTGGCCATTGTGACCGGCGCTGGCGGCGGTTTGGGACGCCAGCACGCTTTGGCCTTAGCCAAACGGGGCGCCAAGGTGGTCGTCAATGACTTCGGCCCTGTGGCGACCGATTCGGGTCTGACTGCGGCGGACGCGGTCGTCAAAGAAATTCAAGCCGCCGGCGGCACGGCGATGGCGAACAATGCCTCGGTCACGGACGTGGCTGCCATGGGCGCGATGGTGCAAGATGTGATGAGCGCCTGGGGTCGGATTGATATCCTGGTCAATAACGCCGGCATCCTGCGCGATAAAAGTTTTACCAAGATGGAGATGGATGATTTCCGTCTGGTGCTGGAAGTGCATTTGATGGGCGCGGCGATTTGTACCAAAGCGGTATGGGACATCATGCGCGCGCAAAATTATGGTCGCATCGTGATGACGACGTCTTCATCTGGCTTGTATGGCAATTTCGGTCAAAGCAATTATGGTGCGGCCAAGATGGCGCTGGTAGGACTGATGCAAACGCTGTCGATCGAAGGGGCCAAGTCGGATATTCGCGTCAATTGTCTGGCGCCGACGGCGGCAACGCAAATGACGCAGGGCATATTGCCGGAGGAAGTTTTGCGCGCCTTTCAGCCAGAATACGTTACGCCGGCCATGCTGGTGCTGGTGGCCGAGGATGCGCCAAATCGCACGATTTTGTGTGCTGGCGCCGGGACTTTTGCCGCGGCTAATATTACCCTCACCGATGGCAGCTGGATTGGCATCGGTGACGATGCGGCCGAAAACCTGCAGGCCAATTTAGCCGACGTACTCAAGCGTGACGGTGACACAGTGCCGCAAAGCGGTGCGTTTCAGGGCATGAAAGAGGGCGCCAAGGCTGCCGCAGCGTTTGCCAAGTCGCGATAACCATGTGCATTCTTTGTCTTGATTGCTCATTCTGATGCTGCACTGGCTTAAAAACTACCAGCGCACCTGGCTCGCGGGCGACATCGGCTCCGGTGTCGTGGTCGCTCTGATGATGATTCCACAGGGGATGGCGTATGCACTGCTGGCCGGTTTGCCGCCGGTCGCGGGCTTATATGCCAGCATATTGCCGGCCTTTGCCTACGCGCTGTTCGGTAGCAGTATGGTGCAGTCAGTCGGCCCGATGGCGATCACGTCGCTGATGACCGGTACGGCTTTGGCAAGTATGGCGGTCGCTGGTTCTTCGATTTACATCTTATTGACGGCCGAGCTGGCGTTTCTGGCGGGAGTGATACTGATTGTGTCCGGCATTGGTCGGCTGGGTTTTTTAGCGAATTTTTTGAGCCGACCTGTAATGAGTGGCTTTACTTCGGGCGTGGCCTTGCTGATTATAGGCAGTCAATGCGCGGTATTGGCCGGATTGTCTTCGAAGGTCGCGCTGTGGGAAATTGTGCCGCGGGCGCATGGTCCGTCAGTGCTAATGGGATTGCTCAGTCTGTTGGTGCTCTGGATGTCACAGCGATGGTCGGCGGGTTTGCTGGGTAAGTTGGGCCTATCGTTGGCCGCGGCGACCATCCTTAGCCGGCTGATACCGGTGTTCGTTTTGTTACTTAATACCCTGATCATGCTGTCAGGTGCAGCCTGGACAGTCGGCATTCCGGTGATCGGCCATGTGCCCTCCGGTCTGCCGGACTTGGACGCTGGTGCCTTGTTGGCCTTGAAGGCGAATTTTTCGTCCCTAGTGATGCCTGCCGCTTTGATCGCCTTTATTATTTTTATGTCCAGCCAATCGGCCGCGCTGACCTTAGCGCAAAAGCGCAAAGAGCATATTGATGCGAATCGTGAACTGCTCGGCTTAGGTGTAGCCAATGTGGCGGCTGCGCTGTCTGGTGGCTTTCCTGTGACGGGCAGTATTTCGCGTTCGGCGGTCAATCATGTTGCTGGCGCTAATTCGCCCCTGGCGACCTTAATCAGCGCGGGTTTGCTGGCGACGCTTTTGCTCTTGCCAGGTACATGGTTAGCGCCGCTGGCGAGCATCCCTTTGCCAGTGATGGCCGCGATGATCATTACGGCTGTCATTGGCATGATCGATCTGGCGCTGATCCAAGTCGCCTGGCGCTACGACCGGGCGGATGCTTTTGCGCTGTTTGCCACGGCTGCCGGCGTGCTGTTTTTAGGTGTGGAGCGTGGGGTAGTGATTGGTGTGGTGCTATCGCTGAGTATTTTGATCGGTCGCACCAGTCGTCCGCACATGGCCGTGATTGGCCGTCTGCCGGGCACGGAACATTTTCGCAATGTGGATCGGCATGCGGTGGAGACGCTGGCTAATACGCTGATGCTGCGAGTCGATGCGGGTATCTTCTTTGGCAATACCGCCGCGCTCATCAGTCACATTGATCAGCAGCTGCAGAATCGGTCCGAAGTCCGGCACCTGGTGTTGGTTATGTCAGCGGTGAACTTCATCGATACCAGCGGTCTGTATGCACTCACCGAACTCAATGCCAGCCTTAGCGAACGCGGTATGCAGCTGCATCTGTGTGAGGTAAAAGGTCCTGTCATGGACCGCTTACAGGGAAGTCCGCTGATCAAACAGGCATTAACAGGCAAAATCTTCCTCAGCGCAGGGCAAGCCTACACCTTTCTGTCTAATGCCACGTAAAGCGTCCTGTGCCCGCGATTTTTGACCTGTATCAACGCTGATTTTCAATTCAGGGCACGCTCTGACAAGTTTGGGCAAACTTGCTATACTTGAGCAAATCGTTCGAGTATTCACTGTTTTGTCGAACGCCTTGTCCCAGCCATCTGAATGTGGAGCGTGTATGCGTCTTACAACGAAGGGTCGTTTTGCCGTTACGGCAATGATTGATCTGGCTTTACGCCAGCACAATGGGCCAGTCACGCTGGCGGGGATTAGCAAACGGCAGGAGATCTCCCTGTCCTACCTCGAACAGCTGTTTGGCAAGCTGCGCCGGCATGAAATTGTCGAGTCGGTCCGTGGTCCGGGTGGTGGTTACAATCTGGCCCGCAAGGCGGAAGACGTGACCGTGGCCGACATCATTATCGCCGTCGATGAGCCGCTCGATGCCACCCAATGCGGCGGCAAGGAAAACTGCCATGGCGGGGAAAGTCCCAAGGGACACCGCTGCATGACACACGACTTATGGTCGACCCTGAACGCCAAGATGGTCGATTACCTTGATTCCGTATCGCTCAAGGACTTAGTCGATCAACAAAACAGTAAGCTTCATGAACAATCCGTGGTGGTTTTACACCGCCCATCTATCGCCATTTGAATCCATAGGACATTGAAACAATGAACGCGCCCCAAGAGCAAGGCAAACTGATGGAACTCATCAAAGCGCCGCATTTCCCGATTTATATGGATTATTCCTCGACCACGCCGATCGATCCGCGTGTGGCCGACAAAATGATCCCTTTTTTGCGCGAGCAATTCGGTAATCCCGCATCACGCAGTCACATGTACGGCTGGTCGGCTGAAGCCGCCGTCGAAGAAGCGCGCGGCCATGTTGCCGCTCTGGTGAATGCCGATCCGCGTGAAATCATCTGGACTTCCGGCGCCACGGAAAGCAATAACCTGGCAATCAAGGGCGCGGCTCAGTTTTACAAAACCAAAGGCAAGCACATCATCACGGTCAAGACCGAGCACAAGGCTGTGCTCGATACGGTGCGCGAACTCGAGCGTCAGGGTTTTGATGCAACGTATCTGCAGCCGCAAGATAATGGCTTGATCACCATCGAACAGCTGGCTGCCGCCATCCGCCCCGATACGATTCTGGTGTCCGTCATGCTGGTCAATAATGAAATCGGCGTGATTCAGCCGATCGACGAAATCGGTGAACTGTGCCGCGCCAAAGGCATCGTGTTCCACTGCGACGCTGCGCAAGCCACCGGCAAAATGCACATCGACCTAGCAAAAACCAAGGTTGATCTGATGACCTTTACGGCGCACAAAACCTACGGCCCCAAAGGCATCGGCGCGCTGTATGTTCGCCGCAAACCGCGGATTCGTATCGAGCCGCAAATGCATGGCGGTGGTCACGAGCGCGGTATGCGTTCCGGTACTTTGCCAACCCATCAGATCGTCGGCATGGGAGAAGCCTTCCGACTGGCCAAGGAAGAGATCGACAGCGAGCGGACCCGCATCATCGCCCTGCGTGATCGTCTGGCTAAAGGGCTCATGGAGATGGAAGAGGTCTATATCAATGGCGACATGGACCATCGCGTACCGCATAATCTCAACATGAGCTTTAATTATGTCGAAGGCGAATCGCTGATCATGGCGATCAAGGGTCTGGCTGTTTCGTCCGGTTCGGCTTGTACTTCAGCCAGTCTGGAACCTTCGTATGTATTGCGCGCCCTAGGTCGCAGCGATGAACTGGCGCACAGCTCGATCCGCTTTACCTTCGGCCGTTTTACGACCGTTGAAGAAGTCGACTTCACCATCAATCTGCTCAAAGAAAAAGTCAACAAGCTGCGCGAACTATCGCCGCTCTGGGACATGTACAAGGATGGCATCGACATTTCGACCATCCAATGGGCCGCACATTAAACACACACGATATCAGGAGTAATTACCATGGCATATTCAGACAAAGTACTCGATCATTACGAAAATCCACGCAACGTTGGCGCCTTTGAAAAGGGCGACGATTCGGTCGGCACCGGCATGGTCGGCGCGCCAGCTTGCGGCGACGTGATGAAGCTGCAGATTAAAGTCGGCGCAGATGGCCTGATCGAGGATGCTAAATTCAAGACTTACGGCTGCGGATCCGCCATTGCGTCGTCGTCGCTGGTGACGGAATGGGTCAAGGGTAAAACCCTCGACCAGGCACTGTCGATCAAGAACACCGCGATCGCCGAAGAATTAGCACTGCCACCGGTCAAGATCCATTGCTCGATCCTGGCTGAGGACGCGATCAAGGCGGCGGTACTGGATTACAAAACCAAGCATGGCCTTGAAACCAAGGCTGCTTGAATCAAGGTGCGCATATGATTACATTGACTGAAAAAGCTGCCAAACACGTCAGCCGTTATCTGGAACGTCGCGGCAAGGGGATCGGCCTGCGCTTTGGCGTACGGACCACCGGCTGTTCCGGCATGGCCTATAAACTCGAATACGTTGATAACGGCGAGGCCGAAGATCAGGTGTTCGAATCGCATGGCGTAAAGGTATTCGTCGATGCGAAAAGTCTGCCTTATATCGACGGTACAGAACTGGATTTTGCTCGTGAAGGTTTGAACGAGGGCTTCAAGTTCCGTAATCCGAATATGAAAGACGAATGCGGCTGCGGCGAGAGCTTCCGTATTTGAGTCGCGACGCCATTTGAACTAAAGCCTGCCGACCTTGAGCGGGCTTTTTCTTGACCACCATGCAGAATCACTTCGAACTTTTTCAGTTGCCCCGCCGTTTTGCGATCGACATGCAGGCGCTTAACAGTGCCTACCATGAAGTGCAGGGACGGGTGCATCCAGATAAGTTCGTCAACGCTATCGATGCCGAAAAACGTGTCGCCATGCAGTGGGCCACGCGGGCCAACGAGGCGTATCAGATCCTCAAAAGCCCTTTGAAACGCGCGACCTATTTGTGTGAGCTGCAGGGCGTCGATTTGCAGGTCGAATCCAACACGGCCATGCCGGCCGCATTTCTGATGCAGCAAATGGCCTGGCGTGAAGCGCTCGATGATGCGCGGGATGCACGCCAAATCGAGGCCTTGGCACAGATCGATACGGATCTGCGCGCCGTGCGGGCCGAAGAATTAGCCCACATTGAAGCCTGTCTGGATGCAGACGATTACAATGGCGCCGGACAAGCCGTGCGCAAGCTTATGTTCGTTGAAAAATTTGGCGAAGAAGTTGGTCGCGCGTTTGACGCGCTGACGGAATAAATTACAAAGATAACTATGGCACTTCTGCAGATTTCCGAGCCCGGCATGTCGACCGCGCCGCACCAGCACCGTCTTGCCGTTGGTATTGATCTGGGCACCACCAACTCTCTGGTCGCGACCGTCCGACACAGCATTCCCGAAGTCCTGACCGATGAAGATGGCCATGCTTTGCTGCCTTCTATCGTGCGCTATCTGCCGAATGGCCACGCACACATTGGTTACAAGGCGCAGGCCGAGCAAACGACTGATCCAAAAAATACGATTTTGTCGGTCAAGCGTTTCATGGGTCGCGGCCTCAAAGACATCGCCTACGCCGAAAATCTGCCTTACGATTTTATCGATGCCCCCGGCATGGTGCAGATTAAAACGGTCGCCGGCCTGAAGAGTCCGGTCGAAATTTCCGCGCAAATTTTAGCCACCTTGCGCCAGCAGGCCGAAGACGCGTTGGGCGATGATTTAGTCGGCGCAGTGATCACGGTGCCGGCCTACTTTGATGATGCACAACGCCAGGCCACCAAGGACGCCGCCAAGCTGGCCGGATTGAATGTGCTGCGTCTGTTAAACGAACCGACTGCGGCGGCGATTGCCTATGGTCTTGATAACGGTTCGGAAGGGGTGTATGCGGTCTATGATCTGGGCGGCGGCACCTTCGATATCTCGATTCTCAAATTGACCAAGGGCGTATTTGAAGTGCTCTCTACCGGCGGCGATTCGGCGCTCGGCGGTGACGACTTTGATCATCGCTTATTTTGCTGGGTGATTGAACAGGCCAAGCTGGCGCCCCTGTCCGATGAAGATACCCGCGTCTTGCTGGTCAAGGCGCGCGAAGCCAAGGAACTGCTGTCGACCAAAGCGCAGACCACGATCGATGCCTTGCTTGGCAGCGGCGAACGGGTGCATGTCACGGTCAGTGCAGAAAATTTTTTCCAGATCACCCAGCACTTGGTCAGCAAGACCATCACACCAAGCCGCAAGGCCTTGCGTGACGCTGGACTGTCGGTCGATGATATCGACGGCGTGGTGTTAGTCGGTGGCGCGACCCGCATGCCGCATATTCGCAAGGCCGTCGGCGAATTTTTCGAGTCGACGCCCTTGGCAAATATCGACCCCGACAAAGTGGTCGCCTTGGGCGCCGCGATCCAGGCCAATCTGCTGGCCGGTAACCGGGCCGCCGGTGAAGACTGGCTGCTGCTGGACGTGATTCCGCTTTCCCTGGGTATTGAAACCATGGGCGGGCTGGCAGAAAAAGTCATTCCCCGTAATTCGACCATTCCTTGCGCGCGTGCGCAGGAATTCACCACTTTCAAGGATGGGCAGACGGCCTTAGCGGTGCACATCGTGCAAGGTGAACGAGAACTGGTGAGCGACTGTCGTTCCTTGGCGCGCTTTGAGCTGCGCGGCATTCCGCCCATGGCTGCCGGTGCAGCGCGCATTCGCGTGACTTATCAGGTGGATGCCGACGGCTTGCTGTCGGTGTCAGCGCGCGAGCTGCGTTCCGGCGTGGAGGCGGCGATCAGCGTCAAGCCTTCGTATGGTCTGGCGGACGAAGACGTGGCCCGTATGCTGCAGGATTCGCTCAAGACTGCTGATAGCGACATGCTTATGCGTGCCCTGCGTGAAGAACAGGTCGAGGCCGAACGGATTCTGCTGGCCACACAGGCAGCCCTGGAGTCGGACAGTGTTCTGCTGTCAGCCGACGAACTTGCCGCTGTCGAAGCACAGATGGCGGCACTGCGCCTAACTGCGCAGGCCGATGACCATCAAAAGATCAAAGATGCGGTCGAAGCCCTAGCCCGAGGAACAGAAGAATTTGCTGCGCGGCGTATGGACCGAAGCGTACGCATGGCACTGACCGGCAAATCGCTCGACCAAATTGTTTAATTTAGCCAGATTGAAATCCTAAGGAAATTCATGCCGCAAATCGTTGTACTGCCTCATCCTGTTTTGTGTCCCGAAGGCGCTGTGATTGACGCGCCGGGCGGACAAACCCTGTGCGACGCACTGCTTGAAAGTGACGTCGAGATTGAACACGCCTGCGAGAAATCCTGCGCCTGCACGACCTGTCACGTGGTGATTCGCGAAGGCTTTGCCTCACTGGCCGACGCCAACGAGACAGAAGAAGATCTGCTCGACAAAGCCTGGGGCTTGGAAGCGCAGTCACGTCTGTCTTGTCAGGTCGTGCTAGGCGATACGGATCTGGTCATCGAGATACCGAAGTACACGATTAACCACGCCAGCGAGCATCATTAATCTTCGCGGCGTAAATGCGGAAATAAAATCACATCGCGGATATTCGGTGAATCGGTAATCAGCATGATCAGCCGATCGATACCGATGCCGCAGCCGCCGGTCGGTGGCAGACCGTATTCCAGCGCGCGGATATAGTCGGCGTCGTAATACATGGCTTCTTCATCGCCGGCATCTTTGGCGGCGACTTGCGCGTGAAAGCGGGCGGCCTGATCTTCGGCGTCATTCAACTCCGAAAAGCCATTGGCAATTTCACGTCCGGTCATGAAGAGCTCGAAACGTTCGGTAATGCCGGGTACCGTATCAGATGCGCGTGCCAGCGGTGATACTTCGACCGGATAATCGATGATGTAAGTCGGTTCCCACAATTGCGCTTCAGCGGTTTCTTCAAACAATGCCAGCTGCATGGCGCCCAGGCCAGCGGTGGCAAACGGCTTGACGCCAAATTTGCGCAGCTCGGCTTTGAGGAACTCGGCGTCATGCAGTTGATCGTTGGTGTAGTGCGGGGCGTATTTGTTGATCGCGCCGACGATGGTCAGGCGCTGGAAGGATTTTGACAAATCCAGTTCGCGGCCCTGATACGTCAATACGGCCGTGCCATGCGCATCGACCGCGGCCTTGCGAATCACCGCCTCGGTGAAATCCATCAGCCACTGGTAATCGACATACGCGGCGTAAAATTCCATCATCGTGAATTCCGGATTATGCCGTGGCGACACGCCTTCATTACGGAAGTTACGATTGATTTCAAACACCCGATCAAAGCCGCCGACTACCAGCCGCTTCAAATACAGTTCCGGTGCGATGCGCATGAACATCTGCATGTCGAGTGCATTGTGATGCGTGATAAAAGGCTTGGCTGCCGCACCGCCAGGAATGGTGTGCAGCATCGGTGTTTCGACTTCCATGAACTCGTGTTCGGCCATGAAATGTCGGATCGAGCTGACCGCTGCCGTGCGCGCCTTGAAGGTGCGGCGGGTTTCTTCATTCATGATCAAGTCGACATAGCGCTGCCGATATTTGGTTTCCTGATCCGACAGGCCATGAAATTTATCCGGCAGCGGACGCAGTGATTTGGTCAGCAGGCGTAAGTGACTGACCCGAATCGACAGCTCGCCGGTCTTGGTGCGGAACAGGGTGCCCTCGGCGCCGAGGATATCGCCCAGATCGAAATGTTTGAAGGCCTCGAAACTCTCTGCGCCGGTTAGTTCCGTGGTGATATAGAGCTGAATGCGGCCATCGGCGCGCGCGCCGGAAGCATCCTGAATGGTGGCAAATGCGGCCTTGCCCATACCGCGTTTTAACATCATCCGACCCGCCACAACGACCGATACATGCTGTTCTTCGAGGGCTTCGCGTTCCATCTCACCATAGGTGATTTGCAGATCAGCCGCCTTATGTTGAGGGCGAAAATCATTCGGAAAGGCGATCCCTTTGGCGCGAATGGTAGCCAGTTTGGCGCGCCGTTCGGCGATGATGCTGTGTTCGTCTTGTGCGGGTTCGGCGGATAAGGGTTCGGTCGTCATGGGGCAGATTTTATAATGGTGAGGATCAAATGGGCGCTGGGGTCAAAGACCTAGACGCCTTGCTTGAGTGAGGCGGCGATGAATTCATCCAGGTCGCCATCCAGAACGGCCTTGGTATTGCCCGTCTCGAAATTGGTGCGTAAATCCTTGATGCGTGACTGGTCGAGCACGTAAGAACGAATCTGATGGCCCCAGCCGATATCGGTCTTGGTATCTTCCAGATTCTGCTGCGCGCTCATGCGGTTACGCAGTTCCAGTTCATATAAACGCGACTTGAGCATTTCCCATGCCTCGGCGCGATTACGGTGCTGACTGCGATCGTTCTGGCACTGCACGACGATCCCCGATGGTCCGTGCGTGAGCCGCACTGCCGAGTCAGTCTTGTTGATGTGCTGACCACCGGCACCGGAGGCGCGGTAGGTATCGACCCGCACGTCGGCCGGATTGACGTCGATCTCGATCGAATCATCGACTTCCGGATACACAAACAGGCTCGAAAACGAGGTATGCCGACCATTGGCGGAATCAAATGGCGATTTGCGCACCAGACGGTGGACCCCAGTTTCGCTGCGCAGGTAGCCATAGGCGTAGTCGCCTTCGACCTTGATGGTCGCAGTTTTGAGGCCGGCCACTTCACCGTCGGATTGTTCAAGAATTTCAGTCTTGAAGCCTTTGCGTTCGCAGTAGCGCAGATACTGACGCATGAGCATCGAGGCCCAGTCCTGCGCTTCGGTACCGCCGGCACCGGCCTGAATATCGATGAAACAGTTATTCGGATCCATGGGATTACTGAACATGCGGCGAAACTCCATGCCCTCGACTTGCTTGCGCAATTCGTGGACATCCATTTCGATGGCGATCAGGGTATCTTCGTCCTGCTCTTCGCGGGCCATGTCGAACAGGTCGCGCGCATCGCCCAAGGCCGCGTTGATCGCGGTGAGGGAATGGACGATCGATTCTAGGGATTTTTTTTCCTTGCCCAGATCCTGCGCACGTTTCTGGTCGTTCCAGACGGTGGGGTCTTCTAACTCACCGTTGACTTGTTCTAGCTTCTCTGACTTTTGATCGAAGTCAAAGATACCTCCGAAGTTCAGCTTCGCGGGCGGTCAAATCGGCGAGTAGTGCGGCAAGGGCGTTAAGACGTTCGGCTTCCATGATAAATTCTTTTGCAATAAAACCGACCATTATACGCGAGCAGCGCTAAGGCCGATGCGCTATACGCTGCACTTAGAGCGCCTCAGCATGCTCAACCAGCAATTGCACTTTCGATACCCCGTTATATTCATTGATATCGAGCCGGAACGCGACGCGGGCGCGGTCGGGTAGGCCTTCGGGGTGGCCGAACCAGATGGCGTCGTAGCGCTGGCCGTTTTTTTCCAGCTGCAGCTTGAGATGCTTTTCTTTTAAGATGCGCTGACTCATGACGCGAAATTCGTCGCAGAAAATGGGCGCGGCAAAGCCCTGGCCCCAGACTTGGTCTTCAAGCTGCACGATAAATTGGATGCTGAAGTAGCCGTCTTCGAGGATGCCATCGGTCTCGACCACACGTTCAAGCTGCGCGCCGGATAGCCAGCTGCGGCCAACAGTTTCAAATGCCGCGACGAAGGCGGGCAAGGCTTCGGCGCGCATGCTCAGGCCGGCGGCCATCGCGTGACCGCCAAATTTATCGATCAAACCGGGGGCGCGTTTGGATACCAGATCCAGGGCATCCCGCAAATGAAAGCCGGGAATCGAGCGTCCAGAACCTTTGATCATGCCCGGGTCGCCCGGTGCAAAGGTGATCGTCGGGCGGTAGAATTTATCTTTCAGGCGCGAGGCGACGATGCCGATCACGCCCTGATGCCAGTCGGCGTCAAAGACAGCAATGGTGCTGCTGTCACTGGGTTGAAAATTTTCCAGCAATATGAGCGCGGCGTTCTGCATGGTCGATTCGATGTCGCGCCGTTCGCGGTTCATGCCATCGAGCTGCTGGGCGATGGCCCAGGCACGGCCTTCGTCGTCGGTAGTCAGGCATTCGATACCGAGGCGCATGTCCGACAGGCGGCCGGCCGCATTAAGTCGTGGACCTAGACCAAAGCCCAGATCAAACGGTGTGGCGCGACGAGCTTCACGAGCTGCGACGCGGAACAAAGCAGCCACGCCGACCTGCATGCGACCGGCGCGCATGCGCTTTAAACCCTGTGCGACCAGAATACGGTTATTCGCATCCAGCTTGACCACATCGGCGACCGTCCCCAGGGCGACCAGATCGAGCAGGGTGTCGAGCCGGGGCTGGCTTTGGGCGTCGAACAAACCGCGCTGGCGCTGCTCGGCACGGATCGCCAGCAGGACGTAAAACATGACGCCCACGCCGGCCAGATTTTTGCTCTGGAATTCGCAGTTAGGTTGATTCGGATTGACGATCACGCGTGCGGCCGGTAATGAGTCAGCCGGCAGATGATGGTCGGTGACGATGACGTCAATGCCGCGCCGATTTGCTTCGGCCACGCCATCAATGCTGGCAATGCCGTTATCGACGGTGATGATGATGTCGGGCGCGGTTTCTTTTTGTGTGAGGGCGACGATTTCTGGCGTGAGACCGTAGCCGTATTCAAAGCGATTCGGCACGATGAAATCAACCTGCGCGCCCAGCATGCGCAAGCCGCGTAAGCCGACCGCGCAGGCGGTGGCGCCATCGCAGTCATAGTCGGCCACGATGACTAATTTTTTGCGCGCCGCGATGGCATCGGCTAAAAACACGGCTGCGTCTTGCATGTGCAGCAGACCGGAGGGCGGCAGCAAGGCGCTTAAATCGCTGGATAATTCCTTGATGTCGCTCAGGCCGCGCGCACTGTAAAGGCGCGCCAATACCGGATGAACGCCTTGTTGTCGCAGCATTTCTGATGTGCGAAACGGGGTAGGTCGGGTCGTTATGCGGGTCATGTGAGGTTCATAGGTGTTAGCGTGTTGTAGGCGTTGTAGGCGTCAAATGGTCAGACCGGATAAGGATGGCGCGCGCCAGAATTTGCGCAAGCTCTGCCGCGTGATGATCAACTCCGTCAGCTTAGTATTGTGGCTCAAGACTAGCTGCAGCCTATCGAGTTGGCCGCCCTTCAGTGCCGCCAGTAAAGGGGCAAACCAAAGCGATTCACATGTTTGCATACGCAAGAGCCAGTCGGCCCAGTCGCCTGCCAGTGCTGGTTGACTCAGCGTATCCACGTAGGCCAGGCCAGCGGAGGGCGCGGCATTGAGCAACGCTGCGGCAGCGCCAGGAACCGCAGGGGCCAGTCCGATCAGCCAGTCGTGCGGCTGGCTGATGTGCGAATACGGTGTGAGGGTCTGATTGCCTGCGTTAGTTTGGCTAGCCTGTGGTGTCGCACCGGATAGCCAGAGTGCATTGATGCGCGGCTGACCATTCTGTTCGCGTTGGCGATTGACGGCACCATCGTGCCAGGTCATCTGCACTTCATTTTGCAGCCGGCGCCAGTCGCGCGCGGCATCGCCCTTGGGTAGCCAGATGGTGATGTTATGCCCGCAGGCGGCATCGGCGGTCGATGTTTGCAGATCGGACCAGTTATCGGCGCGCACAAACCAGCTGTGCGCCGAGCCGTACGCGAGCTGCATGCCGAGTTCCTCAAACAGGGGGAATACTTCGGCAAACAGTGCGCGCGATTGATCATCGGGGATCTCGAGCAAACGGGTATCGGTCAGCACAAGGTGATCGCGCGCGACGTGAAAATGCACTGGCTGCAGACGGAACCAGGTGCCCTCAGCAGCCGGCAGTCCGCACGATTGACGCGCAGCCTGGGCCAGTGCCGGAGAATGCTGCGCATCGTGCGCCAGACCATATTGACGCGCCAGCCAGGTTTCATGCGGCAGGGCTGGTGCAAAATCGTCGCTGGTGTGATGGGTGGCTGTGCTGCTGCGGGCAAGTAAAGTCGCCAGAGCCGGCATGCGCATGGCGCGTAAGAGGTCGCGCGCCAATGCGGCTGGCGGCAAACCAAAGGGGAGGACGAGCGTAATGTGTGTCATGTCGGGATTGTAGGGCATTGTTGGCACAAGCCTGTACATTGCGCGCAAAAGTCGCCTCGCATGTTAAGACTTTGCGGAATTTTTTTTCTTTACGATCTTGATGTCCGACTTTGCCAGCGCATCACTGGCCAGATTTTCAGCCAGATAGTCCATCAAGACGCGCACCCGATGCGGCACCTGCCGATTGCTCGGCAAGAGCGCGTAAATGCCTAATTCGGCCGTCGGAAATTCATTCAGAATTGTGACTACTTTCCCGTCGCGCAAAAAAGGCGCGGCGATAAAATCAGGCTGCAGTGTAATGCCCATGCCGCGTGCAGCGGCTTCGGTGAGGAGCTCGCCATTATTGGCATTGATGCGGCTACGGATAGCAAATTGTTCAAGTTGACCGTCGATTTGGAAGCCCCAGTTCTGCTGGCCCAAGCCAGTGTATCCCAGACATTCATGATGGATCAGTTCGGCAGGATGCTGCGGCCGGCCATGGCGGGCCAGGTATTCCGGCGATGCCAGTGCGAGCAGCCGACTGGTGCCGATTTTGCGCGCCACGTCGCTGCCTTCCAGGCGTGAAGTGATCCGGATCGACAGATCGATGCCTTCCTCGATCAGATTGACGCGACGGTCGGTGAAATCCATATTTAGAATCACCTCTGGGAAACGCTGCGAAAAATTCAGCAAATGCGGCGCCAGACGTTGCAGGCCAAAGCTGAGCGGCACACTGATACGGATGCTGCCACGCGGGGTGAGGCGGTCTTCTGCCACGCCGGCTTCAGCGACCTCCACCAGATTAAGAATCACCCGACACTTTTCCAGATAAGCATTGCCCGCCGAGGTCAGCGACAGCCGCCGCGTACTACGCACCATCAGCTTGACGCCCAGATGCGTTTCCAGGGCTGCGATCTGCCGCGTAATGACCGAGCGAGCCAGATTTCGCTGCTGGGCAACGGCAGAAAAACTGCCCAGTTCAGCCACCCGAACAAACAGGTGCATTGCTTCTAGTCGATCCATTGTTGCCGATTCAAGAATAAATATTTGCAGATTGTCGGCTATTTCGCTTCAAATTAAAAGACTACAGTGTGTCTATCGTTTTGAAAGCACACCATGACTTTGCCTGTTTCTCTCTTTGTACCTCACGGTTCGCCCACCTTTGCCTTGCAGCCGGGCGCGGCCGGTGCGGCGATTGTTGCTGCGGCACGCGCGCTACCGGTGCCGCGGGCGATCGTGATTGTCAGCGCGCACTGGGATACGGCGATACCCACGGTCGGTCTGGCTGCGCGGCCTGAGACGATTCATGATTTCAGCGGCTTTCCGGAAGAATTGTACGCACTGCGCTATCCCGCGAGCGGCTGTCCTGAGGCGGCGCAGGAAGTCGTCGCGGCGATTACTGCCGCCGGTTTGCCGGTACAAACGGACGCGCAGCGGGGACTCGATCATGGCGCCTGGGTGCCTTTAAGGATGATGTTCCCGGATGCCGATGTGCCGGTAATACCGCTCTCGATTCAAAGTCGCGCAGGGACGCAGCAGGCGTATCGACTGGGACAGGCTCTCGCTCCCCTGGCGACGAACGGATTATTCGTCATCAGCTCGGGCAATCTGACGCATAATCTCACCGACTACATGACGGCGAGCCGTAACGGTGGTCAGACGCCGGAGTATGTTCGCCGGTTTTCTGCCTGGATGGCCGAGCGTTTAGCCCAGAACGATTTGCCTGCATTGCTGGATTACCGCCGGCAGGCGCCCGATGCCGTACAAGCACATCCGACCGATGAGCATCTGCTGCCTTTGTATGTGACCATGGGCGCCGCGGGTCCGAATGCGCAGGCCAAACGTTTTCATGCCGGGATTGATCATTATGTGATTTCGATGGATGCCTATGCTTTTTCTGCCGCAAATTAACTGACGTTTTATTTCACCCTTTTTTCTTTGGAGATTCACCATGCATAAACTTCTTAAACTTTCCTCCGCACTGATTCTGGCAATCGCTACTGCAACGCCTGTCATGGCGGCCTCAGAGACCTATATCGTCGACGGCACCCATAGCTTTCCGAATTTTTCATATAGCCACTTCGGTTATTCGATCCAGATGAGCCGCTTTAACAAAACTTCCGGCAAGATCGTTTTTGACAAAGAAGCCAAAACCGGCTCGGTCGATATCGTGATCGACACCACTTCGGTTGATACCGGTTCTACGGTATTCAACCAGCACATCCAGGGCGAAGATTTTTTTGATACAGCGAAGTTTCCAACGGCGACCTTCAAATCCACCAAGGTCGTTTTTGCAGGCGATAAGCCGGCCACGATCGAGGGTAATCTGACCATCAAGGGCGTCACCAAAACAGTCACGCTGGTCGTGTCGTCGTTTCAGGCTGCGATGCATCCCATGTTGAGAAAAGACGTACTGGGTGCGACAGCCACCGCCAACATCAAGCGTTCTAATTTCGATGCCGGCAAATACGCACCGTATGTGAGTGATGACGTCAAAATTGATATCGCCGTGGAAGCGATCAAGGAATAAGTCAGACGACAGGTTCGAGGGCGCCAGTGTCTTCGAACCATTCCAGACTTTGGCAGTGAAAACTTTAGTACTTTTGTTGACAGCGAGTTCTGATGTACTCGCTGTCACGAATTTGATGGCAAGCACGTGCTATCAAATAAGCGCTATCAAATAAGCGTTGTCACGAGCTCGCTGTCAAACACACCCTATCAAACACACCCTATCAAGCACACGCTATCAAATACGCGCTGTCAAATACTCGGCTTCATTAAAGCGTCTAAGACGTCGTCGCATGTTAAATGTGGTCCATGGCCAGTTCGTGCCATTGCGACCGTTTTGATCGAGAAAATAACTCGAGCAGCCGCTATTCCAGACGGTTTTCTGTAACGAGGCTTGTACCTTCGCGTTGTAATCAGCAAATCGTTTCGGATCGACGGCAATGGTCACGAGCTTTTTCCTGCGCGCGGTTTGGATGGCCGAGAGAATAAACTTCAGCTGCGCTTCGATAATGATAAAGGCCGAGGTAAAGCTATATAAATTCGGCCCGAAGGTCAAAAATAAATTCGGGCAGTCGGGTGTCATAGTGCCCAGATAAGCGCCGGGCGAAGTCTTCCATTGCTCGGACAAGAGCACGCCCTTGCTGCCCACAATGCGCTGGGCAATCGGCGGATCGGACACTTCAAAGCCGGTCGCAAAAATGATGACATCGGCTTCGCAGCTTGCGCCGTCGCTGGCGATGATTCGATTTCCCTGAATTTCGGCGACGCCGGACAGCACCGCTACATTCGGTTTGGCCAGCGCGCGATACCAGGTATTGGAAAGCAAAATACGTTTGCAGCCGACCGAAAAATCCGGCGTCAGGCGGGCGCGTAATGCACCATCCTTGACCCCGCGGGCGATATTTTTAAGGCCTATTTTCTGAATCCGTTCACGTAAGCGCGGGAACTTCAGGCTGGTGTTGAGTAATTCAAATTGCCAGTACAGCAGGGTGCGCAGAATCGATTGGGTGATGGGAAAGCGCGCAAACAGGTTTTGCCAGCGCAGGGGAATCATCGTATCAATCTTGGGCAAGACCCAGGGCGCTGTACGTTGGAATAAGTTGAGCTTTTTTACTTGCGCTTGAATGGCCGGAACAAACTGAATGGCGGAGGCGCCAGAGCCAATGACGGCAACGCGTTTGCCGGATAAATCGACGGCATGGTTCCAGCGTGCCGAGTGAAACTGCGTGCCGGTGAATGTCTCGATGCCTTGAATGTGCGGCGTGATCGGCACATGCATGGGACCGCAGGCCATGATGACAAATTTGGCGGAAAATTCGCCGACATTGGTCTGCAGCTGCCAGAATTTTTGGTGCTCGTCCCAGCTGGCCTTAATCAGTTCATGATGGCAGCGCACCTGCGCCATGACGCCAAATTTTTCGGCCGTGTCTTGGGTGTAGGCTTTGATTTCATCCTGCTTGGCAAAGAAGCGGCTCCAGCGCGGGTTGGGTGCAAACGAGTAGGAATACAAAGCGGACGGTACGTCACAGCCGCAGTCTGGGTAGGTATTTTCGCGCCAGACACCGCCGATCTCGGCAGCTTTCTCCAGCAAGATGAAATCAATGCCAGCCTGGCGAAGTTGAATCGCTGCACCGATGCCGGCAAATCCACCGCCAACGATGATCACCTCAACAGTGCGGGGGGATTTCACTTTGTTTGCATGACCTTCAGCAGAGGTATCTTGCGACGAAAAAAGTGGCATACCTGATCCTTTTCTTTGACGAAGTAGCGATCTTTCAGGCTGCCAAGCCTTTGGTCAATACCTCAGCGACCTGCGCATTGAGGTCAATCCCGCGCGCTTTGGCCAATGTCTGCAATTGCAACACCAAGGCGCTATTGAGTTTGACGGCAAACGGCACCAAGCCCAGTGCCTGATCCAGTTTGCGTTGTTCGCGGCGATCCGGAGCGGCTGTATCATGCTTGTCCGGAGCGCCAATAATAGGTGCGCTCATCTTGCCCATCAATTTTTTGGCGTCACTCTTTGCCATGCCGGTCTTTTTCACGATACGTATCCGTTTTAGGGTTAAAGGACCATTTTACGCAGCATTGGCCTGGTTCGGCAAAATGCCTGCTTGGCTGGACGATTTTCAGCGCTATCAAATGGTAGTATGGCAAACTTCAGCGAGTTGTAGACGCTGACCGACTGCGCGGCTTGTGTTGTTCTCGATTTTGGAGTTTTGTACCGCCTATGTTTAAAAATCTTCCCTTTGAATGGCAAGTCGGCCTGCGTTATACCCGCGCCGGTCGGCGCAGCGGGCGTAACAGTTTCATCTCGTTTATTTCGCTCATTTCGATGGCCGGTATTGCGCTGGGCGTGGCGGCTCTGATCGTGGTGCTGTCAGTGATGAACGGGTTTCAGAAGGATGTGCGGGATCGTATGTTATCGGTGTTAGCGCACATTGAGGTGCTGGGCGCGAGCGGCAGTTTGCCCAACTGGCAGGAAGTAGCCCGTCAGTCCTTCATGAACCCGGCCGTGCGCGCCGCGGCACCGTATGTCGAATCGCAGGCCATCATGACGCATGACGAGGGATTTCGTGGCGTGATTATTCGCGGCGTACTGCCGTCCGAAGAACCCAAAGTATCGACCGTCGCCGAGCAGGTCAAGCAGGGTAGCTTGAATGATCTGCGTGCCGGTGAATTTAATATTGTGCTGGGCCGTGAACTGGCGCGCGCCATGGAAGTGCGACTGGGCGACAAGGTCACCGTCGTCGCGCCGCAGGGACAGATCACGCCGGCGGGGGTGCTGCCACGCGCCAAACCTTTTACTGTGGTGGGTATTTTTGAAGCCGGCCATTATGAGTTTGATGCCACGCTAGCTTTTATTCATATCGACGACGCACAGCGCATGTTCCGGCTGGATGCCCCATCGGGCGTGCGCCTAAAAATCGATGACATGCAGCGCGCACCGCAGGTGGCCTATGATCTGGCGCGCAGCATTACCAGCGACGTTTATGTGCGTGACTGGTCCAAGCAAAACAAGAACTGGTTCGCCGCCGTGCAGACTGAAAAACGCATGATGTTCCTGATCCTCGCGCTCATTATTGCTGTGGCGGCGTTTAATCTGGTCTCGACTTTGGTCATGACGGTGACCGATAAACAAGCCGACATCGCCATCCTGCGCACCCTGGGTGCATCACCCGGCTCGATCATGCAAATATTTATTGTTCAGGGTGCTTTGGTGGGGCTGCTGGGTACTTTTATTGGCGTGACGCTTGGCGTTACGGTGGCGCTTAATATTGACGTCATCGTGCCCTTCATTGAAGCTATTCTGGGCGTACAATTTTTGCCGCGTGAAGTGTATCTAATCAGTGCCTTGCCATCCGATTTGCGTTGGGCCGATGTTGGCACGATCGCTGCGCTGGCGATTGTGCTGGCGTTTTTGGCGACGCTCTATCCGAGTTGGTGGGCTGCGCGGGTCAAACCGGCCGATGCCCTACGCTATGAATAACCCGACCCATGAAGAGCCTCACATGAATCCAGTAGTTCCAGTGGTATTGGCTTGCAGCGGGCTGGGCAAAACCTTCACGCAGGGTCAATACAGCGTCAAGGTGTTGAGCGGGATTGACTTTGCCGTGCATCGTGGTGAACGGGTGGCTATTGTCGGCGCATCCGGTTCAGGCAAATCGACCCTGCTACATTTGTTGGGTGGCCTGGATACGCCGACTACCGGCAGCGTCAGTTTGCAGGGACGCGATTTTGCCAGCCTGGATGAAAATACCCGTGGTACGCTGCGCAATCAATTGCTCGGCTTTGTCTATCAGTTTCATCATCTGCTGCCGGAATTTTCGGCGCTCGATAACGTCGCTATGCCGCTGCGTATCCGTCGCCTGTCGACCGCGACTGCACAAGCTGCCGCGCTGGCGATTCTGACGCGAGTCGGCTTGGCCGCGCGCGTTACGCATGTACCGGGAGAATTGTCTGGCGGAGAACGGCAGCGGGTTGCATTAGCGCGTGCGCTGGTGACCCAGCCAGCCTGTGTGCTGGCCGATGAGCCGACGGGTAATCTCGATCGCGCCACTGCGCATGTGGTGTTTGATCTGATGCTCGAATTATCGCAGTCGCTCGGTACCGCCTTCGTTATCGTCACCCATGACATCGAACTCGCACGTCGCTGCGATCGTGTCTTGCGTCTGTCGGAGCAAGGGCTGCAGCCCTATGTGGACTGATACCCACTGCCATCTGGATGCGGCAGAATTTGCCGGTGAAGAGGTCGCCCTGGCCGCGCATGCTGCAGCCTTGGGTGTATCGACCATCATTATTCCCGCTGTTGAACGGGCTGGCTTTGCCCGCGTCGCTGCCCTTGCCGCCGAGCAGTCGAATGTTTTTTATGCGCTCGGTATTCATCCTGTATTTGTGCCGCAAGCGACCGAAGAGGATTTGCACTTCCTGCGCGCGGCCTTACCTGCGGCACTAAACGATCCGCGTTTTGTCGCTATCGGCGAAATCGGCCTCGACTTCTTCCTGCCATTTCTGACAGCTAGTCCGATGCGCGAAAAACAGCAATACTTCTATACCGAACAATTAAAAATGGCGCGTGATTTTGATCTGCCGGTGATCCTGCATGTGCGCCGTTCGCAAGACATCCTGTTGAAGTATCTGCGGCAAATTAAGGTGCGGGGTGGTATCGGTCATGCTTTCAACGGCAGCCTGCAACAGGCGCAGGCATTTATCGGACTGGGATTCAAGCTCGGTTTTGGCGGTGCGATGACGTTTTCGCGCGCTCTGCAAATCCGTCGGCTGGCGGCGCAATTACCGCTCGATGCCCTGGTGCTGGAAACCGATGCACCTGATATTGCGCCGGCCTGGCTGCATCCAGGACGCAATAGTCCGGCGCAATTACCCGCCATTGGCGCGGTGCTGGCCGAATTGCGCGGCATGTCTGTGCAAGATCTGGCGCGCGCGACTTGCGCCAATGCCGTCTCGGCTTTGCCGCGTCTGGCAGGTATTAAAGCAACCCAATAAGCCCCCCGACGCCGCTCGCCGACCGTCGACATGACGGAGCGTTTTTTTATGCGCAGTAGCGTACTGGGATTTGTGGGCGGTGTGATGTGGCTGCAGTGGCAGGCGCAGCTGGCATCACGGCTTTCGCTGGCTTTGCTGGGCGCTGCATCGGTTCTGCTATTTATCTGGGCGACCAAAGGTCATTCACCATGGCGTGCTGTGGCATGCCGCCTGATTGCCGGCTGCGCGTTCGGTTTTGCCTGGGCCGGCTGGTTTGCGCAGGCCGCACTGTCACCTTCACTCCCTGCTGCGTGGGAGGGGCGCGACATCACCCTGGTCGGCACCATCGACAGCTTGCCCGATGTGTTTGCGCAGGGCGTGCGCTTTCATTTTCTGGTCGAGCAGGCTGTCTCTGCGCAAGGTGAAGCTGTGCCGGTACCACCACGTATCGCCTTGTCCTGGTATGCCCAGCTGCGTGACGGTGTTGCGCAGGAGGTGGGCCAGGTTCAGCCGGGCGCGCGCTGGCAATTAACGGTCAGGCTGCAGCGCCCGCATGGCAATGCTAATCCTTATGGCTTTGATTATGAACTCTGGTTGCTAGAACAACATCTGCGCGCCACAGGCTATGTGCGCACGGCCAGCAGTAATCGGGAACTGACTGCGTTCGTCATTCGTTTTTCAAGCATCGTTGATTATTGCCGCGCTATTCTGCGCACGCGTATTTTGCAGGCTTTGCCAGATCATCCCTATGCCGGCGTCATCGTGGCACTCGTGGTGGGGGATCAGCGTACCGTGAGCCAGTCGGACTGGAAGGTCTTTAATCGTGCCGGGATCGGTCATCTGATCTCGATTTCGGGTTTGCACATCACCATGGTGGCCGGTCTGTTTGCGGCGCTGGCAGCCTTTTTGTGGCGGCGCTCATTTTTTACCAGCGCCCAATTACCACTGCGTTTGCCGGCACAAAAAGTAGCCGCTCTCGTCGGTGCACTGACGGCTTTTTTGTATGTGCTGCTGGCAGGTTTTGGCGTGCCGGCGCAGCGCACCTTGTATATGCTGTGCGTTGTCGCGCTGGCGCTGTGGCGTGGACAAATGCGTCGCGTATCCGATGTGCTGTGCGCTGCGCTCGGTGTGGTCGTGTTGCTCGATCCATGGGCCGTGCTGTGGCCGGGGTTTTGGCTGTCCTTTGGTGCGGTGGCGACTATTTTGTATGCCTCGATCGGTCGCACCGTGCGGGTGTCCGTCGCCGCACCGAGCCGTTGTCAGCGCTGGCTGATGCCTTTGCGCGAAGGAGCCCATCTGCAGTACGTCATCACGCTCGGCCTGGTGCCGCTTTCCTTACTGCTGTTTGCGCAGCTATCGCTGATTAGTCCGATCGCCAATGCCTTGGCGATTCCGCTGGTGAGTTTTCTGGTCACGCCCTTAGCGCTCATTGGCAGTATTTTGCCGCTGCCATTGGCTAAACTGGTGCTGGGTTTGACGCACCTGCTGGTCGCCTGGCTGGCAGAATTTTTGCAATGGCTGAGCAGTTTGCCGCATGCGGTCTGGCGCAGTCCGGTGCCGCCATTATGGATTTTTATCAGCGCATCTGTCGGCACATTGTGGCTGCTGGCGCCGCGAGGCTGGCCACGGCGCTGGCTGGGTCTGCCGGCGATGCTGCCGTTGATCTTGCAGGTGCCGACCCATCCGCTGCCCGAACAGCTGTGGGTCACGGCCTTCGATGTCGGGCAGGGGATGGCGCTACTGGTCGAAACGGCACAGCATCGGCTGCTGTATGACACCGGACCAGCCTATTCAACGGAATCGGACGGCGCGAGCCGGGTCGTGCTGCCTTATCTGCAGGCGCGTGGCATTGATACGCTCGACGGGTTGATCGTCTCGCATAACGACAGTGACCATTCAGGCGGTGCGCTGTCTTTGTTGGCTGACATCCGGCCGCTCTGGACCGCCTCGTCACTGGCGGCATGGAGCCCGATCGTGCAGGCCGCCCCTGCACATAGGCGCTGTGTGGCCGGTCAGCGGTGGCACTGGGACGGGGTGCACTTTGAGATGCTGCATCCCGACGCGCAAAGTTATGCCGACACGAGTCTGAAACCGAATGCGCGCAGCTGCACGCTCAAAATATCGGCCGGAAGCGATGCCATGCTATTGGCCGGCGATATCGAGGCAGCCCAGGAACGTGCCTTGATCGCCAGCGCCGCCGACCTGCGATCGACCGTCCTGCTGGCGCCGCATCATGGCAGCGGTACCTCATCAAGCCGTGAATTTTTACAGGCGGTCGATCCGCAAATCGCCTTATTTCAGGTCGGTTACCGTAATCGCTATCATCATCCGAAGGCAGAAATCCTCGAGCGCTACGCCGAACTGGGCATTCGCCGTATTCGTACCGATGAAGCGGGCGCCGTCAGTTTTGAGCTCGGTCCTGGGCAGACCATCGGCCTGCGCGAATACCGTCTGAGTGATGCCCGCTACTGGCGCGCAATGCAGCGCACCGGCTTCAATGAAGAAATCGAATAATGGCAAAATCGAGCAAAGTCGAGCAAAAGCGCAAAGCCAGCTATCATATCGACTTTATTTATTGCGCCGCACAAACCATGACTTTGCCTCTCTTGCATTTTGTCCCCGGTAATAGCTTCCCCAGCGGGACGTATAACAGCATGCTGACCGGTTTGCAGGATCGCTACACGGTACAGGCTTTGCCGATCCACGCGCACAACCCCGACTTTCCGGTTAGCGATGGCTGGCAGGCGCTGGTCGATGAGCTCAAGCAGACGCTTTGTGCGCGCTACACCAAGCCGGTGATCCTGGTCGGCCATTCGATGGGCGGGATTTTGAGTTTGATGCTGGCGCGCGAACGGCCGGATTTGGTGCGCTGCATCGTGCTGCTGGATTCGCCGGTGGTGCGCGGCTGGCGTGCGTTACTCCTGCAAATTGCCAAACGGCTGCGGTTCGATCTGCGCTTTTCGCCCGCTCACCTTTCGCAGCGCCGGCGCGATGCGTGGCCGGATGCGGGGGCTGCTTATGAACACTATGTCAGCAAACCGCTATTTGCGATCTGGCCCGAGGCCGTGCTGCGGGATTACGTTGAACACGGCATCACGCCACTGCCAGACGGGGAGGGTGTGACCCTGCGTTTTTCACGCGACATTGAGACGGCCGTCTATCGCACACTGCCGCATCATATCGGTGGTCTGGTGCAGCATCCGTTTCCGGTTCCGGTCGGTTTTGTGGGGGGCGCCAGTTCGCTGGAATGCCGGATGGCCGGACTGGATGGCGTACGTAGACTGGTCGGACGGCATTTCACTATTATCCCCGGCGGCCATCTGTTCCCGATGGAGACGCCCGCGGCGGCGGCTGAGGCGATTCACGCCATGATCGAAGACTTGCTGGATGCCGATCAGGTGGCCGGAACGGGCTGATCCGGTCGCGCACTGAACGCGCACTGAACGCGCACTGAACGCGCACTGACCGTGCATTGACCTTACACTGACTCAAGTCCGGCCGAAAGTTCAGCCTTCATTCCGGCTATCAGCGAGGTCATCATTCAGCCCCCGCAAGAATTTCTTTCTGTGATGCCACCGTAAAGGCAAGAGGCCGGCAACAGTTCAGGGTATAATTTCAATTTCCCGCATGTGCCGTCTGGCACCTTCTGCAAATGACCAAATTTGTCTTCGTCACTGGTGGTGTTGTGTCTTCCCTGGGTAAGGGAATCGCCGCCGCCTCCCTCGCTGCGATTCTCGAATCGCGCGGCCTCAAAGTCACGCTATTAAAGCTCGATCCCTACATCAACGTTGATCCGGGCACCATGAGCCCGTTTCAGCATGGTGAAGTATTCGTCACCGATGATGGCGCCGAGACCGATCTCGACCTCGGTCATTACGAGCGCTTCATCTCGGCCAAAATGAAAAAGGTGAATAACTTCACCACCGGCCAAATCTATGATTCGGTGATCCGCAAAGAACGTCGTGGCGAATATCTCGGCAAGACAGTGCAGGTGATCCCGCACATTACTAATGAAATCCAGGAATACATCCATCGCGGCGCGGAAGGTTTCGACGTGGCGCTGGTAGAAATTGGCGGCACTGTGGGTGACATCGAGTCGCTGCCATTCCTGGAAGCTGCGCGTCAGCTGAGCCTGCGCGGTGGCCGCAAAGCGGCCGCCTTCGTGCACCTGACCCTCGTGCCGTATCTGGCCGCTGCTGGTGAACTCAAAACCAAGCCGACCCAACACAGCGTGCAAAAACTGCGCGAAATCGGTATTTCGCCCGACGCCTTGCTGTGTCGCGCCGACCGGCCGATTCCCGACGATGAACGGGCCAAGATTTCGCTGTTTTCGAATGTCGAAGAGCAGGCCGTGATTTCAGTCTGGGATGCCGATACCATCTACAAGATTCCGCAAATGCTGCACGATCAGGGCCTCGATGCCATCGTGTGCGAAAAGCTGGGGCTGGAAACCCGGCCGGCCGATCTCTCGGTCTGGACCAAATTAGTCTATGCGCTGGAACACCCGGTGCACAACATCACCATTGGCATGGTCGGCAAATATGTCGATCTGACCGAATCCTATAAGTCACTCACCGAGGCCCTGCGCCACGCCGGCATTCACACCGAAAGCCGGGTCAACATCGAGTATCTGGATTCAGAAGAAATTGAAGCCAACGGCGCCGAAGTATTGGGTAAATACGACGCGATCCTGGTGCCGGGTGGTTTCGGCAAACGCGGCGTGGAGGGCAAGATTGCCGCTGCACGCTATGCGCGTGAACACAAGATCCCGTATCTGGGTATTTGCCTGGGCATGCAGGTCGCGCTGATTGAATATGCACGTAACAAGGCCGGTTTAACGCGCGCTAATTCGACCGAATTTGATGCCGATACCGATCAACCCGTCGTGGCCCTGATCAATGAGTGGCAAAATCACGATGGCAAGGTCGAGCGGCGTGACGCCAATTCCGATTTAGGCGGCACGATGCGTCTGGGTGCGCAAACCTGCGCCGTCAAGCCAGGCACGCTGGCGGCCGAAATTTACGGCAGCAATGTCACCGAGCGCCATCGTCATCGCTATGAAGCGAATAATCATTACCTGCCGCGCGTGGAAGCGGCCGGACTGGTGGTGTCAGCCCGTACGCCGACCGAAGATCTGTGCGAAATCATGGAACTGCCACGCAGCGGCGAGAACGCCCATCCCTGGTACGTTGGTGTGCAATATCACCCCGAATTTAAATCGACGCCGCGCGACGGACATCCGCTCTTCATTTCCTTCATTCAGGCAGCTTTAGCGTTTAAACAGGCGGGCCAGTCAGCCCAGAAGGCGGTAGCATGAAACTCTGTGGATTTGAGATTGGCCTCGATCAGCCATTTTTCCTCATCGCGGGTCCTTGCGTGATCGAATCGGCGCAAATGGCGCTCGATACGGCCGGTGCGCTCAAAGACATCACGCGTGAGCTCGGCATTCCTTTTATTTATAAATCGTCGTTTGATAAAGCCAATCGCTCTTCGGGGACCTCGTTTCGTGGCCCGGGTCGTGATGGTGGTCTGGAGATTCTGGCGCGGGTCAAGCGCGAGATCGGTGTGCCGGTCCTGACCGACATTCACGGGATCGACGACATTGCGCCTGCCGCAGCGGTGGTCGATGTCTTGCAAACGCCGGCATTCTTGTGCCGTCAGACCGATTTTATCGACGCCTGTGGTCGCGCCGGTAAGCCAGTCAATATCAAGAAGGGCCAGTTCCTCGCCCCGCACGACATGGTGCATGTGATCGCCAAAGCGCGTATGGCTGCCAGAGCTGCCGGTCTGCCGGAAGATAATTTCATGGCCTGTGAACGCGGCGCCTCGTTTGGCTACAATAATTTAGTGTCCGACATGCGTTCGCTGGCCATCATGCGCGAAACCGGCGCACCGGTGGTATTTGATGCCACGCATTCGGTGCAGCTTCCCGGCGGCCAAGGTTCGACCTCGGGCGGGCAACGTGAATTTGTACCGGTCTTGGCGCGCGCGGCGATTGCGGTGGGTATTTCCGGTCTGTTCATGGAAACCCATCCGAATCCGGCGGAAGCCAAGTCGGACGGTCCGAACAGCGTGCCATTACATCGCATGAAAGAATTGCTGGGCACCCTGATCGAGCTGGATCGCGTGGTCAAAAAAGGCTTGTTTATGGAAAACGATTTTTCCTGATTCGCGGGCTTTAAGCAGCGCATTCATCGAAAACACTATCGTCGTATTTTGTGCGACGATAGGCTGTAGATGGCGCCAGATGCCATCGCTAAGAACGACGCTGCGATCTGCCCGGAAAAGAATTTGCTATTAATTTTGGAGATATGAATGAGTGCTATTGTTGACATCATCGGCCGCGAAATTATTGATTCACGCGGCAATCCCACCGTCGAATGCGATGTGCTGTTGGAATCGGGCGTCATGGGTCGCGCAGCCGTACCTTCCGGCGCATCGACCGGCTCACGCGAAGCGATCGAATTACGTGATGGCGACAAAAGCCGTTATTTCGGCAAGGGCGTTTTAAAGGCCTGCGAAAACATCAATACCGAAATTTCCGAAGCCATCATGGGCCTCGATGCCAACGAACAGGCTTTCCTCGACCGTACCCTGATCGACCTCGATGGCACCGATAACAAGGCGCGCCTGGGCGCGAATGCTACGCTAGCAGTGTCGATGGCGGTGGCCAAGGCCGCTGCCGAAGAATCCGGTTTACCGCTGTATCGTTATTTTGGCGGTTCGGGCGCCATGCAAATGCCGGTGCCGATGATGAATGTGATTAATGGCGGCGCCCATGCCGACAATAACCTCGACATTCAAGAGTTCATGATCATCCCGGTCGGCGCACCGAGTTTTCGCGAAGCCATGCGCTATGGTGCGGAAGTCTTCCACACCCTCAAAAAGATTTTGCATGACAAGGGCCTGACCACGGCGGTCGGTGACGAGGGCGGTTTTGCGCCATCGGTAGCCAATCACGAAGAAGCGATCAAGCTCATCATCCAGGCGATTGAAATGGCCGGCTACGAGCCCGGTACACAAATCGCGCTCGGTCTGGATTGCGCGGCCAGTGAGTTTTATAAAGACGGCAAATACCGGCTAGATGGCGAAGGCCTGACACTGTCGTCAGCCGACTTCACCAATTTGTTGGGCACTTGGTGCGACAAATATCCAATCATCTCGATCGAAGACGGCATGGCCGAAAACGACTGGGACGGCTGGGCGATTCAGACCAACGCGCTGGGTAAAAAAATTCAGCTGGTGGGCGACGATCTGTTCGTCACCAATACCAAGATTCTGCGTGAGGGCATCCAGAAGGGTGTCGCCAATTCGATTCTGATCAAGATTAACCAGATCGGCACACTCACCGAGACCTTCGCCGCCATCGAGATGGCCAAGCGGGCTGGCTATACCGCGGTCATTTCGCATCGTTCCGGTGAGACCGAAGATGCGACCATCGCTGATATCGCCGTCGGTACCAATGCGCTGCAGATCAAGACGGGCTCCATGTCACGTTCGGATCGCATGGCGAAATATAACCAGCTCCTGCGGATCGAAGAAGATCTGGGCGACATTGCCAGCTACCCCGGCCGCAGTGCTTTTTATAATCTGAAGTAATGTCCGGCGGCCGCAAGGGAAGCTATTTCCTGCGGCCCCAGTGAGTCCCGTATGCGCCTGATCATGATCTGCCTGGCTGCGCTCGTATTGTTGATCCAATACCCACTCTGGTTGGGTAAAGGCGGATGGCTGAGGATGTGGGATCTGGACAAACAGGTCGTCGCGGCGCAGAAAAAAAACGACGAGCTGCGGGCGCGCAACGCCAAACTGAATTCGGAAGTCGAGGATCTCAAGGAAGGCACCGGCGCAGTCGAAGAGCGGGCGCGCTTCGAGCTGGGCATGATCAAGGAAAATGAAGTGTTCGTGCAGGTGCTGGATCCTAAGCTTAAGGCGCAGGCTGCAGCATCATCCGCATCCGCATCCGCAGCATCGGCGACACCGTCCGCAGGGGCATCCCCGACACAATCCGCCGTGCCATCTACGTCTGCAGCGGCCAGGCCTGCAAAACCTTAAATCCCTGCGTCCTGAGTACTTGCTAGTACTTGCTAGTACTCGCTAGTGCTTGCTCGTGCTCGCAGCCGGCAAGACCGCAGCCGGGGTATCACTCACAAACAGCTGCACACAGTCGACCGCATCAAAGGCATAGTGCTGTCCACAAAAGTCGCAGTCGATCGCCAGCTGTCCCAATTCGGCGATCGCGGTTTCAACCTCCTCCTGGCCGAGCATTTTGAGCATATTGCCGACTTTTTCGCGGCTGCAGCTGCAATGAAAGCTGGGAAAGCGCGGATCAAATACGCGGATGGTTTCTTCCCAAAACAGCCGATGCATCAAGGTCTGGATATCGGTCGCCAGCAGCTCTTCGGTGCGCAGAGTCTGCGCCAGCATGACCATGCGGTTCCAGTTTTCCTGTTCATCTTCAAGGGGCGCTTCCCGGCCGCCTTCGCGCGGCAGTTTTTGCAGTAGCAGACCGCGGGCGACGGTGGCATCGGCCGCCAGCCAGAGGCGGGTGTCGAGCTGCTCCGAGCGCAGCATATAGTTTTCGATTACGGTAGAAACTGAGTCGCCATCCAGCGGCACGATACCCTGATAGGCCTGCTGACCAGGGAGCTTATCGAGCGGATCGAGGGTGATGACGAAGCGGCCCTTGCCATGGGCATTGAGCAGCTCGGTCAGGCTGGCATCATCAGCGATCAAAACATCGGGTGCCAGCTTGGCGGTCGCGCGCAGACGTAATGCAGAGTCGCATTCCACCACCAGCAAACGTACCGGACCATCGCCGTGAATTTGCAGGATCATCGCGCCATTAAATTTCAAATTGGCCGACAGCAGTGCGGCAGCAGCCAGCATTTCGCCTAATAGCGTTTTAACCGCGGGCGGGTAGTCGGTGCGGGCTTGGACCTGGGCCCAGGTGGCGGAAATTTCGACCAGTTCACCGCGCACCGGGGCGCCCTCAAACATGAACTTTTGCAGCATGTCTTTCATTAAGCGATCCGTTTCAAATGCTTTTTAAATACCTGCGCCCGTTCAACGTAAATGGCGCTCGCTGACTGGTATTGGCGAACGTCGTCGTCGCTGAGGGTGCGTAATAATTTGGCGGGCGAACCGACGATCAGTGAATTATCTGGAAAGACCTTGCCTTCCGTGACCAGGGAACCGGCACCCACGACGCAGTTTTTACCAATCTTGGCGTTATTGAGTACCACGGCCTGAATCCCGATCAGGGTGCCTTCACCGATGGTGCAGCCGTGCAGCATGGCCTGATGACCGATGGTGACATTGTCGGCCAGCGTGAGCGGATAACCCATATCGGTATGCAGTACGCAGCTTTCCTGCACATTGCTGTTGGTACCGATGGTGATGGTTTCATTATCGCCGCGGATGGTGACGTTAAACCAGACACTGGCGCCGGCATTGACGACGACTTTGCCAATCACGGTCGCATTCTCGGCGATGTAAGCGGAAGGATCGATCTGCGGGATGTCGTCGCCTAATTGGTAGATGCTCATGGGGAGGGTCATTGGATTAAAATGGGAAGTCACCATTTTACCGCTCTCTGCATGAATTCCCCTGATCTGCTTGAAGTTCCTGAATTACGTCACTGCGCGTTAGGCCTGCTGACTGAGACCTCGCCGACTATGAAGGCCGATGCTGTGCGCGTGCTGGGACAGGCTTGGCTGGGTCGCGACCAGCCCGGCGGTGCGCTCCGGCTTGACGCGCAGGTCCGGCTGGCGGTAACAGGGACCATTCCCGGGCGCCCGGCAGTGCCCGAACTGGTAGCACCAAAATTGCTTCAGCATCGCTCGATGGTGACGCTGGAAGGTCGGGCGGCGATGATTCATGCCCTCGCGCATATTGAATTTAATGCCATTAATCTGGCGCTGGATGTGATCTGGCGATTTCCTGCCATGCCGGACGATTTTTATAGTGACTGGCTGCAGGTGGCGGTGGAAGAGGCGCTGCATTTTTCATTATTATCGGCCCATCTGCAAACACTCGGCTATGCCTACGGCGACTTCACGGCGCATAACAGTCTGTGGGAAATGGCAGAAAAAACCCAAGGCGATGTACTGGCCCGCATTGGTCTGGTGCCGCGTACTCTCGAAGCGCGCGGACTGGATGCAGCGCCGCCGATGCGCGCCAAGCTGGCCCAGGCAGGTGATCTGGCGGCTGCCGCCATTCTCGACATTATTTTACGCGATGAAATCGGCCATGTCGCGATCGGTAATCGCTGGTACGGCTGGCTGTGCATGCAACGCGGACTGGATCCGGTTGCGCATTACGCCGCGCTGGCCAGTCAGTATAAGGCGCCGCAATTACGCGGACCGTTTAATCTTGCGGCGCGCCGCGCTGCCGGCTTTAGCGAGCAGGAATTGGCGGCGCTTTAGCTACTGGGCATTGTGGGTTGAGCACGCCGGACTGCATGATACTTTTAAACTTCCGGTGGCAGCGCAGCCGACATCGTGTCGTTCGCGCGTTCTTCTTCCAGCAGTCTTAGCAGACGCCGCTGGATCTTGCCGGTGGTCGTCATCGGTAATTCATCGATCAATTCTATTTCTTTCGGCGTCTCGTAATGCGCTAGCTGGCTGCGCACATGGGCCTGCAAATCGGCGATTAGTTTGTCATCGGCGATGCGACTGCGTTTAACATTCGGCGTCACTACAATAAAGGCTTTGACCAGATTGCCGCGTTCGGCATCCGGTTTGGGAACCACCGCCACGTTGGCGACTGCGCGGTGCCGGAGCAGACAGTTTTCGATTTCCTCCGGTCCGATGCGATATCCGGCCGACTTGAACATGTCATCCGCGCGGCCCCGGTACCAGAAATAGCCGTCGGCATCCATGCTGGCCAGATCCCCCGTGCGGCACCAGGCGCTTTGCAATTTACGTCGCGTTGCCTGCGGCTGATGCCAGTATTCGAGAAAAAATATCGGGTCCGCAAAGCCGTGGATGTCTTTATGATGGAGTGCGATTTCGCCTACATTGCCGGGCTTGAGCGGCTTACCCTGTTCGTCGATCACGGTCACCCGATGCCCTGGGTAGGCGCGCCCCATGCTGCCTGCTTTGGCTGGCCAGATATGCGCGCTGTTGCCGATGAGGTAATTGATCTCGGTCTGGCCGAACATTTCATTGATCGTGATGCCCAATGCTTTATTACACCAGTCAAACACCGTCGCACCGACGGCTTCGCCGGCACTCATGATGGCGCGCAGCTGCAATGTGTAGCGTTCGCGCGGCGCTGGTACGGCTTTCATCATCATCTTGAGCGCGGTCGGAAAAAGGAAGGTATTCGTGATCGCATATTTTTCCAGCAGCGTAAAGGCTTTCTCCGCCGAGAAGCGCCCGCGATAGCCGAGGATGGGTTTGCCGAAATAAAGCGTCGGTAAAAGGGCGTCCATCAGACCGCCGGTCCATGCCCAGTCGGCCGGCGACCAGAATACATCGCCTTCTTTGGGGAACCAGTTTTGCGAGACCACAAAGCCACTCAGATTGCCGATCAAGGCGGCGTGCGGCAGCAGGGCGCCTTTGGGAGTGCCTGTGGTGCCGCTGGTGTAGAGCAGCAGGGCAGCATCGCGCGCAGTCGTTTTCACCGGCGTAAAGCTGCTCGATGCACGGGCCGCTTCGGCATACCAGTCGAGCGTGACCGGGCCATCGCAGTCCACCGCGATGACATGCTTGAGCGCTTGACACTGTGAGCGGATCGAGCTCACCTGCGTCATGCTGCCGGCGTCAGCGATCGCCACCAGCGCGCCGCTGTCTTGCAAACGAAATGCCAAAGCCTGTGGGCCGAATAAAACCGACATCGGCACGACGATCGCACCGAGCTGAAAACAAGCCATCAGCGCGATGGCGGTTTCGGGTCGTTGTGGCAGGATGATGGCGACCCGGTCACCCTGGCGCACACCCAGTCCGCGCAAGACATGCGAGATCCGGTTGACCTGCTGCTGCATGTGGGCATAGCTCAGACTGGCGGTATGACCGGTCTCGTCTTCGTAATACAGGGCGATGCGCGATGGATCACCGGCCCAGCGCCGGCAGCAGACTTCGCTGATATTGAAGAGCGGCGGCACATGCCAGCGAAACGACTGGTAAAGGGCATTGTAGGACGAAAGGTCGGAAGCCATGTCGGAAGCCATGTCGGACGCCATGTCGGACGCCAATTCAGATGACGACCTTGTTTTCTTGCTAGTGCTGTCGATCGCCTGTGCCATGCCGTCTCCGGTATAATTTCTCTTACCATTTTGTCAAATTATCAGGAATTACCTCATGCAGCCCTGCCGTTCAGAATTTATCACGCTCCGTGGACTTCGCACGCATATTCGTCATTGGGGGGATGAAAATTCACCAAAATTATTTATGGCCCACGGTTGGATGGACATGGCGGCATCGTTTCAGTTCGTGGTCGATCATCTGCAACAGGACTGGCATGTGATTGCGCATGACTGGCGCGGCTTTGGCTTATCCGACAATGGCGGCACGGATGGCTACTGGTTCGCCGATTATTTGGGCGACCTAGATGCTTTATTAGCGCATTATTCCCCCGACGAAGCGGTCAATTTGCTTGGCCATAGCATGGGTGGTAATGTGGTCATGTTGTACGCTGGTGTGCGCCCTGAACGGGTAAAAAAACTAATTAATCTAGAAGGCTTCGGCATGCAGGCTACGCAGCCCGAGCAAGCCCCGAAGCGCTATGCCAAATGGCTACAGGAGTTACGCACGCCACCGATGTTACGCAGCTACGCATCACGGGCCGATGTCGCACTGCGCTTACAAAAAACCAATCCACGGCTTTCTGCCGCACGGGCTGAATTTTTATCGCAGCATTGGGCCGCAGAAAACGCTGCGGGCGAATGGGATATTTTGGCCGATCCGCTACACAAATCGAGCAGTCCGATTCTGTATCGGCTAGAAGAAGCGCTGGCTTGCTGGCGACAGATTAGCGCGCCGGTGTTATGGGTCGAGGCTGAGCAGACGGAAATGTGGGCACTGATGGGTAATCCAGAGCAGGCACGCAGCGAAGTTGAGCGCCGGATTACTAATATTCCGCATCTACAGAGGGCAATAATTTCGCAGGCCGGACATATGCTGCATCACGATCAGCCCGAGCAACTGGCTGCGTTGATTGAGCAATTCTTAACAGATCGTTGATAAAATCATTCTCACTTTCGGTTTATACCGATGAAAATGCGCCATTTACTTTTGAGCGCAAAATCGCCGTCATCTTTCACTTCCCAAGGCGGCGTCCTTCAACATTATCCATCGCATTCTTAAACGCTCATCTCAAGGAGTCCATCCAACAAATTTTTGATGCGCGGTGGATTGCTTTCCTATGCAGAAATTTCTAAGCAGACGGGGTGTCGTATCCTTGGTAATTAACGCCAAAAATTTTTTGCAATTGGCGTCACACTTTTATAATCACGGAGAACTTGCTCTTGCACGATCTCCTTCGTTGATGGATAAAAGGTATACCGTTGAACATCGCCTCCCTAAAAAAAATCCTCTGTCTGGTCTTGATCGTGTGCCATACGCTGTGTGCGGCCCAACCTTCAAATTTTAATCACAGGTTTCATAATGCCAGTACGTATGTCGGCTTAGGGAATCAAACAAATACCTCAAACGATACCGCTAAGAAGGATGGACTTTTTGTTGTCGCATTCGTTGCTTTTGGCGTACTGCTAGGATGTTGTATCTATATAGCTTGTACATATCGTAGAACGCCGATGCGAGCGGATCCTATGGCGCCTATCTTTGACGATAGTGATGATGAGCATGGACCTAGACCAGAGGACGGTGGCTATGGCATCAGTCCAAGCAATGCACGAGGAGACGTTAATTTTTTTCAGCAGACAATCGACATAGGAAATGGGCAATCATTCATACACTATTTCTCGCCATTGCCAAGAACGATTCGAGGTGCATTGCGAGACTTGAGTACGCATCGTGCAGTAGGTGACGTCGCACATATTCCGGTTTATCCCCTACGCGAAAATAACCCTCAAATTCATCTATTGAGAGATTTTGTACGATCTCCATTCCGACAATCTAGGGAAATGATGTTAGTTGATCGCGGTGATGCTCAGCACGAAAATGGGCATTTTACAGATTCAAGAAGCTATGTCATTAGAACCAATGACGGACATTTGCATGTACATGGGGCAAATTACGAAAACTGGTACCGTCTACCTCAGCGCAGAATTCACTTAAATTACATCAATTTTATAGTCAGAATGAATATGCATAGTTATAGAACGGAAAGAGATTTATTTCAAGACATCCGTGTTTTCGCATTGGATCGGCCCGGCTTAAGCCATGGCGTTCTTACAAACCGTGTGTTGGAGAGTATTCTTACTGTTCGGGCTGCAATACCATCGACTATTCAGGATACAAGAGACATCATCTATTTATATGCATTCACAGGAGATGATTTTTGGGATATGACTGACGCCAATTTAGAGAGCACGATTGATGATCTAAATAACTTACCTTATTCTAATGGAAGGAGGGTAAATTCGAATATATTCAGTATTGTGCGAGTCGGACGATGAAAAGTTGATGGATAAAAGGCTGGCAGATGAACGTTGACTCCCTAAAAAAATTCCCTTTTTGGTCTTGATCGTGTGTCATATACTGAATGCGGTCCACTCCCCCTGTTAAACACGCCCTTCGCAGGCACGTCTGAGGCGACGCACTTCACCGGCAGACAATTTGTCTGCCGCGTACAATGAACCAAGCTAGTTCCACCACCGCTCACCAGAAACGATTACCCTATGCTGAATGTGGATTTGCATTGCCATTCTAATATCTCGGATGGGACGCTGACGCCCTCCGCGGTAGCCGCGCGCGCCAAGGCGAATGGCGTGCAGGTTTGGGCGCTCACCGACCATGATGAAATCGATGGCATTCCGGCTGCCCGTGCAGCCGCAGCCGAGCTGGGGATGGGCTATGTTTCCGGGGTCGAGATTTCCGTCACCTGGGCTGGTGAGACGGTGCATATTGTCGGGCTACGGATTGACGAAACCAACGCCCAGCTGGTCGAAGGATTGCACGCCACACGCTCCGGACGTGAACGACGCGCCCATGAAATCGCCGCCCAGCTGGCCCAGGTCGGTATTCCCGATGCCTTTCAGGGCGCCTTGAAACACGTCGGTAATCCAGACCTGATTTCCCGTACACATTTTGCCCGTTACATCATTGAACTGGGCGTCCAGCCAGACATTGCCGGCGTATTTCGCCATTATCTGATTGAAGGAAAACCCGGCTTTGTGCCGCATCGCTGGGCCACGCTGGCCAACGCGGTAGGCTGGATTCTGGGCGCCGGCGGGGTTGCCGTGATTGCCCACCCAGGCCGCTATGCGTTCGACGATCTGGCCTTCGATGCTTTTTTTGCTGAATTCAAGCAATTGGGCGGTGCCGCGATTGAAGTGCTGACGGGTAGCCACACGGTAGCGCAATACGACGAATATACCCGACTAGCCAGACGCTATGGATTTCTGGCTTCACGCGGTTCCGATTTTCATGACCCGCATGAATCGCGCATGGACCTCGGACAGTTGCCAGCCCTGCCCACTGGTTTAACACCGGTCTGGCATGATTGGGGCTTTTGAGCTGAAGGGGTCCCTTGAAATTGGTCTGAAAAGCAGCATATTAAGTTCACAAACATTTTGGGAGACGCCTGTATGAAACGTATTTTCCTGTTTATCGCCACCAATCTGGCTGTCATGCTGGTGCTGATGCTGGTCTTATCAGTGCTGGGCGTCGATCGCTTCCTGACCGCGCGCGGACTGAATCTGCCCATGCTGGCGGTATTTTCTTTGGTGGTCGGTTTTACCGGCGCTATTTTTTCCCTGCTGATCAGCAAACCGATGGCCAAATGGTCGACCGGTGCGCGGGTGATCGAGGCACCGTCTTCCTCGACCGAATTATGGTTAGTCAGCACCGTGCATCGGCTGGCCGACAGTGCGCGCATTGGTCGCCCCGAAGTCGCCATATTTGAGGGTGAGCCGAATGCCTTTGCCACCGGCGCCTTCAAGGATTCTGCTCTGGTGGCCGTGTCGACTGGTCTGATCGAATCGATGAACAAGGAAGAAATTGAAGCGGTGCTGGGACATGAAATTGCCCACATTGCCAACGGTGATATGGTGACCATGACGCTGATTCAAGGCGTCGTGAATACCTTCGTGGTCTTCCTTTCAAGAGTTGTCGCCTACGCCGTTGACCGCGCGCTGTCCCGCAACGATGAAGGCCCGGGGATAGCCTACACAGTGGTATCGATCGTCGCGCAAATCGTGTTTGGTATTGGCGCCTCGATGATCGTTGCCTGGTTCTCGCGTCAGCGTGAATTTCGTGCCGACGCCGGCTCGGCGCAATTGCTTGGATCGCCGCAGCCGATGGTACATGCCTTGGCGCGTCTGGGCGGTATGCAACCGGGCGCCTTGCCCCAGTCTTTGCAGGCGGCCGGCATTAGTGATTCACCTGGTTTCATGCAGCTTTTTTCCAGTCACCCGCCGATTGAAGAACGTATCGCTGCTTTGCGCGGCGAACGCTAAGTAAATAACACCACAGGCCGTTTTTTAACGGCCACTTTTTTTATGACCCAATTTTTTCAGCTCCATCCCGACAATCCCCAGCAACGTCTGATCCATCAGGCGGTGCAGATTATTCACGGCGGTGGCATCGTCGCTATTCCGACCGACTCCTGTTACGCCCTGGTCTGTCATCTGGACGATAAGTCGGCCGTTGAACGTCTGCGACGCATTCGTGGCGTGGATGACAAACACCATCTGACCTTGCTGTGCCGCGATCTGAGCGAAATTGCGCTGTACGCCAAAGTCGATAATCGCCAGTACCGCCTGCTCAAGGCCGCTACCCCCGGGCCCTACACGCTGATACTGGAATCGACCAAGGAATTACCGCGCCGACTATCGCACCCATCGCGCAAGACCATCGGTCTCAGGGTGCCGGAAAACGCCATCACCCGTGCATTACTGGAAGAATTAGGCCAGCCCTTATTGGCGACCACGCTCATTTTGCCCGGCGACGACGGCCCGCTGACCGATGCGGAAGATATCCGCGAGCGCCTCGAAAAGCAGATAGAACTGGTGATCGACGGCGGCGCCTGTAGTTTGGTGCCGACCACGGTGATCGACATGACCGGTGCCCAGCCCGTCTTGCTGCGCGAGGGGCGGGGAGCGCCGGCCTTATTTGGCATTTAAGCCATCGTATCCGCCGAAGAAGGGCATTTTTGTGTCCTCTGTGCCGGCTAACCGCACCTGCTGCGCTCCCTCTGCTAAAATTCGCCTATGAATGATTTGAACGACACCATCCAGACCATTGCGGTCTACGCCTTGCCTGTCCTGTTTGCCATCACCCTGCATGAAGCTGCGCACGCTTATGCAGCGAAATTTTTTGGCGATACCACCGCATACGCGCAGGGACGCATGAGCCTTAACCCGCTCAAGCACATCGATCCGATCGGCACCATTTTGATGCCGATCCTGATTTACATCAGCAGTTTTGGTAATTTTCTGTTCGGCTACGCCAAGCCGGTGCCGATTAACTATGGCGCCTTGCGACATCCCAAGCGCGATATGGCATGGGTAGCCTTGGCCGGCCCTGCGGCCAACTTCGTGATGGCCTTTTGCTGGATTGTGTTCTCTCTGTTGCTCGCTGTGGGCGGCGTGAAAGAAGACTTTTTCATGCAAATGGCGCGCGCCGGTGTGCTGTCTAATCTGGTCATGTTTGCCTTTAATTTATTGCCCTTGCCACCGCTGGATGGAGGTCGTATTCTGTTTAGCATTTTGCCCAACAAACTGGCCTACAAGTTTGGCCGCATTGAGCCGTATGGCTTTTATATTTTGCTTGGACTGCTGATGTTTAACTCTTATCTGCATGTGCTCGATTACTGGATGGGTCCGGTAATGGCAGGTGCAGAAATGGGTTTGCATTTACTGATTTCTCCCATTTTATTTCTTTTGAACTGAGCGACTATGTACCCCGATCGCGTTGTTTCCGGTATGCGCCCCACAGGCGCACTGCATCTCGGCCATTATCACGGCGCCCTGAAAAACTGGGTCAAGATGCAGGCCGAAGTGCCATGCCTTTTCTTTGTCGCTGACTGGCATGCCCTCACCACCCATTACGACGATCCGAGCGTGATCGAAAATAGTACCTGGGACATGCTGGTCGACTGGCTGGCAGCCGGTATCGATCCATCTCAGGCAACGCTGTTTATTCAGTCCAAGGTGCCCGAGCATGCCGAACTACATCTGCTGCTGTCGATGGCGACCCCGCTGGGTTGGCTCGAACGTGTGCCGACTTACAAAGATCAGATGGAAAAACTGGCTGACCGCGATCTGGCGACCTATGGCTTTTTGGGTTATCCACTGCTGCAAGCGGCCGATGTGCTGATTTACCGTGCTTCCATGGTGCCGGTCGGTGATGATCAGGTGCCGCATATTGAAATGATGCGTGAAATTGCCCGTCGCTTTAACCACATCTACGGTAAAGAAAAAGGCTTTGAAGAAAAGGCCCTCGACGCCGTCAAAAAGCTGGGCACCAAACGCGCACGGCTGTATCTCGAACTGCGCACGGCTTATCAGGAGCAGGGCAAGGACGAAGCGCTCGAACAGGCCAAGGCCATGCTCGATGATGCGCAAAATTTATCGAATATCGATCGCGAACGGCTGTTCGGCTACCTTGAGGGCAGCCGTAAATTGATTCTGGTCGAGCCACAGGTTCGCCTGACAGAATCGTCACGGGTTCCCGGTATCGACGGACAGAAGATGTCAAAAAGTTACGGCAACGCGATCGCGCTGCGCGAAGACCGCGAATCCCTGACCAAGAAAATCCGCACCATGCCTACCGATCCGGCGCGGGTACGTCGTACCGATGCGGGCGATCCGGCGCGCTGCCCGGTCTGGCCGCTGCACAAAATGTATTCTGACGACGCCACCTTGCAATGGGCGCAAAAGGGCTGCACGACGGCCGGTATCGGCTGCCTCGAATGTAAACAGCCGCTGATCGATGCGATCGCGCGTGAACTCGAACCCATGCAAGAGCGGGCCCAGCCTTACCTTGATGATCCTTCGCTGGTGCGCGCGATCGTCGCCGATGGCTGTGACCGGGCACGTAAATTAGCCCAGGAAACCATGCGCGATGTGCGTGAGGCGATGGGTCTCTCTTATAGCTAAGATAGCTGTTTATCCGATACAATCGATTCTTTTAATTTCGCACCCTCCATCATGATCCAAGGCAGCCTCGTTGCAATCGTCACCCCTATGCACCCGGACGGCAGTCTCGATTTGCCCGGTCTGCGATCCCTGATTGACTGGCATATTGCCGAGGGCACCGACGGTATCGTCATCGTCGGTACGACCGGTGAATCGCCTACCGTCAGCGTCGATGAGCACTGTGAATTGATCCGCATCGCTGTCGAGCACACGGCTAAGCGGATTCCGATCATCGCCGGTACCGGCGGTAATTCGACGACCGAGGCGATCGCCCTGACGGCCTACGCCAAACAGATCGGTGCCGATGCCTCGCTGCAGGTCGTGCCTTACTATAACCGGCCGACTCAGGAAGGCATGTATCAGCATTTCCGCAAGATTGCCGAAGCAGTCGATCTGCCGGTGATCCTTTACAACGTGCCGGGTCGTACCGTCGCCGATATGTCGAATGACACCATCGTTCGTCTGACCGAAGTGGCTGGCGTGATCGGTGTGAAAGATGCGACCGGTAATATCGGCCGTGGACTGGATCTGCTGAGCCGGGTTCCGGCTTCTTTTGCGGTGTATTCCGGTGATGATGCGACTGCCATGGCCTTGATGCTGTGCGGCGGCCGGGGCAATATTTCCGTTACCGCCAATGTGGCTCCACGCGCCATGCACGAATTATGTGTCGCCGCCCAAGCGGGCAGGGTGGCCGATGCCGTGGCGATTAACCGCCGCGTGCTGACACTGCACGAAAAACTGTTTGTTGAACCGAATCCGGTACCGGTCAAATGGGCTATGGCCGAGATGGGCCTGATGCCAGCAGGGATACGTTTGCCTCTGGTGCCACTGTCCGCGCAATATCACGAGACGGTGCGCACGGCATTGCGAGAGTCCGGCGTATTAAAATAATGCTGCACACTAAACCCGCACAATAATCACTTACAATAAGCGCCGTTATCTTTCCTGATGGCTAAGCCCCTCATTTAATCGTATTCACATGATAATTCGGAAGAATCTCCCCATGGCTCCACGTCGTTTCGCCCACCAGAGTTTGTTCCTCGCTGTCGCGCTGTTCGGCCTGTCTGCATGCAGCTCTTTTAATTCCTTGTCCGAAGCCGGCAAGATTGATTATCGCAGCGCGAGCAAAGCCCAGACCAAATCGCTCGAAGTGCCGCCCGACCTGACCCAATTACGTCGCGATAATCGCTATGCGATTCCAGAAGCCACCGCCGGCAGCGCCACGGCTTCCAGCCTTGGTCAGCAGGGTGGTCAAACTGTCGCCGCCAGCGCCGGTGCCAGCGTTGCGCTCAAAGCCATGGCCGACATGCGTATTGAACGCAATGGTAATCAGCGCTATCTGGTGATTAAACAAACGCCAGAACTACTGTGGCCGCAGCTCAAAGACTTTTGGCAGGAACTCGGTTTTCTGATCAATATCGATGAGCCGCAAACCGGTGTGATGGAAACCGACTGGGCCGAAAATCGTGCCAAGATTCCGCAAGACTTTCTGCGCAATACCATCGGTAAAGTGCTTGATTCGCTGTATTCCACCAGCGAGCGCGATAAATTCCGTACGCGTCTGGAGCGTGGCGCCAACGGCACGACCGAAATCTACATCAGCCATCGCGGCGCGCAGGAAGTCGTGACAGGCACGCAAAATGATGGCACGGCATGGACATCGCGCAATTCAGATCCCGAACTCGAGGCCATGTTCCTGAGCCGCCTAATGGTCCGTCTGGGTAGCGATACCGCAGTGGCACAAAATGCAGTGGGTAAGCCAGCCGTCGCCGCTGCGCGGTCTAAACTGGTCAAGACTGCTGATGCGCAGTCGGTCGAAGTGGACGAAGAATTCGAACGCGCATGGCGCCGTGTTGGTCTGGCGCTCGACCGGGTTGGCTTTACCGTTGAAGATCGTGACCGTACCCTTGGTTTGTATTTCGTACGTTATTTGGACGACAATACCGGCGCTTCTGGCGCACAGGGCTTCTTTGCCCGCCTGTTCACTTACGAAGGTAGCGATAAATCCAAAGCAGCAAAATACCGTATCTCGGTCAAGGGTACGGACAACACCAGCAAGATTATTGTCTTGAACGAAGAAGGCAAGGCGGATAGTTCCTCCACAGCGGCCAAGATCCTGACGCTGTTAAACGATCAGCTGAAGTAAGTTGATCGCTGCCAAGGGGCTGGCGGCGTGAGGTTTGCCAGCCTGGGTAGCGGCAGTGAGGGTAATGCACTGCTCATCAGCAGTGCTGCCGACAGCGGTGCTGCAGGTACCCATGTCATGCTCGACTGCGGCTTTAATATCCGTGAAACCGAGCGTCGCTTAGCGCGCCTCGCGCTTCTGCCGAGTGACATCAACGGCATCGTCGTCACCCATGAACACGCCGATCACGTCGGCGGGGTATTCAAATTTGCCCGCCGACACCGCATTCCGGTCTGGCTGAGCTTCGGCACCTTTCAGTCTGCCCGCAGCGACAGCAAGGACGTGATGCTGCATTTCTGTCGTGATGCCGAGTTATTCTCAATCGGCGAACTCGAACTCTCTCCATACACCGTACCGCATGACGCGCGTGAACCGCTACAGTTTGTGGCCAGCGATGGTCAGGTTCGCCTCGGTGTGCTCACCGATGCCGGTCATGCGACGCCCCACATGATCAGCGCCCTCGGCGGCTGTGATGCCCTGATGTTGGAATGCAATCACGATCGTCAGCTGCTGGCGCAGTCGGTCTATCCGCCCTCGCTCAAGCAGCGCATTGGCGGCATCTACGGGCATCTGGCAAATGAAACGGCGGGTGATATTCTATCCAGGCTGGATCGCTCTCGCCTACAGACCGTGGTCGGGGCGCATCTGAGCAAACAAAACAATACGCCTGAACTGGCCCGCGCAGCGATCAGCGCGGCATTGAAGGGGGCATCGACCGAGGTGATGATCGCCTGTCAGGAACAGGGATTTGATTGGGTGAGAGTGTAGAACGATTCTGATCAATGCGTAAGGCACATGGCTTATCAGCTTGGTCGCTGCAAAGGCGCGGCGGTCTGCTCGCGGATTAGCTGGCCAAGGAACGCTGCGAATTCTGTCACATCTTGGCCCGAGCTTGCGCTTTCAAGCGCCGCCATGTACTGCTTACGCCGTTCCACAGGTACGACTGTCCACACATAGCCTCCTGACACCAGCATTGCATTCATCAAGAAACGCCCCAAGCGGCCATTGCCATCCATGTAGGGGTGAATATAGACAAAGTAGAGATGACCCAATACGGCGCGAGCTCCCGCATGCGGCTCTGCTGAAATCAATTCAAAAAGCACAGGCATGCAGTCACGGACGGCCTCTTTTGAAAGCGGCACATGCATTGCGCCACGAATATAGACTTGGTCATTTCGCCATCCGGCCAGGTCGCTGGGCTCGAGCAGGCCTGCCTGAACACTCGGACTAAAAAGCGCTCGATGCCAGCTGCTAAGTGCATCTCGTAGGTCATACAGGGGGGTTGGACTGTTCAGCTCGCGTTGAATAAATTCCGCGACTTCGGTGTGCGCTGCAAAGTATCCCTTAGCAGCCATTCCATTACGTGCGTCCTTATCTTGCCCCTCGGGGTCCCAGTTACCCAAGCGCACCTGCTCGATGAGTTCTGGTGTGACTTGGTAACCTTCGATTGATAAGGAGTGGTAGGCATCGCTTACGTACCGGTCCTCTAAGTCCTTGAGTGCTGCTGCGATGTCGGTGGGTCGGGCCGCGGGCTCAGGCAGATTACTAATCACTACTTCACGAATTTTTTCCCACAGAGCACGAAGGCGTTGCACATAGGGCGACTCAGGCCGTCCACCTGGCAATGCAGGTGGCGCCACATCAAAAGGGGAATTTTCGACGACGACGTAGTCCGCGCTTTTCATTGTGCTGATGATGGCGTTCGCATGTGCGGTGCGACCAAGCGCGCGAAACGCGCCGGCCAGCCGGCCGGCAACGACCGAATGCGAGCCGTTCAGTAGTACCGATAACAGCGCAGTTAAATCTTCGACCTGGCTTAGTGCAATGCGTGAGGCCATAGCCTGTTGCCGAAAGAATCCGCCACCAACGGCCACTAGAGCTGGCGCCAATTCGGCCAGTCGTAATCCCCCTTCTTCAGGTGCATCCCTGGAGGACAGCAGCGCGGGAGCTCGATACAAGAACAGCGAGCAATTATGCGGTAATGGAACCAACTGGTTATGGCCGCTTTTCGTCCATATTTGCAACTGGTGCGGAAGCGACCTTTCACCTGAACGTAGTTGTAAGGACTGCTCAGGGCTTAGGTGCCAGTCATCGCCGAAACGCTCATCGCAATAGCCACTAACGAAATTGCGGATGCCCGCGAACCAGGCAGCTGTGCTCCCAAGTGGCTCGCCTGGCCTGCTCGGTAGGTACCAGCCTTTGAGCACTTCTTCCAAGAATCCACTTTTTACTAAGCGAGCTTTGTGCGTGCGGGAAAGTTGTGCGCTGCGAATGACTCGCGCACCTTGGTTTTGCAACATTGCCAGTTCGGCGAGTGACTGCGCTAGTTTCTCGTTTGGCGTTGCCATATTGACACTCTAATCTGCGTAATTTCACTAAAATGAACTTGTGCAATAACACGAATATTAAGCTCAACTATATCACTAATATTGTGTTGTGCAATAATTCTAATATTACGCTTCGTGAAATCGCCAATATTGTGTTGAGTTGGTACTGATCGATGGCCAACAAATATCCTCTTATCCTCAGCTGGCGCATGCACCTAGCTGAGCAGGGCATCACTCTGAGTTTCGAACGGAAATACCTGTTCGACTAAGCTGCCGACATCGGCCTTCGTTGAGATACGCGACGATTACCACAAACACGTAAAGCCAGTGCCCTAAAGAAAAAATCCCACGAGGTCATCACATTTTGACGACTCGGCGGGATTTGGGGGCCAACTGAGAAGTTAGACCTTAAGACATAAAAAAAGCCGACCCGAAGGTCGGCTTTTTATTGCAAATAATCGACGATTATTTAGCAGCTGGAGCAGCAGCGGCTGGAGCAGCGGCAGCTGGAGCAGCAGCGTCAGCAGCTGGAGCAGCGGCTGGAGCAGCAGCTGGAGCTTCAGCAGCAGGAGCTGGAGCAGCGACTGGTGCAGGTGCAGGTGCTGGAGCTTCTTCTTTCTTACCGCAAGCAACAAGAGCCAAAGCCAACAGGGATGCTAACAAAAGTGATTTTTTCATGGTATTCCTTCAATATATTGTCAAAGTGTAGTGCGATGAATAATTACCGGTAATTATCGCTCGATTAGGGCACCTTCGTCAGATATCCGCCTTTTCAAAGCGCAGCAACATAACGAAAGATTCCTAGTTCGCGATTATAACTACTTTTTTTGCAATATGGCACCGCAAAATGCGAATTTGTCAGGACTTTGTAAGAAAAACTTCAAAACGTCCGTCGAAACATGATTCTGGCCATCCTCATGCGGTAGATTTCAGCATGATCCATGCGTCCTGGTACCAAATATAAAGCGATTCCATGACATCTTCGGACACCGCTGCCACCTGTGACGCATTGAGCTCACGGCTATCCGCCAGCAGGGCCAGGCTGAGCAGATCGGCGCGTCCGACAGCGAAGGACTCACCGTTGACGAACACATGTTTGCCGCGATAGAGAAGCTGCGTTTTACGCGATAGCTTGACGCCATGCTTGGCTGCCAGCTGGCGAAATTTGGCCGGCGAGAGATCGCGCACCGGATCATCGAAGGTGACGCTGGCCTTGGGCTCGCTTAAATACTCACCGAGAAAAATACTGATATCGTCGGCCGAAAATTGCACTTTATTGAGCTGTTCGGTCACCTTGGCGAGCATGGCCTTGCTAATTTCTGCCGGGTGACTGGTCACGGTGAGATCCGGATCGGCATAGCGGCCCGGCAGATCGATCGAATCGCCCATGAACTGCAGGAAGGCCTCACCGAGCTCTTGATGCGAGGGTGCGCGAAAGCCGATCGAGTAGGTCATGCATTCGCCCACGGCCACGCCCTCATGCGCATAATGCGGTGGCAGATAGAGCATATCGCCCGGCTGCAGAACGAATTCTTCTTCGGCTTTAAAATCACGCAGGATTTTCAAGGGCACATTGTCGACGATGCGCAGATCCGTTTGTGCGCCAATCCGCCAGCGTCGCTCACCTTGCGCCTGCAAGAGAAACACGTCATACGAATCGACATGCGGCCCAACGCCGCCACCGTCGGTGGCGTAACTGATCATCAGATCGTCGAGCCGCGCGTCGGGCAAAAAACGAAACTGACGCAGCAGGGCATCGGCCGCATCCTCATGCAGATTGACGCCTTGCACCAGCAGTGTCCAGGCTTTTTTGGCGAAGGCCGGCAGCTTGGTCAGTGGGCCGGATTGCATCTGCCACTGCTGGTTAAAGTAGCTCACCAGTCGCGATTCGACATCCTCCCGTGCGGCCAGATCGACTAAGGCCTGGCGCGATAAAATCGGCGCAAATTGGGGGATTGCCTGACGGATGAGTAGCGGCTTTTTATGCCAGGTGTCGCGTAAAAATTCTTGTGGCGTCAAGCCGCCGAGCAGGGTCAATTTTTTCATGGTCTCATTATATCGTGCGCGCCGACTTGTCAGCTGAATGGAACAATGCGGGAACAATACGGGAACACCGCACCGGATCATGACCCGGGACGGATTGAACCAGTATAATGACGCCACATTTTAACGAAAGGACGCAAAATGAAGATCGCCAAGGATACCGTTGTCACCGTGAAGTACTCGCTTTCGGATGCCCAGGGTAATTTGATCGAAGAAGGCGCCGAGCCCATGGTTTATCTGCATGGTGGCTACGAAAATACCCTGCCAAAAATTGAAGAAGCGCTGGAAGGAAACATCGCCGGCTTCGACACCATCATTCACGTTGAACCGGAAGATGCGTTCGGTGAATACGATGCCTCACTGGTGAAGGTTGAAACCCGCGCGAGCCTGCCTACGCCGCTTGAAGTCGGCATGCAGTTTGAAGGTTTGCCGGATGGGGGATCCGATGAGGATGCCGTCATTTTTACCGTGACTGATATCGCCGATGATAAAGTCGTCCTCGACGGTAATCACCCACTCGCGGGTACGGCATTGCGTTTCAGCCTGAACGTACTCAGCGTGCGTGCCGCTAGTGATGAAGAAATCGCCCATCGTCACGTACATGGCGCACATGGCCATCATCACGGGGATCATGACGACGACGAGTCCAGCGACGGTGATCACTTTCGCAGCCACCCGATTCATTAATCGAATCTTTGCTCGTGCAATGCTGAGTGCCCGTTATGCGGTCCTCAGCATTTTTTTTGCCTTAGTGGCGTAGTGCTTGGTGGCGTAGTGCTTATTGGCGTAATTTCTTGAGCTGATACAAAGCGTCCAGCGCTTCCCTTGGTGAGAGCGCATCGGGGTCGATATCGTCTAGCGCTGCGGCGAGTAGGCCATCCGTTGGCGCCGCCTCGGCTACCGGTACATGGGTCGGCGCAGCAAATAAATCAAACTGCGGAGTGACCGACAGCGACTGCGTTTCCAGCAGGCTCAGATGTTTGCGCGCTGCGCGGATCACCGTTGCCGGTACGCCCGCCAGCTGTGCCACCTGCAAGCCATAACTCTGGGAAGCCGGGCCAGCCTGCACCGCGTGCAGAAAGACGATGCTGTCTTTGTGTTCGACTGCCGACAAATGCACATTGGCCGCCGTGCTGTGATTTTCCGGCAGCTGGGTCAGTTCAAAATAATGCGTGGCAAATAAGGTAAAGCTCCTGGTCTGCTCGATCAGATGGCGTGCGATCGCCCAGGCCAGTGCCAGACCGTCAAAGGTCGATGTGCCGCGCCCGACTTCATCCATCAAGACCAGCGAATGTTCGCTCGCACCGTTGAGAATGGCCGCCGATTCGGTCATCTCGACCATGAAGGTTGAGCGGCCACCGGCCAGATCATCGGCGGCACCAATGCGGGTAAAGATGCGATCGATCGGCCCGATCGTGGCACTGGTCGCAGGCACAAAGCTGCCGACATAGGCCAGCAGGGTAATCAGGGCGACCTGGCGCATATAGGTGGATTTGCCGCCCATATTCGGGCCGGTGATGAGCAAGAGTTTGCGTTCGTTAGTGAGCACGCAGTCGTTGGCGATAAAGCGTTCGATGTGATTTTCGACCACCGGATGGCGACCTTGTTCGATCTCCAGCATGGGCGACGCGACCAGCTGCGGCGCGCACCAGTGATGGCGCAAGGCGTGCTGCGACAAGGCGACCAGGGTATCGATTTGCGCGAGAGCCTGCGCAATCGTCTGCAGCACCGGAATGTGCGGGGCCAGCTCGGCCAATAGCTGATCGTAGAGCAGTTTTTCGCGCGCCAAGGCGCGGTCTTGCGCCGACAAGGCCTTGTCTTCGAAGGCTTTTAATTCCGGCGTGATGTAGCGTTCCGCATTTTTGAGGGTCTGCCGACGGCGGTAATCATCCGGTACCTTATCGGTTTGTCCGTGGGTGACTTCGATATAAAAGCCGTGCACTTTATTGTATTCGACGCGCAGATTGGCAATCCCGGTACGCGCCCGTTCACGCGTTTCCAGGTCGAGCAAATACTGGCCGGCGTTTTCCGACAGACCGCGCAATTCATCCAGATCGGCGTCATAGCCACGCGCGATCACGCCGCCGTCTCGCACCATGGCGGCCGGCTCCTGGGTGATGGCGCGTTCCAGGTAATCGATACAGTCCAGTGGCGGGGATAGCATGCCGTGCAAGCTGATGAGTAAGGGCGCCTCGGCATCGTCGCAGCACAGACTTACATAGCGCTGCACGGCGGATAACTGCTGCAAGCCATTGCGCAGACCCGCCAGATCGCGCGGTCGGGCCGACAATAAAGCCACGCGGGTGGTGATGCGCTCAATATCGGGAACTGCCGAAAGGGTGGACGACAAACCAGCGCAGGCGTCGGTGCGCAGCAGGGCATTGATCGCAGCATGACGGGCTCTGGCGATCGACTGATCACGTCGTGCATGATGCAGCCAGTGGCGCAATAAGCGCGAACCCATGGCGGTTTTGCAGTGGTCAAGCAGCGAAAATAAAGTCGGGCCACTGCCTTGTTCGGTATGGCGTAAGGTTTCGGTGAGTTCAAGATTACGGCGTGTTGCGGCATCCAGACCGATGAATTCGTTTTCTGTTTCGGCCACCAGGGTACGAACATGTTGCAGTCCCTTGCCCTGGGTCGTCTGGGCATAGCGTAGCAGGGCGCCGGCAGCGCCGTAGGCCGGACCAAGATGATCGGCGCCAAAGCCATTGAGAGAACTGACAGCGAGTTGCGCGAGCAGGGATTTTTCACCCTGATCGACATCAAAATGCCAGACCGGGAGCAGGGTGGCGTTACTGATCACATCGCTGATAAATAAATCCTGCGGATTGGCAGCGCTGAGAATTTCAGCCGGCACGATGCGTTCGATTTCCTGCTTCAGACGCGCCTCGGCGGCACTGGCTTCGACAGAAAATTCCATCAGCTTCAAGGCGCCAGAAGCCAGCGTGAGCCAGGCCAGTCCGACGGTGATGTGCTGACGTTGCGCGCGCTTTTGCGCGTGCATACAAATGGCCAGCAGAGGGCGTTCGGATTTTTCTGGCAGCAGGTCGGTATCGGTCAGGGTGCCTGGCGTGATCACGCGCAGCACCTTGCGTTCGACCGGGCCTTTGCTGGTCGCCGGGTCGCCAATTTGTTCGCAGATGGCGATCGATTCGCCCAGTTTGATGAGCTTGGCCAGGTACTGCTCGACCGCATGGAAAGGTACGCCGCACATCTTGATCGGATTACCGTTAGAGGTGCCGCGCTGGGTCAGCGTAATGCCTAGCAGTCGCGATGCTTTTTCTGCGTCGGCAAAGAACAATTCGTAGAAATCGCCCATGCGGTAAAACAGCAGCATGTCGGGATGCTCGGCCTTGATACCGAGATACTGCAGCATCATCGGCGTGTGCTTTTGCACCAGCAGGCTGGCGTCGGGGTGACCGTCGGGCGCGGTATTCAGTGCAGAAGATGACGCCAATGCAGTCTCCTGATCAAGCAGAAATGGGTGGTGCAGATTGTAATAGATTTAAGCCTCGGCGCGGCGTCCATGCACAGGCATACGCACATGCACAGGACGCCGATGCTAAAACTTAGCGGCCCCGGCCGCCGGAGCGCCGTGGTGCTGCCGGCCGCGCTGCGCCCTGGTCGCCCGAAGGACGCCCCGGACCCTGCGATCGGGCTGGTGCGCCGCCGGTGCGTGCACCTGCTGAGGCACTGCGTGGCTGACTACGCCCACCGCCACCGCCGCTCGGACGATGACCCTGAGTGCGCAGCTGGATCGGCTGCGGCTTGGCATTCGGATCCGGCACGAAGCCTTCGACGATTTCGCTCGGTAGGGTGCGCTTGATGAGTTTCTGGATATCCTTGAGCATATCGAGTTCATCGACACACACCAGCGACACCGCTTCACCGGTGGCACCTGCACGACCGGTACGGCCAATGCGATGCACGTAATCTTCTGGCACATTCGGCAAATCGTAATTCACCACATGCGGCAGCTGATCAATGTCGATACCGCGCGCGGCGATGTCGGTGGCGACTAATACCTGCAGCGTGCCGGTCTTGAATTCTGCCAGCGCCTTGGTGCGCGCCGATTGGCTCTTGTTACCGTGAATCGCCATGCCGGTAATACCGTCCTTGGCCAGCTGTTCGACGAGCTTGTTGGCGCCGTGTTTGGTGCGCGTAAAGACCAGTACCTGGCTCCACTTATTGGTATTGATCAGGTGAGCTAACAGCGGATGTTTTTTGTCGCGGTCGACCGGATGAATCTTTTGCGCGATGATTTCCACTGTCGAATTGCGTCGTGCCACTTCGATCATGGCCGGGGCATTAAGCAGGCCATCGGCGAGGGCCTTGATTTCTTCCGAAAAGGTGGCCGAGAATAATAAGTTCTGACGTTTTTTCGGCAGCACTGCCAGGACTTTTTTGATGTCCTTGATGAAGCCCATGTCGAGCATGCGGTCGGCTTCATCGAGCACCAGAATTTCGACATTCTTCAGATTGACGGTACCTTGTTGCATGTGATCGAGCAGGCGGCCAGGTGTAGCGACCAGAATATCGACGCCATGCTTGAGCATTTTGATTTGCGGATTAATCCCGACGCCGCCAAAGATCACGGTTGAGGTTAATTGCAGATATTTGCCGTAGGTACGCACGCTTTCTTCGACCTGCGCGGCGAGTTCGCGCGTTGGTGTCAGCACCAGTGCCCGAATCGGACGCTGTGCGGTGTTGTTGAGCGGTGCGGCGGCGCCGCTCGAAAGCAGGTGCAAAATAGGTAAGGTAAAGCCGGCAGTTTTACCGGTGCCGGTCTGGGCGCCGGCCAGCAAATCGCCACCGGCTAGCACGGCGGGAATCGCCTGCGCTTGAATTGGGGTAGGCGTGGTGTAACCTTCATCGTTGACAGCACGAAGAAGCGCATCGGACAAGCCGAGTTGAGTAAATGACATATGAACTTTAAAGAAGGATCGGCCTGTCGCCACAGTGGGCGCCAGTCGCAGGCAAACGGATTAGAATGCAGGAGGTCAGAAGAGACAGCGGCCAGATGACTGGACTAAGAGCCGCATGGCAGAATTATAGCAGTGCTTTGCCAGGACGACCATGCAATCCTGATTTAAAGCTTCATGCGCACGCAAAATGACCTGCAAGGATGGCGCAAAAAAATAGCCGAAAAAATGGCCCGAAAAAATAGCCCACCAAGGCAGGCCATCTTTATTAATGCAGCAAATTTATTTAGCGAAGGGCGACAGCAGCGGCACCATTTGCGCAAATATTTTTGGGTTTGCGGCGATACATTCAGCTTGATGCAGATAGTCTGATTCGCCGCGCAGATTACCGACGATGCCGCCCGATTCTGTCACCAGCAAGGCGCCGGCGGCCATGTCCCACGGCTTGAGGCCTTTTTCAAAAAAGCCATCCAGACGGCCGCAGGCGACATAGGCCAGATCCAGCGCGGCTGCGCCGGGTCGACGCAGACCGGACGATTTTTCCGACATCACGCGAAACATCTGCATATAGTCATCTAACTGATCTGGCGCGCCATTAAAGCCGGTACCGATCAAGCCATCGGCCAGACGATCACGCTTGGTGACACGAATACGTTTGTCGTTCAGGTAGGCGCCGGCGCCTTTGGTGGCAGCGAACAGTTCATTGCGGTTTGGATCATAGACTACCGCCTGAGTAGTTTGTCCACGCTGCTGCAAGGCGATCGAGACGCAGTATTGTGGGAAGCCATGAATAAAATTGGTGGTGCCGTCGAGCGGATCGATAATCCAGACGAACTCATTTTCGTCGTGCAGATTACTGGATGCGCCAGACTCTTCAGCCAGAAACGCATGGCTGGGGTAAGCTTTGTGCAGGATCTCGATAATCGCTGCTTCGGCAGCTTGATCGACATCGGTGACGAAATCATTATGCCGTTTTTCAGTGACGGTGACGCGATCGAGATCGAACGAAGCGCGATTGATGACAGACGCGGCGCGGCGAGCGGCTTTAATCGCCGTATTGAGCATGGGATGCATAATGGTTCCGTTAAAATGACGTCCTCCGGCCAGAAACGGCGCAGAGATCCGACAAAAATGCGTTAATGAGCGATGCGGCGTCATCAAAACAAGGCCGCTGGTGAACGCGCCCCGATTCAATTAACCGCTTTAATGGCGCTATTTTAAATGATTCAGCACGAAAATCGTACTTCCCTTTTTGATCGACTGCGCTTTGTGCTGGTCGGCACCAGCCGCGCCGGCAATGTCGGTGCGGCTGCGCGCGCCATGAAGACCATGGGATTTTCCGATCTGGTATTGGTCAGCCCGCGTTATCCGGATGTCTTGCAAGACCCTGAGGCGATCGCCTTTGCCAGCGGTGCGCAATCTATTTTAGATTCTGCGCGCATTGTGGATTCCATCGAAGAAGCGCTGGCGGATTGCCATTATGTGGCGGCCGTGTCGGCTCGTCTGCGCGAATTTTCACCGCCTTTGATGAGTCCGCGCAGGTTGGGGGCGACCCTGGTGCAGGGGCAGCAGCAGGCCGCACTCCTGTTTGGTAATGAGCGCTATGGCTTGCCGAACGAGGCAGTCGAGAAGTGCAATGTGCTGATTAATATTCCCGCCAATCCGGACTATTCCTCGCTCAATCTGGCGCAGGCGCTGATGGTACTGGCGTATGAATGCCGGGTAGCGGCCTTGGAGGAGGGGGAGAGTGAGGGCCTTAAACTGACGGCCGCAAATCCTGCGACGGCTTCGCCGATCGGCTTTCAAGGCCAGTCGGCCAGTCAGGCGCAAATCGAGGGGATGTATGCGCATTTGGAGCAGGCGCTCATCAAGATTGATTTTCTCGATCCGCAGAGTCCGAAAAAACTTATGCCACGCTTAAAACGCCTGTTTTCACGTACCCAGCTTGAAACCGAGGAGGTCAATATTCTGCGCGGGATCGCCAAGCAGATACTCGATACCTCGTCAGGGAAGGTGGACGCATCCAATGCGGCAAAAAATCGCGTAGTAAGTAGTGCCGCAGGTAGCGCAGCCAGTAGTGCCGCCGATATTGCAGCAAATAATCCAGCAAATAAAACCTAATTCCAGGATCGCAGCAATCCGACCGCCAGCCCCTCCAGCGCAAAATCATCGTGCTCGCCGACTTCAATGATCTTGAAATCCGGATTTTCAGGTAAGAGTTCAATCACGGCACCCGTCTTGCGGTAACGCTTGACGGTGACGTCGTCGCCGAGACGGGCAATGACGATCTGGCCGTTTCGGGCGTGATCGGATTTTTTGACGGCCAGTAAATCACCATCCAGAATGCCAGCGTCGCGCATCGACATGCCGCGCACCTTGAGCAGATAATCGGGGGCGGCAGAGAACATGCTCGGGTCAACGGTGTAGCTTCGCTCGATGTGTTCTTGCGCAAGAATCGGTGAGCCGGCAGCAACGCGACCGACTAATGGCAGACTCATTTGCAATAAGGCCGGATGGGGCAGGGTCATCTGGTCCAGCGGGCGGCGCGGGGCGCTGCCTTCCATGTCGCGCAGGCGAATGCCGCGTGAAGTACCCGGTGAGATATCGATCGCGCCTTTGCGCGCCAGGGCTTGCAGATGCTCCTCGGCCGCATTGGCGGAGCGAAAGCCCAGTTCGGTAGCGATCTCGGCGCGGGTCGGCGGAAAGCCGGTGTTACGGATCGCGTCGCGGATCAGATTGAGAATTTGTTCCTGGCGGGCGGTGAGCTTAATCATGACGAGCACTTTCACTGTGTATGCGAACAGTCTGTAATTTTATACAGTATTTCTCATAACGCAAGCGAAATCCGCAAGCCCAGCCTTGTGTGATGCGCGCATCTCAAGCCGTCGGCCGGACGTGCAGGCTTGAAATCATTGAACTATTTCGCCTTTCGCGGTATAGTTGCGGGCTTTTCCTCTTCCCACACTCGTCTTGACGCCGAGGTGGGCGATTATCCATCCGACCAAAAGGAGATTACATGCGTCATTATGAAATCGTATTTATCGTACATCCAGATCAAAGCGAGCAAGTGCCCGCCATGATCGAACGTTACAAAGGCATCGTCACGACCCGTGGCGGCCAAGTGCACCGTGTAGAAGATTGGGGTCGTCGTCAGATGGCTTACCTGATCCAGAAACTGGCAAAAGCACATTATGTTTGCCTCAATATCGAATGCGACGGCGAAACGCTGGCGGAAATCGAAACAGGCTTCAAGTTTAACGACGCCGTTTTGCGTCACCTGACCGTGAAAATGAAGAAAGCAGAAACTGCTCCTTCGCCAATGATGAAAACTGTGCAGAAAGAAGACGCTGCCAAGTCTCATCGTAGCGAGGCGCCTGCTGCGTAATTTGCCCAGTCCAGGAGCGTGAACCAGTTTCAGCTAGTAGCATGCATTGCGGAGCGCGACATACTGCGCTATACCCCGGCAGGTCTGCCGATCGTGACAGCAAAATTGCTGCACAGTTCGCAACAGACCGAAGCCGGCATCGTAAGGCAGATTGAATTCGATATTCCCGCGCTGGCAGCAGGCGAGATTGCCGGAAAATTCAATCACGCAGCGCTAGGCGAAATATTCCAGTTCACCGGTTTTCTGGCCCGCAAAAGTCGCAATAGCAGAACTTTGGTATTTCACATATTACATATTGAGAGCAAGGCCTAGCCTTCTCAGACACACAGGAGCCTCACATGGCATTCGGTAAAAAGTTCGATAAAAGCAAGCTCAAGCAAAAACGTCAACAGCAAAATCCTCTGTTCAAGCGTAAGAAGTTTTGCCGCTTCACAGCAATGCATGTTGCCCAGGTTGATTACAAGGACGTCGATACGCTGAAAGACTTCGTTCAGGAAAATGGCAAGATCATGCCAGCACGTCTGACCGGTACTAAGGCGATCTATCAGCGGCAAGTTGATACGGCAATCAAGCGTGCGCGTTTCCTCGCGCTGCTGCCGTACACGGACCTGCACCACGCGTAATTGATGACTGTTACAGTCAAATCTGGAGAAAAAAATGCAAATTATTCTGTTAGAAAAAGTCGTTAATCTCGGCAATCTTGGTGAAGTCGTTCGCGTTAAAGATGGTTACGCGCGTAATTTTCTGATCCCACAACGTATGGCTCGCCGTGCTACAACATCCGCTGTCGCGGAATTTGAAGCCAAGCGTGCTGATCTCGAAAAAGCCGCCGCCGCTAAACTGGCAGCAGCGCAGGCGCAGGGCGAAAAGCTCAGCGGTCTGACTGTGCAGATCTCGCAAAAATCAGGCGTTGACGGTCGTTTGTTTGGTTCGGTCACGAACCATGACATCGCCGAAGCACTGACCAAGCAAGGCTTCCCAATCGAAAAAGCGCAAGTCCGCATGCCACTCGGCCCGTTAAAGGTCGCCGGCGACCACGCTGTCTCCGTTGCTTTGCATACGGACGTGCTGGTAGATGTAACGATCAGTGTATTGGGCGACCATTCATAATCGTTAGACGCTAAAGAAAAAGACCGCTGATGCGGTCTTTTTTTTGTCCTGAGGTTTGCGAGAATTAATGCCCGGCGGGTGCCGCCAGTATTTTTCTTGGTTTCGTCATCCAGACCATCCCGGCCATGGCAAAAAAGGCGAACGCCGAGTAGAGGAAAAATTGATTTGTTGCCAGCATAACGCTCTGTGCAGACACCAATCTTTCTACCGCTCCCATGGCCTGATCAGCGGACATGCCCGTGGCCTGGAGCGTGGCCAGGTAGTCATTGCTGGCGTTGGAATAGCGATTGACGTTATTGGCGAGATAGGCGTGGTGGGTGTTGCTCATGTCTTCCCAGACGGTCACGCTGATCGCAGTGCCCATCGCGGCGCCCAAGGTGCGCAGAAAATTCGACAGCCCGGAGGCCGCGGCCATGCGGTCTGGCGCAATGTTCGACATCATCAATGACTGGATCGGCAGATAGAAGCAGGCCATACCAATTCCCTGAACAATGCGCGGATTCACGATGCCCCAAAAATCGATATCGAGCGTCATGAAACCATTCCACAGCGATACCAGACCAAGAACCAAGAAGCCAAACGACGAGAAGGCGCGCAGATTAATCTTGGTGATGTTTCTGCCCAAAATAGGCGCTAGAATCAGGGAGAAAATGCCGCTCGGTGCCAAGGCCATTCCCGCCTGTGAGGAGGTATAACCCATCACCGATTGCAGCCATAAAGGCAGCACCACGACCGAGCCAAAATAGGTCATGAAGCCGATCGACAGCAGCATCACGCCGTAGCGAAAATTGATGTCTTCGAACAGATGCAGCTCAACGATCGGATGCTTGGAAGTCAGTACCCAGGGAATGAAGAAGCTGAGCGCGACGACGGCAGTGACGGCCAAAGTAATGATCATGCCGGAGGCGAACCAGTCATTATCTTTACCGATTTCCAGCATCAGCTGCAGGCTGCCAATTCCCACGACCATCAGAATCAGTCCGACCACATCGAGCGGCACTTTGACTCTGGGTGAATCGCGTTTGCGCATCAGGCTCCAGATGGTGGAGGCGCCAAACAAGCCGATCGGAATATTGATGAGGAAAATCCATGACCAGTGATAGTTATCGCTAATATAGCCGCCTAACAAGGGGCCGCAAATGGGCGCTAAAATCACCGTCATGGCCCACAGACCGAGCGCTGCGCCACGTTTCTCAGGCGGGAAGGATCGCACCAGCAGTGTTTGCGACAACGGCACCATGGGCCCGGATACCAGGCCCTGAATCAGACGGCAAAAGACCAGCGATTCGAGATTCCAGGAGAAGGCTGCCAGGGTCGACATGAGGGTAAAGGCCAGCACGGAAATAACGAATAGCCGGACTTCACCCACCCGACGCGCCAGCCAGCCAGTTAATGGCACAGCAATGGCCGCCGCGACCGAGTAGGAGCTGATGATGAGCGTGCCCTGACTACTCGATACACCGAGTGCGCCGGCGATGGTCGGGATCGACACATTGGCGATCGTAATATCGAGGATTTCCATAAAGGTCGACAGTGCTGCGGCAATCGTCAGCAGCACTAGGGCGAAACCTTTTAAAGGCGGCAGGTCGGCTGCTGCCGTTGGTAGGGCTGGCGGTGAGGCTAGCCCTGTTTCCGCTGAGGTGGAGGTGCCAGCCATTAGCGCATATTGTCCGCAATGATGGCATTGATGCGCGCGCGTGCCTTGCTATTGAACGGGACGCTGGCTTCATCGAAGGCCCGCATGACTTTCTGCGTACTGCGGTTTTCACCGACAGCCGCACCGCTCTGGTCATGCAAATTAACTTCGACATGCATCGACAGACCTACGCGCAAGGGATGCAGCGCCAGTTCTTTTGGATCGAGCTCGATCCGCACAGGAATCCGCTGGACAATTTTGATCCAGTTACCGGTCGCATTCTGCGCCGGTAAAAGCGCGAACGCAGCGCCGGTGCCGGCGGCCATACCGACCACCTTGCCGGTGTAACTGACTTTGCCGCCATACAGGTCGGCGGTTAAGGCAACGCTCTGGCCAATCCGCATCTTGCTTAATTGAGATTCCTTGAAATTGGCATCCACCCACAGCTGGTCCAGCGGCACGATCGCCATCAAAGGCGTGCCGGGATTAACCCGCTGTCCGACCTGCACATTACGTTTGGCGATTTCGCCACCGACGGGTGCCACAAGCGTTGAACGGGATTGGGCCAGCATGACTTCTTGCACCTTTGCCGCAGCGCGTTGCACATTCGGATGGGTCGCGACCTGAGTGCCGGAGGTGAGGGCGCGGCCAGAGGCCAGCTGTTCCTGCGCGACGGCTAGTCCGGCCTGGGTGCTGGTAACTGCGTTTTCAGCATGCCGGAGTTCTTCTGCCGAGACGGCGCCTGAACCAGCCAGCGATTTGCGGCGATTTAAATCTTCCCGTGCATGGGCCACATCGGCTTCGCGCAAACGTACGGTGGCCTCAGACTGGGCCTGATTGGTGTACAAAGTGCGTACTTCACGCACGGTTTGCGCTAGCTGCGCCTCGGCCTGTGCCAAGGCGACATCGGCATCGGCATTATCGAGTATGACGAGCGGCGCACCTGGTTTAACGACATTCGTATCGTCAACCAGGATCTGCATCACCGTTCCGCTGACCTGCGGGGTAATCTGCACCACATTGCCCTGTACGTAGGCATTGTCGGTATCTTCAATAAATCGGCCGAACAAGGCCCATTCGCCCAGATTAAATAAACCTATTGATAAAAACAGGGCGCCTAGAATGCGCAATATTTTCGTGCGCTTGCTGATGCCCTTGGCGGGTGCTGAGGATGGTGTGTCTGCGACGGTCATGCGAGCTCCTGGAGAATGCGGGGTCATGTATTTATTGGATGGTCTGAAAGCCGCCGCCAAAGGCGCGGTGTAAGCCGATAAGACTTTCTTGTCGGCGCAATTGCAGTTCCAGCATGGCGCGCCGTTGAAGCAGTAGCTGCGACTCGACTGTCAATACCGTGAGGTAGGAAGCAATCCCACCCTCGTAGCGCAGCATCGCCAGTCGGTAGGCTTCGCGGATAGCGATCAGGGCGGCATTGCTGGCATCTTCTTCGCGCTGCAGTGCATTGGCGCGCGTAAGCACTTCACCGGCATCTTGCACGGCATTGAGGACGGATTGGTTATATTGGCTAATGGCGATATCGATATCGGTAGTGCGCAGCGCAAAATTGGCGCGCAGACGACCACCATCAAAAATCGGCAGCCGCAGCGCCGGGCCTACGCTGTCAGTCACACTGCCAGCGGCGAGTAACTGGCCCAAGCCAAAGGATTGCATGCCGATGAAACCGGCCAGATTAATGTTCGGATAAAACTGCGCCCGGGCCTGATCTGCATCGCCAACAGCCGCAGCAATGCGCGCTCGCTGGGCCGCCAGTTCGGGCCGACGGCCGAGTAAATCGAGGGGGAGCTGAGCTGGAATGAGGACATTCGCAGCAGCCATCTGCGGACGCGTGATCGTCATCGGCTCACTAGGCAGCACGCCGACCAGTGCCAGCAGCTGCAAACGGGTGACGGCCATGGTTGTATCGAGCTGGACGATTTCTGCCCGCAGTCCGGCCTGATTCGCGGTCGACTGCATTAACTCAACTTGTGTGTCGAGACCGCTGGCGACCCGCTGACGCGCCAGATCGCGAATCGCGCCGCGTTGCTTGAGCGTGTCTTGCAAGACATCGGACAAAGCATATTGTGCAGCCAGCTGAACGTAGGTGCGGGCGATGGATGTCGTTAGCGCTAAGTGCGCCGCGTCGCGATCAAAACTGGCAGCGTTCATTTGGGCGGTGGCCGCGCGCAGCAGGGCAGCATTTTTTCCCCACAAATCAAGGTCAACACTAAAGTCCAGGCCAATTCTGCCCTGACCGACGTTTTGACCCGCCTTGCCGATGGGCGGCTTGGGTACCTGATAGTTTTCTGAGTAGCGGCCATAAGAAAGGTCGCCAGCTGCACCCACTTGGGGTGCCGAATTCGCCTGCACCAGCCCGGCGGCAGCCTGGGCCCGCTCGATGCGATATTGTGCGGCGGCCAGCGAAGGATTGGTCTGCAGCGCGCGGGACATCAGGGTATCGAGCTGTGGGTCGCCCAGACTCTGCCACCACGCTGCTTGGGCCAAATCAGCACCGATTTGGGCGCCGCCCTTGCCGGTATCCAGCGCTTTGGCATCTAGGGCAACCGCCTTGGGCAGCAGGTTCTGAAAATTAGCGCAGCCGCTCAGACTGAGTGACATGCACAGGATTGTAAGTGAGCCGATTGATGCGACCATTGCAGTGTGCATTGACAGCGTAGCGTGACGCAAAAAGGGTAAAAAAGAACGCATGCGGGAGAGTCCTGGTTAAAGTTCGGGCAAATTATTGGTAGCGATGCGGCGCAAAAATCCTTTGAACTGATCGACTTCATCGGTAGTAAATCCACGCAGATGATGGTTGAGGCAATTCGTGGCGACTTCAATCATCTGGTCAGCCATCTGACGGCCTTTGTCGGTCAGTTCAACCTCGACGATGCGGCGGTCGGTTAAGTGACGTTTGCGGGCGATAAAGTTTTTTTCTTCCAGCCGGTCGAGCATGCGTGTCATCGCGCCGGTATCGGTCATCTGTTCGCGCGCCAGGTCGGAGGCGGTTTTGGCGCTGCCATTGAGCAAACGTAAAAAAATACTCAGCTGTGCGTGCGTCATGCCGAACTCTGCCAGGCTGCGGTCAACCGTGAGCGAGAGCTGGAGGCCGCAGCGTTTGATCAGATAGCCGACGTTGTCGAGCGGGATCAGGAAGTCAGCGCGCTGGATGATTGCCATGAAATAAGGGGCAGTTCAATATGGTTTCAATAATGCAAGGATAATAGCTGCCTAGACAGTTAATGTCAAGGCAATGATCTCGTGAGCGCTTTTATTTGCCAATGGCCGGCATGTTTTTTACGCACGTTTTAATGCGTAGGAAAACGTGCATGTCACTAGGCATAAGGCCTGTAGGATTTTTTAATCAAAGGTTGGATAATTTTTCTAGCAGACCGCAGTCAGCTTGGGAATCCCTCTAGCGTGATGTTGCCATCATGAAAATCTGAGTGCGAAAGGGAAGGGGGAGCGGTTATAATCGGGCCCATGAATAATCGTGTCGATCCCCAAATAGAGTCGCTCCGTGTACCGCCCCATTCGATCGAGGCCGAGCAGTCTGTGCTGGGTGGCCTGCTGCTCGATAACGCGGCCTGGGACCGGATTGCCGACCTGATTCGTGAGGCGGATTTTTATCGCTACGACCATCGACTGATTTATCGCCAGATCGTCAAACTGATCGGCGCTTCCCGCCCGGCTGACGTGGTGACGGTGTTTGAGGCACTGTCGACGGCCGGCAAGGCCGAAGAAGCCGGCGGCCTGACTTATCTTAACGCGCTGGCACAAAATACCCCATCGGCTGCCAACATCAAACGCTACGCGGAGATCGTGCGCGATCGCGGCGTGCTGCGCAAACTCATTACCATTGCCGACGAAATTTCCGGTGACGCCTTCAGCCCGCAGGGTAAAGAAGTCAAGCAGATGCTCGACGAGGCAGAGTCGAAAATTTTTGCTATCGCCGAAGATGGCTCGCGCGGTGCGCAGGGCTGGCTGGAAATTCAGGGTCTGCTGACCACTGTCGTCGAGCGTATCGATGAACTCTATAACCGCGACAATAGCAGCGACATTACCGGCGTGCCGACCGGCTTTGCCGATCTCGACCGCATGACGTCTGGCTTGCAGGCGGGCGATCTGGTGATCGTGGCGGGCCGGCCATCGATGGGTAAAACGGCATTTTCGCTCAACATCGGCGAAACGGTCGCCATCGAAAGCGGCCTCCCGGTGGCGGTATTTTCGATGGAAATGGGCGGTTCACAGCTGGCCATGCGGATGCTGGGTTCGGTCGGACGGCTCGACCAGCATCGTCTGCGTACAGGGCGGCTGATTGACGAAGACTGGCCGCGTTTAACGCATGCGATCCAAAAGATGAACGAAGCCCAGCTGTATATTGATGAGACACCGGCGCTCACGCCGATCGAATTACGCGCCCGCGCCCGTCGTCTGGCGCGTCAATGCGGCAAGCTCGGTCTGATCATCATCGACTACATCCAGCTCATGTCAGGCAGTTCGCAAGGCGAGAACCGGGCAACAGAAATTTCCGAAATTTCCCGTAGTCTCAAAGGTCTGGCTAAAGAATTACAATGCCCGGTGATCGCGCTCTCGCAGCTGAATCGCTCACTTGAGCAGCGGCCTAATAAACGTCCCATCATGTCCGATCTGCGCGAGTCGGGCGCGATCGAGCAGGATGCCGACGTGATTTTATTTATTTATCGGGATGAAGTTTATAATCCTGACTCGCCGGACAAAGGCACCGCTGAAATCATTATCGGCAAACAGCGGAATGGCCCGATTGGCAGCGTCCGCCTGACTTTTCAGGGACAATTTACCAAATTCGAGAATTACTCCGGCAGTGCCAATGCGCTTTATCAGGGCGATTGATGCCATTGTCGGGTGCATGGACAAGCCGGACCAATATCACTAAAAATTAAAAGGGAACGATTATGTTTGGACGACTCATGCCCACAGAAGGCAGATTTTTTGATCTGTTTATCGAACATGCTGATTTATGTGTCAAGGGCGCCAAGGAGATGGTGGCATTGATGACGAATTTCGATGATCTGGAAATTCGTGTGCATGCCATCGAGAGTATTGAGAAAGATGCTGACAAGATCACGCACGAAACGATCGCGCTGCTGCACAAGACCTTCATCACCCCGCTTGATCGCGACGATATCCACAAACTCATCACGCGCATGGACGACATTCTCGATCTGCTCGAAGATTGTGGGCAGACCATGTCGCTTTACGACATCAAGGCCGTCACACCGGAAGCCAAACGTCTGGCTGAGCTTTGTTTGGCATGTGCAGAAAAGGTCCGTGCGGCAGTCGTTCTGCTGCATAGCATGGATAACGCCCATGAAATTCTGGCCATTTGCGAGGAGATTGATCGTCTCGAATCGGATGCTGATCATGTCATGCGGGCTGCAATGTCTAAGCTGTTCCGCGATGAGCCCGATGTGCGTAACCTGATCAAACTCAAAGCCGTCTACGAGATCCTTGAAAACGTGACCGACCGCTGTGAGGATGTGGCCAATATCATCGAAGGCATCATCGTCGAAAACGCCTGATTTCTTCTGCTGGTTAGTAAAAAAGATAAAGCAAAAAAGATAAAGCATGCACACTCTTCAAATCAGCATTTATGTCTTGGCTTCTCTGATCGCGCTCGCGTTAATCTTCGATTTCATGAATGGTTTTCACGATGCGGCCAATGCCATTGCGACCGTCGTCTCGACCGGCGTTCTCAAGCCGCAGACAGCCGTTGCTATGGCCGCCTTCTTTAATTTTGTTGCTGTGTTCGTATTTCAGCTCAAAGTCGCCACGACGGTGGGCAAAGGCACCATTGATCCGAGTATGGTCGATCACTACGTCGTTTTTGGCGCCCTCACGGGGGCGATTTTCTGGAATCTGCTGACCTGGTATTACGGCATCCCGTCGTCTTCGTCTCACGCCCTGATCGGTGGTCTGATCGGCGCTGCTGTTGCCAAGGCCGGAACCGGCGCATTAATTTCGGCCGGACTGATCAAGACGATTCTGTTCATCGTTTTATCGCCCGCGCTGGGCTTCCTGTTCGGCTCGCTGATGATGGTGCTGGTGTCCTGGCTATTTGTGCGCTCAACGCCGCGCAAGGTCGATAAGTGGTTTCGCAATATGCAGCTGGTTTCCGCCTCTATGTACAGCCTCGGTCATGGCGGTAACGATGCGCAAAAGACCATGGGCATTATCTGGATGCTGCTGATCGCCACCGGCTACACAACCTCGGATCATCTGCCGGTGTGGGTCATCATCAGCTGCTATTGCGCGATCAGTTTGGGTACCTTGTTTGGTGGCTGGCGGATCGTCAAAACGATGGGCCAAAAAATCACCAAGCTGCGTCCGGTCGGAGGCTTTTGTGCTGAAACCGGCGGCGCGATCACGCTCTTTTTGGCTACCGCAATGGGCATTCCCGTGTCGACTACGCATACCATTACCGGCGCCATTGTCGGCGTGGGTTCGGTGAAGAAAACCTCGGCCGTACGCTGGGGTGTGGCCGGCGGTATCGTGTGGGCCTGGGTGCTGACGATTCCCGCTTCTGCCTTTGTGGCGGCGCTGGCTTGGTGGATAGGCCGACACCTCTTCTGATAAAAAAAACGCACAGATTGGCTGTGCGTTTTTTTTGATCGCTATGAAAGCTTAGTGCAAAGGCTTACAGCACCTCACTCGCATGATCAGCCAGTCGCGAACGTTCGCCGCGCGCTAAGGTCACATGCCCGCCATGCGCCCAGCCCTTGAAGCGATCGACCACATAGGTCAGGCCGCTCGAACCTTCGGTAAGGTAAGGCGTATCGATCTGGGCGATATTACCCAGACAGATAATCTTGGTCCCCGGACCGGCACGCGTGACCAAGGTCTTGATCTGCTTTGGCGTCAGGTTTTGTGCTTCGTCGATAATCAGGAACTTATTAACGAAGGTACGGCCGCGCATAAAGTTGAGTGACTTGATCTTGATGCGTGAACGGATCAAATCTTGTGTCGCAGCGCGACCCCATTCACCGGCATCGGTGTCGGACTTATTGAGCACTTCGAGGTTATCGTCAAACGCACCCATCCACGGTGACATCTTTTCTTCTTCAGTACCCGGTAAAAAGCCGATGTCTTCACCCACCGGCACGGTCACACGGGTGACGATGATTTCGTTATACAGCTTGGTCTCGAGAACTTGTGCTAAGCCTGCCGCTAGTGCCAGCAGAGTTTTGCCGGTGCCGGCCTGGCCGAGCAGCGAGACGAAATCGCATTCCGGATTCATCAGCAAATTGAGGGCAAAATTTTGCTCCCGATTGCGTGCCGTGATGCCCCAGACAGCGTTTTTGTTATGACTATAGTCGCGCAAAGTCTGGATGACAGCTGTTTTGCCATTGATCTGGGTAACTTGCCCATACAAGGGCGCTTCACCATTGCGCGGCTCGAGGAAAACAAACTGATTGACCAGGAAGGATGCCACTGCCGGACCGGTAACGCGGTAATAGGTATAGCCGGTGCCGTGTTTGTTTTCCTGCCACGACTCCATACCCTTGCCGTGTTTGCTCCAGAAATCATCTGGCAGCTGCTGGATACCGGAATATAGCAGGTCGGTATCTTCCAGCACATGGTCGTTAAAATATTCTTCGGCCGGCAATCCCAAGGCACGCGCCTTGATGCGCATGTTGATGTCTTTGGATACCAGCACCACCGGACGGCCAGGGTACTGCGATTCCAGCGCACGTACCACGCCCAGAATCTGGTTATCCGCTTTGCCGACCGGCAGACCTTCAGGTAATGAAATGTGCTGCAGCTTGGTCTGGAAAAACAGCCGGCCCTTGGCTTCCTTATTGCCCAGTTTGGCCAACAGAATACCGTTTTCGGTCGCATGTTCGTCCATGCCGGCCACCAGCGCATCGAGCGAGCGTGAAACCTGACGCGCGTTGCGGGCGACTTCCGACATGCCCTTTTTGTGATTATCGAGCTCTTCCAACGTCACCATCGGCAGATAAACGTCGTGTTCTTCAAAACGGAACAGGGACGTTGGATCGTGCATGAGCACGTTGGTATCAAGTACGAATAATTTTTTCACCCCGGCTTTGTCGCCGCTACGGCTAGCACCGGATTTAAGTTTGCCCTCAACCGCTTTGAGCGCAGGCTTGCTTTGCGCAGCGGGCGCTGTCGTGCTGCCTTGTTTGCTGCGCGCTGCTGGTGCAGCTGAAGCTGTCGGTGCTGTCGGTGTTTTCGCTGGTGCTGGAGCGAGTTTGACTGCTGCAGGGGCGGCTTTTAGGGGCGTGACGGCGGCCGGCGCGATCGCCGGCTTCATGCTTTTGCCTTTTTCCGCCTGCGGATAATCGCGTGGCGACAATAAGGCGGCGGGTTTGGCAGGGGGTTTCGGCAGTGGCATCAAGACCTCGAATTAAAAAGTTTCAGTGGGCACGGTATGTCTGTCACTCTGTACAGTATGACAGGAATGCGAAAAAAAGGCGTATAGCCGGTCATGAAAATCACCTCAGCTGCTGGGAGGCTTGAGAAGTAAAAAAGCCGTTCAGAAAGATCCGTGATCTTTCTGAAACGGCCTCCTGTTCTTGGGTCAGCGTCCTGAGTAAAATAAGTACCCCAATCTTTTATTCGATACTTAGAAAGCGTCATGAAGCCAGAGTTTTTACGTAAGACAGAACTTCTTCGACATGCGAAGGAACCCGCACGCCACGCCACTCTTTGACCAATTTACCCTGCGCGTCTATGACGAAGGTGGAACGCTCAATGCCGCGTACCTGCTTGCCATACATATTTTTCATTTTCATGACATTGAACATCAGACAAAGGGTTTCGTCCGGATCGGTGATCAGTTCGAAAGGTAAGGCGAGTTTATTCTTGAAACCTTCGTGTGAGCGCAAACTGTCGCGACTGACACCGATGATGGCAGTATTGGCCTTTGAGAATTCGGGGGAATGATCGCGGAAAGCCAGGCTTTCAGTGGTGCAGCCGGGGGTATTATCTTTGGGATAAAAATACAGGACCAGATTCTTGCCGCGATAATCTGTCAGCTGAAAGGGCTTTTCACCCGTCATCACCGCCGAAAAATCGGGGACCAGCAAGTTAATCGCCGACACTGCTTCGGTTCCTGTTTTTGCTCCTACGCTTGCGCCTGCTTCTGCCATGCTGCTGCTCCGTTCTTTTTGACTACTTGGTTCGTATCGCATCGCTCAGGGTCAAGGTCAGCTTTTGCCTGACTTGCGCCCGATCTGACTCCGATTGGAATCACGCCTGTACGATGAGTTCACCGGAACGTCCCGGCAAACATCCCCAGCTTACTGGGCTAATAGGTAATGACTGGTTTTGAATCTTTGCATACTGTTCGGCCATCGAGATCAGTTCGTAACCTTGCTTGCGCCAGCCTGATAATAGAATCTCTAAGATGGGGGCGAGTTTTTGTCCTTCAAGCTCGGCGTGTAAAGTGAACACATGATCGCGCGGGCTAGCCGTTAAAGCCAGAATTCTATCAGCGATATTCGACGTATTGATGACTTTGCCATCGATTTCACGACCCAGCATCTCATCCAGGGTCGGTAAGGTGGTCGGCAGCTGAATGTGCGACAAAGTTCCGTTTTCTGTCTGTACGCGATAGGGTCCGGCCTGTGGATCGCACAGGCTGCCATCTTCGTTGAGCCGACAGCGGCCATCGGATGCGTAGGCGATACCAAATGCATCGAGCTGCGCAAACGCGGCCGCATTCATTTGCCAGCCCGCCGCACCGTGGGTGGCTGGCGGACTGCCAAAGATGGCGCAAAAACGCGCATACGACTGCTGCATAGTGTTGATGGTCCATGCGGCATCGCTGTGGCGAACATTGTCTTGCCAGACCACGTGGTCCCAGGTGTGGATGCCGCATTCGAAGCCGGCATCGCGCACCTGGCGCATCTGTTCAGCGCAGTCCGCGCCAATATCCGGCGCTGGCAGCAGAACGCCGTACATGAGCGTCTTCAGGCCATAATGTTCGACCACCGAGGTGCGCGAAACCTTGCTGAAAAAGCCCGGCCGAAAAGCCCGGCGCAGCGCCCAGCCGGTATGGTCTGGTCCGAGCGAAAACAGAAATGTAGCTTGGGCCGCATTCGCTTTCAGCAGTTTTACCAGATTGAGCACGCCTTCGCGGGTGCCACGATAGGTATCAACGTCGATCTTGAGCGTAATAGAGTGCACGACAGCCTTAATCCATCAAGGCTTTCGCCTCGGCGACCTGACCACGATAAGCATCAAAAATATTGCGCAGCGTATCGGCCATGGTGGTGCTCGGCGCCCATTCCAGTTCTTCGCAGGTATTGGTGATTTTCGGTACCCGGTTCTGTACGTCCTGGTAGCCCGTACCGTAGTAGGCGGCGGAAGTGGTGTGCGTGATCTGCACCTTGCTGGCCGCGTCGGCGTACTCGGGATAATCGGCTGCCAGCTTGAGCATCATGCTGGCCAAGTCGGCGATCGAATAATTATTTACCGGATTACCGATGTTATAAATTTTTCCTGAGGCGATGCCGTCTTTGTTGGCGATAATTTTGATCAGCGCATCGATACCGTCATCAATGTAAGTGAACGCACGTTTTTGCTGACCGCCGTCGACTAAGGAGATATTCTCGCCGCGCACGATGTGACCAAAGAACTGGGTCACGACGCGCGAAGAACCTTCCTTCGGTGTGTGGATCGAATCGAGACCGGCGCCAATCCAGTTAAACGGACGGAACAGCGTGAAGTTCAGGCCATCTTCCATGCCATAGCCCCAGATAACGCGGTCCATGAGCTGCTTGGCGCAGGAATAAATCCAGCGCGGCTTATTGATCGGGCCGCAGATCAGTTCTGATTCGTCCGGATCAAATTGCTCGTCGTGGCACATGCCATAGACTTCAGAGGTGGAAGGAAAGACCAGGTGTTTGCCATATTTGGCGGCTGAGCGAACGATCGGTAAGTTAGCTTCGAAATCGAGCTCAAACACGCGCAGCGGTTTTTTAACATAGGTCGATGGCGTTGCGATCGCGACTAAAGGCAGAATGACATCGCATTTTTTAACGTGATACTCAACCCATTCCTTATTGATCGTGATGTCGCCTTCAAAGAAGTGCATGCGCGATTTGTATTCTGGATTATCGAGGATGTCGGTGATACGGTCGGTCATCATGTCCATGCCATAGACGTGCCAGTCAGTGGTTTCCAAAATACGCTTTGACAGATGGTGGCCAATGAAACCATTAACGCCGAGGATGAGGACTTTTTTCATGAGAGTTCTTTATAAGTTTGTTAAATGAGTTAAATATTGGTGATCCGGGTGTTTCGTCGATCGAATTAGGTCGCCATGTTTAGTCAGCCTGCGCCAGCAGAATTTGCAAGGCCTGCGCCGTAACGGGCTGAGCGTCACAAAGCAGGGTCTCAATCCGGATGGCGCGACCATCGCCGCAAACGCCAAAGATGCAATTATCCACTACTGCCAGACCCGGGGGCAAATCGGCTGAAAAATTCCCTGCCAAACGCGCCTTGCCGATGACGTAAGTCGTTGTACCGATCTGCGTCCATGCGCCAGGGTAGGGCGGTGCGACAGCGCGATGCAGGTTATACACGGTCTGTGCCGGCTGCTGCCAGTCGATGCGGCCGTCTTCGGGCCGGCGGCCGCCAAAATAGCTGCCGTGTGACAGATCATTGGGCAGATGGGGTGTTTGACCGGCCATAATGAGCGGCAGGGCTTGCCACAGCGTCTGTTCGGCAGCGACGGTCAGTTTGCCGAAGACTTCATAGGCGGTATCGTCGGGCAGGATGGGTACCATCGTTTGCGCGACGATCGCTCCGGCATCCGGCTTGGCAGCCATTTCATGCAGGGTCGCACCGGTTTCGGTTTCGCCATGCAGCACGGCCCAATTAACCGGCACACGACCGCGGTACTTAGGCAGCAGTGAGCCATGCATGTTGTAAGCGCCTTTTTTGGCCAGGGCCAGAAGCCCAACAGGCAACATGTGGCGGTAATAAAAGCTGAAAATAAAATCGGGATCCAGCGCCCGAATGCGTTCAAACAGTTCCGGTGCGGCAGGGTCGGTAGGGGTAATGCTGGGGATGCCGAATTCGGCACAGGTCTGGGCGACGGAATCAAACCAGATCGTCTCGGCCGGATTATCTTCATGCGTGACGACTAGTGCCACCTCAATGCCGCGCGCAGCCAATACCCTCAGGCAGCGCACGCCGACATTATGGTAGCCAAAAACGACAGCGCGCATCAGGAAGTCTGCTCCGATGACTGCTCGAGAATCGTCTGCACCACATAGCGCGGACGTCCGCGCACCTGCAGATAAATACGGCCCACATATTCACCGACGATGCCGATGCCAAACAGGATCACGCCCATCAGAAAAAAGGCAATTGCAAACAGGGTAAATACCCCCTCGACTTCGGCGCCGAGCGCAAAGCGACGCACCAGCAAAAGGACAAACAAGCCAGCCGAGAGAATCGACAGAGCGATGCCCAGCATGGAAAAAAACTGCAGCGGCATAAGCGAAAAGCCGGTGACCAGATCAAAGTTCAGCCGCACTAAACTGTAGAGCGAATATTTGGATTCGCCGGCGGCGCGTTCTTCATGCTCGACAATAATCTCGGTGGGCTTGCGGGCGAAGGTGTAGGCCAGCGCCGGCACGAAGGTATTGACTTCGCTGCACTGGTTAATCAGATCGATCACATTCCGGCCATAGGCGCGCAACATATTGCCTTGATCGGTCATTTGAATATGGGTGATGCGTTCACGCAGCCGGTTCATGGCTTTGGAGGCGATGGTGCGCCAGGCGGAATCCTGCCGTTCGCGGCGGATCGAGCCGACATAGTCGTACCCTTCACGCATTTTGGCGATCAAATGGCGCACTTCTTCGGGCGGATTCTGCAAGTCGGCATCCAGCGTGACGACGATATCGCCCCGGGTCGCCTGAAAGCCGGCCAGAATCGCCATGTGCTGACCATAATTGCCGTTAAATAGCACCACCCGCGTGACATCCGGGCGCAGGCGAAACTGGTCGGCTAATATTTGCGGCGAACGATCGCGGCTACCGTCGTTGACGAAGATGATTTCGTAGGACGTGTCGAGCGCATCGAGGGCCGGGTACAGGCGGGCGAAAAGCTGATCCAGTCCCGCTTCTTCGTTATAAATCGGGATGACAACGGAAATTTCTGGTTTCATCGGCAGCAGTAAAGTGGTGAGTGAATCGTGGTGAATAAATCTTAATGGGCCAGTATGGCATTGGTAGCGGCAACGACGCGTTCCACATCGGCGGCTGTCATGGTCGGGAACAGCGGCAGAGTGACGATCTGCCGGCAAACTCGCTCAGCGACCGGGAACATGCCTTCTTTAAAGCCGCGTGCGCGGTACATCGAAAACAAATGAATCGGCGCGTAATGAAAACCGATGCCAATTTTTTCCTGCAGCATGCGCTCCATGAAGTCGCTGCGCTTGATTCGTTCTGGCAGCACGATGTGAAACATATGCCAGTTCATATTGTCAAAATCGGCCAGCGGTAGTTCGGCGCCGGTTTTGGCCTCAAACTGATCGCCGAAGCTGGCAAAATAATGCTGCGCTAATTGCTTGCGTTTGGCATTGAATTCGTCGAGCCGCTTGAATTGTCCCAGACCGATGGCCGCTGCAATGTCGGTCATATTGTATTTGCCGCCCAAGACCTCGACGTCGATGCCATCATGGCCGCTGCGGCTGACACCTTGTAGGCGATATTTTTCTGCCAGTCGCGCTTCTTCGGCGTTATTGAGGACCAGACAGCCGCCCTCGGAGGTGGTAATGTTTTTATTCACCTGAAACGAAAAAGACACGAAGTCACCAATGGCGCCGATACGCTGGCCGCGCCAGGTCGAGCCGATCGCCTGCGCGGCATCTTCGACGACGCGTAATTGATATTTTTTAGCGATCGCATACAGGCGGTCCATGTCGACCGGCAGGCCCGACATGAACACGGGAATGATGGCCTTGGTGCGCGGCGTGATGGCTGCTTCGACGCAATCGAGGTCAATATTGTGTGACTTCGGATCGATGTCGGCAAAGACTGGCGTCGCGCCGACTTCGATGATGACGTTCGATGTCGCGACCCATGAATTGGGCGTGGTGATGACTTCGTCTCCCGGTCCGATACCGGCGATGCGCAACGCAATCTCCATCGTACAGGTGCCGGAGTTGAAAGTGCGCACAGGACGGCCACCAAAATACGCCGACAGCGTGGCTTCCAGTTCCTGCACCCGCGGGCCGCTAGTCAACCAGCCTGAGCGCAAGACATCGCCGACGGCGGCGATGGTATCTTCATCGATGGTGGGCTTGGTAAAGGGCAGAAATGTCTGGGTCATGGTGATTTGATTAATTCTTGTGGATCGTTGGCGATCACGACGCGACGCGAATCCTGGGCGATCACTCTCACGGGGGCGCCGCGTTTGCGTAATTCCGACAGTATATCGGGTCGGGTGATCGCGATGGCTTTTTTACCGTTTTGCCATTCGATCAGGAAGCCATCCAGCGTTGGATACCAAAGCTGCGGCTCCTGTGTGAGGCCGAATTCGAGTTCGTCGGTATGCGCCACCAGGGTCATGGTACGGCGCAAATAAAAGGGCAGCGTCTGATCATATAAGCCAATCGCAAACAGCTTGACCTGCGGTCCCAGCTCGGCCTGGATCGCCGGCACCATCGGCAGGCCGGAGCGATAGCGGCCATAGGGCTCGGTCGCCAAAATCGCCATCTGGCCAGCTAAGTAGCCGCCAATTGCCAGGGTCAGCGTTGCACGCAGTCGCAGATCGGGATGATTTTTTTTCACCCACCACAGCACGAGTGCGCCACTCAATAACATCAGTAAGGCGGCTGCCAGTGCAGCTGGCTGGGCTGCCTGGTAATGTGCGAGTTCGCGCGCATCTTTGGTCCAGCCACTGATTTGCGGCAGTATAGCTAAGCCGGCAATGCCCAGCAAACCCATGATCGCACCAGCATTGATCCAGGTGGCGCGGCCCGCAATTTGCAAATGCAGGGCGATCAAGAGCGCCAGTGCAGGAAAGATCGGCAAAATATAGGACGGCAGTTTGGAGCCCGATACGCTGAAAAATAAAAAGATAAAACCAGACCAGACCAGTAGCAGTTTCCCCGGCTGAAACTCGTTCGATTCACTGCGCCAGCCGCGCCACAGCCCGTGCAGTAAGACGCTGGTCCAGGGAAATAGCCCGACCAACAGCAAAGGAATAAAGTAATACCAGGCGCCTTCGCGGTGGTGCACATGGCTGGTAAAACGTTGCAGATGTTCGTGAATAAAAAAGAAATGCGCAAACTCGGGATTTTGCAAGGACACCAAAATAAACCAGGGTGCGGTGATAGCAAAAAACGTCAGCAATCCCGCCAGCAGATGCAGGCGGCGCCAGATGGCCCAGTCGCGCGCGATGAAGGTGTACAGCACCAGCACCGCCCCCGGCAGCACCAAGCCGATCAGTCCCTTCGACAGCACCGCCAAAGCCATACCGGCCCAGCAGAGCAGCATCCACAGACGCTGTTCACGCGCGCCAGCGTGGGGATTTTGTCCCAGCAGCAGACCGCACAGTGCGAGCGTCATCATGCCCGACAAGCCCATGTCGAGCGTATTAATGTGGCCCAGTCCAGCCCACCAGAAACTCGAGGCCAGCACCAGGCCCGCTGCAGCGCCGACAGCGGGTGAAAAGACCCGCCGACCGGCATGCCAGGTCAGGCCGATGCCGAGTAGTCCGCACAGGCCGGTCCAGAGACGTGCCTGCCATTCGCCCAGGCCAAACAGCTTGAAGGCGAGGGCCGTCATCCAGACCTGCAGCGGTGGTTTTTCAAAATATTTGATCGCGTTCAGGCGTGGCGTGAGCCAGTCACCGGTGGCGAGCATTTCGCGCGCCATCTCGGCATAGCGACCTTCGTCGGTCGGCACCAGACTGCGCGCCCCTAGGCCATGCAGCCACGAAAGCAGGAATAGCAGCAGCACGATCCAGATCAGCGCGCGGGATTGGGTCCAGTTTTTCATGCTGTCGTGGTGCTTTCCATTGTCGTCCTCTCAATAATCAGCGCCAGCAGCACTTTGCGGCCTTCTGCCATCAGAATATTGTAGGTGCGGCAGGCGGCCTGGCTGTCCATGCATTCGACGCCGATTCGACGCGCAGTCAAGGCGGCGCAAAGCCGCGGATGCACAAAACGCTGACGTTGCCCGGTACCGAGAATGACCACATCCGGATTGGTGGCGCCGATTTGCGTAAAGTGCGCTTCGCTGAGTTCTTCAAAACGGCGCACCGGCCAGTTGACTGGGGCGATTTCTGGCAGCACGATTAGGCTGGCGGTATGCATGATCGCATTGATCTCGACACCGACTTCGTCGTAGGCGGTAATTGTCTGGTACTGTTGGGTCGCGGTGTTTTGCAGCTTCATAGAAATGAAATGATGGCCCTGAGGGTATTTTTAAGAAAGAATCGGCATTGTAGCGTTTTATGGATTGATTTAACGTGGTCCTTTCGGCAAAATAAGGCATATCGCGCTGCAACATAGGGCTGTGCGTCAAATAGAGCTTCACCCCCCATCAGAAAGGCAGCTGTGCGACCGATCCAGAAATCCAAAAAATTAGCCGACGTTTGTTACGACATTCGCGGACCGGTGCTGGAAAAAGCCCGCCAGATGGAAGAAGATGGTCACAAGATCATCAAGCTCAATATTGGTAATCTGGCGCCGTTTGGCTTCGATGCGCCGGATGAAATTGTGCAGGACATGATCCGCAACATGAGTAACGCCTCCGCTTACACCGATTCCAAGGGCATGTTCGCGCCGCGCAAGGCGATCATGCACTATACCCAGCAAAAGAAGGTCACTGGGGTGACGATTGATGATATTTACCTCGGCAATGGCGCCTCCGAACTGATCGTCATGAGCATGAATGCTTTGCTCAATACCGGCGATGAAGTGCTGGTGCCAGCACCCGATTATCCGCTCTGGACCGCCGCGGTGAGTCTGTCAGGCGGTACGCCGGTGCATTATGTGTGCGACGAGCAGGCCGAATGGATGCCCGACATCGACGACATCCGTAAAAAAATCAACAGTAATACCCGCGCCATTGTCGTCATCAATCCGAATAATCCGACCGGCGCGCTGTATTCCGATGCATTACTGTTGCAGATCGTCGAGCTGGCACGCGTACATCAGCTGATCATCTTCGCCGACGAAATCTACGACAAGGTGCTGTACGACGGCCATACCCATACCTCGATGGCCTCTTTGGCGGACGATGTGCTGTTCATTACCTTTAACGGCTTATCAAAAAATTACCGTTCCTGTGGCTACCGCGCCGGCTGGATGGTGGTGTCCGGCGAAAAACGGCATGCCGGTGATTACATCGAAGGCCTCAATATGCTGGCCTCGATGCGTTTATGCGCCAATGCGCCCGGCCAGTTTGCTATTCAGACGGCCTTGGGCGGCTATCAAAGCATTCAGGATCTGGTTGGTTCTGGTGGACGGCTGCGTCGTCAGCGCGATCTGGCGCATCAGCTGCTCACTGATATCCCCGGCGTTACCTGTGTCAAACCCAAATCGGCGCTGTATATGTTTCCGCGCCTCGATCCCAAGATGTATCCGATCGCCGACGACCAGCAGTTCGCCTACGATTTACTGGCCGAAGAACGCGTCCTGATCGTTCAGGGCACCGGTTTTAATTGTCCGAGCCCGGACCATTTCCGCGTCGTGTTCTTGCCCAACACAGACGATCTGACCGACGCCATGGGGCGCATTGCCCGCTTTTTAGATGGCTACCGCCGCCGCCACGCGGCCTGAATTGGTCGGCAATCGGCTGTGTAACATCGCCAGAAGCGTTTTTTTATTCGATGACTGATGTTGTCATCGGATAAAATTGCGGCTTGCTGATTTGCTCTCCCTTTGCATTTTTGAATCCCTTATCGTTATTGACCTCATCATGAAACCTATCAAAGTTGGCCTTCTTGGCATTGGCACCGTTGGTGCTGGTACCTTCACCGTCTTGCAACGTAATCAAGCCGAAATCAGTGCCCGCGCTGGCCGGGCGATTCAGATCGTCATGGTGGCTGACCTCAACGTTGAGCGGGCCCGCGAGCTTACCCACGGTGAGTGCGAAGTCGTCAGTGATGGTAATCTGGTCGTTACGCACCCCGACATCGATATCGTGATTGAACTGATCGGCGGCTACGGCATTGCCAAAGACCTGGTCATGAAGGCGATCGCGAACGGCAAACATGTCGTCACCGCCAACAAGGCGCTGCTGGCGGTACATGGCAATGAAATTTTTAAGGCCGCGCAAGACAAAGGCGTCATCGTGGCGTTTGAAGCGGCTGTGGCCGGCGGCATCCCGATCATCAAGGCCTTGCGCGAAGGCCTGACAGCCAACCGTATCCAGTGGGTCGCTGGCATCATCAACGGCACCACCAACTTCATCCTGTCCGAAATGCGTGACAAGGGACTCGACTTTGCGACGGTATTACAAGAAGCGCAGCGCTTAGGCTATGCCGAAGCCGATCCGACTTTCGACATCGAGGGCGTCGATGCCGCGCACAAGATCACGCTGATGGCGTCGATCGCGTTTGGCATTCCGGTGCAGTTTGATAAGGCGCACATCGAAGGCATCACCAAACTGCAGGCGATCGATATTCGCTACGCCGAGCAGCTGGGCTATCGGATCAAATTACTCGGTATCGCCAAGCGCACGCCACAGGGAATTGAACTGCGCGTGCATCCCACCCTGATTCCCGCTAAACGCCTGATCGCCAATGTCGAAGGCGCCATGAACGCAGTGTTAGTACATGGTGATGCCGTCGGCGCTACGCTCTACTACGGCAAAGGCGCTGGCGCTGAACCGACGGCCTCGGCCGTGATCGCCGATCTGGTCGATATCACCCGTCTGGCGAATGCCGACCCTCAACACCGTGTGCCGCATCTGGCATTCCAGGCCGACGCCATGAACGACACGCCGATCCTGCCAATGTCCGAGATCACGACCAGCTACTATCTGCGCATGCAGGTCGCCGACCAGCCGGGCGTGCTGGCCGATGTGACGCGTATTCTGGCCGACTCGGGTATCTCGATCGATGCCATGCTGCAGAAAGAACCGGCAGAGGAAGCGACACAGACCGACATCATCATGCTCACCCATCGGACACAAGAAAAAAATGTCGTCGCGGCGATCGCCAAGATTGAACAATTGCCGACGGTGGTCGGCAGTGTGAACAAGATCCGCCTGGAAGAGCTGAGTTAATTATCGCCAGCTTATCCGCAGTTAAAAAAGCACTTAGGCGAAGTGAAGTTTGGCTAGGGTTCATCGATTTGATCTGCTTTCAGAACGATCAAACATCAGGGAGAACAGTTTGTCCGCATTCGATCAAGTGAGTGACCGCCTGGCGTGGTCATCGACCAAATGGGAAAAGTATCGCGGTCGCGACGTGATTCCGCTGTGGATTGCGGACATGGATTTTCCCGTCGCGCCGGTAATCCAGGAAGCGATCAGCGCCCAAGTCGCCCACGGTAATTACGGCTACATGCTGCCGCCCCAGGCATTGACACAGGCCATGCTCGACTACCACCAGCGGCAATATGGCTGGCAGATCCAGTCGGAATGGATCGTCTGGCTGCCTGGTCTGGTGCTCGGTATAAATCTGGCCGTCAAAGCTTGCTGTGAAGCGGGTCAGAGCGCTATTTCTTTTTCGCCGGCCTATCCGCCGTTTCTGCGCGCGCCAGGATTGCAGGGCAGTGAGTTACTGAATATTCCGTTTCTGCCGCGACCAGGATGCCTGACCGGTGCGCTGGAATACGACATCGACTTTGCCCGCCTCGAAGCCGCGATCACGCCGGATACGCGCCTGTTGCAGCTTTGTCATCCGCATAATCCGCTGGGCCGACTTTATACCGGCGCAGAACTCAAGCGCATGGCGGCCTTGTGCGAACGCTTTAATCTGTTCATCGCCTCCGATGAAGTGCATTGCGACCTGATCCTCGACGGCGTAACTAAACATGTGCCGTTCGCACTGGCACTGGCCGAACATGCACCACAGCTGGTGCAGCGCACGATCACCATTGCCGGTCCGGGCAAGACCTATAATCTGGCCGGTCTTGGCATCGGCTGGGCGATCATTCCCGATCCGGTGCTGCGCACACGTTTTGTCGACGGCATGCAAAAACTGGTGCCTGATCCCAGCTGTTTTGCTTATTCGGCGCTACAGGCGGCCCTCAATGATGCAGAAGACTGGCGACAAGAAGCACTTATTTATTTGCGCCAGAATCGTGATCTGACCTCGCAGGCGCTGGATCAGATGGGACTGCCGCATACCCACCCGGCGGCCACCTACATGACCTGGATCGATGCGCGTGAACTGGTGCCCAAGGTTGGTAAGGTGATGGTGTATTTTGAAAAACATGGCGTCGGCTTGTCCGATGGTGCTGATTTTGGTCAGCCTGGTTTTGTCCGGCTTAACTTTGCCTGTCCGCGCAGCCTGTTGATTAAGGCGCTTGAGCGGATGCAGTCGGCTGTGACGGCGGCGAAGGCTTAATGCTGTTCATCAGGGCTCAGGCATAAAGTTTATGCAAAAAGCTGATGCATACAGATGATGCATCAAGCGAAGCCCTCGGTGTTTGCCTGATGTCTTGATCGATTTTTACCCTCACTTTTTTACACCACCTAATTTGCGAGCCGCACTATGAATTTCCGCCTTTCCTCACTGCTCAGCGCCTTGTTCATTGTTCTGACAGCGTCGCTTGCGAACGCCGGTCCGACCTTGAACGCCATCGTCCAGCGCGGTCAATTGGTTTGCGGCGTGCATACGGGTCTGACAGGTTTTTCCGGCCCGGATAAAAAGGGCAAATTTGCCGGCATCGATGTCGATTACTGCAAGGCCTTAGCGGCTGCGATTCTTAAAAATCCCGAAGCCGTCAAATTTGTCCCGCTTACCGCGCAACAGCGTTTCACCGCGCTGCAGTCGGGCGAAGTCGATATCCTGGCGCGCAACACTACCTGGAACTCCAAGCGCGACACCACCATGGGTGCCATTTTCGCCGGCGTCTGGTTTTATGATGGGCAGGCCTTCGTCATCAACAGCAAAAAAAATCCCAAGGTCAAAAAACTCGCTGATCTCAACAAGGCTTCCATCTGTGTTGAAACCGGCACCACGACCGAACGTAATCTGGCCGACTATGCACGGGCTAATAAGTTAAGTTTCAAACCAGTCGTCTTCGAAGGCCAGGAAGCGACCGAAAAAGCGTTCCAGTCGGGTCGCTGCGATGCCTATACGACCGATGCCTCCGGCTTGTCGGCCATGCTGGTCAATTTACCGGGCCGCGCTGATTACACTATTCTGCCTGAAATCATTTCCAAGGAACCCCTCGGTCCGCTATTGCGTCGCAACGATCAGGAATTTTTTGCCATTGCGCGCTGGATGATCTTCGCTTTACAGCAGGCAGAAGAATCCGGCGTCACGGCCGCCAATGTGCTGCAGCTCAAAAAAGACAGCAAAGACCCGGTCGTGCAGCGCCTGACCGGTGCCACCGGTGAGGTCGGCAAGGGTCTGGGCTTGGATGCCGATTGGGCCACGCGCGCCATTGCGGCAGTGGGACATTACGGCGAAATCTATCAACGCAATATTGCCCCGCTCGGTCTGCCACGCGGACCGAATTCGCTCTGGACCAAGGGTGGTTTGGTGTACCCGATACCGATGGACTAAGGAGCAGGTTTGTCATGGGGCTTTCTGAGCGCGCGCGTCATTTGCTGGTTCAATGTGCCTTGCTCGTGCTGCTCGCTGCCCTGGTCTGGTTCGCTCTCGCCAATCTGCTGCACAATCTGCAAAGTCGCGCCATCACGATCGGCTTTGATTATTTAAGCCAGGAAGCCGGCTTTGAGATTGCCGAATCGCTGCTCGACTACGATGCCAGTCAATCCTATGGCCGCGCATTTGCGGTCGGCCTGTTCAATACGTTGTTCGTTTCAGTGCTCGCCATCCTCGGTGCGAGTTTGCTCGGCTTATTGCTGGGCGTTGCGCGCTTATCGACCAACTGGCTGCTACGTACATGCGCCACGCTGTACATAGAAAGCATCCGCAATGTGCCGCTGTTACTGCAGCTTTTGCTGTGGTACGGCGCACTGACCGAACTGCTACCTGCGGCGGAACATGCGTTCCAGCTGGGGGCGGTTTTTTTAAGTCAGCGCGGGCTGGCGATGCCCTGGCCAATCGCGCCGGCTGGCTGGAGCAGCGCACTGATCGACGGCGCATGGTCGGTCTCCTATCCGGTATTGGGCAGCTTCGGCTTTGAGGGGGGCAAAACCGTCTCGCCTGAATTTGCCGCGCTGTGTTTTGGCTTATCGATTTATGCCGCCGCCTTCATCGCCGAAATTATCCGCGGCGGGATTCTCGCCGTGCCGCGCGGACAGATCGATGCGGCCCAAGCGCTTGGCCTGACCCGTCGGCAAACCTTGCGTCTGATCGTGCTGCCGCAAGCCATGCGGGTCATTATTCCGCCACTCACCAGTCAATACCTCAATCTGATCAAAAATAGCTCCCTGGCCGTGGCCATTGGTTACCCGGATCTGGTCAGTGTTTCGAGCACCACACTCAACCAGACCGGCCAGGCGATTGAAGCCATGGGCCTCATGATGCTGGTGTATCTGCTCATCTCCCTGAGCATCTCTGCGCTGATGAACGGGCTCAACCGGCGTGCACAATTGGCCAGCCGCTGAGATGGGCGGCGCCATGCATCCAATGATCAGACGGGCAGGGGATTGGCTGCGCTTGAACCTGTTTTCTTCGCTGACGAACAGTCTTGTCTCGCTGATGGTATTGACACTATTGAGCTGGCTGGGCATCAAGCTATTCCAATGGGCGGTGCTCGATGCGGTCTGGTCGCAGACCGGTCTGGCGGCTTGTCAGGCGCTCGATGGTCGCGGTGCCTGCTGGTCGGTGCTGGCAGAAAAATGGCGTCCGATGCTGTTCGGAATTTATCCGCAAGAGCAGCAATGGCGCCCGGCACTGGCTGTCGTTTTATTTTGTGCCATCCTGCTCGGCTCGACCTGGCGTGGCTGCTGGACTGTGGCGCGCCTGCTCATACTGTGGCTTGGCGGGAGCCTGCTGTGCGGCTGGTTGCTGGCTGGCGGGGCAGGGCTCACACCGGTGCCGACCTCGCTCTGGGGCGGCCTGCCGATTACCCTCATGCTGGCGGTCTTTGGTACCTTGTTTGCCTTTCCGCTTGGCGTCTTGCTGGCACTGGGGCGACGCTCGCACATGCCGGTTTTGCGCGCGCTGTCGGTCGGCTACATCGAACTCGTTCGTGGCGTACCGCTCATTAGCGTGCTCTTCATGGCGTCCTTGATGTTCGCCTTGTTTCTCCCTGAAGGCATCAATTTTGACAAACTGCTGCGTGCGCAGGTGGCGCTGATCTTGTTTAATGCCGCCTATCTGGCCGAAGTCGTGCGCGCCGGACTGCAGGCCCTGCCGCGCGGACAAACCGAGGCCGCCCAGGCTTTAGGCTTGGGCTACTGGCAAACGCATTTGTTTATCGTCCTGCCACAGGCGCTGCGCATCACGATTCCAGCGCAGGTCAATAGTTTTATCGATAACTTTAAAGATACCTCGTTGGTCATCGTGGTATCGATCTTTGATTTTCTGTATGCCGTCAAGCAGGCGGTGGTGAGCGACCTCGAATGGCGACATTTTTTTGTCGAAGGCTACCTGTTCGCGATGGCGATCTATTGGCTATTTTGTTTCGCGATGAGTCGTTATAGCCAGTGGCTGGAGCAGCGACTGCGCAAGGTCTGAATTGCATCCACGGGAGGCGGGTCGCTGGGGTGAGCGTACGGGTGAGCGTCGATGTGTGCTCAGGTGCGTACTCAGGGAGGGCGTCGAGCAGGGCCAGCAGTTATAATGCTGTATTCGGTACGCCCTTAGCTTATTCATTTTGCTTTTTATTTTATCCTTTTCAAACTATGCAATACATCTCCACCCGTGGCGCATCGGCTCCGCAGTCGTTTTCTGAAATCCTCCTCGGTGGCCTCGCGCCGGATGGCGGCTTGTATTTGCCGGCGACCTATCCGCAGGTAAGTTCTGCTGAACTGGACGCCTGGCGCGGATTGTCTTACGCCAGTCTGGCCTTGGCGGTCCTGAAAAAATTTGCCACCGATATTCCCGAGGCCGATCTGCAGTGTCTGGTTGAAAAAACCTATACCGCCGATGTCTACTGCAACGTGCGCGCCGGCGAATCCGCTGATCAAATTACCCCGCTGCATGTGCTTGAACAAAGCGAGGGCAAGACCATCCTCCTGCAAGCCCTGTCAAATGGCCCGACTTTGGCCTTTAAAGACATGGCCATGCAATTGATTGGGAATCTGTTTGAGTACACGCTGCAAAAGCAGGATGCCGAGCTCAATATTTTTGGCGCCACCTCAGGCGACACCGGCAGCGCGGCCGAATACGCCATGCGCGGCAAAAAAGGCATTCGTGTTTTCATGCTTTCGCCGCACAAAAAGATGAGCGCCTTCCAGAGCGCGCAAATGTTCAGTCTGCAGGACCCGAATATTTTGAATGTCGCCGTCGAAGGCGTCTTTGACGACTGCCAGGACATGGTCAAGGCAGTGTCGAACGATTTGACGTTCAAGGCGCAGCAAAAGATCGGCACCGTCAATTCGATTAACTGGGCGCGGGTCGTGGCGCAGGTGGTGTATTACTTCCGCGGCTATCTGATGGCGACGACGTCGAATCAGCTAAAAGTGTCGTTCACTGTCCCGTCTGGAAATTTCGGCAATATCTGCGCCGGCCACATCGCCCGCATGATGGGACTGCCGATCGACCGACTGATCGCCGCCACCAATGAAAACGACGTGCTCGATGAATTCTTTCGCACCGGCGCCTACCGTGTACGCAAGTCGGCCGAAACCTATCATACCACCAGCCCGAGTATGGACATTAGCAAGGCGTCCAACTTTGAGCGCTTTGTGTTCGACCTGATCGGCCGTGACAGCGAACGGCTGCGCCACCTGTTTCATCTCGTCGAAACCCAGGGCGGCTTTGATCTGTCCGGTCGGCCCGGCAGTGACGGTGACGAATTCAACAAAGTCGGTCAATTTGGTTTTAGCTCCGGTAAATCGGTCCATACCGACCGCCTGGCGACGATTCGCGATCTGCATAAGCGCTACGGTCTGACTATCGATACCCATACCGCCGATGGCGTGAAAGTCGCGCGTGAACATGCCTTAGCGGGTGTGCCGATGATCGTGCTGGAGACCGCCTTGCCGGCTAAATTTAATGAAACCATTCGTGAAGCGCTTGGCCAAGACGCCGAACGCCCACCCGGTTTTGAAAACATCGAAGCCTTGCCGCAGCGCTTTGAGGTGATGTCGGCAGATGTCGCGCAAATCAAAGCCTACATCGCGCACCATACCGGACTATGAAATGAGCCACGCATGACGGAAAAAAAACCGCTGTTGAGTTTGCAGGAAGCGCTGGACTTTCTGCTCGCTGCCGCCCGTCCGATTGCCGAGATCGAGCAGATCGCCACCATGGACGCCAACGGCCGCATTCTCGCCGCTGATCAAACATCACAAATCGATGTACCACCGGCAGACAATACCCAGATGGACGGCTATGTGGTGCGCGCGGCAGATTGCGTGAGCCAGCAGCCTTTGCCAGTTTCGCAGCGTATTCCTGCCGGACAGGTGCCGCAGGCTCTCGCGCCCGGCAGCGCTGCGCGCATTTTTACCGGCGCCATGATTCCGGCCGGTGCCGATGCCGTGGTGATGCAGGAAATATGCGAAGCTACCGATGGTGCGGTGCGCATTCTGCATCAACCTAAGCCGGGCGAATGGATTCGTCGCGCTGGTGAAGATATCCGTGCCGGCAGCACTATCCTGGCGGCCGGTACGCGCTTAAACGCGCAGGAAATTGGCTTGGCGGCCTCGGTCGGCCTGGCCCAGCTACCCGTGCGACGTCGTCCAAGAGTGGCGGTATTTTTTACCGGTGACGAACTGGCCATGCCCGGCGAAGTCCTCAAACCCGGTGCGATTTATAATTCAAACCGCTTTACGCTGCGTGGTCTGCTGCAAAATCTTGGCTGCGAAGTTACCGACTTTGGCATCGTGCCCGATACCCTCGCTGCGACCCGCGATACCCTGCGCCGTGCGGCGAGCGGTCATGATCTGATCATCACCTCCGGCGGCGTGTCGGTCGGCGAAGAAGATCATATCAAGCCTGCGGTCGAAGCAGAAGGGCGCCTCAACATGTGGCAGATCGCGATCAAGCCGGGCAAGCCGCTCGCGTTTGGCGAAATTTTTGGCGCGCAGAGTACGGATGCGTCAACGTTTTTCCTTGGATTGCCAGGTAATCCGGTGTCGAGCTTCGTGACTTTTTTACTTTTTGTGCGACCCTTTATTTTGCGTCTACAAGGCGTGCAAAATGTCGCGCCACCGGCTTATTCCCTACGCGCCGATTTTGTCTGGCCACGGGCTGACCGGCGCAATGAATTCTTACGCGCCAGGATGAACGCCAGCGGTGGTCTCGATCTGTTTGAAAATCAAAGCTCGGGCGTGCTGACCTCTACCGTCTGGGGCGACGGTCTGATCGATAATCCGCCCGGCCAAACCATCGCGGCGGGCGATATGGTGCGCTTCCTGCCGTTTTCGGCCTTGCTTCATTAAACCGCGTATATAAAATAAGCCAGCCATGCAGATTGAATGCCGATTTTTTGCCAGCGTACGTGAACAGCTGGGCGTGTCTCAGGAAACCCTGCAGCTGCCGGCCGATGTGCGCACCGTCGCCCAGGCGCGCAGCTGGCTGCAGGCGCGCGGGACTGTCTGGGCCAGTGCATTGGCGGATGGCCGGGCGATTCGTACCGCCTATAACCAGCAAATGTGTCCGCCTGAGCAGCCGCTGGCCGACGGTGGTGAACTGGCTTTCTTTCCGCCCGTGACCGGTGGATAATCAGTCTACGTTTCATCAGCGACCACAATAACCCGCCCATCGGAGACCGACATGAGCGTGCGCATCCAACATGCAGATTTTGATCTCAGCACCGAAGTCGCCAAACTACGCGCCAATCAGCCTGCTGTGGGCGCGGTCGTCAGCTTCATCGGTACCGTGCGCGACATGAACGATGGCAGCAGCGTGGCTTCCATGGCGCTGGAACATTATCCCGGCATGACCGAAAAAGCGCTTGAACAGATTCTTGAGCAGGCCCGCGCCCGCTGGGATTTGATCGATGCACTGGTCATTCATCGGGTCGGCCCATTGCAGCCGCAAGAGCAGATCGTGCTGGTCGCGGTGAGCGCGGCCCATCGTGGCGAAGCCTTCGCCAGCTGTGAATTCATTATGGATTATTTAAAGACCGAAGCGCCGTTCTGGAAGCAGGAACAGACCCCGCAAGGTGCGCGCTGGGTCGATGCCCGCAGTACCGATACGACGGCGCTGGATAAATGGACCGCCTCAGCAGCGGTATCAGCTGCACCAGAATCATCAGCATCAGCATCAACAGCCTCAGCAGTACGAACAGGATGCGCAGCATGAGCTGGCTGGCAGTCGGCGGTGGCGCGGCACTGGGTGCCTGGCTGCGTTGGTGGCTGGGTCTGTGGATGAACAGCCTGCATACGCAGCTGCCACTAGGCACTCTGAGCGCCAATCTGGGCGGCGGCTACCTGATCGGCATTGCGGTCGGACTATTCTCCAGTCATCCGGGCCTGGCGCCGGAATGGCGCTTATTTTTGGTGACGGGATTTCTCGGCGGGCTCACCACCTTCTCGACCTTTTCAGCCGAGGCAATGCTGCTTTTGCAGCGTGGTGATTATATCTGGGCCCTCGGCCATACCTGCCTGCATCTGATGGGTTCAATCCTGTTCTGTATCGCCGGCTTCGCCACCTATCGGGCGCTGGCAGGCACGCTTTAGTTCAGTACCCGTACATCAAGGCCTGCCAGATCGGCCGGCACATCGGCGCCCGGCAAGACCAGATTCATATCCCAGTCGGACTTTGCGACCGCCGACTGCAGCATGGTGCATAAGCCATGCAGCAGGGTGGTCGATAATTTCAAATCAAATCCCGGGCCCTCCAAGGGGTGAAAATTTGCCTGAATCGGCAAGCCGCGCGCCATCGTCAATTGCACCGTGTTGAGTAATAAAGGCAGCTCACCAAGCGGAAAATGGGTCGCCTGGGCATCAAAGACGACATTAAAATTTCCCCCAGCCGTCAGCTCGGACACCGAGGCCTGATAGGCCATACTCACCAGATCACTTTTGGCATGGCTGGCGCCGGGCTGATCCAGTGTGACCTGCGTTTCCAGCGCCTGGCGCAGATTCGGCCACAGCTGGCGCACCATGCGACGCGTGAGCCAGGCGCGAATTTCATGCAGATCGGCGGCGGCATCTTTGAAAGAGAAGCGCAGCAGCAGCCGGTCTTCCTGTGCGTGATAATTCACTTGAAATTGATACAGATCCATTTTTTGGCAGATATATATTAGACAATGCTATTTTAAGCTGGCTTGCACTTGCTGATACGGGAATACTTGAAATCAGTCAGTTCCGCCCCATTTTCTAACTGTTGAAACTCAATTGGAGCAAAAATGCGGCTCGATAAACTTACCACCAAACTGCAAGAAGTCCTGTCCGACGCCCAAAGCCAGGCGGTTGGGAATGATAATCAATATATCGAACCGACGCATGTCTTGCTGGCCCTGCTCAATCAGGACGACAGCGGTGCGCGCTCATTATTGCAGCGCGCCGGCGTCAATATTAGCGGCTTGCAGGCAGCCCTCGCCAGCGCTATTCAGCGTATTGCTAAGGTGTCTGGTCACGGTGGCGAAGTCCAGGTTGGTCGCGAACTCAATAATCTTTTGAACCTGGCTGACAAGGAAGCGCAAAAGCGGCAGGATCTGTTTGTCGGCAATGAAATGCTGCTCCTGGCTCTCACCGATGATAAATCCGAGGCAGGTAAGCTGGCGCGTGAAAATGGCCTCTCACGCAAGGCACTCGAAGCCGCCATCACGGCAGTGCGCGGTGGCAGTAACGTCAATTCGCAGGAAGGTGAAGGACAACGAGAAGCCCTCAAAAAATACACCCTCGATCTGACCGAACGTGCGCGCGCCGGCAAACTCGATCCGGTCATCGGCCGCGATGACGAAATCCGTCGCGCGATTCAGGTACTGCAACGGCGCACGAAAAATAATCCGGTACTCATCGGTGAGCCTGGTGTGGGCAAGACGGCCATCGTCGAGGGTCTGGCACAACGCATCGTCAACGGCGAAGTGCCGGAAAGCCTGAAATCAAAACGTGTTTTATCCTTGGACATGGCGGCCTTGCTGGCGGGCGCCAAGTACCGTGGCGAATTCGAAGAGCGCCTCAAAGCTGTGCTCAAGGAAATTGCCCTCGATGAAGGGCAAACCATCGTCTTCATTGACGAAATCCATACCATGGTCGGCGCCGGCAAGGCCGAAGGCGCGATGGATGCCGGTAATATGCTCAAGCCGGCCTTGGCGCGCGGCGAACTGCATTGCGTCGGCGCGACCACGCTGGACGAATACCGCAAATATATTGAAAAAGACGCGGCACTTGAACGGCGCTTCCAGAAAATTATCGTCGATGAACCGAGCGTTGAGGCGACCATCGCGATCCTGCGCGGTCTGCAAGAAAAATACGAAGTCCACCATGGCGTCGACATCACCGATCCGGCCATCGTCGCCGCAGCCGAGCTTTCGCATCGCTACATCACCGACCGCTTTTTGCCCGATAAGGCGATCGACTTGATCGATGAAGCCGCGTCCAAGATCAAGATCGAAATCGATTCCAAGCCCGAGGTCATGGATAAGCTCGAACGGCGCCTGATTCAACTCAAAATCGAACGTGAAGCCGTCAAAAAAGAAAAAGATGAAGCCTCGCAAAAACGCCTGGCGCTGATTGAAGAAGAAATCGTGCGTCTGGATCGCGAATTCGCTGACCTCGAAGAGATCTGGAAATCCGAAAAAGCGACCGTCCAGGGCAGCCAGCACATCAAGGAAGAGATCGAAAAAATTCGCCTGCAGATGGAAGAGGCGCGCCGCATGGGCGACTGGCAGAAGATGTCGGAGCTGCAGTACGGTTCACTGCCAGATCTGGAGGCCAAGCTCAAGCATGCCGATATCGGCGCCCAGCAAGTGGGGCGGCCAAAACTGGTACGTACACAGGTGGGTGCGGAAGAAATCGCCGAAGTGGTATCGCGCGCCACCGGCATTCCGGTAGCACGCATGATGCAGGGTGAACGCGACAAACTCTTGCGTATGGAAACGGTGCTGCATGAACGCGTCGTCGGCCAGGAAGAAGCCATCGTGGCGGTCTCGGACGCCATCCGTCGTTCTCGCGCTGGTCTAGGTGACCCGAACCGGCCATATGGCTCCTTCATGTTCCTCGGACCGACCGGCGTTGGCAAGACCGAGTTATGCAAGGCGCTGGCCGGTTTTTTGTTTGATACCGAAGACTCTCTGATCCGTATCGACATGAGCGAATTCATGGAAAAACATTCGGTGGCGCGCATGATCGGCGCTCCGCCAGGCTATGTCGGCTACGAGGAGGGCGGCTATCTGACCGAGGCTGTGCGCCGCAAGCCTTATAGTGTGATTCTGCTCGACGAAATCGAAAAAGCGCATGCCGATGTCTTTAATGTCTTGCTGCAGGTGCTCGACGATGGACGCATGACGGATGGTCAGGGCCGCACGGTAGACTTTAAAAATACCGTCATCGTCATGACGTCGAATCTGGGCTCGCACAAAATTCAGAGCATGGAAGGCTCCGATCCGGCGCTCATTAAACTAGCCGTGATGGGCGAAGTGCGGGCGCATTTCCGTCCCGAATTCGTCAATCGTGTTGATGAAATCGTCGTCTTTCATGCGCTCGATGCGAAAAATATCGGTGCCATCGCGCGCATCCAGTTACATAGTCTGCAGCAGCGACTGCAGAAGATGGACATGGGATTGCGTATCTCGGAAGAGGCGCTAAATAAACTCGCCGAAGCAGGCTTTGATCCGGTGTATGGCGCGCGGCCGCTCAAACGGGCGATCCAGCATCAGATCGAAAATCCGCTCTCTAAATTATTGCTGGAAGGGCGCTTTGGTCCGAAAGACATTGTCTTGGTCGGCGTCGATGGAGGGCATCTGGTGTTTAACAAAACGGCAGCATAGTCCGCATCAGCGTAGTAAAACAACTCCGGTCATGATGAACGAGGTGGCGCAGGTTTAATTCGGGCAAGCAGGCGGCAGGTATTAAACGTAAAATGTTGCCAAACATTCTGCGACTAACCCTGCCGCCACCCTATTTTGAGCCTGCCATGACCCAAGCCACTGCTGATAATGCTTCCTTTCGTGATGATGCCCGCGTCATTTCTCTGGTCGGCATCGCGCATGCCGTGTCCCATTTCTTCCATCTGGTCCTGGCCTCGCTGTTCCCCTGGCTGAAAGAGGCCTTTGTCCTGAGCTACGCCGAGCTGGGATTCTTGATGTCGGTATTTTTCATCGTCTCAGGGGTCGGTCAGGCCTTGTCGGGTTTTGTGGTTGACCGTGTTGGTGCGCGCATGGTCTTGTTTGCCGGCCTTGGCATGCTCGGCATTTCTGCATTTTTCTTATCGGCGGCACAAAATTATTCCATGCTGCTGGCCGGCGCAATGCTGGCGGGTCTGGGAAACAGCGTCTTTCATCCGGCAGACTTTACCCTCCTGAATCGGCGCGTATCGCTGGCCCGGCTGGGTTATGGGTTTTCCATGCATGGCGTATCAGGCAATTTGGGCTGGGCCGCTGCGCCGATTTTCATGATATCGGTCGCCACCGTGTACGGCTGGCGTGCGGCGCTGGTCTGTGCCGCCTTGCTGCCACTGGCGATCCTGGCGCTGTTACTGGTCTATCGGCGTGAGCTCGACTACCCGCTCGAGCATAAAGTCGTCAAACAGGCCGCAGTAGCCGGTGCCGGGCCTGAGGTCAAACCAGAGAGCGCCATGGCCTTCATGCGTTTGCCTGCGGTGTGGCTATGCTTTACTTTTTTCTTCATCTCGACCCAAGCTTCAGGCGGCATTCAAAGTTTTTCCAGCCCGAGCCTGCGCAGTCTTTACGACATGTCCCTCACCTGGGCAACTTCCGGCGTGACGGTCTACATGCTGTCGAGCGCTTTGGGTACCCTGTGGGGCGGCTTTCTGGCGACCCGATCAACGCGGCATGACCGAAATGTCGCGATCGCTTTTTCACTGGCCGGCTTGATCTCGCTGGTGCTCGCCAGCGGACTGGTCAACCCCTTGGTCGCGATCATGCTCATGGGTGTCATTGGCTTTTGCGCCGGCACGGCAGGGCCTTCGCGTGACCTGCTCATTCGCGCCGCCTCACCCAAGCATGCCACCGGCCGCGTCTATGGCGTGGTCTATTCCGGCATGGATCTGGGCATGGCCAGCGCGCCGATTCTTTTTGGTCTGCTCATGGATCATCATCACCCGTCCTGGGTCTTCATTTTAATTGGCGCCTTCCAGGTCGCCGCTTTATTTACAGCCTTTGGTGTTGGTAAGGTCACGCAACATCAAAACAAGGCTGCCTAAGGCCCAGGCACCAAACGATTTCTGCGCGGTTTTCATCATCCGATTTCGCCGTTTCATATCGTGAAACGCGCCTGCGGCAGAGCCGCATATTTCTGTTTCATTCTGAGGTATTTCATTCCGTATCGCGATATTTAGTAAGTATCTTATTGATTTTAATCAATTTAATTTATCTTATATGTCTTATATAAGACTATGTTGCGACACAAAATAAGCGCTATGATTTCTCCATCGACTTTGATTATTTTTCGATGAATTTCACTCACTAATGGAGAATCAACATGGCAACTCGCGAACAGCAAATTCAGGCACTGGCAAAAGATTGGGCAGAAAATCCACGTTGGGCCGGCGTTACGCGTCATTATTCGGCAGAAGACGTGGTCCGTTTGCGTGGCTCGCTGCAAATCGAACATACACTGGCCAAACGCGGCGCTGAAAAATTATGGGACATGGTCAATAACGAGCCCTTCGTCAATACGCTCGGCGCGCTGACCGGTAATCAAGCCATGCAACAGGTGAAGGCCGGCCTGAAAGCCATTTATCTGTCCGGCTGGCAGGTCGCCGGCGATGCCAATCTGGCTGGTGAGATGTATCCCGATCAGTCGCTCTATCCGGTCAATTCGGTGCCGCTGGTCGTCAAGCGGATTAACAATACCTTTCAGCGCGCCGATCAGATCCAATGGTCGGAAGGCAAAGGCGATATCGACTTCTTCGCACCCATCGTGGCTGATGCCGAAGCTGGCTTTGGTGGCGTGCTCAATGCCTACGAATTGATGAAGTCGATGATCGACGCCGGTGCTGCGGGCGTCCATTTCGAAGATCAGCTGGCCTCAGTCAAAAAATGCGGCCACATGGGCGGCAAGGTGCTGGTACCGACCCGCGAAGCGGTAGAAAAATTGAGCGCAGCGCGTTTAGCCGCTGACGTGATGGGCACGACGACGCTGGTGATCGCCCGTACCGATGCCGAGGCCGCCGATTTACTGACCTCCGACGTGGATGAAAACGATCGCGCTTTCTGCACTGGCGAACGGACGGTGGAAGGCTTCTACAAGACGCGTCCCGGTATCGATCAGGCCATCTCGCGCGCATTGGCGTATTGTCCGTATGCCGACCTGGTCTGGTGTGAAACAGGCAAGCCGGATCTGGCCTTCGCCAAAGAATTTGCCGATCGTGTGCATGAAAAATTCCCCGGCAAAATGCTGGCCTATAACTGCTCTCCATCGTTTAACTGGAAGAAAAATCTCGACGATGCCACGATCGCTAAGTTCCAGAAAGAGTTGGGCGCGATGGGTTACAAGTTCCAGTTCATTACCCTGGCTGGCTTCCATTCACTGAACTATTCCATGTTCAATTTGGCCCACGGCTACGCACGTAATCAGATGTCGGCCTTCGTCGAGCTGCAGGAAGCCGAATTCGCCGCCGCCGATAAAGGCTTCACGGCAGTCAAGCATCAGCGTGAAGTCGGTACCGGCTATTTTGATGCGGTGACGCAGGTGATCCAGCAGGGCCAGTCGTCCACCACAGCCTTGCATGGTTCGACCGAAGATGAGCAATTTTTTGACCGTAAGGTGGCCTGATCACTGAGCAAGTCACTTCCGGGGGGCGGATTTGCGCCTTAGTGAGATTTGACTTGGAGATCTGACTTAAAACCGCATTCTGAACTTGTCAGGATGCGGTTTTTTCATTTATCGGCGCAGACTTGTTAAAATGCGTGTTTCCTCGTCGTGGCAGCTGTTTGCAGACTTTTTGCAGACCATCACGCGAGTCGACCATATTGTTTTTTCCAAGATTGCCCTTCCTATGCTGAGTTACCGCCACGCTTTTCATGCTGGGAACCACGCCGACGTGCTCAAACACCTGGTGCAGATTCAGCTCATGCAGTACATGAATCAAAAAGACACGCCCTGCATGTACATCGATACCCACTCTGGCGCCGGCGTGTACGCGCTCGACGGCGCGCAGGCATCAAAAAATGCCGAGTACGAAAGCGGCATCAGCCGACTGTGGGATCGCAAGGATCTGCCGCCCGCATTAGCCGAGTATGTGCGCCTGATCAAAGACATGAACCCAAGCGGTAAGCTACGTTATTACCCCGGCTCGCCTTATTGCGCCGACAAGATACTGCGTGAGCAAGACCGCCTGCGCCTGTTCGAATTGCATCCGGCTGACAGCCGTATTCTGGACGAAAATTTTCGCAAGCTTGAAGCCCACGCCGCCGCGCAGGGTCAACGTGCCACCGTGCGTGGCAAACGCATCATGGTGCAGCGGGCCGATGGCTTCCTGACTCTCAAAGCACTCTTGCCACCACCTTCACGCCGTGCGCTGGTGCTCATTGACCCACCGTATGAAGACAAGGGTGACTATAAGCGCGTGAAAGATACCTTGGCCGATGCGCTGACTCGTTTCCCGAGCGGGATCTACGCCGTCTGGTATCCCGTTTTACAGCGCATGGAAGCGCGGCAAATGCCGGAAAAACTCAAGCAACTGCCGGCCAATGGCTGGCTGGATGTCACGCTGTCGGTCAGTGCGCCGACGCCGGATGGTTTTGGTCTGCGCAGCAGCGGCATGTTCATCCTTAACCCGCCCTTTACGCTGGAACCGCTCTTGCGCGAGCTAATGCCATTTCTAGTTTCGGCGCTGGGGCAGGATAGTACTGCTAACTTTACGCTCGAGACTGGTGCCTGCAAGGTGCCGGTACGGCGTGTGCGTAAAGCTGATTAAGTTAGGGCAAGCCGGTTTGATGCATTGCTGTTTTAACGCATTCAATGCACCGCAAATTATGCCGGCAGTGTACCTTTTACATTCAACTCATCACCATAAGCGCGTGCGCATTCGATGCGACTCAATGAATTTTTTCTAGCCCGGCAGCCGATTCTCAATCGAGAGCAGAGGTTGTTCGCCTACGAACTTCTGTTTCGTAACGCAGAAACAGGTTCGGCTGATGTGACGGATGAATTGGCGGCGACCGCAACGGTGATCGCTCACGCCAATGAGCTGGGACTGGAAAATGTTCTCGGCAGTGCGCTGGGGTTTTTGAATGTCAATGCCGATGTCCTGCTCAGTGATTTCGTCGAAATCCTTCCTAAAGATCAGGTGGTGCTGGAAATTCTCGAGACGGTCACTATTACCGACGAACTCGTGGCCCGGATTGCCCAGCTGGCCAAGTCAGGCTTCAAGTTTGCACTCGATGACGTGATCGCCGATTCGCCCGCCTTGCAAAAGATCCTGCCCTATGTCTCGATCATCAAGGTCGAAATCACGGACATGCAAGCGCCACAGCTGGAAATGCTGATACGTCAGTTTCGCGGTGAAGGCAAAAAACTGCTGGCAGAGAAAGTTGAAACGGTGGTGCAATTTACGCTCTGTATGGAACTCGGCTTTGATTATTTTCAGGGCTATTATTTTGCCCGGCCGTCAATCATGCGCGGCAAAAAATTATCACCGTCCCAGCTGTCGATCATGAATCTTCTCTCGCTCGTTGTGTCGGATGCCGATACGATCCAGATCGAACACAATATCAAACAAGACGCTTCGCTGGTGCTCATGCTCATGCGTCTGGTGAATGCACCCAGCCTGGGCATCAGCAAAAAAATTGCCTCACTGAGCCATGCGCTGACGATCATCGGCCGCCAGCAATTACATCGCTGGCTACAGATTCTGCTCTACACCCAGTCGCCAAACAGCAAACAAGCCAGCTCACCCTTGATGCTCCTGGCCGCCTCGCGCGGTAAATTACTCGAACTGATCACCCAAAAACGCCATCCCGATCAGCGTCGCATGGCAGACAAGGCGTTCACCGTGGGTATTCTGTCATTAATGGATGCCTTGTTTGGCGCGCCCATGCTTGAGCTATTGGGGCAGATCGCTGTTGAAGACGATGTCCGGGCGGCGCTTTTGCAACGCGAAGGATTTTTCGGCGAGATGCTCAAGCTGGCTGAATATACCGAACAGGTCGATCAGTCTTCCACCGATGGCCTCAAGTCCTCGCTCGATAAACTGCAGCTCACCCACGAAGAGCTGCTCGATATTCAATTGGCTGCCTTTGAATGGAGCGAACAAATTGCCCGTCAAACGCAATAGTCCTTATTGGAAGCCGCCATGCTAAAGCCTTTTTCAGCGATCGATCCGGATGACGATGAAGAGTCCGAAGGTAAGGTACCACCGATCCCGCCGGGTAGTAAAAACTACATCCGGCCGCAGGGCTATGCGCGCATTAAGGAAGAACTGCTGCAGCTGATTGACGTTGATCGTCCGGAGGTGGTGCGCATCGTCTCGTGGGCGGCATCGAACGGCGATCGCTCGGAAAACGGCGACTACATTTATGGCAAACGACGCCTGCGTGAAATCGATCGCCGGATCCGCTTTTTAACCAAGCGCATGGACAGCGCCGAAGTGGTCGATCCGAGTGTGCATGAGGGAAGCCAGCAGATTTTTTTTGGCGCCACCGTGGTCTATGAGAATCAGACTGGCCAGTCGCACACCGTCACTATCGTCGGGATTGATGAAATCGATCCGCTGCAAGGTTTGATCAGCTGGATTTCGCCTGTAGCACGCGTCATCACCAAAGCCTTCGCCGGTGATTCGGTCATGCTCGCGACGCCAGGGGGAATGGAAACGCTGGAAATACTCGAAGTAAGCTATCCCGCAAAAAGCTAGTTCAGCCCGCTGCGCTCGCGCAGAATACGCGCCACGCTCGGAATACGATGCACATTGCGCATCAGGCGCGCGAGGTGAATTCGGTCTTCGACCTGCACCGTAAAGCGCAGCTGTGTCAGCGTTGCATGCTCGGTGTCTTCATCCATGCCGACGAACAGAATGTTGGCATCCGACTCGCCGATCGTTGCAGCAATATGCGCCAGCACGCCACGTTCATTATGCACTAGCAGCAGAATGCGGCAATCAAAGCGGCGATTGATTTCCTGGCCCCAGGCGACCTCAATCCAGCGATCCGGCTCTTTACTGCGCTGCCGTTTGGCCAGCTCACAGTCTGCGGTATGGACGGTAATGCCTTGGTCGCGTTTGAGCTGGCCGATGATGGCGTCGCCCGGAATCGGCTGACAGCAGGGCGCCAGATGCACCGAAATATTGGCGCTGCCGTAGATGATGACCGGATCACGCTTGCCAGCAACTTGGCTGTCGACTTTGACCGGCCGTGGCGAAGTCAGTTCGGCGAGTTCCAGAATATGCCGCGCCACCAGCGAAGCCATGCGCGAACCGACACCAATATCGGCATACAGTTCTTCTAATGATTTGGCGCTCGATTCATTAAGCAGACGTTCGGCCAGCAATGTCGGCAGCTGCGCATCAAGGTCGAGCGCGACCAAGGCTTGCGACAGCAGCCGGCGGCCCAGTTCGATCGACTCGTTAAGATTAATCGTGCGCAGATGGTGGCGGATCGCCGAACGCGCCTTGCCGGTGCGGACAAAATTAAGCCAGTTCGGGCTTGGTCGCGAGCTTGGAGAGGTGACGATCTCGACAATATCGCCGTTACGCAGCTCGGTCCGCAGCGGTGCAGTTTCGTGATTGATCTTGACGGCGATGGTCTGGCTGCCGATATCGGTATGAATGCTGTAGGCGAAATCAAGCGCCGTCGCGCCACGGGGCAGGGCGATAATTTTGGATTTGGGGGTAAACACATAGACCGAATCTGGAAACAGATCGACCTTCACATGCTCAAGAAATTCCGCCGAATCGCCAGTCTGCTTCTGGATATCGAGCAGGGACTGCAGCCAGGAATGCGTGCGCTGCTGTAAATCGGTCAGGTTATCGTCATCACTCTTGTATAGCCAATGGGCGGCCACACCGGATTCGGCGACGTAGTGCATTTCAGCGGTACGGATCTGGAACTCCACCGGTGTGCCATAGGGGCCGATCAAGGTCGTATGCAGCGACTGGTAGCCGTTAATTTTGGGGATCGCGATGTAGTCCTTGAACTTGCCCGGCATCGGCTTATACAACGCATGCAGGGTGCCCAAGGTCTGGTAACAGGCAGCGAAATCCTCAACGACGATTCGGAAGCCGTAAATGTCGAGCACCTGCGAAAAAGACAGATGCTTATTGCGCATTTTGCGATAAATGCCAAACAGGGTTTTTTCGCGTCCGCTGACATCGGCATCGAGCTTGGCCGCTGACAAGGCATGCTTGACCGTATCGAGAATTTTACCGACCACTTCACGCCGGTTTCCCCGCGCCGCTTTGACCGCTTTGGCGAGCGTTTGATAGCGCATGGGGTAGAGATGCAAGAACGACAGATCCTGCAGTTCACGGTAGATATTATTGAGCCCAAGGCGGTGCGCGATCGGCACATACACTTCCATGGTCTCGCGCGCGATGCGGCCGCGTTTATCGCTACTCATGTGATCAAGGGTGCGCATATTATGCAGACGATCCGCTAATTTGATCAAAATCACCCGCACATCGCGCGCCATGGCCAACAGCATTTTGCGGAAATTTTCCGCCTGCATTTCGACCTGGCTCTGAAATTCAATTTTCTCCAGCTTGGAGAGGCCATCGACCAGATCAGCGACCGGCACGCCAAAGCGCTCGATCAGTTCTTCGCGTTTGACGCCCTGATCCTCCATCACATCATGCAGGAAGGCGGCCATGATGGCCTGCACGTCGAGCTTCCAGTCGGCGCAAATTTCGGCGACCGCGATCGGATGGGAAATGTAAGGCTCACCCGATTTACGCATCTGCCCGAGATGCATTTCATCCGAAAAGCGATACGCTTCGCGAATTTTTTTGAGATCGGCAGGGCCAAGGTAGCTGGCAAGTTTTTGCGTCAGATCGGAAACCGAGGCGACGAAGGGCGGTGCAGCGGGAGGTGGGACAGGTACTTGAGCGCGTTTTTTGGCGCGCTCAGTCACTTTGCGTGCACCAGGCACAGCGGTGGGGCTTGAATCTGGTGAAGGCAGGTTCATCGAGCGATAAAATCAGTGACATGGCGCGCGGTTCAACAAACTCAGCTCGGCACTTTTTTCAGCATTTCGATACCGACTTTACCAGCAGCGATTTCGCGCAGTGCGATCACTGTTGGCTTGTCTTTGGCTTCGACTTTTGGCGTATGGCCTTGTAAAAGCTGGCGTGCGCGGTAGGTGGCAGACAAGGTTAGCTGGAAACGGTTAGGGATCTGCTTGAGGCAATCTTCGATCGTGATGCGGGCCATATGAGCTCCTAAAAAATCTTTGGCAAATAGAAAAAAACGGCTTCAGCTTTGCGCTGCGTGAATACCCAGCTGTGCGAATAGGGCGGCATTGCGCGCGGCCTGTTGAGAAAATCTACAGCGTGTAGCTTTAACAATGGACGAAAGTTCATCCAATGCGATCGCAAATTCTGTGTTGATAATAACATACTCGAACTCCGGGGCATGGGCGATTTCGCCACCGGCAGCCAGGATGCGCCGCGTGATGATGTGGGCTTCATCCTGTCCGCGTTTATTGAGCCGTTCTTCAAGCGCGGCAATGGACGGCGGTAAAATAAAAATACCGACCGCATGCGGGAAGCGTTTGCGCACCTGCTGCGCACCTTGCCAGTCGATTTCGAGCAAGACATCGGTGCCGGCCTTCATCTGCTCGGCAATCAGCAGCCGCGAGGTGCCATAAAAATTACCGTGGACTTCCGCGGATTCGAGAAACTCGCCCTCCGCACGGCGCTGAAGGAAATCTTCGGTGGTAGTGAAATAGTATTCACGCCCATGTAGTTCTTTGGGACGTGCCGCGCGCGTGGTGTAGGAAATCGACAGCTTGATCCCCGGCTCCTGCGCGAGCAGGGCGTTGACCAGGGTGGATTTACCGGCACCCGAGGGCGCGACCACCATGAATAAACTACCGGACGAAGCATCTGACATAACAAACCTTGAAAACGACATGAGCCTCTATTTTAAGGCAGTCCAGGATCAATTTCCCGGGCTTACTCGAGATTTTGTACCTGTTCGCGCATTTGTTCGATCAACAGCTTGAGCGCCATGGCCGCATCGGCCAGTTCCTTGACGGCCGATTTGGAGCCAATCGTATTGGCTTCACGATTCAATTCTTGCATCATGAAGTCGAGTCGTTTGCCGACCTGACCGCCTTTTTTGAGGATGTGGCGCGTCTCGTTGAGATGGGTATTAAGGCGCGTGAGTTCTTCGGCGACGTCGATGCGTATTCCATACAGTGTGACTTCCTGACGAATCCGTTCAAGCGCCTCATCGCGCGAGATGAGGGCGCCGGTTCTTTCCTGCTGTGTTAAACCGAGCGCCTCGGTCATCCGTTCGGTGACTTTTTGCTGAAATTGCGCCACCACCTGCGGGATCATCGGCGCAATGTCGCGCACGATGACGGCCATCGCATCGACATGCGATTCCAGCATCTGCTGCAGGGCAGCGCCTTCACGGGCGCGGCTGTCGAGAAAACTGGCCATGGTGTCCTGCATGGCGTGCCCGACATCGGCCGGCAGGGAATCCTGGCTGATATCTGCCTCTTCCAGCACCCCTGGCCAGCGTAAAATTTCTGCCACTGAAAAAGCCCGCGCATCGCTAAAATGACCTTGAACCTCTTGCTGCAGCGTGGCCAGAGTAGCCAGCAGCGCGCCATTGAGCGCCTGCGAATTTCCGCTAGCCGCCTTACGACCAAAACTCAGCCGACATTCGAGTTTGCCCCGATGAACCCGGCCCATGATGGCCTCGCGCAGCATGGGTTCCAGCGCGCGCAGATCGTCGTTCAGTCGAAACTGCAGATCCAGAAAGCGCGAATTAACGCTCTTGAGTTCGATGGTCACCGTGCCGATCGCCGTTTCACGGGTAGTCACTGCGTAGCCGGTCATGCTAAAAATAGTCAAAATACGCTTCCTAAAAAATCGCAAAAATTGTCCAGCTGCGCTTTGCTGCGCGTCCTATTGTAAAGAACTTCGTCCTCTGCAGGGGCAGAATTGACAGCTGAAGTACATGAGTTCGTATGATTTGATCCGCATCGGCGACAAAGCATGCGGGCCTGTGAGTACAGCGGGCGATTCTGGTACCATGGCGCCTTTCGTGATCGGCTGTTATCCGCCAATGTATTCGCCAGTGCCTGCATCTTTGTCGGCATCTCATTTACTTCCAGAACAGGGTGCTCCTATGTCCCAACACCGTCCAAGCGGCCGCTCCGTCGATGCGCTGCGCGCCATGCGTTTAACGCGCAATTACACCAAACATGCTGAAGGATCGGTACTCATCGAATGTGGTGACACCAAGGTCATCTGCACCGCCAGTCTGGAAGACAAAGTCCCCGGATTTTTACGCGGCAAAGGGCAGGGCTGGCTGACTGCCGAATACGGCATGCTGCCGCGCTCCACCAATAGTCGCATGGATCGCGAAGCCGCACGTGGCAAACAATCCGGTCGCACCCAAGAAATCCAGCGCCTGATCGGTCGCTCGCTGCGCGCCGCATTTGATCTGTCCGCTTTTGGTGAGCGCACCCTGCAGCTCGACTGTGACGTGATCCAGGCCGACGGCGGCACCCGCACCGCCTCCATTACCGGCGCCATGGTCGCGGCCTACGACGCCTTTGCCAAATTGGTCGATGCCAAAGTGATTCCGGCGGTGCCGGTCAAGCATTTTGTGGCGGCTATTTCGGTCGGCGTGTATCGTGGCGTTCCGGTACTCGATCTCGATTATCTGGAAGACTCCGACTGCGACACCGACATGAACGTCGTCATGACCGATGCCGGTCATTTTGTGGAAGTACAGGGCACCGCGGAGGGTGCGGCGTTTGATCGGGTGACCATGGACCGTCTGCTTGATCTGGCACAGCAGGGCATCACCGAACTGAACGCGCTGCAACGAAGCACGCTCGGCTTGCCAGCCTAAGGAATTCATCATGACGCAGCGACTGATCCTGGCCTCCAATAACGCCGGCAAGCTCAAGGAATTTGGCGCCTTGCTGGCACCGCTGGGCTATAGCCTGCATGCGCAAAATGAATTCAATGTCCCGGAAGCCGAAGAGCCGCATGTAACCTTTGTTGAAAATGCGTTGGCCAAGGCGCGTCATGCAGCGAAACTTACCGGCTTGCCGGCGCTGGCAGATGATTCTGGCCTATGTGTGAATGCCCTAGGCGGCGCACCGGGCGTGTATTCAGCGCGTTATGCCGGCGAGCCCAAATCAGATGCGCGCAATAATGCCAAACTGGTCGACGATCTGGTCGCCATGGCCGATAAAAGCGCCTACTATTTTTGCGTATTAATCTTCGTTCGCCATGCCGACGACCCGCAGCCGCTGATCGCCGAAGGTCGCTGGGATGGTGAAATCATCGCGGATCCGCGCGGGCAGGGCGGCTTTGGCTATGATGCGCATTTTCTCCTCCCTGCGCTGGGTAAAACCGCGGCCGAATTATCTGCTGAGGATAAAAACCGTCTCTCGCATCGAGGTCAGGCGATCCGGCTGCTGATCGATAAGCTGGCATGATTCCGATTAAAGTTATTGGCCAGAGCGCAGCCACTCCTCTGGATACTGCAGCGGCATTCTTAAAGCCGGGTACGCTCAATCTGGGCGCCTTACCGCCTTTGGCGCTGTATGTGCATTTCCCGTGGTGCGTGAAAAAATGTCCGTATTGCGACTTTAACTCGCACGAAGCCACGAGCGGCTTTCCTGAGCAGGATTATCTGGACGCCTTGCGCGCCGATCTCGAGCGTTCCCTGCCGCTGATTTGGGGCCGCAAAATCTACACCATCTTTATCGGCGGCGGCACGCCCAGTCTGATGTCGGCGGCCGGGCTGGATCGACTGCTGTCCGACATCCGCACCTTGCTGCCGCTTGACGGCGCGGTCGAGATCACGATGGAAGCCAACCCGGGTACCTTCGAAGCAGAAAAATTTCGCGCCTACCGCGCCAGTGGCATTAACCGGCTTTCTATCGGCATCCAAAGCTTCAATTCGGCGCACCTCAAAGCCCTGGGCCGCATTCATGATGGTGACGAAGCGCGCCGCGCCATCGAGATCGCGCAAGCCAATTTTGATAACGTTAACCTTGACCTGATGTACGCCTTGCCGCAGCAGACCCTGGCCGAAGCGCGTCAGGATGTGGCCACCGCCATTGCCTGCGCGCCGCCGCATCTGTCGCTCTACCACCTGACGCTGGAAGCGAACACCTACTTCGCCAAACATCCGCCGACACTGCCCGACGACGACGCCAGCGCCGACATGCAAGACATGATTCAGCAAGAGACCAGCGCCGCCGGTTACCAGCATTACGAAGTATCGGCCTACGCCCAGCCCAAGCGGCAGGCCCGGCATAATCTCAATTACTGGCAGTTCGGTGATTATCTGGGCATCGGCGCCGGCGCCCATAGCAAGCTGTCTTTCCCGCACCGGATCATCCGCCAGGCGCGTTACAAACAGCCGCGCGCCTACATGACACAGATGCAGGCAGGGAATCCGATTCAGGAAGAAAAAGAAATCGCGCGCGGCGAATTGGGCTTTGAGTTTATGTTGAATGCCTTGCGACTCACAGACGGCTTCGAGGTCAATTTATTCGCCGAGCGCACCGGCCTGCCTTTCAACGCTATCAGCCAAGCCCTCGACGCTGCCGAGCAAAAGGGCCTGCTACTTCGCGACCATAAAATCATCAAGCCGAGTGAACTGGGCAGCCGTTTTCTCAATGACTTGCAGCAGATGTTTTTAACTGACTAAGCCAGCACCCATAAATCCCCCAAGTCGTGCTAAAATTCGGCCGCTGCAGTACTAACCAATGCAGCTGTCAAAAAACAAACGGAAGTGTGGCCGAGTGGTTGAAGGCACCAGTCTTGAAAACTGGCGACGGGTTAAACCGTTCGTGAGTTCGAATCTCACCGCTTCCGCCAGTTTGTCTATTGGATCAGTGGCTTCAGGCTACTTTTTCTTCGCATTTTTCCCCCACATACACGTATCAAGTTTTGGACATTCACCAGTCCTATGTTTGCCTCATGGTTTTTGAACCTATATTGTCGCGCTCATAA
>CANCDR010000010.1 GCA_947374865.1 Oxalobacteraceae bacterium
ACCTTGAGGATGTCGGCTTCAATTTGATCCGCGGCGATGGTGGCACCGGCCAGAAAACCAAAGCCACCCGCGTTACTGGTCGCGGCGACTAATTCCGGACCGGCCACCCAGCCCATTGCCGTTTGCACGATGGGATAGCGGCAGCCCAAAAGATCACATAAGGGGGTACGTAATGCCGACGTCTTCGTTGATGCAGGAGACGGTGACTGTTCAGTGCTGGAGAGTGGGTTCATGCGTTCTTATCGGTAGCATCATTTTTGTTAGCAGCGACCATGGATTTTGCATCATGTCCGCCGAGGTGACCTGCACCCAGTAATTGACCGTGTGCGTGCGCTAAATGATGGTAGCCATACGCCATGTCCATCGTCGCCCGCAGGCCTTGCAAATCTTCCACACGATTGATGACCTGCTTGGTCAGCGCGAGACCCATGCGCGGCTGACTGGCCAGACGGGTCGCGATGGTCTGTACTTCTTCGGCCAGCTGGGCGCGCGGTACGACGCGGTTCACCATGCCCATTTGATAGGCCCGATCAGCCGTCATGCGTTCGCCGAGGAAGAGAAATTCCTTGGCAATGCGCGGATTGAGTTCATGCACATGGGCGAAATATTCAACGCCCGGAATCCCCATGCGTACCACCGGATCCTGAAAAAATGCATCCTCACTGGCGATGATCAGATCACACACCCAGGCCAGCATTAATCCGCCCGCGACACAGGCGCCCTGCACCATAGCGACGGTCGGCTTAGGGATATCATGCCAGCGACGGCACATGCCCAGATAGACTTCCTGCTCGCGGGCGTAGTTGAATTCTGCGCCGGGTTTATTGGTATGGTCCCACCAGAGATGCGCGCGGTCAAAGGACTTGTTCACATCACGTCCCGGCGTACCGATGTCGTGTCCGGCGCTAAAGTGTTTACCTTCGCCGCACAATACGATTACCCGCACTTCGTCATCATCCACGGCGCGCCGAAAGGCTGCGTCGAGGGCGTAAGTCATTTGCGAATTCTGCGCGTTATTAAAGCCGGGCCGGTTCATGGTGACGGTGGCAATGCCGTCCTTGACCGCATATAAAACCGGCTCCTGCGTTTCATACACAGACGGGTCATCCCGTTGAATAAATTGATCAGCCGGATTTTGCGTACTCACGAAACTTCTCCTTAGCCCAGCGCCGAGGCACGCAGGCAGTGCGGGTCGAGCTGGTTCAACAGTGCCAATTGGGCAGCCGTCGGTGCGGGGGTCTGCGGCACATGATCCGGCACCAGAATGGCAAAGCCGGTCGCGGCCTGCACTTGTTCGACGCTCACGCCAGGATGCAGACTTTGCAGACGCACCTGATGCCCTGGTCCGGCAAAGTCGAGCACGCACAGATTGGTGACGATTAGTCGAATGTCGATCTCGTCAAGGCTCCAGCCGCGCGCCAGGCGCTCCGGGTTATAGCCGACTGAGGCGACCATATCGACCTCACCGCCGACAAACACCTTGGGGTTATGGTTCGGGACAAAAAAACTGTTCGCATGATTCATCGAATTGCCGGGAAAACCGCGCACGCCCAGCATCATCGATTTGGGTCGCGCGTAGTCGCTGCCGATCATCGAAATATTGGCCTGACCGAAACGATCGATCTGCGTCGGTCCGACCATCGCATGCCGTTTGCCGCTCCAGACATTATCAAAAATGCGCGCAAAACCCATCCAGGTTTCGCGCTTAGGCACATAGCCGGCCAAGGGACCTGAACGTGGCCCGATCGGCACCGGCTCGCGCACCAGCCAGGCCTCCGAATCGGTCATCATCAGATCGGTATTGATGCTGCTCATGCACAAAGATGCAGCCAGACGCGGCACAATGCCGATGCCGGTGGCGAGTACTTCACCATCGTCTTTCCAGGCCAGCGCTGCTGCGCAAATGAGGATGTCGACTAAGGTCGTATCAGGAGGTGTAGGGGATGTCGTCATGCCGCTCTCTGGTTCATCAATTTAAAATACCGGCAGGGGGAGTTTGGCGAGCGCCGCAGCACCCCCAACGCGCTCGAGGTATTCTTCCTGGCTGCAGTGAATGAATTTATCCGCATAGCCCGCCCAGCCGCCCTCTTCCTTGGCACTGGCCGCGTAGAGTTTGAAATGGCTGACATCAAATCCGTAGGCTGGCGCACAGCTGCTCGGATGGGCACCGAACGGAATATGCACCACGCCCGTCGTATTGGCGCGTTCCCAATGTACCGCACGGGCGGCTTCCGGCGCTTCGAAATGGCTGCTGTCGACTAATTCATCGCAGCTCACGAAGGTCTTCTTGGCGGCGCGGGCAAACAGGTCGTCCATGTACAGATCGGGGCCGTTGATCTGGCAAACGCCGCGCGCATCGGCACGATCAACGTGCAGCAAGGCGGCGTCCAGCGGCAGTGCCGGCATGGCCAGCCAATCCTTGTCGTCGTAGGGCGAACTGACCAACTTGATCGATGGATTCTGTTTGAGCACATCCGTACCCAGACCAACGCGGGTAGGAATAAAAGGGATGCGCATGCCGGCTGCTTTCAAGCCCAGCATGAACATGCCTTCGTCGATTTCCATGACTTCTAATTGACCGCTTTGACGCGCCTGACGAAAGTAAGGTTCGAGTGGAATGAAGTCGAGCGATACAAAGGCGAAGACCAGTTTTTTTACTTTTCCGGCAGCGCACAGCATACCCACATCGGCACCACCATAAGCGACGATCGTCAAATCCTTGAGCGATGAACGCACAATTTCACGCACCAACGCCATCGGCTTGCGGCGCGGGCCCCAGCCGCCGATGCCGATGGTCATGCCATCTTGAAGCTGCGCTACTGCTTGGGCAGCGCTCATGCGTTTATCACTCATGCGTTTATCACTCATGCACTTATCCTTGTTGACCGACTGAAAAATCATGACCCCACAAGCTCACGCGGGTGAACTCATGCACAATGTGTTCCTGCCAGTCGCACACCATGCCACCGTAGCCGAATTCAATATCGAACTGGGATGGTGAGCGCATGTAAAACGAGGTCACGCGATCATTCGTATGTTGACCCAGTGTGGCGCTGAGGGCCGCACCGTTGGCAGCGCGGCGATCCATCGCCCGGCCGACTTCCGGCATCGATTCGACTTCCACCATGATGTGTACGCAGCCGCTCTCGACCGGAAATCCGGCCAGTGCCAGGCTGTGGTGACGGCCATTATTACAATGCATGAAGTGAATCGGCAGTACCGGACCGGCATCGCCGGCAGGTTTGAAGTTGAAAATGTCGGATAGTCCAAAGCCCATCACGTCTTTGCAAAATGCGACGGTAGCATCGAAATTAGCCGCTGGCAGAACAGCGTGCCCCATGCCCATGGCGCCCGTCACAAAGCGCGCCACACCGGCCGGCGAAGCAAAATGATCGAAGTCCGATTTAAAGCCCCATACCAGCTCATGCCGGTTACCCGACGGGTCAGTAAAATGCACCATTTTCTGCACACAGCGGCGCTTGCACAAAGCAGCATCGGCCAGTTCGTAGACGGTCTTGGTCTTTTGCAGTACACCGAGCGCGGCATCGAAGGCGGCCTCATCTAGCACTTCCCAGCCGCTCGCCACGTAGGCGTTACGCGCTCCCTTTTGTACGGCAATGCGGAACTGACGCTCATCCATCTTGACCAGTAACTCGCCGTCGGCGCTCTCGCTGACCATCATGCCCAGCACGTCTGTCGCATAGCTGATCCAGGTGCTCAAGTCGGTCGTTTCGGCCACCACATAGGCCAGACCTCGAATATCCATCATATTGGCTTACTCCATCCTAGTTTGATTCATGAATGTGCATGGCAGCGCATGCCTTAAAAAGGCACGACGGAAGGCTCTGTGTGAGTGATTTTCCATGACCCCATTATTCTGCCGGGCGATGTTAACAACATCGTCCGACTAGACTAACGCTAGGGAGCCAGCGGGTAATCGCTATAGCCGACGGGCTCGGCAGTATAGAGCGTTTTGCGATCAAAACGCGCGAGCGGCAAACCCTCGCGCAAACGCCGAACCAGATCGGGATTGCCGATGAAATGGCGGGCAAACGACAAAGCCGCCTGCGGATGGGCCTGCAGGGCTGCTTCGGCATTATCCGCGCCAAAGCCATCATTGAGAATCAGTCGCGCACCAAAATGCGCCTGCGCCAAGGCAAATGCATCCAGTTCGGCGACTGGCGAACGCATCACATGCAGATAAGCCAGGTTCAAGGTGGCAGCCTGACGCATCAGTTCGACATGTGTGGCGGCAGAATTTTCATCGCTAGTGTCATTGTAGGTATTGCCCGGATTTAGGCGTAAGCCGACCCGCCCTGCACCAATTGCGTGCGCCATGGCCTGCAGACATTCGACGGCAAAACGTGCCCGATGCGCGGCATCGCCACCGTACTTGTCAGTGCGCAGATTCGTGCCGGAACTAAGAAAGGCCATCGGCAAATAACCGCTCGTGCCGTGCAGTTCAACGCCATCAAAGCCGGCCGCGCGCGCATTCAGCGCCGCCTGTGCGTGTTCCTGCACCACAGCGCCCACTTCGTCGGTCGTCAGTTCACGCGGCACATCGTAAGCCTGCATGCCAGCGGCATCGGTAAAGACTTCACCAGCAGCTTGCAGGGCGCTGGGGCCGACCGTCTCCACACCAGCTGGCTTGATAAGTTGGCTGCCAATCCGTCCGCCATGCATGATTTGCAAGACGATACAGCCGCCGCGCGCATGCACGGCATCAGTGACCCGCTTCCAGCCGCTGATGTGGGCCGCCGTTTGGATGCCGGGTTGACGGCAATACGCCTGTCCGGTCACGCTTGGCCAGGTGCCTTCGGCGACGATCAGACCGGCCTCGGCACGCTGAGCATAATAGTCAACCATGCAGTCGGTCGGCACACCGTCAGCGCCGGCGCGATTACGCGTCATGGGCGCCATGACGATGCGATTGGCCAGCTGCAGATTACCGAGCTGCAAAGGAGACAGTAACAGGCGCATTTTAGCGAACCCTAATTTTTGGCGCCGGTGTGCCGCGCCGTATGGTGTCAAGAAATTGCTCCAACGGTGCCGGCGCAGCCACCTCGGGCAAGGCATCTTTATCGGGCCGCTCGGCCCAGAATTCGCGCCAGGAAGGGAATAACTCGTGAAAGGTACCAGCATAAGGCTGACGCCCAGGCCAACGCATCTTCATCTCGCCGATCGGCGGTTTATTCAGATCGGTGGCATACCAGTAGCAAGGCAGACGACGACGGAAATACCAGCGTCCGTCCATGCGTTCGTAGTCATCCCAGTACAACATTTGCATGATCACCCACTCGCCGCCGCACTCATGCTCGTTCTTGGAGTACACCACGCCGGTGGCGTGATCGGCATCTTTAAATTCGATGATGTGCTGACCTAGGTGGTGCGAGGTGCCGGTAAATTGTTCACGCAGGGTGTCGGTCTGCCAGGCCTTGAAATGGGCGCGGCCGACTTTTTCTTTGCCCACGCGGATATCCGGTGCAAACAAATTGACATGTGCATCCATGTCGCGCATGTCCAGCGAGAGCGAATATTTGGCTGCCAGCTGACGAATCGCATCGATCGACTCGAGCCGGTCGATGCGCTGCTCGAGCGATTTGTCGCTCATAAGGCCGTCACCAGCACGGCCGAACGACCGCCATCGACCGGCAATGCCACGCCGGTGATGTAGCTGGCATCATCACTGGCCAGAAATGCAATGGCTGAGGCCAGTTCTTCAGGACGACCCACACGGCCCATCGGAATCAGTTTTTCGGTATTCGCGCGGCTGGCCGGATCAGACAGCATGCCGGCGGTCGCTGGGGTATCCACGACGGCTGGTATCACGACATTGACGCGAATCCCTGCTAATGCACCTTCGGCCGCCGCAGCACGAGAAAAATTAATGATCGCCGCCTTGGCAGCCGAGTAGCCGGCCATCCAGGCAGTACCCAGCGTGCCGCAGATGGAGGAAATATTAATGATCGAGCCGCCACTGGTTTGCATGAGCTGCATGGCGGTACGCGTACCCCAGAAAGTACCGTCGACTGAGGTGGTAAAGTTGGCGTGCCAGTCGGCGGTACTGGTCTGGCTTAAAGCACCCCAGGTATAGGCCATGGCATTATTGACCAACACATCAAGCCGGCCGTGGCGCGCCGCGGCGGCTTCGATGGCGGCGACGTACTCGCCTTCGATACCCACGTCGGCCTGCACGGCTTCTGCCTTGCCACCAGCCGCTTTAATTTGTGCGACGACTTCGTCGAGCGGCTCTTTACGCCGGCCGCAAATGACGACCAGCGCGCCTTCTTGCGCGAGCCGGATCGCTGTGGCCGCGCCAATGCCGCTGCCGCCACCGGAAACGAACGCTACTTTGCCTTGCAAGCCTTGAATCGCCATGGTCAGTATCCGATCACAAAAAGGCGCTGCCGCCGTTGACAGCCAGGTTCTGGCCAGTGATAAAGCCGGCATCGTCGCTGGCTAAAAATAAGGCACCGCGCGCGACTTCCACCGGTTCGGCCATGCGACCCATCGGCACACCCTTGATGATGGCGTCGGTCCATTCCTGCGGAATCCCCTGCATCATTGGTGTATTGGTCGGACCCGGCACCAGTGTATTGACGCGAATCCCCTGCCCGGCTAACTCTTTGGCCATACTGCGCGAGAGACCCATGAGCGCGGCCTTGGAAGCACAATAATGCGCCGGACCGTCACCGCTGGCAGCGGCCGTACTAGCGACATTCACCACGCAGCCTTTGGTCGACGTTTTTTGCATTGACTTCACCGCCGCGCGGGCACAATAAAATGCGCCGGTCAGATTCACGCCAATAACGCGATTCCAGGTTTCGTCACTGATGTCGGCAAACGCATCGACCGAGCCGACGCCGGCATTATTGATCAGCACATCCACCCGACCGTATTGCGCCAGGATGGCATCAAACAGCGCATTGACTTCGCCGCTGTCGGCAATATTGACCTTGCGTGCCATACCATTGGTGCCCGCGACGGTTTCTTCCACCGCGGCCAGATTCATGTCAATCGCGACCACGGTCGCGCCCTCAGCGGCAAATAATTGTGCTGTCGCCCGACCCATGCCTTGACCAGCGCCCGTTACCACGACAATTTTGTCTTTTAACCGCATGTGAATCTCCTAGATTAGGCGTCGTTTGAACGCGTCAGTATTCTTGAAGGTGCAAGAACGACAATGAAAATACACCTCTCATCATTGCAACCAGTTTATTTTGCCAGGCGTGTCGACTCATCGTCTGATGGGACGATGTAGCAGCAGGATGAAGCGCGGTGATTCGTCGTGTGAAATACTGGCGCGGATAATCGGTACGGATTATTGGCGCCAATGATTGGTGCAGCTGATGCAGCCGCCTATTTCGCTGGCCGGGAAAAATACCGCGCGATGAATACATCCCGTTCGATGTTCCAGGCAGATGGCCAGTCATCAGCGCGCCATGCGGCTTCAATGCCACCATCAATCATGATGATCTGGCCGATGATGTAGCGGGCCTTGGGGCTGATTAAAAATTCATACAATTCTGCGATCGCCTGCGGCGTGGTGAACTCACCCAGGGGCTGCGGCAAGGCGCGAATCATCGGGCCTTTTTGCGGGTCTTGCAGATCATGCGCTAACAATGGCGTCATCACCGGACCGGGCGCCACACCGTTGAGCGTGATCCCGGCACCGGCCCAGTCAGCCGTCGCGGCATGACGACGAATCCAGCGCGCCAATGCCATCTTGCTGACCTGATAACCCAAATTAGGCTTGGCCGCCAAACCCTCAGCGACCCCAGTGATGGCGTCGGGTCCGCCCTGCAGTAGCAGGTCGACCAAGTCATCCGGAATACCGGGGGAAATCGCCACCGAATCCGATACCGTGGCAGCCGCGCCCGAACGACCGGCCTTGGCCAGCGCCGGCTGTAATCCCTGCAGAATCTCAATCGCACCAAAGTAATTCAATTCCAGCATCAATGGCAGATTACCGGGCATATCCACACCTGCATTGGCGATCACGCCATGCAACACACCGCCGCATAACGACAGCGTCTGCGCGATCGCATCCGCACGTCCCTGACGCGTCGAAAGATCGGCCTCAATTTGCGCACCCTTGCCGGGCAAGTCGATACCAATAATCTGCGCGCCCTGCGCTGCCAGATGCTCCCGCACAGCGAGTCCCATGCCGGATTGTGAACCTGTGATGACGATCGTATTCATATCTTTGCCTATTCTAAAAAATGCCGCTTAGTTTGCCAGCGCTGCCTTGAGTATTTTCTTGTCCACTTTATTTGACGCATTGACCGGCAAGGCAGCCATGAAGCGCACCTGTCGCGGCACCTTATAGTTCGCCATATGTTGACGGCACCAGGCGATCAGTTCAGCTTCCTCCAGCACGGCATCGGCCCGTAACACCACACAGGCGCAGCCGACTTCGCCCATGCGCTCATCCTCCACTCCGATCACCGCCACCTGGGCAATCAGCGGATGCGGCTGCATGAGACGCTCGATTTCAGCCGGGTAGCAGTTAAAGCCGCCGTTGATAAACATATCCTTGAGACGGTCAGTAATGCGCAAATAGGCCCGCTCATCAAGCACGCCAACGTCGCCGGTATGCAGCCAGCCGTCAGCGTCGATCGCCTCGCGGGTCGCTTCTTCGTCTTCGAAGTAGCCCTGCATGATGTGGTAACCCCGCAGCAGAACTTCGCCGGCCTCACCGGCCGGCAGTCGATTCCCCTGCGGATCGACGATGCAAATTTCCGTGCCGGGTAAGGCATGACCGCAGGTATTGGCGATGGTTTCGGCAGAATCGTCCGGATCACACACACTAGCGCAGCCGCCGCATTCGGTTAAACCATACGCCGTCGTGACGTTTTTAATACCGAGATCTTCGCGCATGCGGGTAATGAGAATCGGCGGCACATTGGCCGAACCGGTACACGCTGCCTTGAGCGAGGACAGGTCAAACGCGCTGCACTGCGGATGCGCCAGCATGGTCAAAAACAGCGTTGGCGGGCCGGGTAAAAAATTAATGCGGTCCGTTTCAATCCGGCGCAGCACCGATTCAGCATCGAATACCTGCTGCGGATAGACCGTCGCGCCGCGCAAAAATGCCGCGACCCAGCCGGCCTTATAGCCAAAGCTATGGAAGAAGGGATTGACGATCAGGTAGCGATCGCCTTCATCGAGTCCTACGCAGCTGGCCCAGGTCGTGAAGGCGCGAATGGTCGGTCCGTGCGCCGACAGCACGCCTTTGGGTCTGCCGGTGGTCCCGGATGTAAACATCAGATCGGCGGTACTGTCAGCGTTTAATGCGGCCTCGCGTGCCTGCACGGCAGCAGCCGGCACACTGTGCGCGCCCTGCAAAAATGTATCCCAGCTTAATTCGCCATCACGCAAGCTGCCGGTGCCCAGAACGATCACCTGCCGCAGGGATTCAGGACGCTGGTCATCCAGCAGGGCGGGATAATACTGACCGAGAAAGTCGCCAATACAAAACAAGGCGCAGGACTGACTACGGTGCAAAATATCGTAAGCTTCAGCGCCCTTCATGCGGGTATTGAGCGGCACCATCACCGCACCAGCCATATGAATACCGCAGGCAGCGAGTATCCACTCATGTTGATTCGGCGCCCAGATCGCCACCCGGTCACCGGCCTGCACACCCAGTGCGATCAGACCGCGCGCGACCTGTTCGGCGGCGTTTTCCAGGGCAGCGTAACTGATACTGACCGCACCATCAACGATCGCAGCGCGGGCCGGAAACTTGGCCGCCGCTTGACGTAACATTTGCGGCAAAGTGGCGGGCATGGGCGAATTTGGTGCGGAAGAGTTAAGCGAAGCCATCAAGCAAATTTCAATTTAAGGTGAGGCGATGTTGGCAGGGCCTGACAGCTGAGTGTCCAGGCCTTGTCCAGATCGCGTTGATCGAGCGCGTCATTGGCGCGCAAGAAAACGCTGCCCTCGACGACCTGACACATGCACGAGGCACACATGCCCGCGGCGCAGGAATAAGGCAGATCAATTTTGGCGCGCAAGGCAGCGTCGAGCACCGTTTCATTAGCGGCACAGGTGAATGTCAAGACCTGCCCCCCGTAGGTGACTTCGACGTTGGTTGGTAAAACATCGGTAGCAAGAACTTCGGTGGCGGGACTGTCTTCTTCATCCGGCAAAGAAACGAAGCGTTCCACATGGACCCGATCTTCATCCATCGCCAGACTTTGCAAAGCGTCTTCGCAAGCACGCATGAAGGGGCTAGGGCCACAAATAAAGGCTTGCGCGGCAGTCCAGTCGCGCGCTAAGTCGGCCAGCTGGGCCACTGATGGTAATCCCTGCACCGCATCCAGCCAGTGCACCACCTGCAGACGCGCGCCATGTTCGTTCAGCAGTGTTTGCAATGCCTGATGAAAGATGATCGATGCCGTATCGCGGTTTGCATACACCAGTAAGACACGACCTGTGCCCTGTGCCAGCACCGCACGCAAAATGGAAAACACCGGCGTGATGCCGCTACCACCGGCAAATAAAAGAAAATCACCCTGCAGGTCACGCGGCGTAAATACGCCGGATGGCGGCAAGACCTCCACGCGATCGCCTACCTTGAGCTGATCACACAGCCAGTTCGAACCGCGTCCGCCGACTACCCGCTTGACCGTTACGCGCAAGCCCTGATCCAAACCCGGCGTGCTCGACATCGAATAACAGCGCGGCACATGACGACCGCCGATCGGCAGGCGCAATGTCAGAAATTGCCCTGAGCGGTAGTTAAATTTTTCGCGCAGCGCCGGCGGCATGTCTGCTGGCAGGGAAAACACCAGTGATTTGGCATCCGCTGTTTCGTTCTCGATATGGATGACTTGCAGAGCGGTATAACGTGCATTCAATCCGGCATTGACGCCAGCATTGTCGGCGCTGTTCACAGACCCATTCCCAGAATCGCATTATCGGCGTGGATCTCGGCACCGCTGACGAGCTGAGATTCGTCACTGGCTAAAAACAGCACCACATTGGCGACCAGATTGGGCATGCTGGCGCGTCCGGCCTTATTGTGCTGTGGATGAAAGAGTAAATATTTGGCCGGCACATCCGGCGCGGTGGCTTGCATCATCGGTGTGTAAATGCCGTCTGGATGCACCGAATTCACGCGAATGGCGTAACCACTCTTTCGGCAATGCAGGGCCGATGCGCGCGTGAGTGACGCGACCGCACCTTTACTGGCGCCATACGCCGCATACGAATCAATCGGCAGCCACGACGAGACCGAAGCAATATTAACGATCGCACCGGCGCGCGCCTTCATGGCCAGCACACCGTGTTTGCAGCCGAGGAAACAGGAATCGGCATTCACCCGCATGAGCTCACGCCATTGTTCGAGCGTGGCATCTTCAACGCTACCGGCGATCAGAATGCCGGCGTTATTGACCAGAATATCGAGCGGTCCGAAATGCGTTTGCGTCTTCGCCAGAACAGCCAGCCAATCAGCTTCCTGCGTCACATCGTGCTTCAAAAACAGCGCCTGCGATCCCAGCTCATCGGCCAAGGCCTGGCCGGCTGGTTCATTTAAATCCGTGAGGACGACTTGGGCACCTTCGCGCACCATGCGCATCACAATTTCACGTCCCAAACCACTCGCGCCACCAGTTACCAAGGCGACCTTACCTGCTACCCGACCTGTCATGACTGCTTTCCAAAAAGAGCGGCCGCCTTGCCTGCACGACGACCGGAAAAAATACAATCAGCCAGCGATAAACCGCTGACATAACGATGTGAAGCGATACCAATCGCCGTTCTGCCAGCCGCCTGCAAGCCGGCGATATCCTGCCCTGCAGCGTCTTGTACCTGCCCCGTCATTTCATTCACGCGCAAGCCGCCCAAGCTCAGAATCGCGAGCGGAAATACCGGCGAATTGATCGCAATATTGAGCGCGTAAAAGGGACCTGTGCGCAGCGCCTCACACATGTCCGAAGACTTGCCCAGCTCATCGGCGCGACCTTCCTGAATCGCCGCGTTATAGTTTTGTACGCTTGCCTCCAGCGTGGCCACATCCGCGCCGATCTTTTTGGCCAGCGCGCCGATACTGACCGCCTTGACCGAACCGATCAGCATCATCATCAGGGCCGGCAAAGACTGAAAGGCCCAGAGTCCGCCAAACAGACACTCAAAAATCGCCGCCCGGCGCAATTTAGCATCCAACACGATCCAGGCCTTACCGCCCTGCTCTTCAACCATGGCATGACCGAGCGTGGCGCCATACACCTGCTCATTACAAAAGCGTTCACCCTTGGTATTGACGACGATCGCCTTCGGCCACGCATACGGCGGCGTGATGAAGCGCCAGGCAGATATATTATTGAGCCGGTCGGCCTGGCCGCCCACACTCTGGCCTAACTGAATACCGCTGCCATCGCAGGCCGCAGTGCCGATTTTCCAGCCACGGGCATATTTGGGTGCATGCTGACGCACCATCGCGTTATTAAATACATAGCCGCCGCTGGCAAGGATGACTGACTGGCGAGCTTGAATAAATACCGGCCGTGCCAGCTCAGCCTCAATCGCATACGCTTCGCGCCGCCAGGCCTCTGCCTTGGTGGCCCAGAAATTACGCCATTGATTGGCCAGCCGATGGCATGTTGCATGGCGCAGCGTCTTGGGATGATTTTCCGGCAGACGCCAGACTTCAGCGCCAACGACCCGGTCTGGCTGACCAGGCGTGCGCAGCATAACCAGACGCCGCACGCTGGACTGCGTTAAGCAGCGGGCACCGCTGGCACGGGTTGCGTCATGCAAGGCCGCATATAAGATGGCGCCGGATTGCCCTTTCGATACCGTACGATGGCCGCGCGGCGCCGGATCGCTCGCGCCACGATAAGCAGGCACGGCTTCATTGCCCGAGTAGTACAGAAAAATTCCGTCTGCCGGATACGATGTTTTAAATTTTGGCATACGCGCGCCGAAGCGGGCGCCATGACTTTGCAGCCAGCTGAGATTGGCCACACTTTGATCGCAAAAACGCTGCAGGGTTTCATCCCTGACCACGCCCTGGGTCTCGTGACGTAAATAATCAAACATGGCGGACGGCGAATCGGCATAACCGGCCTGCTGCTGCTGGGCTGTGCCACCGCCGGCATACACCACGCCGCCAGACAAGGCGCTCGCACCACCGCCGTTGAAGCGATCAATCACCAACACATCCGCGCCCGCAGCACGCGCTTCCAGCGCCGCTGAGGCGCCTGCCGCACCCCAGCCGACGACCAGCACATCGGCATGATCGGTCCAGTGCAAGGCATCGAGCGAATCGATAATGCAGGCCGCAGACACAGGGGTATTGGTCGGTGGCGGCAGCGGTTTATTGCTGACAGAAGTCGAACTCACACACCGCTTTCAAGCAGGTCGGTACGCTCAAGCGCGATCGGCTGGCCACACATGTGCGCCACTGCGCGATAGCCAAAGGTCATCGCCGGGCCGAGCGTCGAACCTGCGCCCGGATACGCCGGGCCCATGACGGACGCTGAATTATTACCGATGCAATACAGCCCGCCGATCACCCCGCCCAGCTCATCGAGCACGCAGGCATCCTGATCGGTGAGCAGGCCGCCCTTGGTACCTAATTCACCCGGCAAAAGTTTCATGGCGTAGAAAGGCGCTTTGCCGATCGGTGCCAGATTTGGATTCGGCTGGATGCTGTCGTCGCCGTAGTAACGGTCAAACACGTTCGCACCGCGGGCAAAATCTTCATCTACGCCGCTCTTGGCATAGGCGTTCATCTTGGCTACGCTGGCATGCAAGCCATCGGCATCCACACCAATTTGCTGCGCCAGACCGGCTAGCGACTCATCCTTCCAGTAGACCACGCCAAGCCAGCTTTTACGCAAACGGCTATCGGGCACTGCTTCACCGGGGGCGAGCGGACCAATCGGAAATTTACGACGGAACTCGGCATCGAACACGATCCAGGCCGGCACCGCGCCACCCATACGGGCATGCTCGGCCATCATGGCCAGTTGAAATTCCAGATACGGGCAGGATTCATTCACAAAGCGCTGGCCCTGCGTATTCACGACCAGGCAGCCCGGCATCGAGCGCTCGATAAACATGGCCCGATACTTTTCTTCTTTCGGCACCATCAAGGTCGGCGCACCCCAGCTGTGCGCCATCAGATGCAACGCTGCACCGGCCTGTTGGCCAGCTTGAATGGTGTCACCGGTATTGCATTCGACCGGCGAAGCAGCCCAGGCCTGATCGCTCGGCTTGGGCAAATATTGATCACGCATGGCTTGATTACGCTCGAAGCCGCCAGCGGCCAACAGCACGCCTTTGCGCGCAGCGATGCGGATCGTTTGACCATCCCGCACGGCGACCACACCAGTAATCCGACCGTCTTCCTGCACCAGCGACTCAAGGCTGCAGTTACACCAGATCGGCACCTGCAGCTGCTTGAGCGCGGTCATCAAGCCACCCATGAGCGCCTGACCGCCGGTGAGTCGACGGTCCCGCGTACTTTGGCGACGCCACGGATAATCGATCACGTAGCGCAGCATGATCCACATTAAAACAAATTTGGCCTTGCGTTCGCGGGCCAGGATGGTGCGCGCTTCAAATGCATTGATTTGCATGCGGCCAAAAATGAGTTGCCCCGGATTGGTCGGCCTGAGTTGTTCCAGGTCTTTCGCGCCCAGACGACGGGCATTGAAATCGACCGGGTCCATAGTACGACCGCCTGGCAGCGCGCCTTCCATGTCAGGATAATAATCCGCGTAGCGCGTCATGCTGCGGTAGGGAATGCCTATCTTACCCAGGTAATGTGCCATGTGACGCGCGGTTTCAACATAGGCCAGAACCCGCACGTCACTCGCTAATCCCTTGGCACAGGCTTTGACGTAAGTGAAGGCGGCGTCGATGCTGTCCTTGAGGCCAACCCGCGGCATATCATGGTTATCCGGAATCCAGATACCACCGCCCGAGGTGGCGGAGGTGCCACCAACGAGCGCTGTTTTTTCGATAACGAGAACGGTGAGTCCCTGGTCTTTTGCGCGTGCCGCCGCCAATAAAGCGCCAGCACCCGATCCTACTACGACTACATCAAACGCCTGATCCACCGTGTCTCCCTGTTTTTCGAATTATGTGATGCCTGGGTACCGCAAAAAACACCCGCAAAAAAACATCAATCAGACAAATGGATCCATGTTCGGCAGACCCAGCATCACGCCGCCATGCGAACGCGAGTAAGCATCGGCATTGTTGGCAATGTGACCGCGGGAAGTGAGCAGATCACGATAGATACGCTCGACCGGATTACTCTTGTGCGCACCAGAAGCACCGCAGGCCCGCAGCATTTCGTCGACCCGCTGGGTACACAGTTTTGGTACCTGGCTAGCCTGCGCACGCTGCATCAAACGCTCTTCCACCGGCATTTTTTCATTCGTTTTAGCGCAATGAACAATGCGGGCAAAATTGCGGAACAAGACCAGCTTTAACTGATCAGTAGCGATCATGGCCTCGCTCACGGCAAACTGCGCATTCACATCTTCGGCCGTTTTGGTACCGTGCTTGCCGATGTGCGACGCTGCACGCTGACGGAAGCTGGCGATCGCGCCATCGGTGGCGCCAATACAGGCCGTCGATACCGCACGCTGAAACACCTGGGTGAATGGAATGCGATATAACCAGCCCGTATTTTCGGCCCGACCAGGACAGCCTTCGTCGCTATGATCATTGGTGCGCTGGGTATGGTGCGTCGGTACAAACGCATCTTCGACCAGAATGTCGTGGCTGCCGGTGGCGCGCAGTCCAATAACATCCCAGTTCGGGATCACTTTGTAATCCGCTTTTGGCAGCAGGAAGGTGCAGTGTTCGATCGCGCCCGAACCATCTTTTTTCGGTAGCAGGCCACCGAGCAAAATCCATTCGCAATGCTCATTACCGCTTGAAAAACTCCAGCGACCGCTGAAACGATAGCCGCCTTCAACTGGCTCGGCTTTACCGACTGGCATGTAGGTCGAAGCAATGCGCGTGGCCGGGTTCTTGCCCCAGACGTCTTGCTGCGCTGCGTTCGGGAACAAACCGAGCTGCCAGTAATGCACGCCCAGAACGCCGTACATCCAGGCGGTCGACATGCAGCCCTCGGCGATGGCTAACTGAATGCTGTAAAAAACGCGCGGGTCCATTTCATGACCGCCCCAGCGCTTAGGCTGCAGGACGCGGAACAGGCCAGCGGCCTCCATTTCATTGACCGTCTCTTGCGAGACAAATCCCTGCTTTTCCGCCTGGGGTGCGCGTTCCGCCAAGACGGGAATCATCGCGCGAGCAGAAGCAATTAGTTTTTGTGCTTCTGGTGTCAAATAGTCATCATTTTGCATCATCATATCGTTCTCTCCCAGCAGTGGCGGTCTGACGAAATGCGTCGAACTACATCCATGGCTTTTGTTTCATCATATTCGCACCAGAAAATAAGCGATTCATCGTCTTAATGGACTAAAAAAACCAAGTCATTACCCATACGCAGACTATGGACTTTTACTAGTCCAAGTGAGGGATTGCAAAGACCCGGCAGCACGGCACCATTTGCGCACATACCGGAGAAGCCTATGCCTAGTAGCGATCATAAAAAGTCAAGTATCTCTGCGAGCGCATCGTTTGACGCCCGGGATTTTCGTCAGTCATTGAGCATGTTTGCCACGGGCGTCACCATCGTCACGGCGCGCGCAGCCGATGAAACACCGGTCGGCATCACCGTCAACAGCTTCAATTCAGTCTCGCTGGACCCACCGATGGTCTTGTGGAGCATTGCCAAAACAGCAAAAAGCCGGCCGGTATTCAGCGACAGCGGATTTTGGAATGTGCATATTCTGGCGGCCAATCAGGAAGCGCTGTCAAATCGCTTCGCCCGCGCCGGTGAAGATAAATTTCGCGATCTGCCCTGCGAGACAGGCGTCACCAACGCACCGCTCATCCCTGGCTGCAGTGCGCGCTTTCAATGTCGCACCGCGTTTCAATACGACGGTGGCGATCACATCATTTTTGTCGGCGAGGTGCTGGCCTACGACCGCAGCGCCCTCGCACCGCTGCTGTATGTCACCGGCGGCTACGCGCTGGCGCTGCCACGGGCCAGCGATGTAGCGACCGGCACCAGCAATCTGCCCGATGCGCCCTATTCTGAAAATCTGCTCGGCTATCTGCTCGGCCGTGCACATTATCAGTTCATGGCCGGCTTTCGGCCCCAGCTCGACGCCTTGGCGCTTGATGAAGCGGATTTTTTCACGCTCTCTTTACTGAGCGTTCGCGAGCCCATGCAGTGTGAAGAAGTCACCACCCACACGGCCTATACCGGCGTGCCGATTGGCCGCAGCACGCTCGATGGCTTGTGCGCGCGGCAAATGCTGCAGCATACCGAGGCCGAAGGCTACCGGCTCAGCCAGCAAGGTCGCGAAGCGATCTGGAAGGTACTGGCCGCCGCCAAGGCCGTCGAAGCCGATCTGGTCGACCGGCTGGGCGAACCAGAAGCCGCCGCGCTGCGCAATCTGCTCAAAAAGAGCATCCTCGCCAGCGACCCCGGCCTGCCCAAACTCTGGAGCGCTGAGTAAGACCGGCTTGCTGGCGCGGTGATGGCGCATTGGTAGTCTTTTCAGACGATGACCGGCGCACACGCGCGTTCGAAAATGAGCCCATCTACACTGCCTGAATAACGACTGGCAGCTCTGCCGCATCACTTAATTTTAATCTACTCGAACCGGCCATCCATGACACAAACATCCCCCATCCCAGTAGGTCATTTTGCTGACATTGGCAACGGCCAGAAGGTGCACTACCACGATCAAGGCGAAGGCCCGGTCGTGATTTTTCTGCATGGCGCCGGTGGCGGCGCCAGCGGCTACAGTAATTTTAAAGGCAATTTTCCCGTCTTTGCCGCCGCAGGTTATCGCTGCATCGTGCCCGATCTACTCGGCTTTGGCCTCTCAAGCAAACCGGATATTCCGCAATACGATCTGGATTTTTTTATCGCTGGTTTGAAAGGTCTGATCGATGCGCTGGGCTTAAAAGACATTACCCTGCTCGGTAATTCGCTCGGCGGCGCAGTGGCGCTCGGTGCAGCGCTGGCCTATCCGGACACGGTGTCGCGCTTGATCCTGATGGCGCCCGGCGGCGTGGAAGATTTGGACACCTACCTCGCCATGCCCGGCATCGCCAACATGTTCGCCATTTATAAGTCAGGCAAGACCGGTGCAGAAGCCATGCGCGCGGTCATGCAGATGCAGTTATACGATCCGAGCCTGCTGAGCGATGAAATCATCAATGAACGCGCACCGATCGCCGCCACCCAGACCCAGGCTGCGCGCTCAGTCATGAAAGTGCCGAACATGACCGAGCAGCTGGCCCAATTGCGCTGCCCGGTCTTTGGTTTTTGGGGCGTCAATGACTTGTTCAACCCGGTCGGCGGTGCGATGAAGATCATGGAAAATGCACCGCAAGCCCGGATGCTGCTGGTGAACCAGTGTGGACACTGGGTGCAGGTCGAGCATCAGGCCATGTTTAATCGTCAGTGCATCGACTTTTTACAAAACGGCTGAACATGGATCGCCAACTTATTACCGCGCTGGGCGACGAACTCTACGCAGCCTTACGTGAGCGCCGCACGCTGGCACCACTGACTTCGCGTCACGCCGACATCACGATCGATGATGCCTACCAGATTTCGCTGCACATGTTGAGCCGTCGGATCGCCGACGGTGAGCGCGTAATCGGTAAAAAAATTGGCGTCACCTCCAAGCCGGTGCAAGATATGTTGGGTGTATTTCAACCTGATTTTGGCTTCCTCACCGATCGTATGCACATGCAGGATGGTGCCACTGTCAGCCTGTCAGCTACCGGCTTGATTCAGCCGCGCGCCGAAGGCGAAATCGCCTTCATGCTCAAGTCCGACATTCAAGGTCCGGGCGTCACGCGTGCCGATGTGATGGCAGCCACCGCCTGGGTCGCGCCCTGTTTTGAAATCGTCGATTCGCGCATCGCCGACTGGAAAATAAAAATCCAGGACACCGTCTCCGACAACGCCTCGTGCGGCGTGTTTGTGATCGGCAGCCAAACTACCGATCCAATGGCGCTCGACCTGGCCGCTGCCAGCATGCAGATGTGGCGCAATAATGAACCGGCCGGTAGTGGCTTGGGCGCCGCCGTGCAAGGCCATCCGGCTGAAGCGGTGGCGTGGTTAGCCAATACTCTGGGTGCCTTCGGCATTCCCTTCAAGGCGGGCGAGATCATTCTCTCCGGCTCACTGGCACCGCTGGTCACGGCGCTGCCGGGCGACCATTTCAAGATGCACATCGAAGGCCTGGGTGGCTGTTCGATTGCCTTTACCGATTAATTTAACCTTCACCAAGCGAGCTTCTGATGTCACAAAAAAAAATCAAATGCGCCGTCATCGGACCCGGCAATATCGGCACCGATCTGCTCATGAAACTGCTGCGCAGCCCGGTACTTGAACCGGTCTGGATGGTCGGCATCGATCCTGAATCAGATGGCCTGCAACGCGCGCGCGACATGGGTATCAAGACCACTGCCGAAGGCGTCGATGGTTTGCTGCCGCATGTTTTAGCCGACGGCATTCAAATCGCTTTCGATGCCACCAGCGCCTATGTGCACGCTGAAAACAGCCGTAAGCTCAATGCGCTGGGCGTGATGATGATCGATCTTACCCCGGCTGCGATCGGACCATTTTGCGTCCCGCCGGTGAACCTGAAAGCGCATTTAGGTAGCCGCGAAATGAACGTCAACATGGTCACCTGCGGTGGTCAGGCGACGATCCCAATGGTGTATGCCGTCAGCCGGGTTCAGCCAGTCGCGTATGGCGAAATCGTCGCCACGGTATCGAGCCGTTCAGTCGGCCCGGGTACGCGCAAAAATATCGATGAATTCACCCGCACCACCACCGCAGCCGTCGAACAAGTCGGCGGCGCAAAAAAGGGTAAGGCGATCATTGTGATCAATCCGGCTGAACCACCACTCATCATGCGCGACACGATTCACTGCCTGACGGTCGATAAACCCAACGCAGAATTGATCGAAAAATCCGTCCTCGACATGATCGCCGAAGTACAAAAATATGTGCCGGGTTACCGGCTCATGAATGGTCCGGTGATTGAAGATAATCGCGTCTCCGTCTATCTGGAAGTCAAAGGCCTGGGCGACTACCTGCCGACCTATGCCGGCAATCTGGACATCATGACCGCCTCCGCCGCCCGCACCGCTGAAATGTTTGCCGAGGAAATCCTCGCCGGTACCATCACCCTGGCGCCAGTCGCCGCCTGAAGGAAAAAATTATGGATCTCCACGGTAGAAAAATCACCCTGCATGACATGACCCTGCGTGATGGCATGCACCCGAAACGGCATCAGATTTCGCTCGAACAGATGACCACGATTGCCCGCGGTCTCGATGAGGCCGGTATGCCGCTCATCGAAGTCACCCACGGTGATGGTCTGGGCGGCGCCTCGGTCAACTACGGCTTTCCAACCCACAGCGATGAAGAGTATCTGGGCGCCGTGATCCCGTTAATGAAAAATGCCAAAGTCTCGGCCCTGCTCATTCCCGGTATCGGCACCATCGAGCATCTGCACATGGTCAAGGAACTCGGCGTGCACACGCTGCGTATAGCGACCCACTGCACCGAGGCCGACGTCTCCGAGCAGCACATTGCCCTGTCGCGCAAAAACGGCATGGACACGGTCGGCTTCCTGATGATGGCGCACATGAACACGCCAGAAGATCTGGTCAAGCAGGCCAAGCTGATGGAAAGCTATGGCGCCAATTGCATTTACGTCGCCGATTCCGCCGGCTACATGCTGCCCGATGAAGTCCGGCTGCGGGTGTCGATGGTCAAGGATGCGCTGCGCCCCGAGACCGAACTGGGCTTTCACGCGCACCATAATCTGGCCATGGGCATTGCCAATTCACTCGCCGCGATTGAATGCGGCGCCAATCGCATCGATGCCGCCGCTGCTGGTCTGGGTGCGGGGGCTGGCAATACGCCGATGGAAGTTTTCGTGGCCGTGTGCGAGCGCATGGGCATCGTCACCGGCGTTGACCTGTTCAAGATCAGCGACGTGGCCGAAGATTTAGTCGTGCCGATGATGGACCATATCGTGCGCATCGACCGCGACGCGCTCACCCTAGGCTTTGCCGGTGTGTATTCGAGCTTCCTGTTATTCGCCAAACGGGCCGAGAAAAAATATGGCGTCAGTGCGCGCTCGATTTTGCTCGAAATGGGGCGGCAAAAAATGGTCGGCGGTCAGGAAGACATGATCGAAGATACAGCGATCAACCTGGCGCGCGAAGCCGCACAGCTGTCGAAACAGCGCAGCGCCTAAATCATTGATACAAACGTCCCTGCTGTTCACGATCTTGCAGAGATCCTGAACGGCAGCGGGACGATTGCAGCCAATGCGAAGTCTGGCTGCTGAAATGTCAGCAGGCGCCACTGCCTGACGCGCATCGATTAAGTCGCGGCAAGGTGCGATCGCATTGGATTTCTTTAAAACAGATATCATTGCAATTCACCTTTGCTTTTTTAAGCGACTCTGCATGAAAAAAAATATCGCCCGTTTCATTCTTTTTGTCGCCCTCCATGCGCTGGCTTTATCGACCTGGGCAGCGGCTTCCAGTTCACCTGCGACGCCATTACCAGACCGTTTCCTAAACCTGCTAGAGGCCCAGGGAGTGTCCGGCCATGAAGACGAGGTGCGTGCGGCAGTACTTTCGCAGCTGCCGGACTGGGTCACACCGCAGATCGACCAGCTGGGCAATCTGATCATCACGCTCGGCAAAGGGGAGCCGCACGTTGCCATCGTCGCAGCGCTGGATGAAAACGGCTACCTCATTTCGGGCATTACACCGGAAGGCTATCTGCGCCTACACCGCCATACCGCGCGCAATTCACATCCACTGCGCGAACAATTTTTCGTCGGCCAGCCGGTGCAAATTCGCAGCGCCAGCGGCAAATTGATTCCTGGTGTAACGACCACTCCCTCCACCCACCTGAGCCGTCTGCTGCCGGCAAACGAAACCAGTCGGGTACGAGACATGAGCGATTTATGGGTCGATGTCGGCGCGCCTGACCAGGCCACCGTTAGCCAGCTGGGACTGCGCATGCTGGATTCGGTCAATCTGCGTAATCGTGCCACGCGACTAGCCAATGACAAGGTCGCTGGCGTCGATAGCCAGCTGCGTGCCGGCGCGCAGACACTGATTGAAATAGTGCGCGGTTATGCCTTGGCACCCCAAGTCAATGGCACGCTGACGCTGGCATGGGTGACACAGTCGCAGTTCGGCGATCATGGTCTTAACCGACTGGCGACCTCGGCCCGGCCGCAGCGCGCTTACCTGATCGGCGGTTCAGCAGGCGGTCTGCAATCCCCTCCCAAAGGCTGGGAAAATACCCGTATCGAACTCAAGTCGGTGCCCTCACTGTTTGCGGAAACGCCGGTCGAAGTCATTGATACGCGACACATCACCGCATTGGCCAGCGAACTACAAAGCGCGGTCGGACTGCCCACCCCTACGGTCTTACTGAGCGCCTTCAAGCAAAGTTCGAGCGCATCCCTCGCCGTCCATCCCGTCGCACCAGTTGGCTCGTTTGCCATCCTCAAGACCATGATTGAAGCATATGGCGTCTCCGAACACGAAGGCCCGGTTCGTGAAGCCATCCTCAAGGCTCTACCAGCCTGGGCCAAACCCGTGACCGACGAACAGGGCAATCTGAGCGTAAGCTTCGGTAGCGGCGGCAAGGAACTGCTGTTCGTCGCCCATATGGACGAGGTGGGCTTCGATATCACTGGATTACGTGAAGATGGCAGCGCCCGGGTGCGGGTGCGCGGGGGGGTGTATCTGTCCCTCTACGAAGCACAGCCGGTACTGGTGCATACCGAACGTGGCATCGTGCGCGCCATCATGACACCGCGTCCACGCTACAGTGCCGCCACCCGTTCGCAGCCCGAGATCGAAACGCTGAGCGTCTATTTTGGCACGGCATCCGCTGCCGAGACCCGTGCTCTGGGCGTGAATCCTGGCCAATCAATCACGGTACCCAAGGCCTTCGTCGAACTGGCCGCACCGCGCGCGACCGGTCGTTCCATGGACGACCGGGCTGGCGTAACTGCGCAGCTCATGGCACTGGCGACGCTGGATCCGACTAAAGTCAAAAATCAGGTGACATTTGCCTTCAGCGTGGGCGAAGAGATCGGCTTGGTCGGCGCGCGGGCACTGGCCAAACGTCTGCAGCCTGAGGTCGCCTTTGCGATCGATACGTTTGTCTCAACCGACACACCGACCGACCCGCATTATCTGGCCCATGCACCGCTCGGTGCAGGCGCCGTATTACGCGGCGTTGACAGCATGACGGTCGTACCCGCGCAAACCATGGATCGCATCACCAAACTAGCGCGCGAAAACAAGATTGCACTGCAAATCGGCGTGACCCAAGGCGGCACCGATGCCAGTGAATTCAGCAGCCGCGGTGCAATTGACGTCGGACTTTCCTGGCCAGGACGCTACTCCCATTCCCCCGTCGAAGTGATCGACCGGCGCGACCTGGAGTCACTGGCACGTCTAATCAGCGTGCTGGCGCAGCAGTATTGAGCGGCTGAAATGCGCGAGGATATTGCGATGCTTTTGGCACAGATGTGCAATTTGACTTATCTTGCTAATGCCTCTATATTCTCGCCATTCAAGATTTTTGACAAATTTAACAAAGGCCATCTATGAGTATCGCCGCACCAGTAAGTATTGCCAGCACCCCAGCGCCACTGCAGGACGTGGAACAGCATCTGCGTGATCAGGTCGCCGCCTGCACGCTGATGCTCAATGATCTGGAGATCATGGGCTATAGCGGCCACGTCAGCGCGCGTTTGCCTGAGGGTCGCGGCTTTTTGATCCAGTCGGTCGATCAGAGTCGTGCATCGCTGCGTCCGGAACTGTTACTGATCTGCGATATGGATGGCTATTTAGTATCCGGGCCAGCCGGTCTGCGTCCGCCATCAGAAGTATTCCTGCATTCGGAAATTTTCCGTGTGCGTCCGGACGTCAATTCGATCGCCCATTTTCATCATGACCGCACGGCCTCCTTTACCCTGGCCGATGGCCCGCAGTTAGTCCCGGTTAAAAATCATGCCGTGCGCTGGGCGAATGGCATACCGGTGCACCCGAATCCCAATCATGTCAATTCCCCGGAGCGCGGCCGTGCGCTGGCGACTACCCTTGGCGCGTCGCACGCTGCACTGATCCGCGCCCATGGCCAGGTCATCGTCGCTGAGAGCGTGCCGGGAGTCTTGATCGACAGTGTGCATTTCGTCGAAAACGCCGAAGCCATGTACGATGCCTGTATGCTCGGCCGTGTACTCCCGCTGAGCGCGGAAGAAATCGCTTCCTTTAGCAAAGACATCAAGCGCGAAAAACATATCAATAAACTGTGGACTTATTATGTCGGTCGCGCACAGTCACTCGGATTGTTGCCGCAGACCTGGAACCTCCAACCGAAACTCAGTACTGCCGCGTAATGAGGTTTTTGCCCTCGTGAATTGAGGGCAAGTCCTGCCAGCACTGCTCGGCAACGAACCGGGACAAGGTCTCAGCAATCTTGACGATGCGCCGCTGGCAGAAATCATAGGCCGCGTTCCCTGGGCAGCAGAAGTATTTAATTACAGTGCGCCCGATACCGGCAACATGGAATTGCTGCAGATGTTCGGCAGCCATGAACAAAAAAGTCGCTGGCTCAAGCAAACGAAGAAGCAACGAAAGTCTTCCTACGGATCATCATGCCGCCATCAGTGCTGCCACGATAAACCTGATTTTTTACCTTTGCCGAGGCATGTCTAAAGTTGAGTAGCCATGCTTTAGCCGATTTCGGTATCTGTGGCGAACTTAAGATTACGCCGCAAAACTACCGGCGTGCCGCCATAAGCCCGTTTTGCCATCCATTGTGCCAGCGGCGCATCGAGATAGTCGGCATGTCCTGGAAACCAGCGCACCAGTTCTGCGACCAGAGGACGACAGCGTTCAACCAAGCCATCCTGACTGAGTTGGGCAATAACTTCACGGGTCGACTTCATGACCGCGGCATGCTCATCTACATGGCAATCCGTGGCAGGAAAGGCCGTCGAGATCATCCATTGTTTTTCTTGCTCGAAATGCTGCTCAAGGTGCTCAGCAAAATGTTTTAGCGCCGGCAAAAACGCTGACTCCGTCGCATTCAGCAGCGTCTGCACCCGCTCAACAAACTCATGGTGCGTATCATCCATCGGGCCGTAGCCAAGCAAAAAAGCGTCATTCCATTCAAATTCCAATTGATTCTTTCATTTTTCAAAAGCATCAGCTTATCACTTGCTTAGCTTGTGGGGTCAAGTCTTGACATGACAGTTTTTAAGCAAATCTCCCAGCTGCGTTGAGCACCATTGATCGCCATTTATAGGGAAAGTGTTGACTCAAATAAGCCTTGTATTGTAGCTTGTGGGGTCAGGTCTTGACATGACAGTTTTTTAAATTTTTCCCACGCAAAACGCGTCCGCATTTACTCTTGCAACAATCAAACCAATGCAAATACACATATTATTTTCACTTTTTCTCTTGTCGATTTTTCTCTCGCCTGCCGTCGGCGCAGATGTGCGCTTAAAAGATCTGCATGTACCGTCCGGTTTTAAGATCGAGGTTTTGACCGACGCTGTTCCCAACGCTCGGCAAATGGCGATCGGCGGCAATGTGGACGGGCGCACGGTGCTTTACGTTGGCAGCATGAAGGCTGGCAAGGTCTATGCGGTGGAGCTGGAAAAGGGGCAGGCGGTAAAAGTACACACAATTGCCACCGACCTGCAGCTGCCCGTCGGACTAGCTTATCGCGATGGCAATTTGTATGTTTCCGCGGTATCCAGCATCTTGCGGTTTGAGCATATCGATAGCCGGCTAGCCAATCCGCCCAAGCCCCTCGTCATCACCGACCGCTTTCCACCAGAAACGCACCACGGCTGGAAATTTATCGCCTTCGGTCCCGATGGATGGCTGTACGTTCCGGTCGGCGCGCCTTGTAATATTTGCGATCCTGATCCGCGCTATGCCAATATTCAACGCATGAAGCCCGACGGTAGTGCGCTCGAAACCGTCGCCCGCGGCGTGCGCAATTCTGTGGGATTTGACTGGAATCCGCTCGATCAAAGTTTGTGGTTCACGGAAAATGGCCGCGACATGATGGGCGACGACATGCCCAATGATGAGCTCAATCATCTTGAAAAATCGGGCCAGCATTTTGGCTATCCCTATTGTCATCAAGGCGATACGCCGGATCCGGAATTCGGCGCGAAGCGTCAATGCGGAGAATTTACACCGCCGGTGATCAAACTCGGCGCGCATGTCGCCTCCCTGGGAATGCGCTTTTACACCGGCAAACAATTTCCACAGGAATATCGGAATAATATCTTTATCGCAGAACACGGCTCATGGAACCGCAGCATCAAAGTGGGCTACCGCATCGTGCGCGTCGCCTTGGATCCTGCTGGTCGTGTTTTGAAGCACGAGCCATTTGTGGATGGCTGGCTATACAAGGACGCTAGTGGCAAAGAGCTTGCTTGGGGACGTCCTGCAGATGTCCTCAATATGCCTGATGGCTCATTGCTCATTAGTGATGATTTGGCAGGAGTCATTTATCGCGTGCGCTATGTTGGCGCGCAATAAATAAGTTTGATGCATGACAACTTAAAAAACTGTCATGTCAAGACCTGACCCCATGGTTTTTTAGGCCGCGGCTTGCTTCGATGGTGCGGTTTTGTGCGCGTGCGAGTACGAGGTCGCGGTTGCTTGATGCTTGGTCACGTTGGGCTTCGCGGTGCCAGAGGTGGAATACTTCGGTGGCGAAGGCGCCGTCTTTGCGCATCACGCCGGCGTTGAATAGCCTTACTACCAGGTCCGAATCTTCATGGCCCCAGCCGAGGAAGCTTTCATCAAAGCCATTTACGAGCGCCAAATCGCTGCGCCAGACACCCAGATTACAGCTCTTGATACGACGCCAGCTAAAGCTTCGGCGTTCACGCCCCAAGTCAGGCCAGCGTAGCACCCACTGCAACAGTTTGTTGACGTGACCTTGCAAACGCCAACCTAGTTTGCTTGCCAGAGGAACGCGCGAGAGGTCGATCCCTTCGGCCATGACACGCTCGCTCAGTGCCGCACTCATGAGCACCCTGCTCCCCGAGACCAGAAAACCAGGTCGCGCCAGCTGGCGGTGACGCGCGACAAAATCACGTTGGGGTATGCAGTCCCCATCCAGAAAAACAATATACGCACCATGCGCTGCCAATGTGCCACGATTGCGCGCCATCGCCGCACGAAAGCCTTCATCACTTTGCCAAACATGCACCAGCGACACCGGCGACTCAGCCCGCAAGCGGTCGATCATTTCCCTTGTGTTGGCAGTGGAGCCGTCATCGGCGATAATGATTTCAAAATGCTTCTCACTCTGCACAAAACAGGCCCGAATCACCGTCTCGAGCGCATCGGGTCGGTTATATGTCGTAATGACAAGAGAAATAGTCGCGTCTAGATGCATGCTGTTTGATCGAACTTTTCACATACCAAAACAGCAGATTACCTATTTAAAGTTGCATGAACAATAGACTCAAGCAAATAATTTCACCAAAGCAGCTGGTCGCGGGCCTACTGGTGTTTTTGCTGCCATTTCTCAGCCTCGTGACCCTGTGGGGCGTGAGTGGCGTCAGCTTCGGCATTGCGGCTGTCGCTGCGCTGATCATCATCACCGGCCAGGGACGCAGCGTGATGGCACCACATTGGCGCGCCGTGCGTCCGGTGTGCTTGGCTTTCCTGCTTCATTTTCTATTCACTCTGGCTTGTCTGATTCTGCGTAGCGAGGCAATCCTGTCCGCGCTCGAAAGGCCGGCGCGCATGTTGTTGGCAATATCTGCGCTGATGCTGGTTTTGTGGGCACGTCCCGATCGTCGATTTCTTTGGTGGGGCGTTGCCGGCGGTGCCTTGGCGGGTGCTTTTCTGGTCGGTTATCAGAGGCTCGGTCTGGACATGGATCGTCCCGGTGGTTTGATGAATGCGATCACCTTTGGCGATATGTCGCTCTGTCTGGGTTTGATTTCGATCGCCGCCATGATCGACCAGCGCAGCGCGCGACAAATGATATGGCCCATCATCGGTCTGATCGCCGGTCTGGCCGGATCGGTCATGACAGGCACGCGGGGTGGCTGGCCTGCGTTGGCGTTGGCGGCTGTGATCATGGTTCGCTATAGTCATGCGCTCAATAGTCGGCGTGTGCGTGCCTGGGTAATCGTGAGTTTTGTCTTGGTCGGCGCTACCTATTTCATCCCTGGCAGCGGCGTGAGCGAGCGCGTCGACGAAGGTATCGCCGGGATCAGCAGTTATTTTAATGGTGGAAGTGTCTTCACCATCATGGGTATCCGGCTCGAGCTCTGGAAGAGCGCCAGCATGCTGATCGCCGAACATCCCCTGCTGGGTATCGACTACCAGGCCGCTGCTGTGCGTATGACCGAATGGGTCGCTGCAGGTCGTCTGGATCCCGTGGTACTGACCATGCCGCACTTACACAATGAATACTTACAGAAATGGGTGACGGGCGGTGCCGTCGGTTTGGTGATCTGGCTAGCGACCCTGATCACCCCAATAATTTTTTTCGCCCGCCAGCTCGCTCCAGGTGCTCAAGCAAACAAAACCGTCATCGCCTGCGCCCTCGCCGGCCAATTCGTCGTCACGAGCTATCTGTGCTTTGGCCTCACCGAAGTCATCTTCTGGTCAGTCAAAGCCAGCCTCTTCTATGCACTCATGGTCTTCCTACTCATGGGCCTCTGCCTCAACGAAACCCCTGGGGTCAGGTCTTGACATGACAGTTTTTCACAATCGATTAGCCGCATCTGCAACGCCACACACGCCCGGCGAATTAAATAGTACCAACGCATTCAATCCGCACTAATCGCACATCAGCCAATTCACCAGCAGGCTAAAAAACAAAAAAGCCTACAAGCTTGTGATCTATACGCCTTTTTTCTCTATCGAATGCCCGTTTGATTAGCCGTGCAAGCTGATCAGTCCACCCGGCGACACTGATGTCGCTACAGTAAACGAATAAATACCAATCAATTCAACGACAGAGTCATTCATCGAGATTGCCGAAGAACTAATATCATGCGCACTGACGATATACGTATTTCCTTGGAATACGAAAGCTTCCAAACTGCCATTATTTGAGGCGCTAGCAGCCCCAGTCGCCGCTGAAGCCATATTTGCCGCAGTCAACCATGTCGATAAAGACCTCGCATCCCCCGCAACATTGGTAATTGTGTTGATTATCCCCATTCGCAGTAAATTATTATTTAATGTCATCGTCAGGGTATCTGAGGAAGTGGCCGTGTTGTTCAAGCCTGAAATAGTGCTGTAATGTATTCCATCAGTTATACCGACCGTCACCGCATCATGGGTAAAATTAGAGTGAGCGCCTAATTTAATTGTCAATGCATCACCCAATCCTGCGGCAATAATAGTTGCTGACCCACTACCAACTGTAATATTCCCAGACACGCCATTGCCGCTGGCTTTGATCGTTCCAAGTCCACCGTTACCCAGTGTGATATCAATCGTGCCGACAGAGGATGTCATAACAGAATTATTGGCGCCATCACCTAAGTTCACTGTTTGGCTAGAACCAACAACGCCCGAACCTAAAATCACCGTATCGTAAGCGCCATTCCCCATCGTGACTTTTACGACGTTTCCTGCTGCTGTGGCACCTGATAATGTCACGTAATTATGCGTTCCTGCATTGCCAGATACATCCTTTGTCGTGATGCTGACATTGCCTACGGAGGCACCAGTTACATAGTCACCCAAGCCAGAACCTAATGCGACGACTTGAGTGGACCCAGCAACACCTGGTCCTAAAGTAACATAATCACCGATTCCATTTCCCATGGTTATGGTGTTCGTTGCTGTCGCTGAGGTTGCGCCAGCCAAGGTCGCATAATCGCCCGCACCATTGCCAAATGTCAGCGTAACGTTGCCTGTAGATACAACCGTAGCATAATCGCCTACGCCAGCGCCCAAGGTGAAATTAATCGATCCGGCAGCAACAGCAGCACTGGTAATGTAATCACCCGCACCATTTCCCAGAATTACGGTTTGATTGCCAACATCTGAAGCACTAGACAAAACGACATAGTCCCCTGCATTCCCACCCATTTTTACAGAATCGTTCGCAGCTGAAGCAAGCGTCACCGCTGTCCAAGCAGAAGCCACAGCATTGGCTGCATTAGTAGCCAAAATTCCCGCCGCAGTCACGGCATTCGTTGCAGCCAAGTCATCTGTCGTCACTGTTGTGAGCTTCGTTACCGCTATTAAGTTCGCCGCTGCCGTCACCGCTGATGCGGCTAAAGTCTGCGCGTCCAAGGCATTCTTCGATGCCAGTGTGGCAGCATCAACCGAGGCATTAGTCAAAGTAAGCGTGGTTGCAGAATCCGCTGCGGCGGTGGCCTTAGCAGCGTTTAACGTTGCCAAGGTTGCCGCCGTAACTGCACTATTCGCAGATGCGGTGTAAGTCGACAAGGCCAAATCCGCGTTCGCTTCACGCGACAATTCTAGGCTCACGACGGATAAATTGGTATTTGCTTTAGATAAGGCACTCTCAGCAGCAAGGACAACATTTTTAGCCTTCGTCACCATTACAGTCGCTGCATCGACTGCGCTCGTCCCTGCGTCATCGTCGGTAAGAATCTTGGTAAGAACAGTCGCTGCTTTGTAAGTCGTGGCGGATGACATCACGCCTTTAGCCGCATCTTGGTAAGCATCGGCATTTGACTTTGCCAGCGTCGCCGCTGTGACGTATGCATTGGCATTCGCCAGTGATGTCGCAGCAAGATTTGCAGCAGATGTGGCCAAGTCACCATTCACGGTAGCCGCATCAGCAGCAGATGCAGCAAACAATTTAGCATTGTTAAAGCTGCCCAAGACTATCACCGCATTTTGTTCGTTGGCGACATCTTTAGTCGCCTGTTGGGAATCTAGATTTGCTTGTAGCTTCCCTTGAACGCTGGCATTTTCTGCTGCAGCGACTACTTTTTGCTGACCCGCAGTAACGGCACTTGCCGCGACTGATTTTGACAATTTCGTCACCGCAATAGCGTTACTTGCCGCCACATCATCCGAGGTATCGCTAGTGGCATCCGTAGCAGCTTTCAATTCGGCAGCAGCAGTCGATGCCAACGCAGCATAAGCAAAATAAGTTGCCGCTGTTGATGAAGCCAGATTTGCCGCAACAGTGGCCACTGCCGCCAAGGGAACCGTGTTAGCAGCAAGTGCTGCATTATCAGCAGCAAGGGCAGCACTTGTAGCGGCGGTCGCATAAGTATTGACGTTTGCTGCAGCAATGCCGTAATTCTTCAAGGCAGATGTCGCGCTTATCGCCTTAAGAGCTTGCATGGCAGCGATTGCTTCGGCATTTGCTGTATCTGTCGCAGCGCGATAACCGGCATCAGCCGAATAAGAAGCGGCAGCATTTGCAGCAGTGACGTCAGTCGATGTCACCAGTTTAAGAATGGCCGTAGCATCAGTTACGCTAGTGCCTTGTAATGTTGCGCCAAAATTTAAGGCAACCGCGACTTTATTCATAAACAGCGCTTGTGAGATATAGCCAGCTGCATCATTGCCAGCGTAATCCAAAACAGCAGCAATGAGTTTAACGACAACGCCGCCAACACTGGCACCAGAGGCATTCAGTTCTGCAGTCCAATGCGCGAGTCCCTCAGCATCTGGCATGCGTCCCAGAACATTGGTATAGAAGTTAGTAACGATTTGTCCATTATTCAAATTCAATGGGTAAATCGTGCGTGCGGCTTCTGTTGTATACATTTGTTGTGCAATGGAGGAAAAGCTTGCCCCCTTGCCCATCAGGTCAACCCAGAAAGCCAAACCACTCGCTTCAGGGGCGCGTGCAAACAGGGATACGTAGAGTTGTGTTACTTGCGTCGTCATTGCGCTATGCATAGCCATTAATAATCTCCATCAATTCAAAGTTGCGCCGCTATCGCAAGTGAGGTCATCATTGTTAGAATGTGCAATGTCAGCGTCGGTAAAGGTGTCGTCCCCAGTCAGGGGGGTGTATATGAGGGCTTATGAGCAGGAACTGTGCCATGCATTAAAAATGCATGGCACCCCCTATACTTTCAAAGAAAATTATAAAAGTGTGCGGGTATAGGTATTGCGGTTAAATGGGGTGACGACACCATAGTTAAGGTGAAAACTCCCGTCATGAAAGTAGCATTCCCCCTTGAGGGTGCATCTCCTTGCTATAACTCCTTGATGGGTCCCCCACTGGCAACTTGTCATATTGCCCCTCCAATACACGCTCTACCGCATCCATTAATATAAGTTGCGTGAAAGGTTTGATCAGGTAGGCGTCGCATTCAGCGGCCATCCCGCGTTCAACATCGTTACTGCGACTGAGTCCGGACATCAAAATGACGCGTGTTTGATGTTTTAATATTGAATGCGTCTTGATGCGTTTGCAGACTTGATAACCATCCAAAAATCCTGGAAACATCACGTCTAGCAAGATGAGACAAGGTCGCAGATGTTGCACAATACGCCAGGCATCGTCACCAGTATTCGCCTCATGCAGAATCCGCTTATTATCCTCAAGGCTTACCCTGAGAAGTCGGCGCATTTCAAACTGGTCATCGACGATGAGAATATTCTGTATCATTGCCAAGCCTTTTTTATGCATTATGTATTGGAGCGGCGGGGTCCGCGCTTTGCGACCGCGCAGGCATGGAATGGATCAACGCGTTGGGTTGGGTCACGCGTTTTGTCTAACATCTAGTTAGCAAAAATCGCGCCAGCGTTTAAAGACGATGGATTACTTCGCTCGCTTGGCTTTGTTTGTGAAGAGGGTGACGGCGCACAGAAGAATAATTCCTCAATGGCGTAGTGGACTTAGGGCGTGACTGCTGACACTTTCGACTTTTTAAGCGAACAAACTAGGGAGTCGTCGCCACAGTTGATGCATATCCTCCTCGCATTAATACCGCGCGAATGGATTTGATGATTTCATCATGACGAAATGGCTTAGCAACAAATGCTGAAATATGCCCCATTTTCAAACGTTGTTTAATAATGGCATCGTCTGCATAAAAAAATCCTGATACTAAAATAGCTGGCGCTAAGCATGTCGTCTCGTTACGAATCCGTATGATGAGTTCAAGGCCTTCAATGTCATTGAGCTTGGCATCGACCAACATGAGCTGGCAGCTGTGTTCGTGTAGCCATTGCATCGCCTCTTGACCGCTAGCAGCTAGGGCAACGACAAAGCCATTTTTAAGTAGAATCATCTCCAGCACCCAACGCACATCGGGTTCGTCATCAACAACGAGTACAGTGATGCCCTCAGTCATGTGACTTGCGCTAATAAGGGTAGGCGTACAACAAATAAACTGCCCACGCCTACCTCACTGAATTCCACATTGATCGTTCCCTTGAGTTGCGCCACAATGGTGTGCGAAATGGATAAGCCGAGTCCTGTCCCCTGCCCTACAGGTCGAGTGGTAAAAAAGGGGTCGAATAACTTCGCCATAAGAGCAGGCGCAATGCCGCAGCCAGCATCACGCACGGAAAATACCGCCTCGTCATGCTCTTTCAGCATAGATACGATCACATCGCCACCGGTCGGCATTGACTGAGCGGCGTTTAAAATCAGATTCATCATCACCTGCCTTAGTAGACTTTCATTCCCCAACACAAATACAGGTGGATCTTCGTAGACTTCCAAAAAATTTATCTTGGTGAGCTTTGCTTGTGGCGTCAGAAAACTGACCGTATCTCGCGCCAAGTTGACAAGGTTGACTGATTCAATTTGATCGATAGTGGAAGGACGCGCAAAACGCAGCAAATTTTCAATAATCACAGAAGAGCGTTCAATGCCATCCACTATTTTCTTTACGCATGCCTGTTGAAACACGGCATCAATTTCTGGCTCGAGTAAAAACTGCGCAGCCGAATAACTGACTGCCAGCGGATTACGCAACTCATGCGCTATCCCGCCGGCCATGACGCCAAGCGCAGCTAGTTTTTCTGACTGTCGTAGATGCTCCTCTAGAGCACGGCTTTCAGACAAATCCTTACCCACAGCGACGAATCCATTGACCATACCAAAGTCGTCACGGATCGACGAAAACAACCATTTCACCGGTATTCGCAATCCTGAACGGGTAACAAGATTAAGCTCCAAAAATGTTACCGTACCGCTTGTGACCAGTTCTCGAATCTGGCTCGACTCAGACTGCGTTGTCTCCCAAAAATCGCTTGACATACGACCTTGTACATCCTTTAAGCTATAACCAGAAATTCGTTCCGCATTAGCATTCCAACTGGTAATCATGCCATTAAAATCCGTTACGATAACTAGGTCGTTGCCACTTTCAATGACGCCCTCTAAATAACGTAAGTCCATTCTGGCTTTTGCACTGACCCTCAATTTTTCGGTAACATCATCTAGTACAAGCATGACATTTTCAATGCTGTCTCCTGATTTTACCGGTATTAAGGTATACAAATAAATCCGGAGGGGCATCTTTGGCTGGCGATAAGTCATCAACGCACTGGGGATCACTACACCCTTGTCAAATAGTTTCGTAATGGCTGTTTCTAGCTGCGAAATTTCTAAGCCATCATCAGGCATGAGATCGCGCAAGCGCATGCCAACAGCACACCCTTCAGGACGACCAAAATTTTGATCAGCATGCCATTTTTCCGATATGACGCAAAGTGAGGGGTCGATAAGAATGAGTGAAAAAGGTAGGTTTTGCAAAAGCAGGTTGTACATTTTTTCATGCCATCCCGCCTCATGCAATACTGATGGCGGAATGTTCGCTACACTATTCGCCAAGCTACTAAGTTCGGGATTATTCAAGGGGAAATCCTTGTTGGACGTAGGTTTTAAAATAGGGGCAGCGTCTTGCTCGGATCACATCCCGACATTGCGCGTTTGCAGTACATTTAAATCGGCTCATTACAAGGATGTGTCTTGCATGACCTGTAGCGTTGAAATCGAATGATCTTTGAGTTTTTTTAGCAAAGTCTTGTAATCAATGTGCAGCATTCGCGCCGCCTTCGCTTTATTGCAGCGCGTCTGGCGCAGCACTTGAATGATGATTGCCCGCTCCATTTGCGCGTTCACCAACGTAGTCAATTCTTTTAATGGCAAATCGCTGCCGTGTTCAAGCAGCTCGGCAGCAGAGGAAAACAATGTTTTTACATTACCAAGGGCCTCATTAAACCAAGACTGTTCATCGGAGGATGTTTCAGCCGCTACCAGCGCAGCTTCAAGCCCGCCAATCATTCCCAAATGTTTGGGTGAAATAATGCCATCGTCGTCATCGCACATTAAAACGGCGCGGCGTAATTGATTTCGTAATTCCCGCGCATTGCCAGGCCAGCTATAGTGATGAATCAGATTCCATGCCGCCTGATTAAGCCCTTGTATCTGCTTGCCCAGTTCTTGATTGGTCATGCTGAGAAAGCGGGTGACAAGATAATTAAGATCATCGCTTCGCGACTGTAAAGAAGGAATAAATATCGTATATTCCGCAATCCGATGATAAAGGTCACCTCGGAAAGTCTGCATTTTCACCATCGCCAATAGATCAGCATTGGTGGCCGCCACCACGCGGAAATCAACTTCTAAGGTCTTACTGCTGCCAATACGATGAATGCGTCGCGTCTCCAGTACACGCAGTAATTTCCCTTGTGCTGATAAGGGTAAATTGCCGATTTCATCGAGAAAAATCGTGCCGCCGGCTGCCAGCTCAAACGCGCCAGCTTTGGCTTGATGCGCACCCGTGAATGCCCCTTTTTCGTGGCCGAATAGTTCGCTTTCAATCAGGGTATCGGGAATCGAGCCACAATCAAGCGCTACAAACGGTTGATTGCACCGAAGGCTGAGTGCATGAATCGCTTGGGAGACCAGTTCTTTACCTGTTCCTGATTCGCCAGTCACCATGACGGAAAAATTCGTTTTTGCCACGCGCTCTACGTCGGCTTGAATTTCCATTACCGCCGAACTGCTGCCCATTTGATCGACGAGTAATCCGGGGGAAAATGCCGGCTGAAGAACTTGTAGAACATGACGTCTTGCATCAATCCCGATCAACGCATTGCGAAGCGTAAGGACGATATCCTGATTACTAAAGGGTTTGACCACGTAGTCAAAGGCGCCAGCATGGATTGCGCGCACCGCATCCATGGTGTTGCCATTTCCCGTGATCATAATGACAGGAATCGATCTATCAATTGCCTTGAGTCGTTTGAGTACTTCAAAACCATCGATATCGGGTAAGCCAACATCGAGAAGTACAAGATCGGGCGGGGAATCTCGAATGATTTTGAGCGCCGCTTCCCCATCAGCGGCTTCAATGACGCGCATGCCGTTTTTAGTGACAATGTTAGATAAAATCCAGCGAACATCCTCTAGATCATCAACGATTAAAATGCTGGATGCGACGGAGGCGATTTTGATTGATATCCTATTGATGAAGTTGCCATAAAGGAAATTAAATACCCTGCTGAAAAATAGTACCATTTAACTATTGATTAGGATTTTATCGTTGGTATCAAATGCTTAGTCAAAATTTTATTATCCATTGGTACAGTGTGCATGGATTTAATTGACAGCTTCTCCAAAAACAAAAAAGCCTACAACCTTGTGAGTTGTAAGCTTTTGAATTAATTGGTCGGGGCGAGAAGATTCGAACTTCCGACCCCATGCACCCCATGCATGTACGCTACCAGGCTGCGCTACGCCCCGACAAGCTTCGCATTATAGCAGAGCCAAGCCCGGGTTCGCCAAGGACATCCAACAAATCCACCTCGACCCTGCGCGCAGATTAACGCAAATTAACGCGTATTAGCATCAATATCGGCCAGCGACTCGCGACCACGCTGAGTAATGTCGAAGCCCTCGCCATTTTCGCGTACGGTGATATGACCTTTTTTGCCGAGAAAGGTGACCACGCCGTTGGAAAGCGCCACCACAGACTGCGTCGACACCGCCCGTAAGCCATCGATGCAGTGCTTGAGAAACAGGTTCTGCTCGCCCTTTTCAGTCAGACTCACATGCCCGTCCTTGGCAAAACTGATAAATTTAATGCCCGACAGACGTTTGGTGTTACGCGCAATGCAGGCCGAAGGACGATCGCCGCGCTTGAGCTTGATGATCTGCTCGAGCGCCTCGTATTCATCCTTACTGAGTGATTCGTCTTTCATTCCTTGATTCCCTGATTCGTCGCCATGAAGCCCGCATGGTACGCCCTCTGCCATGGCGGGGCAAATTTGCTTTTGGCTCCGGTCAACAAACCGGTATCATTTGGCTTTGTAAATCTATAACCATTAACGCCCGCCGGCCATGAATGCTCTGACTGATCCTGTACTGCTGTTTGGCCTGTCGACGAGTCTGCTCGAAGGATTTTCATTCGTCTTATCCGTCATCACCGTCTGGCTTAATATTCGTCAGTCGCATTGGGGCTGGCTGTTTGCGATCGTTTCCTGCGCCACCTACGGCGTGGTGTTTTATGACGCCCGTCTATATGGTGACATGGGCCTGCAAGTCGTATTTATCCTTGTATCGATATGGGGCTGGCATCAGTGGCTGCGCGGCGGCGATGGCGCCAGCCAGCTGCCGGTATCAGGGCTAGACCGAAGGGGCTGGCAAATATCGCTACTAGCCTGGATGCTGGGGTTTATCGTGCTGTGGTGGTTCCTGGCGCACTTTACTGATACCGACGTGCCGCACGCCGATGGCTTTCTGACCGCTGGCAGTCTACTCGCGCAAGTCCTCATGTCGCGCAAGAAGTTGGAAAACTGGCACATCTGGATTGCCGTTGATGTGCTCTACGTCGGGCTTTATGTTTATAAGCAGCTCATGCTCACAGCGGGTCTGTACGCATTATTTATTTTGATGGCCTATGCGGGTTTGCTGGCCTGGAAAAAGTCGGTGATCGTTCATGCGGAACTGACTCGGTGAATCGATCCGCGCCACGACGGATCGCTATTCTAGGCGCGGAATCCTCCGGCAAATCAACGCTGGCCGAGGCGCTCGCCAAATACTACCAATGCGTCTGGGTAGCAGAATATTTGCGCGAATTTGTGCAAACCACCCAGCGCGTACCGCAGGAGCATGAACAAATTCTGATCGCCAGAATGCAGATCGAGCGCGAGGACGTAGCGCTCACGCAGACGCAGCGTTTTTTGTTTTGCGATACCACACCAGTGATGACGGAGATTTATAGCCGCTATTGTTTTGGTCGGCCGGATCTGGCGGTGCGCGCTTTAGCGCATAGTCATACTTATGATCTGACGCTGGTGACGGCACCGGATACGCCTTGGGTGGCCGATGGCATACAACGGGTTTCAGATCAGGTGCGCCAGGATATTCATTTGGAGCTTATGCGGACCCTGAATGCGATGGGGGTACAGTATTCCTTGATCACCGGGTCAGTGGCAGAGCGACTTGGGCAGGTGATTGCGTTGCTGGAGGCGTCGCCTCATTACGAGTGTACTTAAAGCCGTGCACACCCTGCGTTGAGGGGTGCACGGCTTGCCAGGCTTTTAGAAATCCAATTGCCCTGTTGCCTTGTACGTGCGTGGAGCGCCTGGGAAGAGATAGCCGCCCAGTGCTGGGGTGACGTCGCGCCAGTAAAATTGGTTCGCGACGTTATCAACGCCAGCGCGCAAAGTCAGCATACTGCCGGCTACCCGTAGACCATAACGCAGTCCCAGATTAAACACATGATAGGACGGCACGATGACGCTATTGTCGACGTTAAACGCCTTGTCCGAAGCGTACTGCCAGGTCCCGTTCACATGCAGACCGGCCAGCTGCGGCAAGTCATAGTCGAGGCCAACGGTCGATTTCAATTTCGGCACATTCGTCACCCGCTTACCATCCAGCGCGCGATCGCCAGTCCCCTGCTGCTCTGCATTGAGCGCCGCCATGCTGGCCGAAATGTGCAGATCACGCGTGAGCTTACCCTGCGATGATAATTCCAGACCACGATGGACGGCATCACCCGAGCGCGCAAAATAATTCGCCGCATTGGTGATTTCCAGCGGCTTGTGAATCGCAAACAGCGCAGCGCTCACATTCCAGTCCGCACGAATATCCGCTTTCACCCCGGCTTCTATCTGACGCGATTTATTCGGACTGAGCTGTTGCGTTACATTCTTTGTTCCCAGTGGCGCAATACCGCCCGCTTCCAGACCCTGCGAATACGCGCCATAGACCGACCAGTGCATTTGCGGATTCCACACCAGCGCTAGATTAGGCAAGAGTGCAGACTGCGAATACGTATCGCGCTCAATGCGGCTGGCACGTAATCCTGCATGCAGTTTCACCCCAGCGCCAAAGCCAATGATGTCTTGCACGAAGGCTGCACGTTCCGCATCTGAGCGCTGCAACATCACAGGCCCCGTCGAAATCGTTGACCCCGGCACCACTACCGGACGATAAATATTGCTCGTGCCGTTGGACATCGAACCATAACAATCCATGGTGCCATAAACGCAGTCACCAAAATAATCACGCCGGCGATTCGTCGCCAGACCCGCGGTGAAAGACTGCGTCAAACTACCGCTGCGCAAGGTACCGGTAATGAAAGCCTGCGAAGCAAACAGCTGCTTGGATTCATTCGTACTTTGGTAGTCGTAGACATCGTAATTACCATTCGCGCAAAAGCCCGGGAATAACTCTGCCGAGGCGCAGCCATAGGGGAAGGCGGCATAATCATCACGCTGAAAATGGTGAAGATTGGCGGCTACCACGGCACGCCAGTCACGGCCAAGCTGGTAATCAAACCGCAGACCCACATTACTGCTGTGCGTGGACACAGGTTTGCTCCATGGCTGATTATTGAGCATGGTCGCCGGATCAATACCGACCGGCAGTGAGACACCATTAATGAGCTGAAAGCCGGGCTGCGAGAGCTGTGATTTTTGATTCGTATCCATATCCAACTGCAGCAGCGCCGCAGGTGAAATTTGCCAGTCGAATGCGACCGATACCAGCTGCCGTTCGCCGTTCGCATCCTTGACGTAGGAGCGTAAGTTTTCATTTGCCAGATTGATGCGATAGCCAAAACGCGCATCGGCAAATTTACCGCCCACATCCAGCGCCACATAACGCGTCCCGCGTTCGCTCACACCAAACACGACCGACATCAGCGGATTAACGCTAGGTCGCTTGGTGACATAATTGATCACGCCACCGGGCGCTGCCAAGCCTAACTGTAAGCCGGCCAGTCCCTTGAGGATGTCGATCTGTTCCTTGTTTTCCAGCGGGATCGCGCCATCACCCGGGATGATCAGGCCATCCTTGCGATAGCTGCGCGCATTATCCAGCGCAAAACCGCGAATCGAAAATTGTTCGGCATAACCGACGGCGTTATAGGCATCACTCACGCTGGCGTCGAGCTTGACCGCATCGGTGGTGCTACGGATCTGCAGGTCTTGCATTTGTTGGCGGGTAATGACGGATATGGCGGCAGGCGTTTGCAGTAAGGGCTCCTCGCTCCAGCTACTAACGGCAGAAAATTCGCCGCGCTCACCGTTGAGCTTGTTGGCCGAGATAACGATCTCTGGCGTAGTTTTGGTACTCGTTTGCGCAAAGCTCGTCGCGCAACTCGCCAGTCCGCACAGGCAGGCGATGGTCATCGTACTTAAATTATTGTGGGTCATAATGGCTCTTCACATCGCTGATTAAAAAAACCAGAGCGAATAAGAGCAAGCAAAGAAGATCTCAACGAGAACTTGGCGCTCCCTGCGCTGGCATTATCCAGATCAGGTTCGGAGGGTATTTCTCACCCGCAAAAAAATTCGCAGGACCCCTGGCAGGTATTACTTTACCATAAAATTCCCAAGGTCAATTTTGTCTCCCTGGAAATGCGTATTGCACAGCCTGCTATCTCAGAATCGTTCTTTCAGCAGGATTGCCGACAGCATGCTCAAAGTCATTAAACAAGAAGTCGTATGGAGGACCGATTGTAAGACCGCTTGCTCGACGATCTTTGGAACATTTTCCAAGTCAAATTTTTATTCATCCGAGCAAATTGACGATGATGCAAGACAATTATTGCCAACTCAAACATCATCATCGCCATCAAAAAATTCTCTCAAGAAAATTTAAAATTCCCTCAAGAAAATTTAAAATTTCCATCGAGGAATTTTAATTTTTTAGTAGTTGTAAATCAACGAATGATGCATGGAATTGATTTCAAATCAGCATTTTTACGTTTAAGATAATCCCAGACTTTCAACGCCTCATCATGCTGGACGAATCACAGGGCAAGCGTATGGCTGAACTAAGTATCGAATCCTGTCTGGACTTATGTCATCAAGCCCGCTCTCTCGACGGTGCCGCGCTAGCAGAGACGCTCAACGCATTGCAAACGGCGCTCGAACAATATCAGCTGCACCAGCCAATTCCCAGCGGTGAAAATTCTGCCTCAGCGACTTTGCCGCCGGAGTCTGTGTCTGATGCGCTGCTCGACGATGTATTGGCGAGCTCTGCTAGTGAAAGTCGCCAGTCTGCCGTGCTGATCGTGACGCTTGAACGTGTCGTCGCTTTTCGTTATTCGCTCGGCCAGCTGTTCTCCGATCAGCTCGTCATACAGGCCAGTCGGCGATTACGCGAGGTCCTTGAACAAGAGGATGTGTTAATTCGTAAAGGTACCGGCAAACTGACCATCGCTCTGTCGCACATAAAGGATCGCCATCAAGTCGCCCACGTGACGCAAAAAATTCTCGACAGTCTGCATCTACCGATCATTATTGACGGTAACGATTTCTGCCTGAGCGCCCATATCGGCATTGCCCTCTTTCCGCAAGACGGACGCGACGCGAGTTCACTGGTGCGCTGTGCCGAATCCGCGATGACGCGTGTGAAGGAAGAAAGCGACATCCCTTATCTATTTTATCGACCGGAAATGCAGCAACACGCGCGTGAATCGCTGCGCATGGAATCAGAGCTACGGCGCGCCCTCCTCACCCATCAGCTACAGCTTTATTATCAGCCCAAGGTCAGCCTGCGCAGCGGTCGCATCGTCGGCGCAGAGGCCCTGATACGCTGGCGCCATCCAGTGCATGGCATGATGATGCCGGCAGAATTTTTACCGATGGCCGAACAGACCGGTTTGATCATCGAATTGGGTAGTTGGGTACTTGATGAAGCCTGCCGACAAATTCGACTTTGGCAGGATGGTGGCATGAGTAGCTTGCCGATCGCCGTCAATATCGCTTCACGCCAGTTTGATCGCCATCTACCAGAACAGGTGCGTGACGCGCTGATGCGTCATCAGGTCAGCCCCGGCTGCCTCAAATTGGAAATCACCGAAAATCTCCTGCTGCGCGCTGCAGAAAACGTGATTTCAATCATGAACGAACTGGTGGCAATGGGCGTCGAACTGGCGCTCGATGATTTTGGTACGGGCTATTCGAGTCTGGCCTATCTGCAGAAATTCCCGATCAGTACGATCAAAATTGACCGTTCCTTCGTAGTCGGCTTACCGCATGCTAAAACCGACTGCGCGATCGCCGGCGCCATCGTCACGATTGGCCAGGAATTACGACAAGAAATCGTCGCCGAGGGCGTCGAGAACCTCGAGCAGATGCAATTTTTGCGCGAACTTGGCTGCAATCAGGTACAAGGTTATCTGTTTAGTCCTGCCGTGCCGGCGCAGGATTTTGAGCTGATGGTGCGGCAAGCCCGACGACTGTCATTCAATACCGGTTACACTCTCGCCTCACGTATCATTCATGGATAAACCGCTTTGATCGAATGGGAAGAAAACGGCGCACCGCAATCTGCGCTCTGGCGCTCAGAAGCCGGCGTACCCACGCCACGACGGGTGATAATTGCCGATGATCGCCTGCGCGCCGATGCCGCCTTCCGACTCGCCAGCGAAGGCACCGCTTTGCTATGGCGCGGCGATTATCAAAATGCCCGTCAGCTTTTGCAGGCCATGGGCCGGCGCGCCGAGACCAAAGCGCGCAAGCCTGCCGCCACGCCGCTAGAAGCCTTCAATCAACATCGGCAAATACAGTCGCAACGCGCCCGTACCCTGGGCATGCTGCTACTGCCCTTCGATGCCGATTACACGATTCCGCTGCGCCGCGCGCCCGATGTCAAGCTCGCCTGTGAGCAAGCCTGGGGCGCCCCAACGCAGGCCAGCGTCGCCTCGCTGCGCGAACTGCAGGGCCTCATCGGCGCCCATGAATGGTATAAAAAAGGCGTCGACATCGCCGTCCTGGGCGCGCGCATCCATCCCGGCTATGGCGTATTTTCTCCTCTGCGCGGCGAATATCTCGAGCTGATCGCCAACGCGCCCTTACCGAGCCTGGAGCGGGCATTTGATATCGGCACCGGCAGCGGCGTGATTGCCGCCCTGCTCGCCCAACGCGGCGTGCAACATATCGTGGCCACCGATCTGGATCCACGCGCGCTGCAATGCGCGCAAGCCAATCTCGATCGACTTGGCTATGCTGCAAAAGTCGAACTTCTGCAAGCCGATTTATTTCCTCCCGGCCGCGCACCGCTCATCGTCTGTAATCCGCCCTGGATACCCGCGCGGCCAAGTTCGCCCATCGAACACGCCATCTTTGACCCCGACCACGCCATGCTGCGCGGATTTCTCAACGGCTTGCCCCCCCACCTCACCCCCAAAGGTGAGGGCTGGCTGATCATGTCCGATCTGGCTGAGCATCTTGGCCTGCGTGCACCCGGTGCCCTGCTGACGATGATCGATGCTGCCGGGCTGCAGGTACTGGGACGCAGCGACATTCGTCCGCTTCACCCCAAGGCAAGTGACCCGAGTGACCCGCTGCATCTGGCGCGCAAAGCGGAGCTGACTTCGCTGTGGCGTCTGGGTGCACGCTGAGGCTGACAAAAATTACCCCTTGACGAGCCTTGTCGAGCAGCGGCAAAAATTACCATCTGGCACTATAATCTTTGACAATTGCTGCTGAGTGGATTCACTCAAGCTGATGACCTCCAGCATCGCTTTTGCAAGCGCATTCCTAGTCGCACGAACAAACACCCGAACAAACGTCCTAAAAAACGCCCTGATAAACCTAGCCAGAAAGCCCTTATGAACCGCAGAGATTTCGTCAAAGCCAGTCTGGGCAGCGCCGCCGTTGCCGCCGCCAGCCAAGCCGCCCCAGCATTTGCCGCCCAGTCAGGCGCGCACGCTGCGCACAGTTCTATTGTAGAAGCCGACATCACGCAACTGCAATTGGCCATGCAGTCTGGCAAACAGAGCGCGCAATCGCTCACCAAGCTCTACCTCAAACGCATTGCCGCCTTCGACAAGGCCGGACCGCGCCTGAACGCCATCATCGAGCTTAATCCCGACGCGCTGGCGATCGCCAAAGCGCTCGACGTGGAGCGTGCCAGCAAAGGCCCGCGCGGTCCCCTGCACGGCATTCCCATCCTCCTCAAGGACAACATTGCCACCTCGGACAAGATGAGTAACAGCGCCGGGTCAATGGCCTTAGCCGGTGCCCATCCGCCCCTCGACGCGCATGTCGTGCAGCGTTTGCGGGAAGCCGGTGCGGTCATTCTCGGCAAAACCAATCTCTCGGAATGGGCCAATCTGCGTTCTACGCGCTCGACTTCCGGCTGGAGCGGACGCGGCGGCCTCACCCTGAACCCGTATGCGCTGGACCGTAATACCAGTGGCTCATCCTCCGGCTCCGCCTCGGCCATCGCTGCCAGTCTGGCCGCCGTGGCCGTCGGTACCGAGACCAATGGATCGATCGTCTCACCGGCCTCGATTTGCGGTCTGGTCGGCATCAAGCCTACGGTCGGGCTGGTGAGCCGCAGTGGCATCATCCCGCTCTCGCATACGCAAGATACCGCTGGACCGATGGCGCGTACAGTGAGCGATGCGGCCCTGCTATTGGGCGGCATGACGGGCGTGGATGCCAATGATGCAGTGACCAACGACCGCGCAAACACGCACAGGGATTTTTCTGTTTACCTGAAAAAAGACAGCCTGCGCGGCGCGCGCATCGGTGTGGTGCGCAATTATTTTGGCGGCCGTAAGGATCTGGTCGACCCGGTGATTGAGAAGGCGCTGTCGGTATTACGTCAGCAAGGCGCCATCTTGATTGACTGCGAAATGCCCAACGTCGGTAAAGCCGGCAATGATGGGCTGGAGGTTCTGCTGTATGAATTCAAAGCCGGGCTGGCCAGCTATCTTAAAACTTACGCCCCCGACGCGCCGATCAAAAATATGGCGGATCTGATCGCCTACAATCTTCAGCATCAGGACCGCGAGTTGCCTTATTTCGGCCAGGAATACCTCATCCGCGCGCAAGCCAAGGGGGACCTCACGAGCCAGGAATATCTGGATGCGCTGGCCAATGTACGGCGTTATTCTCGCACCGAAGGCATCGACCAGCTGATGAACCTGCATCAGCTCGATGCCCTCGTCGCTCCCACCAACGGTACCGCCTGGCTGACTGACTTGATCAATGGCGACAGTTCCGGCGCCAGCTTTGCCGGCCCGGCCGCAGTCGCCGGCTACCCGCACATCACCGTACCTGCCGGCCAGGTACATGGATTACCGGTCGCCCTCTCCTTCGTCGGCCGTGCCTGGTCAGAACCGACATTGATCGGACTGGCCTATAGCTACGAACAGGCATCACTGGCCCGTCGCCCGCCAACGTATGCGCGCAGTTTATCCTTGCGGGCGGGTTCTGTTTAAGGAACTAAGTGATGCAGGTCAAATACAATCCCTGAAGCCAGACCGATGCTGACCTGGCCTCAGTTATTCATACAATTGACCTCGATATTATTGACGGCCTGCGTGCTCATGACGGCCGTACCATTCTTCACCGTGCAGGTTTGTCCTGCCGGTTGGCTCAAGATCGCAACACCATACACGGCACCGATATCGACCAGACCTGAAAAGGTGAATGTGCTCTTACCTGCGGCGATGTCCATGTGATCCGGGCCATTCACCAATTGCAGTCCAGACCCTGTTAATCCAATGATGTTGCCGCTGATGGCGTAAGCGTTCACTTGGCAGACGACATCCGCTGTCGTGATGGCAATGCCGGTCGTCGTCCCATTCGGACCTGAAATCTGGCAGTGTAGTCCCGGTGGCTGCTGTACTACCTGGATGCTATAAGAATGACGTGCATCGACATTCTCTGCAAAGACATAGGCATGGGTATTGGCGGGAATGACGAGTAACTGTGCATCATTTTCAATGATCAATCCATCTGCCGTCAGACCGACCACATCTCCACCCAGGCTCACTGTCGAATAACCCCCGCAGGCAGTCAGGGATGTGAGAAGTGCCAGGATGCCTATCCGGCAAAATGCCTCGTAAAATGTTTTCATGTTTTCCCCTAGTGCTCATCGAAAATCGGATTGTTGAAAATTTAAAATTACTTGTAGAAATAAATAGTGTGATCAATACAGTGATTAATAAAATGGATAGATTCAAAAATTCATAGAGCTACACCGCAGGTGATATATGAATAAAAAAGGGTTTTAAATGTAGTGCTTTAAATGCAGTTAATTTCAATATTACGGATGGCGTCCGTGCCCATCGTCCCGGAACCATTGACGACGCTGCAGTGGCGCAGATCAGGCTGTGTCTTGACTGAAACGCCATAGCGCACACCCGGAAAAAGTTTGGTAGGAAAGCTAAAGTTTTTGCTCGCCGATGTCAGCTTCACCGTATCGGTCCCATTCGCCAGAGTCAGTACCTGGCCATCTGTCAAACCAGTGACGACCCCACCCAAGCTATTCTCAACCCCACAGGTCACGTTGACCGGCGTGTTATTTTCCAGTGAGGCGGTATGAAATCGTTGGTCCACATAACATTGAAGACCGACTGGTTGAGCCAGAATGTTCACGCTAAAAATCAAATCGGCATTCATGTGAGTCGGAAATGAAAACGTCGTCGCATTGGTCGGCACAGTGATGGCATTCAAGCCATCTGAAAGCGATAAACCATCATTAGAGAATCCGCTCACGGTGCCTGTCACAATCACCATGCTGGGCCCAGAACTGCCGCCACAGGCGCTTAAGCACAGCAGCAATAACAGCGTGGCGGCTGATTTTATGCAGGGGATTGTTTGCCAATGAGGCAGCAGTATTGCGTTATGCATTGAATTGTCCCAGAAGATGGAGATCCGCTCCCAGCTCCACTACATTCAGGTGAAATACAGGAAGCCCCTGGAAAAATTATGCCGCAATTTGATTAACAAAATGGAAAGTTAAAGGTTTAAATTTTTGCGTGTCGACTGCTATCGACACGCAAAAAAATACGGCCTCCAAAGCAAACAATGCTTTGGAGGCCGCATCAATATTGGTACCTGAGACCGGACTTGAACCGGGACGCCCCCTCTCGGGTAAGCGGCGGATTTTAAGTCCGCTGTGTCTACCAATTTCACCACTCAGGCGGTGTGAAGTGCGCGTAAATATGCCATTTATGCGCAAAATTTACTGCAAACGGATTGTAGCATTTAACCCGTCACTTTGACGCATTCAAGCGTCAGTGCAGGATCAAATACAGGTGATCGCGATATTCGTTACCGCTGCTGAGCCCATGGTGGAGGTGCCATTTTTTAACGTGCAGGTCTGGCCGGCTGGCTGCGACAGGATCGCCACGCCATACACCGAGCCGTCAGAGACCGGCGTAGGCATGGTGAATAAGGAGGTACTACCGGCAATCGTCAGATTATCGGCACCATTCGTGAGCGACAGCCCTTCGCTCGTCAGACCCGTAATACTTCCACCAACAGTGTACGCATTGAGTGAACAGTAAATGTTTGCCGTGTTAATCGCGATGCCCGTCGTCGTGCCTGCGGCGCCGGAGATCATACAAGTCAGACGCGGCGGCTGTGCGTCAATCGTGATGGCATAGGTGCCATGGTCGTCAATTTGTTTTGGAAACACATAGGTCGTAGCATTAATCGGCACCGCCAGCGACTGGCCGGCGTTGCTGATCACCAGGCCAGAGGTAATCAAACCGCTCACCGCTCCGCCCAGGTTGACCGTCGTATAGCCACCGCAGGCTAGCAGTGTGAGCGTCAGTAAGCTTGCGAATAAATACCCTGTCTTTTTTACAGCATTCTTCATTTTCTCTCCGAGTGACCAACATGGTCAGCAGTAATCATTAGGCTTTTGTGCAGGTGACATTCACCGTGGTGACGTCTATTTGACCCATCGTGGCAGCACCATTCGTAACGCTGCAGATCTGTCCGGCGGGCTGAGTCAGTACGGTGACACCATAAGTAACGCCAGCCATGACTTTGTTGGGAAAGACAAACGTGCTCGAGTTAGCCGTTACAGCGACCGTGTTGGCGCCATTCGCCAGCACCAGTCCACTGCCGGTCAGGCCAGTGATTTTTCCACCTAAATTATTATTTGTTGCGCACGTGACAACGATCGCAGTAGTGTCGCTGTAACCGGCGGTACCGGCGCCATTCGCGACCAAACAGGTGTACCCTGCAGGCGGCGACAACACAGTGACGTTGTAGCTGATGCCTAAGTTCATGCGATTAGGAAAAGAGAAGGTCGTCGAGCCCATCGGAATATTGACCGTGCTCAGCCCATTGCTCAGCGACAGGTTGCCGGTCGTCAGGCCACTGACCGTACCGCTCATGACGACGGTGTTAATGTCAGAGGAACCGCCACATGCGGCCAACGATAGCAGCGCACCTACCAAGGCCAATGTTCGCATTGGCTTTAAAAAACCCATCATGAATCTCTCCAAAAATTGTGGCTGCAGTGTAATGCAAAAAAGCATTTGATTCAAAATCAAAACGAGATTGTACAGTGCCCGACGGCATTCTTAGCGACTTCTAGAAAAAGCCTTCATTCAGCGCTATTTCTGAGCCAACATATTACAAGATGAAAAGGTCTATGTGCGCCTATCTGAATCAGCCAAGAAGCCCTTCCCCTATTAAATTGCGCTTTTGCGCGAAACCTCAATCAAGTTTCTCGCCAGGCATTGCAGCTCGACGAGGATGCCTTTACAAAGAAATACCAGCGACGTCTTCTGCATCCCGCCCTTTTGGTAGATATCGTCCCGGGAAATGTCTTATCGGCCAATGACACGGGTAGCAGGACGGACTTGCCTTACTAGGTCATGGTGATTACCGAGGAAGTCCGAGGAGAAAAAGATGCAGCACGATGACATGCATGCGCCATTTGGCCGCTTTAAGGATCGTCAGCATGCTGGCAGCCTGCTGGCACAAAAGCTGCACGCCTATGCTGGTCACAGGGATGTGATCGTGGTGGCTTTGTCGCGCGGTGGGGTGCCGGTCGGTTTTGCACTTGCCAAGGCGCTGCATGTGCCGCTGGATGTGATGGTAGTCCGTAAGCTCGGCGCACCAGGTCATGCGGAATATGCCATCGGGGCGCTCGCCAGCGGTGGTCAGCGGGTATTGCAGGATGAAATCATTCAAGCCTTGCACATTTCGCCGCACATGATCGCCGCAATGACAAAGCAAGAAATGGTGATCATCGAAGCGCGCGAGAAAGCCTATCGCGCCGTGCGACACGCATTGCCTTTGACTGGACGCACCGTCATCCTCGTCGACGATGGACTGGCGACCGGGACCACCATGCGGGTTGCCATTCAGAAGGTGCGAATGAGCTCACCGGCGCGCCTGATCGTGGCGGTGCCGGTATCCGCGCGCGAAACCCGCAACGCACTCGCGCCATTGGTGGACGAGCTGATCTGTTTGCGCACGCCAGAACATTTTTATGCTGTCGGTTTGTGGTACGAGGATTTTGCTCAAACTAGCGATGAAGAGGTCTGCAATTTACTGCGGCAATCGCAAAAAAGACCGTTTTCTCCCTTGCCATGAAGAGCGCAGGAGAAGCCGTCTTCTGTGCATTTCGCCACTCCAGCAACGCATGGAGTGGCCTGTTTCATTTGCTCAAAGGATCAGGTTGACTGAGGAAACGCCAATCAAGCCCAGGGCTTCCGTCATATCCGTTGGCGAGATGGCACCCGCGATCGCCATGCCTTGCGTGATCGAGGCATCGGCAGTGGCAAAACTGAGTCCCCAGTCGACGGCAAATTTCTGCGCCACGGCAATTTTATTATCGAGCAAATTGGCGACCCAGCCCCAGGTCGCATCGCCTTTGTAGGCATGTGCGCCACCCAAGATTGCTGATACCAGTGAGCCGCGTGTTTCTGTGCCGGCAACGAGCAGATCGCTCCAGTATTTCATGCCGCCTTCGTCCGCACCTTCTGGGCGGCCCAGTACATTTTTATAGACCACATTGATGAAATCCGCCGTCGTCATGCTGGCACTAAAGCCGGTCAGGCTGGCATATTGCACGCCAACACCGTAAAACGTCTCGGCGATCTGCTTGGTCGTTTGTCCGCCGGTGAGCTGATCGATCCAGTAGGCCATACCATCACCGTCCGGAATCCGGTTAAAGAAAGCGACGTACAGCTCCATCAGACGCTGCACATCGGCCGCCGGTGCCGCTGCGGCCTTGGCCTGCACCGTCAGATTCACCGTCAGATCAGCAAATTTGAGTGATTCCACGTTGGTAATGAGGTCAATCCCGTCCTTGCCCGAGTTATCGGTGACCTGGTAGGTTGAGCCGGAATGTCGCAGCGTATAGTTAGCCAGATTGCCGCTAAAGACGAGCGTATCAAAGCCAGCGCCGCCATTGACGACGTCATTGAGTTCAGTGGTTTTAAGGGTGTCAGGACCGTTGGTACCGTTAATGACTGGCGCAGCCACGACCAGCGGATCAACGATCGCCAGAGAGGCCCCTAAAATAATTTTGTCGATGACCTGCTTAGCCGTTGCATTCGGCGATTGCTGAAACAGTAAGGCGGCCAATCCGGCGACATAAGCCGACGCGGTCGCACTATCGCCATCTTTTGAGGTGGCATAGCTGCCATCACTGGTCGGCACATAGCCGGTCGAGCTTGCCAATACCCAAGGGAATGGTGTTGTACCCGGCAGATTGGCGGTATCCACGGGTAATGCAGTCAGCGAATTGTAATTGCCTACATCAATGCATTCACTGCTCGTCAGTGCACTCAACCCAGGACCGCTTGGTCCCACATTGCCAAAGTCACCGCCCATGACGACGACCACAACATTATGTACATACGCATTATGAATAGCGCTGGCAACGGTGGCGAAAAATGCGCTATTGAGGGTACTTTGCACAGGAAGGCAGATCACCTTGGCACCGTTATCGACGGCGTAATTGATGCCCTTGACGATGTTGCCCAATGTCGAGCCACTCGCGTCACCGATACGCACATTGAGAATCGATGCGTCTGGCGCTACGCCCTGCGTATCTTGCCCCGTGCGCGTGGTGTGGCTAGCAGCAATGACCGATGCCAGTCCGAGCGCATGATCTTGATTGACGCCGGCGCTGGGTTGGGGATTGGTGTCATTATCGACAAAGTCATAGCCGCCAGTAATATTGCTATTAATTTCTGCATTGGCCGCGATGCCCAAATCGAGCACGGCAACAGTCACGCCCTTACCCGTAATACCTGCCGTCCAGGCTGATGGCGCATGAATCAGATTTAGCGCTAGATTATTGTTTTGACCGCTCGTCGCCAATGCCGCACCGGTATCCTTAACACCGAGTGAGGTCGCGACATTAATTAAACCAAAGCCCCGCGTTGCAGACCAGTCGTCGGTAGTGGTGCGGATAATTCTGCCAGTGACTTCCTGAAAGTTATTCGCCGTATCGGTAACGTTAATATCTCCCGAGGTTTCAGGAAAAAACTTAAAGCCGATTAATCCATCACCCGACTTGACCTCCCAGACATGACTCGACATCGACGCTTCGACGACTTTTTGCCCTGGCAAAATGGTCGCAAATGGGACTTCGAGGCCGTTACGATCCAGCCAATAAATACTTAGGATGGAGGCCGAGTTATTAGTGAGGGTAAATTCAACCGGAGCGCCATTGTCGGCACTGATCACTTTGGAGGTAATTGGTAGAAAACTAATGGTGGAGGCCATCGTGACTCTTTTCTTTAAATTGGTGATGAATACGCTATATCTGTATTTTTAATCAAAACGCGCCGTCGCCTTTGCTCAGTTACCGGCACTTTCCCGCGCTTGTTCAATTTTGAAGGGGGACATTACAGAAAATTACACTGTCAGTTGCCAACAGATCATACATTTTCCGTAACAAAATGGGGAAATTATGTAGGCAATAAGAATACAATATTCTTATAGGCAATAATTAAGCGCTAGATTTAATGGGATTTTGGAGGCGGGGGTCGGGATCGAACCGGCGTCTACGGCTTTGCAGGCCGCTGCATAACCACTTTGCTACCCCGCCATGGGGACACAGCCTGAACTGCAGCTGTGAAGGTCTGAAATACGCAGGGCACATAAGGAATGCACCCTTAATACTAAGCGAAAAGACGCTTTTAAAATGTGGAGCGGGAGAAGAGTCTCGAACTCTCGACCTCAACCTTGGCAAGGTTGCGCTCTACCAACTGAGCTACTCCCGCGTTGTCTTACAAAATCACTACCACCGAACTCAAATACAAGCTGCTTAAAAAAACAGCAGCAAACCACCCCGCAATAAAAAAAGGAAGCCGGTAAGCTTCCTATCCGAATTTGGAGCGGGAGAAGAGTCTCGAACTCTCGACCTCAACCTTGGCAAGGTTGCGCTCTACCAACTGAGCTACTCCCGCATGAACAACAGCCACGGATTATAAAGTAATGCCGCTCCATGTCAAGCAAAGTCGCCTTAAAAGTTTGACATTTTTGCCTTCATTTAGCTCTGTCAGCGGTGGAAGCTTACGCTGTTACGTTCCACCGTTACGCTCCTTGATCATCGGCCAAGCCTTGCGCAAATAATAAAGCATGGACCAGACCGTGAGCACGGTGGCGATATTGAGCAGCCAGGATCCCAGCGCCGGGGTCCAAATGTCGCCCAACAGCATGTCGTAGTACAGCAGCATGGGAATCGCGACCATCTGCGCGATCGTCTTGATCTTACCTAATGAACTGACGGCGATTGATTTTGACGCGCCAATTTGCGCCATCCATTCGCGTAGCGCCGATATGGCAATTTCGCGGCCAATAATCACGAAGGCAATCACGGCATCGACGCGCCCCAGCTGGACCAATACCAGCAAGGCGCCGGCGACCATGAGTTTGTCGGCGACCGGATCGAGAAAGGCGCCAAAGGACGAAGTCTGATTCCAGCGCCGCGCCAGAAAGCCATCAATCCAGTCCGTCAAGGCGGCGACGACGAAAATCGTGGTCGATGCCACGCCCTGATAAAACGGCGACAGCCAGTCAGGCGGCAAATAAAATACGCCCACCACGAGGGGAATGAGCGCCATTCGAAGCCAGGTCAGCAAAATGGGAATATTGAAAGGCATAAAATTCAATTCAGATGGAAAGAAAGCAATCAAGCTGATAGTGTACTAATTTAATGCAATTGCTTGTAGATATCTTCTGCTAACTGACGCGAGATGCCTTCCACCGTTGTCAGATCCTCAACGCTGGCGTCCATCACGCCGCGCAGGCCACCGAAACGGGCGAGCAATTTTTGCCGCCGCTTTGCACCAATGCCTTCGATTTCTTCCAGTCGTGAGGTTTGCCGCGCCTTGGCCCGCTTGGCCCGCATGCCGGTAATGGCGAAGCGATGTGCCTCGTCGCGGATCTGCGCGATCAACATCAGGGCCGCTGACTGCTTACCCAGTTCCTGCGCGGCGCGGCCATCGGCAAAGATTAGCGTCTCCAGACCAACCCGCCGCCCCTCGCCCTTGGCCACGCCGACGATCAAGCTAATATCGAGACCGAGCTCGGACAAAACCTGACGCGCCATTTCAACCTGCCCCTTACCACCATCAACGAGCACAATCTCCGGCATGACGCCGTCGCCGTTGGCGACTTTTTCATAGCGCCGCATGAGCACCTGACGCATCGCCGCATAATCGTCGCCAGGCGTGATGTCGTTGATGTTGTAGCGCCGGTATTGCGCATTTTGCATGGCGTGATGTTGAAAGACGACGCACGAAGCCTGGGTCGCTTCGCCCTGGGTATGACTGATATCAAAACATTCCACGCGCAGTAAGTCGATGTCGGGCAGATCAAGCCCCAAGGCATCGGCCAGGGCGCGGGTGCGTGACTGCTGTGAGCCCTGCTCCGAAAGTAAGCGAGCGAGCGCAATCTGGGCGCCCTTCTGCGCCATCTCCAGCCAGGGACGGCGCGCCTCCTGCGGTTGAAATACCAGATGAATGCGATGCCCGCATTGCTCTGACAAGGCTAATATCAGCGCCGGTTCGTCGAGTTCGACGTTCAGGATCAGGGTGCCGGGGATGAAGGTATCGATGTAATGCTGCGCCAGAAAAGCCTTGAGTACCTCTTGGCTGATGTGATCGTCATCGCTGACGGATACATCCACGTGGGTGGGAAAATACGCCCGGTCACCCAGATGACGGCCACCGCGTACCATTGCCAGATTCACGCAGGCCCTGCCCCCTTCCACGACGACGGCAATGATGTCGAGATCGGCATCGCCGACGGTTTCCATGCTTTGCTGGTGCAGAATGCGCGACAGCGCTGAGATTTGATTACGCGCCAGTGCGGCCTGCTCAAACTTCAATTCACCCGCCAGGGCGTGCATCTTTTGTTCCAGCGTTTGCATGACTTCGCCCTGACGTCCGCGCAAAAATTTGGCGGCGTTGTCGACATCGGCGGCATAGTCTTGCGGACTAATCGCGTTCACACACGGACCACTGCAGCGATGAATCTGATGCAGCAGACAGGGCCGGGTACGATTGGCAAATACCGAATCTTCGCAGCTGCGCAGTAAAAAAACCTTCTGCAAAATTTGCATCGATTCCTTGACCGCCCAGGCACTCGGGAAGGGGCCAAAGAACTGATTTTTTTTATCCACCGCGCCACGGTAATACAGCATGCGCGGCGAAGCCTCGTTGGTAATTTTGAGATAAGGGTAAGATTTATCGTCGCGAAACAGAATGTTGTAGCGAGGTTGCAGCGATTTGATCAGGTTATTTTCCAGCAGCAGTGCCTCGGCTTCACTGCGCGTGACCGTCGTTTCCAGACGCACGATACGCTCAACCATCATGGCAATCCGCGGACTGGCCAGGGTCTTTTGAAAATAACTCGCGACGCGTTTTTTTAAGTCGCGCGCCTTGCCGACGTAGAGCACCCGGTCTTCGCTGTCAAAGTAGCGATACACGCCGGGCAGATGCGGCAGTTTGGCGACGGTCGCCAGCACGATGGCGCGCCGATCGTCGACGACCTCCTTGGCAGGCGGATTTGGCGCAGCAGTGCCCTCCTCCACCGGCGACCTTGCATCAGATGGCGTGGTCGATGTCACTGGCGCAGCTCACGCGTAAGACTGGCCGGATCGACGACTTTTTCGACCACTTTTTCAACCACTACAAAGGCCACCGCGTAGTCGACCTCATCGCTGATACTCACCTGCGCGATCAAACCATTCTGGGTCATGAAGTCAGCCAGCACGCCGCTAGTCAACGCCACCGGTTTGCCACTTGATGTATTGAGAACCTGCATGGCACGCCAGCTCATGGGCATACGCATGCCCAAACCGAGCGCTTTCGAAAACGCTTCCTTGGCGGCGAAGCGAGTCGCCAGATAGCGCACGCCACGCGAAGCCACTTTGGCACTGCGACGCTGATACTCCTGCAATTCTTCTGGACCTAAAATTTTTTCAGCCAGCCGGTGTCCTCTGCGCGCGAGACTATCCATCAGACGCGCAATCCGCAGGATGTCGGTGCCAATGCCGTAGATCACACCCGGCTCGCCGACAGTCGTGCCTGCAGCATAATGGCCTTCATCTCGCGCACGGCATTTTCCCAACCCACAAACAGCGCGTGGGCAACGATGGCATGGCCGATATTGAGCTCAACAATATCCGGTAAGGCGGCGATGGCCTGTACGTTCGTGTAATGTAAGCCGTGTCCTGCGTTGACGATCAGGCCATGCTGCACACCGCGCAACACACCTTCTCGAACACGTTGTAACTCGATCTCTTGTTCGTGTGCGTTGTGCGCATCGGCGTAGCGTCCGGTGTGTAATTCAATGACCGGTGCGCCGGCTTCGGCTGCTGCGGCGATTTGCTCATCATCGGCATCGATAAATAAAGAGACACGAATACCGGCCTCGCTGAGCTGCCGCACTGCCGCCTGCACTTTAGTGAAATGCGACCGAACATCGAGCCCGCCTTCGGTGGTGATCTCGGCCCGATTTTCCGGTACCAGACACACGTCTTGCGGTAATACGCGGCAGGCAAAATCGAGCATGGCATTCGTTACCGCCGATTCAAAATTCATGCGCGTGGTGAGCTGCGCGCGAATGATTTCGACGTCGGCGTCCTTGATATGCCGTCGGTCTTCGCGCAGATGGAGGGTGATACCGTCAGCGCCCGCCTGCTCGGCCAGTAAGGCGGCCTTAAGCGGATCAGGGTACGTCGTGCCGCGCGCATTCCGCAGGGTCGCCACATGATCGATATTGACACCGAGGGCGAGAGTGCCGGGAACTGGGGAGAGAAAGCTCATAATGTCATAACTGGGTAAGGTCGATCAGAATCTGTCGCGTATTCAAGCTGGCCCCACCCAAATGGTGAGCGAGCAAAAAACGCATCAGGAATTTACTTTGTAATTGGGTCGTACTGTCGTCGTAATCTTCGCGCTCCATGTCGAGCAGTGTCTTGCCGCTCACTCTGGGCCAGATGTCGGCCGGATGCGCAGGCCGCGGGCCGCGTTCCGGGTCCAACACATAAATGTGATCCGCCTCGACCGGTTCCCTGGTCGCAGTGCAGATGCTGAAATCACTGGCCACACCGGTTTCCTTGAGCAGTGCGCGTTCAAATTTACGCAAGACGATCGGCGCCGGTTCATCGTGCGCCAGCTGATTCAGGGTCGATACATAGTGGTCAAAGAGCGCCGGATGCGGATCATCGCGGGCGAGTAATTTGACCAGTAATTCATTGAGATAGAACCCGCACAGTAGCGCCGATTTTTCTAGTGGCAGCATACCGCCGACCCATTCGGCACCGGTTAGGGTGCGTAACTCTGCCTTGCCAGTCCAGCTGACGGCCAGCGGCTGAAACGTCTGCAAAACACCGCGTAATTGGGAATGCGGCCGCTTAGCACCCTTGGCCACCAAGGCGACCCGGCCATGGGTGCGCGAAAAAACATCAATGATGAGACTGGTTTCTTTGTAGGGGTAACTGTGCAAGACGAAGCCGGGTTCGTGCGCGATGCGCAGTGAGGGCGCCCTGCTCCGTTTGGGTGCTAGTGCTGGTGCTTGCGCTGCGCTGGGCAACACAGCCTCGGGCGGCAAGGCGGCAGGATCGACGAGAATCAAGTCCATGTATCCAGATGGGTGGTGCTAATTGGGGAGTCAAAAATCGGGCGGTTTATTCGTAGCCGTAGGCGCGTAATCCAGCTTCATTATCTGCCCAACCTGATTTTACCTTGACCCAGACTTCCAGGTACACCGGCCCGCCAAACAGCTTTTCCATGTCGAGGCGCGATTGGGTGGAGATCTCTTTTAATCGTGCGCCCTTCTGGCCGATCAGCATCGACTTATGGCTGTCGCGTTGCACCAGGATGGCGATGAAGATCCGCCGCAAATTGCCTTCCTGTTCGAATTTTTCGAGCATGACGGTGCTGGTATAGGGCAGCTCGTCACCGACCAGACGAAAGACTTTTTCACGCACGATTTCGGTGGCGAGAAACTTTTCGCTGCGATCCGTAATGTCGTCTTCATCGAAGATGGCGGCATTTTCTGGCAGTATTTTGCGGATCTCACCTTGCAGACTATCGAGCTGAAAGCGCAGCTTGGCCGAGACCGGCACGATGGCCACAAAATTATGCAGGGCCGCGACTTTTTGCGCGAACGGCATCAGCGCGCCCTTATCCTTGATGTAGTCGGATTTATTAATCACCAACACGCAAGGTACGTCGTCCGGGATCAGGTCGAGCACCTGTTGATCAGCTTCGCCGAACATGCCGGCCTCGACGATGAACAGGATGACATCCGATGCGATCAGGGTATTGGTGACGGTCTTGTTCAGATTCTTGTTCAGCGCGTGGGTGTGGCGAGTCTGAAAGCCCGGCGTATCAACATAGATAAACTGCGCATCGGCCTCAGTCTGGATGCCAGTAATCCGGTGGCGCGTCGTTTGCGCCTTGCGTGACGTGATGCTGACCTTGGCGCCGATGAGCGCATTCATGAGTGTGGATTTGCCCACATTCGGCCGGCCAACGATGGCGATATAGCCGCAACGGAAAGGGGTACTGCTAGGAGTTTGGGTCATTCGTGGTCCGGATCGGCGGGGCTGGTCTGGTGATCGGATGGTGAGGCGGCGAGTTTAGCCTCCTCAGCCAGCGCGGCTTTGGTGATGGGTTTGGCGTCGGTTTTGGCTGGCGCTTTGCTGCTGGCTTTGACTGGCTTGTGCGCTTCGACGACCGGCAGATCCGGCTGAACCGTGGCGATGCCAGCCAGTTTCATTTGTGAGGTGCGGGCTTTGGCCTTGCGGGCAGCAGCCGGTGTCAATTCCATGGCGGCCTGTACAGCCTGTAGCGCCAGCTTGGCGGCGGCCTGCTCACCTGCACGGCGACTGCCGCCGGAGCCGAAGACCTGGACATCGAGCTTGGGCACCAGGCATTCGATTTCAAATTCCTGGCTGTGCGCCGCACCGTGGGTCGCCACGACGTTGTACTGCGGCAGAGCGATTTTTTTACCCTGTAAAAATTCCTGCAGCAGTGTTTTGGCATCCTTGCCCAGGGTACTCGGATCGACAGTATCGAGAATCGGAATGTACAAGGCGCGGATCACCTGGCTGGCGACATCAAAACCGGCGTCAATATAAATCGCGCCAAACAGTGCTTCGAGGGTATCGGCGAGAATCGATGGGCGACGAAATCCGCCAGATTTTAACTCGCCCTCCCCCAGCCGCAGATCGTGCGAGAGTTCCAGTCGCTGGGCGATTTCGTACAGCGTTTGCTGCTTGACCAGATTGGCCCGCACGCGCGAAAGATCGCCTTCATCAATCTTGGCGTAGCGATCATAGAGCAAGGAAGCGACTACACAGTTAAGAATCGAGTCGCCCAGAAATTCCAGCCTCTCGTTGTGCAGCGGGCTATGACTGCGATGCGTCAGCGCCAACTGCAGCAAGGTGCAATCCTTAAACTGGTGGCCTAGCCGGGTCTGTAAAGCAGAAAAATCCATGTTCAATCCATTGGCGCCGTGAATCACCTGGCTCAGGGCGGTGGTGCTTCACTTTTTGGCGTTTTTATCGGTGTTTTTTTCGGTCGAGCCAGCATAATCAATCAGCAAACTGACCGGTCCAAACAGCGTTATCTTTTTTTGATAGGCAAAGCTGATCTCCAGCTGCTCACCATTTTTACGCATTTCCAAATCTTTGCCAGCAATCGCCGTGACACCATTCACGCTCGACTGACGGTCGAAATAATTTTGTGTCTCTCGCACCGTGCCGCCACTGGCTTTGGCGGATTCGATGCTACGTTGAATCGTCAAGTACTCCGTTATCGTGGGCACGACCTTGGCCGCAAACAGTCCACTCATACCCAGCAAGAACAAAACCAACATCAGGCCAGTCAGGGACAGCCCGCGCTGGCTGGTCATCCGACGATGTGCTTTCATGGTCTGCATTATTTGCGCTCCTAGGCGAATCCGCAAATTCATGGTGCATCAAGCTGCGGCAAATTACTGAAAACTACCAATGCGCTTGAGATTACTCATATTCATCCAGACGAAAAATGCTTTTCCCACCACATTTTTATCTGGTACAAAACCCCAATACCGGCTGTCTTGGCTGTTATCCCGATTATCCCCCATCATGAAGTAATGTCCAGCGGGGACGGTGCAGGTAAATCCCTCGATATCAAAACTGCAATTTTCATTGCCGGGGAAGGTATGATTATCCGGCACGTAGGCTGGTGCACCTTCGTAATTGAGGATATTGTGATTCACGCCGGTCAGATTTTCACTGAACTGCTTGGCGTAGGTCAGCCGTTCCTCATCCAGAAAATCGGGCAAGACCTGGTAGGACACGCTGCTGCCATTAATGCTTAAACGCTTATTCTGATAGCGCACAGTGTCGCCCGGCACACCGACCACGCGCTTGATGTAGTCCACCGAAGGGTCGACCGGATATTTAAATACCATCACGTCGCCACGCTGCGGGTCACCCAGCTGAATGATCTTTTTGTTAATCACCGGCAGACGAATACCATAGACGAATTTATTGACCAGGATCAGATCGCCGATATGCAGGGTCGGCACCATCGAGCTGGAAGGGATTTTGAAGGGTTCAAAGAGGAAGGAGCGCAGACCAAACACCAGCGCGATGACGGGGAAAAAACTGCCCGAATATTCGATCCAGTTGGGTATGCGCAGTAATCCTGCCTCCAGCGCCGCGCGACCGTTTTGATCCATTTTGATATTGTCTGCAGCCAGTTTGGCAGTGCGGGCGTCAAATTCGGCCAGCGCTGCATCGGCCCGGGCGCGCCGTTGGCGGGCCAGATAAAACACGTCGATGCACCAGATAACGCCGGTGACGACCATCAGGGTGAATAAAATCAGGGCAAAATTACCGAGGATGTCTTGCAGGTTCATTTGTCTTCCACTTGAAGGATGGCGAGGAAGGCTTCTTGTGGAATTTCCACCGAGCCGACTTGTTTCATACGTTTTTTACCTGCTTTTTGTTTCTCAAGCAGTTTGCGCTTGCGGCTGATATCGCCGCCATAGCATTTTGCCAGAACGTTCTTACGCAAGGCTTTGACGTTTTCGCGCGAAATAATATTGGCGCCAATGGCCGCCTGGATCGCCACGTCAAACATCTGGCGCGGAATCAGTTCGCGCATTTTCGCCGCCACTGCCCGACCGCGATAATTACTATTGGCTCGGTGGACGATGATGGCTAAAGCATCGACTTTTTCAGAGTTGATCAGCATGTCGACTTTGACCACGTCGGCGGCACGATATTCCTTGAATTCATAATCCATCGAGGCATAACCGCGTGAGGTGGATTTGAGGCGATCAAAGAAATCGAGCACGATCTCGGCCATCGGCATTTCGTAGGTCAGTTTCACCTGCTTGCCGTGATAATTCATGTCGATCTGCACGCCGCGCTTGGAGGTGCACAGCGTGATGACTGCGCCGACATATTCTTGCGGCATGTACAGATTGACCGTGACGATGGGCTCGCGCACTTCTTCAATCTTGGACGGGTCGGGCATCTTGGAAGGATTATCGACCATCAGGGTCGTGCCATCGCGCTGCACCACTTCGTAAATCACCGTCGGTGCGGTGGTGATGAGGTCCATGTCGAACTCGCGCTCGAGACGTTCCTGGACGATTTCCATGTGCAGCAAACCCAGAAAGCCGCAGCGAAAGCCAAAGCCCAGCGCCTGCGAGACTTCCGGCTCGTACTGCAAGGCGGCGTCGTTCAATTTGAGTTTTTCGAGCGAGTCACGCAGGGCATCGTATTGATTTGCTTCGACCGGAAACAGACCGGCAAAGACCTGCGGCTGCACTTCTTTAAAGCCGGGCAAAGGCTCGCTGGCCGGTTTGCTCAGGAGCGTGACCGTATCACCGACCTTGGCCGCTTTAAGTTCCTTGATGCCGGCGATGATGAAACCCACCTGGCCGGCCGAGAGCGTTTCGCGCGCCATCGACTTGGGGGTAAAGACGCCCACGCTTTCAGTCAGATGCTGTGAGCCGTTGGCCATCAGCAGAATCTTGTCTTTCGGGCGCAGTGTGCCATTCACGACGCGCACCAGCATCACGACACCGACATAATTATCGAACCAGGAATCGACGATTAAGGCCTGTAATGGCGCATCCGGATCACCTTTTGGCGGAGGCACTTTGACGATCAGGGCTTCCAGCACATCCTGCACACCGAGACCGGTCTTGGCCGAGCAATGCACCGCATCGGTGGCGTCAATGCCGATCACTTCTTCGATTTCGGCGATAGCGTTTTCCGGATCGGCTGAGGGCAGATCGATCTTGTTGAGCACCGGGACGACTTCCACATTGAGCTCAATGGCGGTATAGCAGTTGGCCACCGTTTGCGCTTCCACGCCCTGGGATGCATCGACGACCAGCAGCGCGCCCTCACAGGCCGACAGCGAGCGACTGACTTCATAGCTGAAATCAACGTGTCCCGGGGTGTCGATCAGATTGAGATTGTAAATTTTCCCGTCGCGCGCCTTGTAGCTCAGGGCCGCTGTCTGCGCCTTGATGGTAATGCCGCGCTCGCGTTCAATGTCCATCGAATCGAGGACCTGGGCTTCCATTTCACGATCGGAAAGTCCGCCGCACAATTGAATGATGCGATCGGCGAGCGTGGATTTACCATGGTCGATGTGGGCAATAATCGAAAAATTACGAATGTTATTCACGAATGTTCATTTAAATCAAAAGAAAAGGCGCTCGAAGCCGAGAACGTCCCCAGCGAGCGCCTTGTTACGGAAGATGGTCCAATCCCGCATTTTACCGGATTTCAAGAGGGAAAACCCATGCTGGCACCCTACCGCATCGAATAAACGAACATCGAACGAACTTCAAGCGCACTTCTGACGAACTTCGGCCGCAAATCAGCCTGCCAGCCAGGCGGCCACCCGCCCGGCGTCGAGATGGTAGTGACATAGCCGGGCTTCGACCCCCGCACGATGGCCGGTCAATACTGGTACCCATTCGTCGTACTCAGCCAGCCAGGCCACATTGGGGGCTAAATCGATATCAATCACTTGCACATCGAGAATATATCGCTCCCCAAATGTGGCCTGCAGGGCCTGCAGCATGGCCTCGCACAGATGACAATAACTGCGCGAGTACAGGCTTAGTGCATGCCGGGGTTCACTCACTGCGCAGTCGGTCGGATGACGATGAACTGCGAAACCTCACCCCGGCGCACCAGCACCGATGCCACTTTTTTGGGATCCAGCTTGGCCACCAGGGCATTAAATTGTTTGACGTCCTTAAAGTCGGCATTATTGAGTCGCAGAATAATGTCGCCGGAACGCAAACCTGCCCGTGCTGCAGCGCCCTCGGTAGCGTCGACCAAGACTCCGCCTTCGATCTTCAATTCCTTGCGCTGGGCATCGCTCAGATCCGATAAAGTCAGACCGAGAGAATTGGCATTTTGCTCCGCTTTGGATTTTTTCTCTTCTTTCTTGCTGGTTTTATCGGCTTCCATCTCGGCGATATTGACCATCAGTTCGCGCGCAGTACCTTTGCGCCAGACCGACAGGGTGGCCTTGGTGCCGGGCTTGGTCGCGCCGACCAGTCGCGGCAGTTCGGTGGCCTTGTCGATGATGGTGGCGTTAAATTTCATGATGATGTCGCCCTCTTGCAGCCCCGCCTTTTCGGCCGGACCACCGGCTTCAACGCGGGTCACCAAAGCACCTTGTGCACGTGTCAGGCCGAGCGATTCGGCGACTTCTTTGGCGACTTCGCCAATCTGCACGCCGATGCGGCCACGAGTAACCCTGCCGGATGCCTTGAGCTGCTCCGATACCCGGATCGCCTCGTCGATCGGCACCGCGAAGGAAATGCCCATGTAGCCACCCGAGCGGCTATAAATTTGTGAGTTGATGCCGACCACTTCGCCGCGCATATTGATCAGCGGCCCGCCGGAATTGCCGGGATTGACGGCCACATCGGTTTGAATAAGCGGCACATAATCGCCGGTATCGCGCGCCTTGGCCGAGATGATGCCGGCCGATACGCTGTTTTCCAGACCGAAAGGCGAGCCGATGGCGATCACCCACTCACCGGCGCGAATTTTATTTGAATCGCCGAGTGGCAGGCGGGGCAGATTCACGCCTTCGATCTTGACCACCGCCACGTCGGTGCGGGCATCGGCGCCGATGATCTTGGCTTTGAATTCGCGTTTATCGGTCAGGGTGACATACACCTCGTCGGCGCCATCGACCACATGGGCGTTGGTGAGGATGGTGCCATCAGCCGAAATGAGAAAGCCCGAGCCGATACCGCGCGGGACTTCTTCTTCCGTTTGCGGCGCAGGCTGGCGACCGTTGCGCGGGCTGCGCTCTGGCTGTTGACGCTGCCCTGGCACGGGTACACCGAAAAAACGGCGCAAGAACTCCTGCATTTCATCGTCATCGCCACCGGGCGCAATACGGCCACGAACGGCCGTGCTGGTGCGGGCGGTCGTGCGAATGTTGACGACGGCGGGTCCGGCGCGCTCCACCATGTCGGTAAAATCGGGCAATCCGGCGGCGGCCACGGCGGCGTGGGCAACAGCCTGACCTGCCATCGGCAACATCAAACCACTGCCAAGGAGGATCGCGCTGGCCAGAATAGATTTCTGCAGAGAGGAAATTAGTTTCATTTTTGCTCTTGACTATCTCAGGTTAAATTGATTTGAATGGGCACTTCGAACACGTTGAAAAATCGGTATTGCAGCTACTATGGTAAGCCAAAAATCAGTCGCTCGCCTAGCGCGCGGCAACACTGAACTGGCGCATGGGCGCTGATTTTTCATCTGTACGCCAGCCTCACTTTGGGACTGATTTCGTTAATACAAGATGGGTAAACCGGTGATTAATTCCGGTCGCGCTGGGTACAATCGATTTGCAGCAGCGCATCTGACTGGGGATCGCGCAGGATATCGCCGATCAGGTGGTAAATGGCCCATTGGGCCCGGCCCTCGGCGCATTGCAGCAACGCCAGTGCCGGACCTGCGTGAGCATGGCCTAGCTCGCCGTCCATCAGGGCGGAGAGGTCTTCGTGGCTTGGTTCAGTCCTGTTTGTCACAATGATAAGTCTCCCCGCACAAGTTTTTTTATTGTTCCCTGGCGGCCTGAGCGTCACCAGCGTTTGTCGATCGCAGTGCCTAGCAAGGGTCGTAATTTTTCTGCAATCGCTTCACGGGCACGAAATATCCGGCTGCGCACGGTACCAATTGGACAGTGCATGACATCGGCGATCTCATCGTAGCTTAATCCTTCAATTTCACGCAAGGTAATAGCAATTCGTAATTCTTCCGGCAAGGCATCCATCGCCACATTCACCGTCTCAGCAATTTGCTTGGTAGCCATCATTGATTCTGGTGTATTGATATCTCTTAGATGCTCTCCGTCATCAAAAGTTTCCGCTTCTTCAGCATCAGCTTCGGTGGAGGTAGGCGCGCGTCGGCCTTGGGTGACGAGGTAATTTTTGGCGGTATTGATACCGATCCGGTACAGCCAGGTATAAAAAGCCGAATCACCGCGAAACTGCGGTAATGCACGATAGGCTTTGATGAAGGCTTCCTGTACGACATCCTCGGCTTCCGCCTGGTCTCTCACCAGCCGGGAAACAAGGCGCATCAATTTTCTCTGGTACTTCATGACCAGAAGTTCGAATGCTTTTTTATCGCCCCGCTGGACCCGCTCCACGAGCAATTGGTCAATGTCGCGTTCTGTCGTCAATCGGCATACCCTTGTTTCTTCGTAACACATACGCGCATCAGGATATAGACTTGCCGAACTCCCGAAAGTTCACGTATCTGCTGACTTTTCTGGCAAACCGTCTGTCTCGCCACGCACAGGACGATTGGCGATCCAGCGAAGCGCCACCGACAATGCCCGCATACCGTCCTGGTCAACACTGTCTGGCAGGATGCGTAAGGATATCGTCCGACGGTCTTCCGTTTGCAAACGCAAAAGGAGCAGGTTCGGCCACAAAGTCGAGCCTGCCATCAGTTCGACAAGCACCGTGCTTGCCGTTGAGGGCTGCGCCCCTACGACATCTTCGGTCAAGCGAATTTGTCCATTCTCGGAAATATCAATAAGGTGTGATTTTTTATCGCGAAATGCGTGGATTGCTGTGAAAATCGCGGCAAAAATGCAGGCGAATGCGAGTATCAGGCGGATTGGCGCGGGCATTTCTCCCACCGCGTCGACACTGATGGCCAGACCAATCGCAAAAACGCCCGCACACATGCCAAGCGTGCAGGCGATTAAAATCCGCGAGGGCCTGAGCACGACCGATACGGCGATCGACATGGCGTAGTCCGGGCAAAAGAAAGGGAAATGGTCGTCGGGTGACGACCAAAAACAGACGCCGGTCGGCGCCTGTCAGATCAGATTTTAGCGAAAATCAGCGTACCGTTGGTACCACCGAAGCCAAAAGAATTTTTAACCGCAATGTTGATCGGCACATCGCGCGCCGTGTTGGCGCAATAATCAAGATCGCATTCCGGATCCTGATTAAAAATGTTAATTGTTGGTGGGGAGAGCTGATGATGCACGGCCAGCACCGTTACTACCGACTCGAGTCCACCGGCGCCGCCGAGAAGATGGCCGGTCATCGATTTGGTCGAGTTGACGACGATGTTTTTTGCATGCTCGCCCAGAGCGCGCTTGATCGCTACGGTTTCTGCCTTGTCGCCCAGGGGGGTCGAGGTACCGTGTGCATTCACATAATTGACTTGATCGGCATTGATGCCGGCATTGGTCATGGCGGACACCATGCAGCGTCGGGCGCCTTCGCCATCTTCTAAGGGGGCGGTCATGTGATGGGCATCGGCGCTCATACCAAAGCCGAGCAGTTCAGCGTAAATGGTGGCGCCGCGTGCCTTGGCATGCTCATATTCTTCGAGCACCATCACGCCGGCACCTTCGCCGAGTACAAAGCCGTCACGGTCCTTGTCCCACGGCCGTGATGCAGTGACCGGATCATCATTGCGCGATGACAGCGCACGCGCCGAGGCGAAGCCACCCAAGCCCAACGGTGAAACGGTTGATTCGGCACCGCCGGCAATCATGACATCGGCATCGCCGTATTCGATCATGCGTCCTGCCATGCCGATACAGTGAAGCCCGGTCGTACAAGCGGTGACGATGGCCAGGTTCGGCCCGCGCAGTCCGTACTTGATCGACAGGTGACCGGAGATCATGTTGATGATCGAGGCCGGCACAAAGAATGGCGAAATGCGGCGTGGGCCGCGCTTGGTCAGTTCTTCGTGAGTTTGTTCGATGAGTGGCAAGCCGCCAATGCCGGAACCGACGATAACGCCGATACGATCGGCATTTTCATCAGTGACGACCAAGCCGCTGTCCTGCATGGCCTGCATCCCTGCGGCCATACCGTAATGGATGAAGTGATCCATGTGACGGGCTTCTTTGGCGGGGATGTAATCCTCGATATTGAAGCCCTTCACCTCACCGGCAAAATGGGTGGAGAACGGCGTCGCATCAAACTTGGTGATGGTAGCAATGCCGGATTTACCAGCGGTCAAAGCAGCCCAAGACTCTTTGACAGTATGACCGACCGGTGAAACACATCCAAGACCAGTTACGACGACACGACGTTGACGCTGATGACTCAAGCAGCTCTCCTTGATACAGGCGGGTGAAACGGTAACAATTTAACGGTGAATCAGGCAGCCTTGACGTTCGCTGTCGCGTAGTCGATCGCTTGCTTAACCGTGGTGATTTTCTCAGCTTGTTCGTCAGGGATTTCCATTTCGAACTCATCTTCGAGCGCCATCACGAGTTCCACGGTATCGAGGGAGTCAGCGCCAAGGTCATCCACAAACGAGGATTCGATTTTGATATCTGCTTCCGCGACGCCGAGTTGTTCAGCGACGATTTTCTTAACGCGTTGTTCGATGTCAGACATAGTGATAACTCCAAGGTGGTTACAGAAAGTGCGCGCATTTTAGCAGGTTTGCGCGTTGAAAATTCAATTTTGACGTTTGTTGGGCATTATGCAGCAACGCCGGTCAAAGTGAAGGCATTTTAACAATCATAGTTCAACTCATGTACATTCCGCCGTTGACGTGCAGGGTCGTGCCGGTAATATAGCTCGCCAGAGGGGATGCTAAAAAGGCCACCGCATGGGCAATATCCTGCGGCTGACCGAAGCGTCCGAGCGGAATTTGCTGCTGCAAGGCGCCGATTTGTTCGGCGTTGAGGGCCTTGGTCATGTCGGTATCGATGAAGCCCGGGGCGATGCAATTGACGGTGATATTCCGGCTACCGATCTCGCGCGCGAGGGCCCGGCTCATGCCCGCGACACCGGCTTTGGCGGCAGCATAATTCATTTGACCGGCATTACCGGCCGAGCCGACTACCGAGGTGATGTTGATGATGCGTCCCGTTTTGGCCTTCATCATGCCGCGCAATACACCGCGTGAGAGGCGCGCGACGGCGCTCAGATTGGTGGCGATGACGGCTTCCCATTCGTCTTCTTTCATGCGCATGGCGAGCTGATCCTGGGTGATGCCGGCGTTATTGACCAGTATCGACACCGCACCAAAGCTTTGCTGCACTGATTCAATCGCAGCGGCACAGCCGGCCACATCGCACACATCGAGCAGCAAGCCCTGACCACAGCCTGGCTGCAGCGCATTGAGGTAGTCGGTGATCGCCGCCGCGCCGGCCTCGGTGGTGGCGGTACCGACCACCTTGGCGCCCTGGCGGGCCAGTTCTTCTGCAATCGCCCGGCCAATGCCGCGTGAGGCGCCGGTAACGAGGGCGATTTGTCCGCTAAGAATGTTGTTTTGCATGGGCTTTTCCTGTTTAACGCTTATTTGACCAAGGCCAATATTTTTTCCAATGATAGCTGGTCAAGCATTGCCTCGCCAGTGAGTTCACTGTTAATTCGTTTCGTTAAGCCGGCCAGCACCTTGCCCGGACCGCATTCAATGACCTGTGTGACGCCCTGGGCGGCCATGGCTTGCACCACCTCGACCCAGCGCACCGGACGGGCTGCCTGTCTTACCAGGGCATCCTTGATACGCTCAGGATCGGTTTCTGTGGCGACGTCGACATTGTTGATCAATGTAATATTCGGGGCACTAAAGCTGACGTCCTGTAAATACGTGCGCAGACGGTCCGAAGCCGGCTGCAGCAGTGAAGAGTGAAATGGCGCTGATACTGGCAGCGTCAGCGCCCGTTTGGCACCGCGCTCTTTGGCAAGCACACAGGCGCGCTCCACCGCGGCCTTGCTGCCGGCGATGACGACCTGTGCCGGGGCATTAAAATTGACCGCTTCCACCACTTCACCTTGGGCCGCATCAGCGCACAGGGCGAGTACTTCTGCATCGGTCAGGCCAAGAATGGCCGCCATTCCGCCCTGCCCGACCGGCACGGCTTCCTGCATGGCCTGGGCGCGAAACCGGACCAATGGCAAGGCATCGGCAAAACGGATCACGCCGGCTGCGACCAAGGCGGCGTATTCACCAAGGCTATGGCCGGCCACAATAGCGGGCAGCGGGCCGCCTGCGGCACACCAGGCGCGGTAAGTAGCAATGCCAGCGGTGAGCATCAGCGGCTGGGTATTAGTGGTCAGGTCGAGGTCTTCTTTGGGCCCCTCGGCGATCATCTTGCCCAGATCAAAGCCGAGCACGCTGGAGGCTTCTTCCACCGTCTGCTGCACCACAGGATGATCGGCAAAGCCATTGAGCATGCCAATGGCTTGCGAGCCCTGACCGGGAAATACAAAGGCAAATTTATTCATACGTTTTTGATCAAGTCAAAATAAAAAAAGTGGCAAAAAAATAAGTCATTTGAATGCGTCATTTAAATAGCCAAGCTAAATGCGCACGTTACAACCGGAACAGAGCGGCACCCCAGGTAAAGCCACCGCCCACGCCTTCAACCAGCACCAGCTGTCCGGGCTGAATCCGGCCATCGCGTACCGCCACGTCGAGCGCGAGCGGAATCGAGGCGGCGGAGGTATTGCCATGCTGATCAACGGTCACGATCATTTTTTCCATCGGCAGTCCGAGCTTTTTGGCGGTTCCCTGCATGATGCGAATATTGGCCTGATGCGGCACTAACCAGTCGACCTGCGCGGCCTGCAGATTGGCCTGTTCCAGCACTTCATGGGCCACCTTGTCGAGCACCGAAACAGCCAGCTTGAACACCGCCGAACCATCCATGGTCAAGAAGGCGCCACCGGCGATGGCCCCCTCAGCGACATTACCGGGGACGCAAAGAATGCCGGCGTATTTGCCATCAGCATGCAGTTTGGTGGCGAGTACACCGGGCGTATTGGCCGCGCTCATGACCACCGCGCCGGCGCCATCGCCGAACAAGACGCAGGTCGTGCGGTCGGTAAAATCGATAATGCGGGAAAAAACTTCTGCACCAACGATCAGGACATTTTTGTGCGCGCCCGTCTTGATAAAACTGTCAGCGATCGACATCGCGTACACAAAGCCGCTGCAGACCGCATTCACATCCATCGCCGCGGCACCATTGGTGATGCCGAGTTTGGCCTGCAAAATACATGCCGTACTGGGAAAGCCACCCAGATGATCAGGGGTGGACGTAGCGAGAATGATGAGGTCGATGTCGTTGGCTTGCATGCCGGCCATCTCAAGCGCCTTGAGCGAGGCCTGGTAAGCCAGTTCGCTCGACGGCACGCCAGGCTCAACGTAATGGCGGGCAGATATGCCGCTACGGGAAAGAATCCATTCGTCCGAGGTTTCGATGCCGGCCAATGCCAGCTGCTGCGCTAGATCTTCATTGGTGACGCGCTTGGGCGGAAGATAGCTGCCGGTTCCGACAATTTTACTAAAGAGTGTCATGCTATGTGTTGTCCTGATTGATCGGTCGACGGTGTTGATGAGGCACGGGCTGATGCGCTGGCCGATGTGTCGTCCTGCTGGGCCCGGGGCAGCGTCTGCAAGGCGGCAAATTTGGCACTGATCGTTTCTAATACGTCACTGTTGGCAGCATCGAAGGCGCGCCGGATAGCCCACGTAAAACCATCGATATCGGCGCCACCGTGGCTTTTGAAAACCAGTCCACGCAGTCCGAGCAAACTGGCGCCGTTGTAGCGCGAAGGATTCATGCGATTGGAAAAAGACTTGAGTGCGCGGTAACTGAGTAAGGCGCCCAGCATACTGAACGGGCTGCGCTTGAATTCGCTCGTGAGGGATTGCTTGACGAAGCGGCCCAGGCCTTCCGATGCCTTGAGCACGATGTTACCGACAAACCCATCGCAGACCACGATGTCGGTCGTGCCGGCAAAAATATCATGGCCTTCGACATTGCCATAAAAATTGAGTAATCCCTGCGCATGATCGGCGCGCAATAACTCGGCGGTCCGTTTGACGAGGTCGTTACCCTTGATGTCTTCTTCGCCGACATTGAGCAGGCCGACTGTGGGCCGTGGATTACCATCGGTCGAGGACACCAGCGCCGAACCCATGAGGGCAAACTGACGCAGATGGTCCGGCTCGCAATCCACATTGGCGCCCAGGTCGAGCATATAGGTCGGTTTATCTTTTTGATTCGGTAGCGGGAAACAGATCGCGGGCCGGTCCACGCCGGGGATCGTTTTGAGAACGTAGCGCGAGATCGCCATCAGGGCGCCGGTATTGCCGGCCGAGACGCAGGCCTTGACGTCACCCTCTTTGAGCAGATTGAGCGCGACGCGCATGGATGAATCTTTTTTACGCCGCAAGGCGATCTCGAGCGGATCGTCCATGGTTACCACTTCGCTCGCAGGGCAAATGCGCAGGCGCGGGTGCTGTTCGGCGTGATGTTTTTTCAGCTCCGCGCGCAGAATTTCTTCCATGCCGACCAACACCAGTTCTGCTGTCGGCGCATGCTTAAGAAAGGCGAGTGCTGCAGGAATTGTGACTGCGGGGCCGTGATCCCCACCCATACAGTCAATGGATAATTTAGTGGTCATGTAGGTTGATTCATTGCCCATGCCGGCCGGATAAGCGGCCAGTGAAGGCTTGATTCACGATGACTAAATACACTCTCAGCCATGTGAAAAAAGCGGCGTCAGGTCAGAAACTCTGTGCACCGCTTTCTTGGGCTTATCAATGCGTTTGATAGGACGCAACGAGAAAATTATTCGTCGTTTTTCGTCTTGAGCACTTTACGACCACGGTAGTAGCCGTTCGGGCTGATGTGGTGACGCATGTGCGTCTCACCTGTCGTTGGCTCGGTACCCAATTGTGGGGCGACCAGAAAATCGTGTGAACGGTGCATGCCGCGCTTTGATGGGGACTTCTTGTTCTGTTGGACTGCCATGATGACTCCTGAATTTCTGAAAACGATAATTTTAACATATCCGTTTTAACAAACCTGTCAAAACGGGAACTGCAACACTAAACTGCACCACACATTACATACTTTTTAAATTCTTGAGTGCCGCAAACGGGGAAGGCTTGGCCGTCGCCTTGAGGCGCTCCAGATCTTCCGGGTCCGGACAAACATCGTGCTTGGGCGCCAGAGGCAATGCCAGCAAGGCTTCGTCCTCGATCAACTCCAGCACATCCATTACCGCTGAACCGAGGATCACGTCGACACCTTCGTCTTCGAGAATCGCATCGATGCCTTCGATCTCGACTTCTGCCTTGGCGAGAATCAGCGAAGACGTCGAATCAATCTCAAACGCAAAGGCAGTCAGGCAGCGCTGGCACATTAACTGCACCTTGCCCTTGACCTGCAAATCGAGCCGCGCATGACCGAGTTGATCCGTGCCGCCCTGTAAAACCCAATGCAACTCACCGGAACCATCTGCGGTATCTTCTTCCAGGCGGGGTAAATCGGCCACGGCTATCACGCCCTCCCGGTGCTCACCAAGACGGCAAAACGCAAAGCTGTCGATGACCAAAGGATTCATGGATAAAGCCAAACCTGGAAAGCCTGCGATAATAGCTGTCTTTTCCGTTCGCTGTCAAAGACTTACAGCGGTTTTAATGCCTAAATACTCAATTAACCGTAAAAAATGACTTTCCCTGCCAATTTACCGCGTCTGATCCTGGGCTCGAGCTCGCCTTATCGTAAAGAATTGCTATCCCGCCTGGCCCTGCCTTTTGAGGTGATCGTGCCAGCCATCGACGAAGCGCCGTGGGCAAATGAACTGCCGGAACAGACCGCGCTGCGTCTGGCGCGCGAAAAAGCACAGGCCGTGGCCAACATAGCACCTGACGCACTCATCATCGGCTCCGACCAGGTCGCCACGCTTGACGGTGAACAGATCGGCAAGCCGGGCAGCCATGCCAAAGCGCTCGAACAGCTGCAGCGCATGCGCGGCCGGCAGGTGATCTTTCATAGCGCGCTGTGTTTATTTGATGGAAGGCAGAGCCAGCCCGAGCTGCGCATTCAACTGCAAAACATCCAGACCTTTGTGCGCTTTCGCGATTTGCCGGATGCCGAGCTGGACGCCTATCTGCGCATCGAACAGCCCTACGACGTCGCCGGCAGCGCCAAAAATGAAGGACTGGGGATCGCGATTCTGGAAAATATTGACAGCAGCGATCCGACTGCCTTAACGGGTCTGCCCTTAATCAGCTTATGCAGCATGCTGCGGCAGGTGGGCTATCCCTTTTTCAGCGGGGCAGTATGAGCGGCATTCTTTACCTGATCCCTAATACGCTCGGCACGGCTGATGGTGCGACCGATCCTCTGCTGTCGATTATTCCCGAACAAGTTCAGGCCATCACTGCACAGCTGGATTACTTTGTCGCTGAAAACGCCAAGACCACGCGCGCCTTTCTCAAGCTGATCGCGGCCAAGCGGCCATTAAAAACCACGCTGCAGGAAATTCAGATCGACGAACTGAACGTCAATACCCCTGCCAGCGCGCTCACGGCATTGCTGGCGCCGCTACTGGCCGGTCGTGATGCCGGTCTGATTTCTGAAGCGGGCGTGCCGGCTGTGGCGGATCCGGGGGCTAATCTGGTCCGGCTGGCGCATGCCCATGGGGTGCGCGTCAGACCGCTGGTCGGGCCGTCTTCTTTGCTGCTGGCGGTGATGGCCAGTGGCCTGAATGGCCAAAGCTTTGCCTTTAACGGTTACCTGCCCACCGATGCCGCCCTGCGCTTAAAACGGATCAAAGAGCTTGAGCAGCGTTCGCGCAGCGAAAGCCAGACCCAGCTATTTATTGAGACGCCCTACCGCAATGGCGCTCTGCTCGACGCACTGATCAATGGCTGCCAGCCGGGGACGCTGATTTGCTGCGCCACGGATTTGACGCTGCCGTCGGAGTCGATTCGGACCCTCACTGCATCGCAGTGGAAGGCTGAACTCGCGGCCGGCAAAACACCGGACTTTCATAAAAAGCCGACGGTGTTTTTATTGCTGGGGCATTAGTTTAGCTACCAATACTTAATGCAGTGTCAACCGCGCATCACTCGACAAGGATTTGATCGCCCCCGCACCCATGGCGGCGCCGAATTTTTTCAATACGCGTTCGGACAAACCTTCGTGGGTCGTATAGTCGACGATGTCTTCGGCTTTGAACACATCGCGCGCGACGCTGTCGACGTTGCCAAAACCATCGGCTAAACCGAGTTCAACCGCTTTGGCACCGGTCCAGAACAAGCCGGAAAACATCTCGGGCGTTTCTTTCAGCCGCTTACCGCGACCGCTGCGCACAACGTGAATAAATTGCTGGTGAATTTCGTTGAGCATCGATTGGGTAAATTCCTTTTGTTTCGCCGTCTGCGGGCTGAAGGGATCCATGAATCCCTTGTTTTCGCCCGCCGTGAGCAAACGCCGTTCGACGCCGAGTTTATCCATCAGGCCGGTAAAACCAAAGCCATCCATGAGGACGCCAATCGAGCCAATGATACTGGCCTTGTTGACGTAAATGCGCTCGGCACTGGCGGCAATATAGTAGCCGCCAGATGCGCAGATTTCATCGACGACGACATACAAGGGCTTATTGGGATTAGCTGCTCGTAGACGCATGATTTCGTCATTGATCATGCCAGCCTGGACCGGACTGCCGCCGGGGCTGTTGATGTGCAGGATAATGCCGACCGAGGCGGTATCGGCAAACGCCCGACCCAGCGCCGGGATCACGGCTTGCGCCGAACCAGGTCCGCCGCTGTCGATGGCACCTTCAATTTCGATCAGTGCGGTATGGGGCGTGAGGGTTTCGACTTCCTTATTACCAAGATCAAGCAGATTCCACATGCCGACGCACACCACGACCAGCGTTGCCAGTTTAAAAAAGATGCCCCAGCGACGGCGTGCGCGCTGTTCCGCCAGCGTGGCGAAGGCGAGGTTTTCCAGTACTTCGCGCTCCCATCCCTGGGCATTTTTGGCCGGCGCCTTGCTCGCTGTTGACCCGGGGGCAGATTTTGCTGCAGGTTCGGCGGCAGGTTCGGCGGAATTTTGGGGTGTTTCGAATTGGTCGTTGCTCATATTGGCTAGTCAGTTTGTTAAGCGTCTATTTTAGGGGATTCTTGTACTGCTTGTCCGACCTGCGTGTCGGGTTGCCAAAATAAAGTCTGCTCTTGCTCGTAGACCTTAATTGGCTGCAGGCGTTTGCCGCGACATGGCCCACCCAGACAATGTCCGGACTCCGGATCATACACAGCGCCGTGGGTGGAACACATCAGATACAGGCCGCTGGAATCAAAGAACTCGCCGGCATTCCAATCCAGCTCGATCGGCACATGCGCACAGCGGTTCACATATGCTTTTGCCACACCATTAAATCGCACCACAAATCCGGTCGTTTGGTGGCCATCTGCCGTAATGGGGAAACGCACCCCCAAGCCACCTTCGAGCACATCGGCCGCAGGGCAAATTGGGACAGCTTGCTGCGTCGCTTCAGGCATGGGTATTGAGCCAGGCGTGCAAGTCGGCGACATTGGCCGCGACGTGTATTGGCTGCAAGGCGCGCAGGGCAGCTTCCGGATGTGCGCCATAAGTCACGGCAATACTGGCCGCGCCGGCGTTGATCGCCATCTGCAGATCATGCGTGGTGTCGCCGACCATCAGGGTGCGCTGCAGGGGCTGGCCGAGTTCGCGTCCGAGCTCTTGCAACATCGCTGGATGGGGTTTGGAAAAGGTCTCGTCGGCACAGCGACTGGCGTCAAATAGCGATAACAAACCCGTTTGATTCAGTGCGCGATTGAGCCCTACCCGTCCCATGCCGGTAGCGACCGCCAGAAAATAGCCTTGCTGTGACAGGTCGAGCAACATCTCCCGCACGCCTTCAAAGAGCGACGATTCCTGATCCTGCGCCAGCATGTGGTAATGATAACGATCCGTCAGTTTGGCATGATGCTCGGGCAAGACGTCCGGCAGAATCGTTTGGATAGCACGCCGCAAATCGAGCCCGATCACCGACAGTGCGGCCCGCTGGGGCGGCACGGCCAGACCAAGATCACGCGCGGCAGCTTGAATGCATTTGCCGATCACGGCGGTGCTATCCATTAAGGTCCCGTCCCAATCGAAGACGATCAGGTCAAACAAGGCTTTGTTCATGGCATTCTGCTCGTCAAAGCAGCGTTTCTCTTCAGTTAAAGGGAGCACAGGGCAAATTTGTCGTGCTGTGTGCACCTGCTCTATATATGGTGGCTATTCTAGCGTGCCTAAAAATCGCTCGCATTCGGGTGGCAAAGCGGCTTTTAAGGTGAGCGGTTTGCCGCTCTCCGGATGAATAAAGGTAATCTGCCAGGCATGCAAAAACATCCGTTTAAGCGCGCCGCGCGTTGCATCTGCCTTAAGTAAGGCCCGGTTCAGCGCAAAGTCGCCATATTTGTCATCGCCAGCAATGGCAAAGCCGCTGGCCGATAAATGCACCCGTATTTGATGCGTCCTGCCGGTCTTGAGTTCAGCTTCCAGCAAGGCGTAATCCGGATATTTTTTGAGCAGATTAAAAACGGTATGCGATGCCTGACCGCCCTCGGCTTGTACGCGGACCCGACGTTCGCCATCGGCGGTCGTATATTTATAGAGCGGTAACTTAATATGCTGCTTCTGGTTTTTCCAGTCGCCGTGGACCAGTACCTTGTAGCGCTTGTCAATTTCACCAGACCTGATCTGTTCATGTAAGTTGGTTAAGGCGGATCGCTTTTTTGCCAGCACCAGGATACCGGAAGTTTCGCGGTCGAGCCGGTGCACTAGTTCGAGAAACTTGGCGTCTGGACGCGAAGCGCGCAGCTGTTCGATCACCCCATACGAAATACCGGAGCCGCCATGGACAGCCACGCCCGCAGGTTTATCGATCACCAGCAGATGCGCGTCTTCCAGCAAAATCGTGAATTCTGCGCCGGGTGCTGTGGGCGTTGTCTTTTCGGCCACGCGAATCGGCGGTATGCGCACCACGTCGCCATCTTTTAAACGATAAGTCTGATCGATGCGGCCTTTGTTGACGCGCACTTCGCCGGATCGCAAGACGCGATAAAGATGACTTTTTGGCACGCCCTTACAGATTCGCAGTAAAAAATTATCGATGCGCTGACCCGCGGTCTCCTCTGAAATCGTGATCAGTTGAACCTGGGGCGGCGGTGTACTCGGGCTGAATTCAGCCTTTCCACCAGAAAAGCGTTCTAAGTCCTTCATTTGAATATATAATTGTTCTGCCGTAGTCTTGAGACTGCGGCTAGTGTATGAATAAGAACGCATTCTACACAGGGGCGTCTCCATCGGCCTCGCCAATTTTGCAAATTCGATGGAAAAGATGTGTACGCATCATCCTTTCGCGAGTCAGGGTTGCACCGCTGTTGTAATCGGATAGCGCGCAGGGATGACGGACAAGATCGTCTGGAATGTTAGAATAAATCTGGCAAGCTCGCCGCAAGAACCTCACCGTTCTTTAGTCGGAAGCTCGCTGGTGTTGATGTTGAACCCGAATGCCGTCTTGCCGGATGTCCCGTTTTGTCCGGCTCGAATGAAGAGGTCTGAAGTGCCTGTCGCCTTCGCGCTTTGTAATAAAGTCGCAGTGACGCGCACCACCGGTATCCCCTCCATGCGGCTACACGCTCGATATCACGTGCGCCCCGTTGCAGCTTTGCCGCTTTTTGCGGTCGATACTGCACATCAAGGCAATTCCTTCTCCGACCTCTTCGTTCTCGCGTGCATCCTGGTACTTTACTGTTAAGACGGTAATAAATGACCTACGGGTCGCGGAGCACAAAAAAATGAAACGCATGCTATTTAACGCAACGCAGCAAGAAGAACTGCGCGTTGCCATCGTCGATGGGCAAAAACTCATCGATATCGATATTGAAACCACCGGACGCGAGCAACGTAAGTCCAACATCTATCAAGGTGTCATCACCCGCATTGAACCCTCCCTGGAAGCCTGCTTCGTTAATTATGGCGAAGAGCGGCATGGCTTTTTACCCTTCAAGGAAGTCGCCCGGACTTACTTCAAAGAAGGCGTCGATGTCCGTACCGCCTCGATCAAGGAAGCCCTGCGCGAAGGCCAGGAAATCATGGTCCAGGTCGAAAAAGAAGAGCGCGGCAATAAGGGCGCAGCCCTCACCTCCTTTGTTTCGCTGGCCGGCCGTTACCTGGTTCTGATGCCGAATAATCCACGTGGCGGCGGTGTATCGCGTCGGGTGGAAGGCGAAGATCGCCAGGAATTACGTGAAACCATGGACAAGCTCGACCTGCCAGGCGGCATGTCAGTGATTGCCCGTACCGCCGGCATCGGCCGCAATGTCGATGAATTGCAGTGGGACTTAAACTACCTGATGCAACTCTGGCGTGCCATCGAAGGCGCCGGCAAATCGGCCTCGGGCGCTTTCCTGATTTATCAGGAATCCTCCCTGGTGATTCGCGCGATTCGCGACTACTTCCAGCCCGATATCGGCGAAATCCTCATCGATACCGACGACATCTACGAACAAGCGCAACAGTTCATGAGCCACGTGATGCCCGACATGGTGCACCGTGTAAAACGCTATCGGGATGACGTGCCGCTGTTCTCGCGCTTCCAGATCGAGCATCAGATCGAAACCGCCTACTCACGTACCGTGCCCCTGCCATCCGGCGGCGCGATCGTCATCGATCATACCGAAGCCCTGGTATCGGTCGACGTCAACTCGGCGCGCGCTACCCGTGGTAGTGACATCGAGACCACCGCCTTTAATACCAATCTTGAAGCCGCCGAAGAAGTCGCCCGTCAGTTACGCCTGCGTGATCTGGGTGGTCTGATCGTGATTGACTTCATCGATATGGAGAACAGTAAAAATCAGCGTGAGGTGGAATCACGCCTGAAAGATGCGCTGCATTACGACCGCGCCCGGGTTCAGATGGGCAAGATTTCCCGCTTCGGCCTGATGGAATTGTCACGCCAGCGCCTGCGTCCTTCGCTGTCGGAAGGCAGCCATGTGACCTGCCCGCGTTGTAACGGCACCGGTCATATCCGCGATACCGAATCCTCTGCATTGCAAGTCCTGCGCATCATTCAGGAAGAGGCAATGAAAGAAAATTCCGCCGCGATTCACGTCCAGTCACCGGTCGATGTGGCCGCTTTCCTGCTCAATGAAAAGCGCGGCGAGATCCTCAAGATCGAGACGCGTCATCGGGTGAACGTGATCCTGATTCCGAACAAGCATTTGGAAACGCCGCACTATAAGCTCGACCGCCTTAAGCATGACGATCCGCGCCTGGAAGAAATCCACGCCAGCTACGCCATGGCAGAAGAAGCCGAGACCGATATTGGCTACAACAAACGACAAAAGGATGACGTGAAACAGCGTCAGGAAGCCGTCGTCAAAGGGATTACACCGGATCAGCCAGCCCCGATCGTCGAGCGCAAATTAGCTGCGCCTGCCATCGCTGCAGGTCAGCCAGCCGGCGAAGGTTTCCTGGCACGACTGTTTGGCATGTTCCGCACCAAGCCTGCCGCCGCGACAGTGGCCGCACCAGCGGGTGAGGAAAAATCCAAGAACCAGCGCGATCGGAATGATCGCAGTGGTCGTGGTCAGCGTAGCCGAACGCGCGGCCGTGGTCGGGATAAGGACGATAGCGCAGCCGCTCCGGCACGTGATGAAGCGACGGCCAAAGTTGCGCAGGAAGCAGCGCCAGCGCGGCCACCACGTCCACCGCGGGAGCCACGCGAAGCGAAAGAACCACGTGAGCCACGCGAAGCTAAAGAGCCACGCGAAGGCGGCGAAGGTCGTCAACGTGGTGAACGCCAGCCTCGAGCTGCACGTGAAGAACGCGCACCGAAGGAAGCCGCCGCGACCGCGACCGAGAATCAATGGGAAGATCTGCTCGGCAGCTCGACTGTCAGCGCGCCTGAAGGTCAGGCGCCCGTGGCAGTCCAGGCAGCTGTTGTCGGTACGGATGTGAATCCTGAAAATGCACCCGCCGGCGTTGAAGCAGCCGAGCAAAACGGTGATGAGCCGCGTCGTCGTCGTCGTCGTGGCGGTCGTAACCGTAATCGTCGCGACCGTGATGGTAATGAAGTGATGGATTCGGCTGAATCGTCGGAATCTGCGGAATCTGCTGAATCGGGCGTGGCAGCGGATGCGCAAGCACCAGCCAGTTCATTCATCGCAACAGCGTCGGCTGCTTTGCCGGTCGAGGCAGTCGCTGCGCCAGTCGTGGCAAGCCCTGTGCTTGAGGTGGCAGTCGCTGCGCCAGTCGAGGCGCCTGCAGTTCAGGTCGCTGCACCGGTGGCTCAGGAAACTGCGCCAGTGCTTGAAGTCGCAGCACCTGTAGCGCAGCTTACAGCAGCTTTGGTGCAGGAGGCCGCGCCTGCTGTTGAGGAAGCAGTCAAGCCAGTACAGCATGAAATCGCTTTCCAGGCTGAACCTGTCGCTTATGCCGCACCAGCTGTAGTCGCACCGGTAGCAGCTCCGGTAGTGGCTCCGGTAGTGGCTCCGGTAGTGGCTCCGGTAGTGACTCCTGTGGTTGAGGCGGTGGCCGAAGCTGTCGCCGCTCCTGTTGTGGTGGCTGCACCAGTTTTGGCACCAGCTCCAACTCCAGCCCCAGCAGTCATACCGGCACCACTGGCCGCCGCTGAACTCACCGATTTATTGAGCGAAGCAGGCCTGGTTCTGGCAGCGACCGATCCGGCTAAACTGGCAGCAGCGAATCAGGCAGCCCCAGCAGCGCCGGCCCCGAGTGGGCGTCAGCCACGCTCACGCAAGCCGCCGGTCGTTGCTGAACCACTGCAGCAGGTTGAAACACGTAATTAATTGCGCGAATTGATGCGGTCGTATTCAAGCGTTTGTATTTAAGCTTTTGTATTTAAGTTTTTGTATTTAATCGACTTTATATAATCGTTTGGTTTGAAGCGTACGTATTGAAGCCATAGCAATTAAGCGCGGTATCAACAAAAAAAGGAGAGCCGTGCGCTCTCTTTTTTTATGCGAAATCCGTCCCGACTGTGCAAACTTTCTGCGCAAATCGGGCAGAAGGTTTTAAGATAGCCAACATCATGACGCCACTCTCGCCTCCCGCTCCGGTCAGCATCGCACAAGCCTTCTGGTACTGGCTAAAACTAGGCTGCATCAGTTTTGGCGGACCTGCCGGCCAGATCGCCATGATGCACGATGAGCTGGTCGAAAAACGCCGCTGGATTTCCGATCAACGCTTTCTCCATGCGCTGAACTATTGCATGGTCTTGCCGGGGCCGGAAGCGACCCAGCTGGCGGTCTACATCGGCTGGCTGATGCACCGCAGCTGGGGTGGCGTGATGGCCGGCGTCTTGTTTGTGCTGCCCTCTCTGCTGCTATTGATCGGTCTGTCGTGGGTCTATATGGCGTATGGCGCCCTGCCGCTGATTACCGCGATTTTCTATGGCATCAAACCGGCGGTCGTGGCGATCGTGCTGGCGGCGGCGTGGCGGATTGGATCGCGTACTTGCCGTAATGTCTGGCTACTGGGTATTGCGATCGCAGCGTTTTTTTCCATTAGCCTTCTGCAGTGGCCGTTTCCCTTTATTTTGCTGAGCGCGGCTTTGTTGGGTGGACTGGGTGCACAATGGCGTCCGCAGATTTTTCAGGTCGGTGATGGACATGGCGGCAAAGTCGTCGCCCGTGGCCCGGCGTTGATTGATGACGATACCCCGACGCCCGCGCATGCGCGCTTTTCCTGGATGAAGTTACTGATCATGGCCGGCACCGGCATCGCGCTTGGAATAGCAGTTTGGATAGCTCTGGTCTGGCAGTTTGGTCTGGCCTCGCCGTTTGCACAGATGGGGCTGTTTTTTACCAAGGCTGCCCTGCTGACGTTTGGCGGCGCGTATGCCGTGCTGCCTTACGTGTATCAGGGAGCGGTGGAACATTATCACTGGCTGCAGCCGCAACAGATGATGGATGGCTTGGCGCTGGGCGAAACCACGCCGGGGCCGCTGATCATGGTGGTGGCCTTTGTTGGCTTCCTGGGTGGCTGGGGCAAGGACAGCCTGTTACTGGCCGGCGTCATCGGCGCCTGCGTCGCGACTTTTTTCACCTTTCTGCCATCCTTTATTTTTATCCTGGCTGGCGGCCCGCTGGTGGAATCGACGCGCGATAATTTTCGTCTGACTGCCCCACTCACGGCCATCTCGGCGGCGGTGGTCGGCGTGATCGTCAGTCTGGCGCTGTTTTTTGCGCAGGCGATTTTTCACCTCGCTCAGCCAGTGCAGTCATGGGACTGGGTCGCCATTCTCATCACCGTCGCGGCCTGTGTGGCCCTGTTTCGCTATCGGATCAATACGCTGATTTTAATCGCCGCCTGTGCAGTCACGGGCCTTATGGTATCTTCGCTGCACTAAGTTAATCGCCACGGTCCCTCTTTTTGAAAATCATTCCTGTCACCGATGTACGCCACAAGGCGGCTACGATCCCTGCGCTGGCCGAAGCGCCGACGGGTCTGCTCACGGATCAGCTGACCAGACCGCTGCGAGATTTGCGTATTTCGGTCACCGATCGCTGCAATTTTCGCTGTGTTTACTGCATGCCCAAGCAGGTCTTTGACAAGAATTACGTCTTCCTGCCGCAGACCGATCTGCTGTCATTCGAAGAAATTCTGCGCCTCGCTACCCTGTTCGTCGCCCACGGCGTTGAAAAAATTCGCTTGACTGGCGGCGAGCCGCTGTTACGCAAACATATCGAAAAACTCATTGCGCAGTTAAGCCGCCTGACGACGCCGGAAGGGCGGCCGCTCGATCTCACGCTCACGACTAACGGTGCCCTGCTGGCCAAGAAGGCCCAGTCACTCAAGGATGCCGGACTGCGGCGCGTCACCGTCTCGCTCGACTCACTCGATGACACGACGTTTCGGCGCATGAATGATGTGGATTTTCCGGTGACCGATGTATTGCATGGCATCGATGCAGCACATGCCGTCGGACTGTCATCGATCAAAGTCAATATGGTGGTCAAGGGCGGCGTGAATGATCAGGAAATTCTGCCCATGGCACGCCACTTCAAGGGCTCACCATTTATTTTACGCTTCATTGAATACATGGACGTTGGTGCCTCGAATGGCTGGCAGATGGATGAGGTGATTTCCTCGGCCCAGGTGATCGAGCGCATTCACGCGCACATGCCTTTGGCCCCGATCGAGGCTAATTATGCCGGCGAAACCGCGGCACGCTGGCGCTACCTTGATGGCGGCGGCGAAGTCGGTGTGATCTCCAGCGTAACCCAATCGTTTTGCCATGAATGCACGCGGGCCCGCTTATCGACCGAGGGCAAACTGTTTACCTGTTTGTTCGCCACCCAGGGCCATGATCTGCGCGCCTTACTGCGCGCCGGCCATACCGATGCGGACATCAGCGGCGCCATCAGCCATCTCTGGCGTGCACGCAGCGATCGTTACTCGGAACTTCGTAGTCAGCAAACGGCAAATCTGGAACAGCCTTTGCGGCGGGTTGAGATGTCTTACATTGGCGGATAACTGAGATGAGTCACGCAGATGAGTAACGCAGATGAGTAACATCACGACCCAGCCGATGCTGTCGGCTTCGGCAGTCACCGGACTGATTCTGGCCGGCGGACGCGGTGTGCGTATGGGCAGTGTCGACAAGGGACTGCAGCCTTTACACGGCAAAGCGCTGGTCCAACATGCGATCGATCGCTTACAGCCACAGGTCGGGCAAATGATGATCAATGCGAATCAAAATCTACCGCTTTATCAAGCCTTTTGTCAGCCTGTCGTGGCTGATTCCACGGCCAATTTTGCCGGCCCTTTGGCGGGTATTCAGGCGGGACTGCAGCATTGCAGCACGCCCTATCTGGTGACCGTGCCATGCGATTCACCCTTCTTTCCGCACGATCTGGTGGCGCGACTGGCGGCCGGTCTGCTGCAGGCTGACGCCGACATTGCCTACGCGATGACCGGCACGGTCGAACATCCTGAACGCCAGCCGGTGTTTGCCCTGCTCAAAACCACCCTGTTGCCGCAGCTCAATCACTTTCTGAAAGATGATGGCCACAAGATGATGGCGTGGTTTGCAAGATGCAAACCGGTCGGTGTGCTGTTCGCCGATGCGCAGGCATTCGATAACATCAACACGCTGGAACAATTGCACGATTTGGAGCACTGAATGCCCACGCAAACCGTCCATGGCTTGTCTGTCGATGAAGCGCAGGAACACATCCGCGGTCTGATTCATCCGGTCGCGGACTGGCACGAAGTCGATCTGCGCCAAGCCCTCGACCGCGTCCTGGCGCAGGATGTCATTTCACCGATCGATGTGCCGGCGCATGATAATTCCGCCATGGATGGCTACGCCTTGCGCGGTGCTGACTTCGCTTCGGCGGCACCAGGCACCACGCTGACTTTAACGATCGTCGGTATCGCGCTGGCAGGCCAGGCTTCGACGATAACGGTCGGCGCGGGGCAATGCCTGCGCATCATGACCGGTGCTGTCATGCCGGCCGGCTGTGACACGGTGCTGCCGCAGGAACTCGCGCTCGATCGTAGCGAGACGACGATCAGCTTCGCCGCCGACGCCATTCGCGCCGGCGATAACCGGCGTTTGCGCGGCGAAGATCTGGCGCTGGGTAAAGTCGCACTGGCCATGGGTCGGCGTTTGCGTCCGGCAGATCTTGGTTTGTTGGCCTCGCTCGGGATTGCCCGGGTAGCGGTCCGACGGCGCTTGAAGGTCGCGTTTTTTTCGACCGGTGATGAACTGCGCTCGCTCGGTGAAGCGCTGGATGCGGGCTGCATCTACGATAGTAATCGTTACACTATTTTTGGCATGCTTACCCGCTTGGGCTGCGAGCCGCTCGATCTGGGCGTGGCAGCAGATGACCCCGAAGCTTTGCGCGCCGTCCTGGAAGCCGCCTGCCTGCAGGGAGCGGATGTCATCATTACCTCCGGTGGCGTGTCAGTCGGCGAGGCCGATTATGTGCGACCGATCATGCAAGAGCTGGGCAATGTCGATTTTTGGAACCTGCGCATGCGTCCAGGTCGACCGATGGCTTTTGGGCATATCAAGGCGGGGGCGCAGCAAGCCTGCCTGTTTGGTTTGCCGGGCAATCCGGTCGCGGTGATGGTGACGTTTTATTTCTTTGTCCGCCCCGCCTTGCTGCAAATGATGGGCATCACCGAAGTCCCTGCACCACTACTGCAGGTCAGCTGTGCGACGGCGATTCGTAAAAAACCTGACCGCACCGAATACCAGCGCGGTATCCTCAGCCGGGATGCTGATGGCCGTACAATGGTCAGCCTGACCGGTTCCCAGGGTGCGGGGGTTTTGCGCTCGATGTCGGAAGCAAACTGCATCATCGTACTGGGGCAGGATCAGGCCAGTATCAAGGTCGGTGAGTTAGTCGATGTACTGCCGTTTGAGGGCCTGGTGTAGTCGTCTGGGCCAAATCACCTGCCAGAATGCCGTTTTTACCGCCTTATTCCGGGATTTGATATCGCAGGGGCGGTTTATGCTGCAGTTTGTGATTATTCCCTTTGCAAACCCATCATGTCCAAACTCTTCTCGCCTGCTGCTCACCGTTTATGCCTGCTGATGACGCTGATGTTTTCTCTGCCGCTGATGCTCACGGGCTGCGGTGGTGGCTCTTCTGCCGCATCGACGACGGCCACCACGGGCACCACTGCTCCGGTCGATCCGGTCGCGCCGGTACCCGTGACCAGCCCGGTGACCTATGCATTGGCAGCGGGTTATGACCACTCGGTGGCGATTCGCTCGGACGGTACATTGTGGAGCTGGGGTGACAACAGCGTGGGTCAGCTGGGCACCCTGAGCGGCGTGGTTGCCGAACCAAGGCAAGTCATCTCGACCACCACTTTTAGTGCCACGGCCGCCGGGTTTAAGCATACGCTGGCGCTGAAATCGGATGGCACGCTGTGGAGCTGGGGCGATAACACCTTTGGCCAATTGGGCGTCGATTCGGTGATCCCTAATACCACCTTCAATAAGACACCCGTTCAGGTCATGCCGGGTACGACATTTATCGCCATCGCAGCAGGGCAAAATCACTCGCTGGCCATCCGCACCGATGGCGCCCTGTGGGCATGGGGTGATAATTCCAGCGGTCAGCTGGGGGACGGTACTAAAGTCAATCGCGCAGCGCCTGTGGCAGTGGCCGCCGGCTCGACCTTTATCAGCGTCGCCGCGCATGGCGGCTTTCATTCACTGGCGATCAAGACCGATGGTTCCTTATGGGGCTGGGGCTTTAACTTTTCTGGTCAGGTCGGTGATGGCACCACCACCACTCGGTTCTTGCCGGTCAAGGTCGGCACGGATTTACTCACGCGCAGTATTGCGACGGGCATCGACTTCAGCATGGCGATCAAAAAAGATGGCAGCCTGTCCGCCTGGGGCAATAATGCAAAGGGTCAGTTAGGCGATGGCACCACGGTGTCGCAATTAGCTGCCATCAAGATCGGCACCGGTTATACCAATGTCGCCGCAGGTGAAAAACATGCCGTGGCCTTAAAAACCGATGGCACACTTTGGAGCTGGGGCGATAATGCCTCCGGCCAGCTGGGCGATGGCACGACGGTCTCGAAACTGGTACCGACCAAGATCGGCGCTAATTTTACCGGCATCACGGCCGGACAATTTCATGCGCTGGGCATCAAAAATGATGGCAGTCTGTGGGGCTGGGGCTATTCGATCGCCAAGAGCGCGAACGGCAATCTTGGCCTGGTACAGATTGCGGCCAGCGGCTACAAATAATCTGCAGAAAACTTAGACGAGTGATGCCTGCCCATCGGCGGGCGGGTCCTCGTCGAGTGCTGTCGCCGGGCCCAAAATCAGCTGCGCGGCATCGCTGGGCAGCGCTTCCACAGTTTTAAGCTTGCGCGCCATCTGCCGGCTGCGGGTTTCGGCGTGCTCGATATTTTTGGCGGCGCGCTCGAGTGCTGTGCGGGTCGCGCTGAGCACATCACCAAACTTGCCAAACTCGGTCTTGACGGCGCCCAGTACCTGCCAGACTTCCGATGAACGCTGCTCCAGCGCCAAGGTACGAAAGCCCATCTGCAAACTATTGAGCAGTGCCGACAGCGTGCTCGGCCCGGCGATGCTGACCCGATGCGTACGTTGTAAATCATCGGCCAGACCTGGCCGGCGCATGACCTCGGCATACAGGCCTTCGGTGGGCAGGAACAGGATGGCAAAGTCGGTCGTCAGCGGCGGTGAAAGATATTTTTCGGCGATGGTTTTGGCCTCGAGGCGTACTGCCCGTTCCAGCTCACGTCCGGCGCTGGCCACCCCCTCTGCATCGGCGCGTTCGGCCGCTTCCGCCAGACGCTCGTACTGCTCTTTGGGGAATTTGGCATCGATCGGCATCCAAACCGGTTTGCCGCCTTCGACCTGTCCGGGCAGTTTGATGGCAAACTCGACCCGCTCGCCACTGCCCGGCACGGTCTCGACATTCTTGCCGTATTGTTCTGGTGTCAGTACTTGTTCGAGCAGCATTTCCAGCTGTACCTCACCCCAGGTGCCGCGCGTTTTCACGTTGGTGAGTACGCGCTTGAGGTCGCCGACACCGATCGCCAGCTGCTGCATTTCGCCCAGGCCCTGATGGACTTTTTCCAGCCGGTCCGAGACCAGCTTGAAGGATTCTCCCAGCCGCTGCTCTAAGGTCGCATGTAATTTTTCGTCGACCGTTTTACGCATTTCTTCCAGCCGGGTCGCATTATCGACTTGCAAATCCTTGATCTTGGTTTCCAGCGTGACGCGAATTTCTGCCATCCGCTGCGCATTCGATTCGGTCAGCGTGGCCAGCATCTGATTGAGTGTGTCACCAAAGCGTTTAAGTGTGAGCGACTGCTCTTCACGGCCACTTTGGGCCTGCGCTGCGATGGCGGTACGCAGCGCATCGAGCTGCGTGCCCAGACTGAGCTGCAGCTGAGAAAAATTGGCCGCCTGTTCCATGCGCGCGATCTGCGCGCCGTTTTGCAGTTCATTGCGCAGCTCGCGTTCTGAACGTTCACTGAGGCCTTGCAAATCCGTTTGCAGCTTCGTTAATTGCGACGTGATGTCAGCGGCGCGTGCGCGTATGAGCAGCAGAATTTGCCCCCCAAGGATCAGCCCCAGCAATATCAAGAACAAGATGTCGAACAAAGTCATGCGGGTATTTCCTCAAAGAGTAATGTAAAAACAGTGGGCTGTTTTAGGTGGGCGTGTTGCGCATCCAGTCGGCGGTTTCATAAAACGACTGCAGCAGACGTTCCTGCAAGGCCGGCTCGAGCGCCAGTTCTTGCATGGCCCACGCCATGCAGCGCAGCCATTGGTCGCGTTCGGCGATACCGATTTGGTAAGGCAGATGGCGGGCCCGTAAGCGCGGATGGCCAAACTGTTCGATATACAGATTCGGTCCACCCATCCATCCGGATAAAAACCAAAACAGTTTATCGCGCGAGCCGTCCAGAGGAACCGGATGCATCTTGAAGATGCCGGCAAATTCCTGTTCCAGGCACATCAGATCGTAAAACCGATCGACCAGCGCGCGCAGACCATCGGCTCCGCCGACGCGTTCGTATAAAGTGGGTTCGGGGTGAGCGTCATCATTCATAAGGACAATGATAGCGCATCGGCGTCCCGTTTTCTGCAGGCATGGCCTTTTGTGCCTGCGCAAGGCCGCTGTTGAGCATGGTCAAGAAGAAAGCAAGCAGACTTTTCTGTGCCGGCGAAATGGATAACATATTTATTAATCGTCTCAATACAGCACACCATGATCGACCAGCAGGAGAAGCCATGCAAGATGTGATCGGCAAAAATTCGCTCAGGCTGGCGCTGGCCATGCGCCTGCTCGACCTCGGAATGTTGAGCTTTGCCGGTCATGCGCTGGGGCTGCTGCAGTTCGGCAGCGCGCTGCATGAAGCCGCCGCTATCCATGCGGTCTTGCTGTATTTGTGCAGCGGACTGGCTTTTCTCTTGTTTCCGCAATTTGGCATTTACACATCCTGGCGTGGCCGCACTCTGCCCGCCATGGCTGTGCGCCTCGCCGCTGCCTGGGGCGTCGTGCTGCTGATCGGGATCGTCTTCAGTTTTCTGATTCATCAGGTCAGCGCCTTATCGAGACTATGGATGGTCTACTGGTTTCTGTGCGGCTTTTTGCTTTTGTATTTAAGCCGGCTAGCTTTATATGCGGTACTCATGCAGCTGCGCAAAAATGGCGTGAATCTTAAACGGGTGCTGTTGGTCGGCTATGGTGCGAACGGTCGCGAAATGCATCGGCGCGCCAAAGAACAGGATTGGGCCGGGTACACCATTGAGGCGATTTACTTCGGTCCGCAGAAAGCGCGTCTGCCAGCAGGGTCGGCGATCAATACGATCGATACGATCGATACGATCAGTGCCATCAGCGACGTGCCCGCCTACGCCGAGCGTCGGCATATCGATGAAATCTGGATTGCCTTACCGCTCTCGGCTGCCGAGGAGTTACAGCAGCTGCAAACGCTGCTGCGGAATGCCTTGATCGACATCCGCTGGATACCGGATCTGCACGACATGCGCCTGCTCGCTACCCAGTGGATCGATTTTATGGGCTTGCCTGCGCTGGACCTGAATCAGCCGGTCGCCAGCGGCCTGGCGGCGGTCGCCAAAGACCTGTTCGATAAGCTCTTTGCCCTGGCCGCCATTCTGGTTTTATCGCCCTGCTGGCTGACGATTGCCATCGCCGTCAAATGTGATTCAGCTGGGCCGATCTTGTTTCGTCAGCCACGTCTGGGATTAAATGGCCGCCCATTTTCATTACTTAAATTTCGCTCGATGCATGTTCACGAAAACAGCAAAAATATCGACCAAGCCAAGCGTGACGATCCACGCGTCACCCGCATTGGCCGTTTTTTACGGCGCACCAGTCTGGATGAATTACCGCAGTTTTTGAATGTGCTGATGGGCGATATGTCGGTCGTCGGTCCGCGGCCACATGCGCTGCAACACAATGCCTATTATCAAAAAATACTCGAACAATACATGCTGCGCCATCGCGTGAAACCTGGCATTACCGGCTGGGCGCAAATGCATGGATATCGCGGCGAGACCGATACCGTCGACAAGATGGCCACGCGGGTGGAATTTGATCTGGATTACATTCGTCACTGGTCACTCTGGATGGATATACGCATCATCGTCTGGACCGCATTCAAAGGATGGAGCGGAAAAAATGCCTACTAATCTATGCGTCGCGCCATCGACCCTGCTGATTCCATCAAGGACCTGCCATGCAACAAAAAATTAGCAAAGCGGTCTTCCCGGTCGCTGGTCTGGGCACGCGTTTTCTGCCTGCCACCAAGGCCAGTCCCAAAGAGATGCTGCCAATCGTGGATAAGCCGCTGATCCAGTATGCGGTCGAAGAAGCGATCGCTGCCGGCATCACCGAAATGATCTTCGTCACCGGGCGCAATAAGCGCGCCATCGAAGACCATTTCGATAAGGCCTACGAGCTCGAGGCCGAGTTAGCGATGCGACAGAAAAAAACGCTCATGGACGTACTGCAGCAGATTAAGCCGGAGGGTATCGAATGCTTTTACGTGCGGCAGTCACAGGCGCTGGGGCTCGGCCATGCCGTGCTGTGCGCCGAACGCATGCTTAATCATCAGGCCTTCGCCGTGATTCTTGCCGATGACTTGCTCGACAGTCCGGTGCCGGTCTTACGGCAAATGTGTCAGCGTTATGAAGAGTATGGCCGCAGCGTGGTGGGGGTCGAGAAAATCTCCCGTCAGCAAAGTGCCTTTTATGGTGTCGTATCGGGCTCGCCCTTTGGCCGTCAGCTACTCCGCATGCATGGCATCGTTGAAAAGCCAGCGCCAGAAAATGCGCCCTCCGACTTGGGCGTGGTCGGTCGTTACATTCTAACGCCCGCTATTTTTCGTCATCTGCGCCGACAGAAGGCCGGCAGTGGCGGCGAGATTCAACTCACCGATGCCATCGATGGTCTGCTACATGAAGAAACCGTGCTCGCCTACGAGTTTAACGGCACCCGCTACGACTGCGGTAGTAAGCAGGGCTATCTGCAGGCCACGGTCCAATTTGGTCTAAAGCATCCGGAGGTGGGCACGCTGTTTCATCAATTTTTGAACGATCTGCCATTACGTCAAACAGCGCAGCATCCGCTACTGACGATGTGAAGATTGACCCACTATCAAGCAGCGTACAGGCATCGTCGCGCATGCTTTACTAACTTATCACTGACTTACTCAAGAAAGGAATCCATGCGTAGTTCATCGTCTCCGCGTATCTTTGTCGCCGGCCATCAGGGGCTGGTTGGATCGGCTCTCGTGCGCGCTCTGCGGCGACAAGCCGGCAATCATCTCATCACGCGCAGTCACGCTGAATGTGATCTGACTGACCAGATGCGTGTACGTGATTTTTTTTCCAGTGAAAAAATTGATCATGTCTATCTTGCCGCAGCACGGGTGGGCGGCATTCATGCCAACAATACCTATCCGGCTGAATTCATTTATGAAAACCTGATGGTGCAGGCGAACGTCATTCACGAAGCCTGGCGCAGCGGTGTCAAGCGCTTACTTTTTTTGGGCTCGTCCTGCATCTATCCACGATTAGCCAGACAGCCAATCAAGGAAGAAGACCTCATGAGCGGCCCGCTCGAACCCACCAATGAAGCCTATGCAAGCGCCAAAATTGCCGGTATCAAGATGTGTGAAAGTTATAACCGCCAATACGGAACGGATTTTCGCAGTGTGATGCCGACCAATCTCTACGGACCGGGCGATAATTATCACCCTGAAAATAGCCACGTCATTCCGGCCCTGCTGCGCCGTTTTCATGAAGCGAAGTCGAATAACAGCGATGCGGTGCAGATCTGGGGCAGCGGCACGCCACGCAGGGAATTTTTATACGTCGATGATATGGCCGACGCCTGCACCCATATTATGGCGCTCGATCGGGCAAGCTATGACGCCATTACTGCACCAAACTTATCGCATATCAATGTGGGAACCGGTAAGGATGTCACCATTAGCGAAGTCGCTGATTTGATCTCCAGCGTGACCGAATATCGCGGCAAGATCATCTTTGACGACACCAAACCCGACGGCACACCACGCAAATTAATGGACAGTCATAAAGTCTTTGCGCTTGGCTGGTCGCCCAAGGTCGGCTTGAAGCAAGGGCTGAAAGAAACCTATCAACATTTTTTAACAGGTCGGGCTCGCTGCTAAGGCATCAGGCATCGTTCACCTAAGGGCATCACTATGTCAACTTACAGCACGCTTGGCTGGACTCTGTTTGCCCTGCTGTTAGCGCCACTCGTCATGGGCATTTGCATGCACAAGCCCAGGCTGGTCGCCGCTGCGCTGTTGCTGATCCTGATTCTGTTTTCCACTTCGACCTGGGGCCAGTTAAAGGTGGAATCGACGATTTATTCTCGTGGCACCGGCGTATTTACTTTTTCGCTCATCAATCTTATTTTATTCGTGGCCGGCATCAGCGTTTTACTGCGCCGGCTTGCCAATCCTTGTTTGCCACACATTGCGCCGCCCATGACTTTTTATTTGATCGCCTTCGGCTTACTGTTGGTGGCACACATGGTCGCAGGGATTTTGTCCGACGTGGCAATCCAGGAAGTGTTGGGGTATTCGGGCGTGATCAATATTTTTAACATGCTGCTGTTCATGGCCTTATTGATCGATGCTTATCGCAGTCCGGCAGCGCAGCAAAAGCTACTGCAATGGATACTCGTTCTGGCTGTTGTACGACTGGCATTTGGTCTGGTGCGCTTCATCTGGTTTGAAGGCGATAGCGCGAATCCCTATCGTAATTTTGAGCAGATGGACCTACGCATTTTTTTCTTTGATATTGCCGATAATTTTATTGCCGGTATGGCCGCCTACTGGGCGGCATGGCGACTGGCGTCCCCCGATCGTCCGCGCCATTTTCTCAAGCGCTTTGCCCTACTGTGTTTTCTTTTGCTGGAGATCGCCGCAATCGCCCTGTCCTACCGCCGCGCATCCTTAATTGGCTTGACGCTCATGTTTGGCTTCCTGCTGTGGCGTCTGCCGCCTGAGCGGCGTGGCATTATGCTGGCAGGCGGCTGCGCAATATTAGTCCTCAGCCTGCTGCTGTTTTTTCAACAGCGACTGCAATTTGCCAGTCATGGCGAAGGCTTCGTCGCCTCGCTGGTGTTTGACCTGACGCCCAAAAGTCAGCTGGAAGAAAACCGCATGTACGAATTATGGGCGGCGGCACGCAGTCTCGGCGATCAATGGCTGTTCGGATTGGGCACCTGGGGCAGCTTTAGCGGCGATCAGGAAGCGCTGTCCTATCACTTCGGCAAACTGGACTTCGTGCATAGCGGCTTCGGTCACATCTTGTTGAAAACCGGTGTAATCGGCGTGCTGCTGTTTAGCGGACTGCTATGTGCTTCTCTTGTCTATTACTTTCGTCGCTGTCAAAAAATAGATCGTCAGGCGCGTCTGTTATCCGATTTCGGCATCGCTGGCCTTTTATTTTGGTGTCCGACCCTGCTCATCGGTACACCCATCATTGAATTTCGCAGCATGCTCTTGCTAGGACTCTGTCTGGCGCTACCATTTTTGGCTAGCCGACTGCAGGTCACGACATCGGTGCCGGCTTATGCTCATTCGTAATTCGCTTTGGAATATCAGCGGTTCTGCTTTGCCGGCGATCGCCTCGCTGCTCAGCGTACCTTTTTTAATTTCAGCTTTAGGTGCGGAGGGATTTGGTCTGGTGACCCTGGTTGGCTCAGTGGTCGGCTATTTTTCTGTCCTGGACGTCAATTTTTCTGCCGGCGCGATCAAGTTTTTAGCGCAGCATCACGCTGCCGGTGACCGCTTACGATTTGCTGAAACCTTCTGGTTCGGCGCATGTTTTTACCTTGGTTTAGGCATGGTCGGAGCCCTGGGTATTTTTTTTACCGGTGACTGGGTCGTACAAAGTGTCTTCCATCTGACGGCACCCACTAGCGATTCTGCGTTAATTGCCCTACACATTGGCGCCCTCGGATTCGCACTGACACAAATTCAAAGTTACTTATTAGTGGTGCCGCAGTCGCTCCAGCGTTACGATGTCTCGGCAAAAAGTGAGGCTGTCTTCGGTATGTTGGTGAATCTGGCCTCGGTACTGGCCGCCCTTGCGGGACTGGGTATTAGTGGTGTCATCACTGCCCGTGTCGGCGTGGCATTCTTGAATGTTGTGTATCTGCTGTTTATGCTGCGTGGTTTAAAAATTGACTTGAAGCCACTCTGGCCACGCGCTGATGTGCGTCGCCAGCTGAGCCATTTTTCGGCCTACGCTTACTTATCCAAACTGGCATCCACGCTGCACCAGCATGCGGATAAATTAATTATCGGCGCCCTCGCAGGTCCCCTGGCGCTGACCTACTACACCGTACAGGCGACCCTCGCCTCGCGCATTCTCGGCTTAACATTTCGCTTATCAAGCGTGATCTACCCCATGGCCAGTGCCCTCGCTGCGGCCCAGCGCATACAGGAGTTACGTCCAATCTACCTTGGCGCGACACGTTACATCACCTACATCAATTTGATCGCGCTCGGCATGATCGTTCTCGCCGGTGATGAGTTTTTACATCACTGGGTGGGGGAAGAATTTGTCGCGACGGGCTATCCGGTCCTGGTGCTCATGACACTGGCGCTGCTGGTGGATTCCCTGACCAACATCCCCTCCATGGTCAACGATGCGCTCGGTCATCCGGCGATCAGTGGTCGCTTTTCTCTGGCCCGCTGCGTCATTGGTGTGAGTCTGGTGACGCTGGCTACCTATTACGGCAATATCCTCGGCGCCGCCATCGCCCATCTGGCGACGGCGCTGGTGATGAGCGCCGGCTTTCTCTATTTTGTCCATGGCCGTACCGTGCCGGTTAGTCTCCAGGATTTATTGCGGCAGGGCTTGGGACGCAGTATTGGCGTCGGTCTGCTCCTGTTTGGTATTTTATTTCCGCTTAAATGGCTCATGCCTGCCGGCTTGCTAGGTACGGTGCTAATCGTCTCGAGTGCCCTGCTGATGCTGACACTGGCGGGATTTTCCTTCATCATCAGCGTGGATGAACGGTGCGCATTTTTAGCACTGGCTCGCCGCCGACGTCTCTAAGCGCGGCCTCATGCGGATTTTACAAATTAGCGAGGATATCCCTTATCCCAACATGGGCGGACTGGCAAAGCATGTGCTGACACTTTGCAGAAGTCTGCACCAAGCCGGTCATCAGGTGGATCTTCTGGGCGGCAGCCAGAATCCAATTTCGGTCAGCGCTCAGGAGGCGCAGTTTGGCGGGCGTTTCTATGGCCAGCTCGATGGCCATCTGGCCGGCTGGAAGGAGCGTCAGCTTGGCATGCTTTTGCCGTCCCGCCGTACGTGGATCGCACGTCGCTTCGCCCGTACCATCTTGCGCCATGCAGAACACTACGATGTTCTGCACTATCACGGCCATCTGCCGAATGTGGCGTGTTTTATTCCTGCCGACGTCAATTTTATTCAAACGCGGCATGATCAAGGCAGTGACTGCGTACTGCATACGCGCTTTAAAAATGGCGCGATCTGTCGCAGCATCGCGTCACAGGACTGTGCCAGCTGCGTATGCGCTGCGCCGAATCGTCTGCAAGGCAGCGTATCGGCCTACGCTGTTGGCCGGTTTAGAGAAGAAGTCGCGACTGGCATGCAGCAGCATAAAACCATTTTTGTCTCGCAGATGCTGCAGCAAAACCTGGCGCGCACGTTGGGTCCGGGTCCTTGGGGTGAAGTGCTGCATCATTTTGTTGACCGATCATTGATCGATGCAGCGCATGCGGCGGTCGTGCCCGTGCCCCAAGATCAGCAGATCAATCTGATCGTCGTCGGTAAGTTATCTCCCGCCAAAGGTATCCACGCCTTGTTACACATTCTGCAACCCTATTTACCCGCCAGAATGCACCTGCAGGTGGTCGGTGATGGTCCGCTCGAAGCCAGTCTGCGGCGCGAATTTTCCAGTGCCAAACGCCTCCACTTTGCTGGCTGGTGTAGCGCTGCACATACGCTGCAAATGACGGCCGCAGCCCATGCGGTGATCGTGCCCTCCTTATGGGAGGAACCCTTCGGCGGCACGCTTTTAGAAGGTCTTTTGTTGGGAAAGCCATGCTTTGCATTACAGCGAGGCGCCATACCCGAGCTCATAGCCTACTCAGCCGTAGGGCAATTAAGACTGTATAGCGCACTGCAGGCCTTGGTAAAAGACTTGGTCGCATTTGAACATTTTCCTGACTACGGTCTGGCAGCTGCTGGTCTCGGTGGTGTCCAGCCGGTCATTGATCGACTACTAGCACTTTATCAACTCCCGCCGGGTCCCTTGCCGCGGCCTCACATCAAACTTCCTGAGTTATCCCTAAGTTATCCCTAAGTTTTCCCTAAGTTTTCCTTGTTTTATTAACGACCCATCACTACGCTATGTCACTCAGCTTTTCAATTATCACCTGTACCCGTAACAGTTCGGCCTGGCTGGAAACCTGCATCGCCTCGGTGATGATGCAGGAGGATGTCGATGTCGACCTGATTTTCGTCGATGGCGGCTCGCAGGACGGAAGCCTGGAATTGATTCGGGCACTGGATCGCCCCTACCGCCTGCTGGAAAACGTCCGCGGCGGGATCAGTCATGCCATGAACTGTGGGCTGGAAATCGCCCGTGGTGATGTGATCGCACATTTGCATTCGGATGATTATTATCTGCACCCCAAGGTCCTGAAAATAGTCCGCCAAGGATTGCAGGACAGCGGGCGCGACTGGGCCTATGGCCGCATCATGCAGGACATCGATGGCCGGCTCGAAGCCGAACATTTTCGCGCGCCAGAATTTTCGTATGCGCGCCTGTTACGGCGTAATTTCATTCCGCACCCGGCAAGCTTTGTGCGTCGCACGCTGTTTGAACGCTGGCAGGGCTTCGACCCCGGCTTGCGCTACGCAATGGACTACGACCTGTGGCTCAAAATTGCCCGCGCAAGCCCTCCGCTTGCGTTGAGCACGCCATTGACGGCCTTTCGCGTGCATCAGGGTAGTGCGTCGAGCAGCCGTCCCCTGGCGGCCATGGATGAAGATTTCACAGTCCGCCTGCGGCATGCATCGTCCAATATTACGCAGCGCGGCATGCATTGTCTGCGCTATCTGTATCGCCGACAGCGTCTGCAAGCTGCCGGAGCCAGCGCTTGAGCTACCCATGAGACAGACTTATTTTTCGCTGATTCTGGCCACCGTCGGACGCACGACCGAGCTCGACCGCCTGTTTTATTCGCTGGCAGCGCAAAGCCTGCTCGACTTTGAAGTCATCGTGGTCGACCAAAATCCCGATGATCGGCTGCGACCTGTGCTGGCGCGCGCTACCAATCTTGGCCTGGCGATACGTCATCACCGGCATACGCCGGCTAATCTGGCAGCCGCGCGTAATGCCGGCATCGCGCAGGCGCAGGGAGAATGGCTGGGCTTTCCGGATGACGATTGCTGGTATGACAGCCGTTTGCTCGAGCGTGTCTACGCCGCCAGTCAACATAACAGTCAGTGCGCTGAGCAAGTCGACGGCGTCATCGCGCGCTGGGAAGAACAGGGCCCTACCAGCGACTATCCCGTCTGGCTTGACTGGCATCGCTCGCGCCGCTTTCGCGATATCCCGGTGAGTTCTATCAGTCTGTTTTTAAGACGCGACTTACTACAAAAAATTGGCGATTTTGATCCCCGGCTCGGCGTCGGTCAGTGGTTTGCCGCCGCCGAAGAAACCGACCTGGTTCTGCGCGCATTACAGTCTGGCGCCGCCTTTCTGCATCAACCCGATGCGCGGGTTCATCATGCGCTCGCTCCAGTCGCCGTCAGAGAAGATGCCGCGACACGTCTGGCTGTGCGCCAGCGGGCACGCGGCACAGGCGCCTTGTATGCCAAGCACGACATCCCCTTATGGATCATTGCCCGCGGACTGTTGGCGCCGCTTTGCAAACCGCTCATCACATCAGCGTTCAAAGGCAATTCGGCCGCCGCGCTCAAACACGGCTATGCCGAGGCGGCAGGCAGGCTGGATGGATTGCTGGCATGGCGTCAAATAAGCTAATGGAGTCGCATGCTTAAAATTGTCCTGGTCGCCAATCTGCCGCCGCCCTACCGGGTGCCGATCTATCAACGCATTGCCGCCTTGCCGGAAGTGCATTTACATGTGCTCTTTTGCTGTCGGCGTGAACCGAACCGACAATGGGATTTACCACCGCTCGATTTCGATCACAGCTTCTTACACGAGCAATTTTTTACCTTTGATGAGCGCTATATTCACAATAATCCGGATGTGCTTCTGCATCTGTTTCGCTTGGCGCCAGACGTGGTCGTTATTAATGGCTTTAATCCGACCCACCTTTATGCTGCGCTGTATGCCATTGTCAGGCGTTGTCTGCTGGTGCCGATGACAGACGGTACGGCGATGTCGGAAAAAAATCTGACCTTTCTCCATCGTGTCATTCGCCGCCTGGTGTACTCCCGCTCGGATGCCTTTATCGCCGCCAGCCAAGGTGGAATTCGGCTGTACAAACAATATGGCATTGCGCCAGATCGTTGCTATCTGTCTTGTCTATGTGCAGATAACCGAGCGTATGCATTAGAAGCCAAGGTCAATGATGAGCGTCATCAAGCTGGCACAGAGAAGTTATATGACTTTATTTTTAGCGGCCGCATTGAACCGGTTAAAAATCCGCTGTTTGCCCTGGATGTGGCCGTTGAAGTCGCGCAAAAATTACAACGCAAGATACGCATCGTCTTCGTCGGTTCAGGCAGCATGGCTTCTCTGGTGCGCGAAGCTGCCGAGCAGCAGGCGGCTTATATCGAAGCGCACTTTACCGGCTTTGCCACGCAAGGCCAGCTACCGTCGCTCTATCATTCCGCACGCATCCTGCTCATGCCAACCCGCTGGGATCCCTGGGGTATCGTGGTCAATGAAGCCTGTGCCGCCGGCTTGCCCGTCATCGTCAGTCCGGCCGCGGGTGCTGCGGGTGAGCTCATTCGCGACCACTACAATGGCTTTGTCAGTGAACTGCATCTCGAGCGCTGGAGCCAGCAGGCGATAAGCCTGCTCACACAGCCAGATCTGTACGCTAGTTTTTCGCAGCGTAGCAGTCAGATCGTCAAAGCCTATACCTTTGATACGGCCACCCACGGCTTTATTAGTGCCTGCGAAAATGCTGCCGCCAAGGATCGCCGGCGTAAGGCAAATCCACTCAAGCGACGCCGTATCGTCATCGTCGAACGACAATTACTGCAGTATCGCGTTGCACTTTATCAGCGACTGCGTACCTTGTTGGCGCGGCGGGGCATCGAACTTCAGCTCCTGATCGGCGATGGCACTGTCGCTGAAAAACAAAAATTAAACCAGACCGAACTCGACTGGACCATCCATTTACCTACCCGCTATCTGCTGCGCGAACAGATCTGCTGGCAGCCTTTTGAGCGCTACGCACGGCAGGCGGATCTGGTGATCGTCATGCATGAAAATAAACTGATTTATAACCTCTGGCTGCTCTCCTTTGGCCGCCCTCGCCGTCTGGCATTTTGGGGACACGGACGAAATATGCAGTCGAATATGCCGTTTGGCTGGAAAGAACGCTTCAAACGCTGGACTGTCAATAAGGTCGACTGGTGGTTTGCTTACACCGATGGCAGTGCCGCGCTGGTCAACGCAGCCGGCTTTCCACGCTCTCGCACAACAGTCGTCGAAAATGCCGTCGATACGCGCGAAATGAAACGCTTTTGTGCCGATGTCAGTGCCGAACAGTGCCGTGCCGCGCGGGCCCGTATGCAGATCGGCCGCGGTCCTGTTGGGCTTTATCTCGGCTCGCTGTATCAGGAAAAACGCATCGAATTCTTACTCCAGGCAGCGCACTTGATTCGTCAGCAGATACCGCGCTTTGAGCTCCTCATTGTCGGTGCAGGACCAGAAAGCGACAAGGTCGAAGCGGCAGAAAAACAGTACGCATGGATCCACTACCTCGGTCCACAGCAGGGACGCGCCAAGGCTGAGTGTCTGGTCGTCGCGGATGTGATGCTCAATCCGGGCCTGGTCGGATTAGGCGTTCTGGATTCCTTCGTGAGTGGCACGCCCATGATGACCACCGACTGCGGTCTGCACTCGCCAGAAATTTCCTATCTCCAGTCCGGCTATAACGGCGTCATCACCGAGGATGATGTATTCCTGTATGCCGATCAGGTAAGCACCCTACTCAACGATACCGCAAAGTTGGCATCCTTAAGCGCAGGCGCCCTCGCCACAGCGTCTCGCTACACAATCGAAAATATGGCTGATCGTATTTATCGCGGGATTCTCGATTGCCTCGACCGAATTTAAAAAAAATTATTCGTCGGTCTGCGCTTTCGCAATGCATAGCGCCATGACGCAGGCTACTCTGCCTGCCATACAGGAAATTCACTCCGGATGAAACTCAGACAGTCGCCTATGGCAGATAATAAAACGTTAATGTTCACCTGTTCGCTGGACGATGGTCACCCCTCCGACATGAAGGCCTTTGAACTATTGCAGCGTCATGGCATTGCTGCGACATTTTATGTGCCGATAAAAAATCGCGAGGGGGCACATATTTTATCGCGCGCAGATCTGCGCGAAATCGCCGCCTACTTTGAAATCGGCTCGCACACCTATGACCACACTGCGCTGCCATCGCTCGCTCCGGCACTGTCGCGTTTTCAGGTGGTGGAGGGTAAGAAGAAACTGGAGGATATCCTGGGACGTAAAATTCCCGGCTTTTGCTACCCGGCCGGGAAGTACCGCATGCTCGATACGGACATCGTTAAAAATGCCGGCTTTGAGTACGCCCGCACCACGATCAACTTATGTTTTGACAGCGGCTCGCGCATGTTTGAAATGCCGACCACTATGCAGTTTTACCCGCACAGTCAAGCTGTCTATCTGCGCAATTTTATCCGCGCTGGCCGCTGGCCATCAAGATTGGCAGGACTACGAATCGCCCTGGCGCATGAGGATTGGATTCGCCGACTCTATGCCTTATTTGAGCATGCCTGCCAACAGGGCGGTGTATTTCATTTATGGGGGCATGCAAAGGATATTGACGAACTCAATGCATGGCAAAAACTGGATCAATTCCTCGGCTATGTCGCCACCAGAGTAGCGCCAGAACATCGGCTCAATAATGGCAATCTGGCCAGGCAGATAAGCGCTGTCCTCCCCAGCCGCCCCCCCCCACCTTAAACGATCTCGTTGAAGATTCTTATTGTTCATAACGCCTATCAGCAACGAGGCGGAGAAGATGCTGTGGTCGATGCCGAGCACAGGCTCTTGCAAGACATGGGCCACACGGTACTGCGCTATCAACGCAGCAATGCCGAGCTAGCGCAGCAGACTGGATTAAAAACTGCCACGCAGGCGCTGTGGAACCGTCAGACAACGCGCGAGATTGCGCTGTACTGCGCGAATTTTCAGCCTGACCTGATCCATGTACACAATACCTTTCCGCTGATTTCACCGGCATTCATTCATTTCGCCGCCGCACAGCAGATACCGGTGGTGCAGACACTACATAATTTTCGTCTGCTCTGTGCGCAAGCCATGCTGCTGCGCGAGGGACAAGATTGTCAATCATGCATAGGTCATCTGCCGTGGCGGGCGATTATTCACCGCTGCTACCACGCTTCACTGAGTCAGTCGCTGATCGCCGCCGGCGTCATTTGCCTGCATCGTCGTCTGGCGACTTATCAGGATAAGGTAGCGCAATTCATCGTCCCCTCACAATTTTGTCGGGATAAATTCATCGTCGGCGGTCTGCCAAAAGACCGCCTGCAAGTCAAAGCCCATTTTTCACATCCCCCTGCTGCGCAACAGTGTGCACGTCAGGGCGGCTTGTATGTCGGTCGGCTCGCGCCTGAAAAAGGCCTCACTGTGCTAAGCAATGCCTTAAACGACTGCCCGGATGTGACGATGCGTTTGGCCGGCAGCGGGCCGCAAGAAGACATCGTGCGCGAACGCTTTGGTGCGCATTACCTGGGGCCGCTGAACCGAACGGCCATCCTGGCCTGGATGCACGGTGTGCGCTATATGGTCGCCCCCAGCATTTGTCTGGAGACCTTTGGCATGAGCCTGATCGAAGCCTTTTCCTGCGCTACGCCGGTGATCGCCAGTCGACATGGCGCCTATGCTGAGCTGATCAGGGATGGCCAGACTGGTCTGCTATTTACACCGGGCGACGCGCAAGATCTGGCAGAAAAAATACGCTGGGCAGAAAATCATCCGCATGCAATGCAGGCGATGGGCGATGCGGCCCGCCTTGATTACGAAAAAAATTATACGCCGCAAATGAATTATCAACGCTTAATGGAAATCTATGAATCTGCTCTTGGCAAATACCGTGCCCCCCAATCGCACTAGCAGGCGGGCCAACATTCTCGGCAGTTACGTTAGCAGTCTGAGCTGGGACGAGGCCGTGGACGCCATCGTCGCTGGCGGCGAAACACGCAGTTCACGCTATGTCTGTGTTTGTAATGTGCATTCGGTCGTCAGCGGCGCACGAGATGCGCGCTTTAAACGCATACTCAATGAAGCCGACATGGTGACCCCCGATGGCGCGCCGATCGCCTGGGCCATGCGGCAGCTCGGCTTTCCCGATCAGGAGCGCATCAATGGGCCGGATTTAATGTGGCGGTATCTGGCGCGAGCAGAACAGCAGCAGCAGACCGTTTTTTTTTATGGCAGCAGCGTCAAGACACTGGCGCATTTGCGGCTTGCCTTGGCGCGCGTCTTTCCGGATTTACGGATTGGCGGCATGCACTCGCCTCCTTATCGTTCGCTCACGGCAGCAGAAGATGCGGCGGAAGTCGACTTTATCAATCGAAGCGGCGCACAGGTGGTCTTGGTCAGTCTCGGCTGCCCTAAGCAGGAAGAATGGATGGCCAGTCACCGCGGCCGTATCAATGCCGTCATGGTCGG